>NZ_JADYTS010000049.1 GCF_021531355.1 Leyella stercorea | reverse complement strand
GCTCTCGCTAAACGATATACAAAAGGAGGGTGCACCATAAATGACCATAGTCAATTATGACACACCCTCTTTTACCTTCCAACTGTAGTCGTTTTGCACTGCAACTGTAGTACATTTACTCTTAAAATGTAGCCCTTTTGCAATGCAAAGAAGCTACTAATGGCGAGTAGGAGTGTTTCTGACCCTTCAAAAACCGATAAAATCTGCGTTTGAAATCTCCAGAATCAATTTTTCGTTTGTAACACTTTTTTACTGCCTGTACGATATTTGCATCAGCACACAACTTTCTTTATAGTCACGAATTATCATGTATAGTCACGAATAGTCATGAATTATCCATGAATGTTTGTGATTAATTAGTGAGCATTCAGCTTCTCTCTTACTTCTTCCATTATTCCAGTCAGTTCCTCTACCGTTGTGGCTCGCAGCATAGCTATGCGGGTCTGGCGGAAGTCGGGGATGCCCTTGAATATGGGCGAGGCAGCAATATGGCGGCGTGTGTGCAGAATGCCGCGGTACTCGTCGATGCGCTCAACGTTGATGCGCAGCTGTTCGAGCAAGATGTCGAGCTTGCGGTCGAAGGTGAGCGACGTGTCTTCGGGACGGCCGTCGAGCAGGTCGCGCATCTCCTTGAATATCCATGGGCGGCCGAAGGTGGCGCGTCCTACCATCACGGCATCAACGCCATAGCGGTCGAAGGCGTCGCGTGCCTGCTCGGGAGTGCAGATGTCGCCGTTGCCGATGATGGGGATGTGTATGCGCGGGTTGCGCTTCACCTCGCCTATCAGCGTCCAGTCGGCATCGCCCGTGTACATCTGTGCCCGTGTGCGTCCGTGTATGGTCAGAGCCTGGATGCCGCAGTCTTGCAGTGCTTCAGCCAGGTCGGTGATGACCAGATTGTCGGAGTTCCATCCCAGACGCGTCTTCACGGTGACGGGCGTGTTGACTGTCTTCACCACGTTGCGTGTAATGTCGAGCAGCAGCGGTATGTTTTGCAGCATTCCGGCGCCGGCTCCTTTGCCTGCCACCTTCTTCACGGGGCAGCCGAAGTTGATGTCGATGACGTCGGGGTGCACCTCTTCGACGATGCGAGCCGCCTCAACCATCGACTCCACGTCGCGTCCGTATATCTGAATGCCTACGGGTCGCTCCTCGTCGCTGATGTGCAGTTTGCGCAGAGTGGCGTTGACCGAGCGCACCAGTGCCTCGGCACTGACAAACTCGGTGTATACCATTGATGCGCCGAAGCGCTTGCACAGATGGCGGAAGCCTATGTCGGTGACGTCCTCCATCGGTGCAAGAAACAGCGGGCGTGGCCCGAACTCTATATTACCTATCTTCATTTAGTACCTTTCTCGATTGGATTGTAGAAGGCACTTACTCGAAGTAGTAGAGGAATGTTGCGATGCCGGTGAGAGCCTTCTTGGGCGACTCCTGAATTTCGATGGCAAACTTGATCTGTACCTTGGCAATGCCGCGCAGGTTCTCGATAGAGTAGAGGTCGGCAACAAGGCGTACGTGCTCGCCCGACTTGACAGCCTGACCGAACTTCATCTTGTCCATACCGTAGTTGACCATCATCTTGAGGTTCTTCACCTCGATAATCTGGTTCCACAGATAGGGCAGCATAGAGAGTGTGAGATAGCCGTGAGCGATGGTCGACTTGAACGGGCTTTCTACTGCGGCACGCTCGGTGTCAACGTGAATCCACTGATGGTCGAGTGTGGCATCGGCAAACATGTTGATGCGCTCCTGCGAAAGTTCTACATAGTCGGATACTCCGATGTTCTTGCCGAGCAACGCGGCAAACTCATGATAGCTGTTGATGATAACTTTGCTCATAGTTGTATTTATTATTGTTTTTATGCGTATATTTTATGCAAAGGTAAGACTTTTATGCTATAATAGCAAAAAAAAGACCGGTTCCAATCAAGGAAACCGGTCTATTGCCTTTTTACGTTTTATAATTGTCGTAGCAAGAATGTCATATATAGAGGTAGCGTAAGGAATTGTCCGCTGCTGCCTACGTTAAGGTCGCCAAGTTTAATGGCATGGTTGACGTGGTATTTCTCGGGGTGTGAGAGTATAGTCTTTGAGCTTTTGATGTTTCCGTCTTTAGCCTTCACTTCCACAAGTACGCATTCGCCTTTGTATCTTGTGACAAAGTCTACCTCCAATCCCGAATCCTTACGGAAATAGTACAATCGGCGTTTCATTTTGGTGAAGATATCAGCCACAAGATTCTCGAATATGGCTCCCTTGTAGGCATGCAGGTTGCCTTGCATAATATCAAACTGCGTACCATCGTCAAGCATAGATACAAACAATCCTGTGTCTGCCATATATATCTTAAAACAGTCGTCGATGGCATTTCCGTTGAGTGGTAGTTCGGTAATAGTGAGATTTCGACATCGGGTTATAATTCCTGCATCCTCAATCCATTGTATGCTGCCAGTATATTGTGAAGCTTTAGCACCTTTGCGGATAGTAGAGTACTGAAATTTCTTGTATTCCTTGCTCAGTTGACGTGGTATTGATTCAAAACATTCGCGTATGCGTGGTTTGTCAGTATCAGAGGCATACTTCACCATATCTTCTTCATATTCAGCAACTATTCCTCGTTGTTCGGCAAGAACTCTGCCCATGTTGTGGGTATTGACAAATGTGTTTACTACAGATGGCATACCACCTACAACGGTGTATTGCAGTATGAGTTGACGCATTTTCTGATGAATAGCTTCGGGTACGGGCTGAATGCTGTCAAGGCATTCTGTTAGTTTGCCAATTATAGCTTCGCTTATCCCATTTGCCCAAAGAAACTCTTCAAAGTCAAGAGGATACATATCAATAATGGTTTCGTAGCCAACGGGGATTGACGTTTTTGAACTTTTGTTGCCACTACTGTTTCGTCTTTCGCCATATCCTTTTACTCCAAGCAATGATCCTGTGGCAATAATGTCGTAGCGACCGTCCATCTTGAAGAATTTCAAGGCGGTACGTGCAGCAGGACATTCTTGTATCTCGTCTATTATTATACATGTTTCGTTGGCTACAAACTGACTTTGTGGTATCATGGCTGATAGATTCATGACAATGTCGTCAACCCTTTTTGACCCTTCAAAGGCAAGAGCATAATCAGAGTCTTGCATAAAGTTGAGGTATACAACATTTGCATAATTCTCTTCTGCAAACTTCTGTACTATGAATGTTTTGCCACATTGTCGGCAGCCTTTTATTACGAGAGGCTTGCGATTAGAATCGTTCTTCCACGCAATGAGTTCTTCTTCAATCTTACGTTTAAGCATGACTATCAGTTGTTTAGGAGTGATTTACTTTTGTATGTGTCACTTTTCCAAGGGACTTTTTGCTTATTCGTGCCACTTTTTCAAGGGACTTTTTGTGTGTTTGTGTCACTTTTCCAAGGGACTTTTGTGCAAAGATACACTTTTTTACCCAAATAACAAGTTTTCAATGCGTGATAAACTGCCTTATAATAAACTTTTCAGTCACGAATCAGCATGAATTACCATGAATGTTTGTAACTAAAAAAAATGAGTAATTCGTGGACATTCATGACCTTTCTTTTTTAATAGTCACGAATTACCATGAATTACTCATGAATTTTGGGCATAACCTCAATTGGGGAGCTCCGCTCCCTAATCTCCGTCGGGAGCGTAGAAGTAGTCGTGCAATGGGTCGGGATATTCGAATATCTCGCCTTCGCGGAAGAAGCGCTTCATCTCGATTTCGGCTGTCTCGATAGAGTCTGAAGCGTGGATGATGTTCTCCTGACCGCTCATTGAGAGGTCGCCACGGATAGTGCCGGGAGCTGCCTTGCGTCCGTTGGTGGCACCTACGATGTTGCGCACTACGGTAACGGCGCTGTTGCCCTCAACACACATGGCGATGACGGGAGCCGACTTCATCGAGGCTGTGAGCCACGGGAAGAAGGGACGGTCAACGAGGTGGGCATAGTGCTCGTTGAGGATAGCGTCGTCGAGCTGCATCATCTTCAAGCCAACGATGCGCAGACCCTTGCGCTCAATGCGGTTGATAACTTCGCCGATGAGGCGGCGCTGTACTGTACACGGCTTTAATAAAATCAATGTTTTTTCCATAAAGATAGTATTTATAGTTGAATAAATATTTTTTTTACTTCATATACAATTTCAAGGTTGTGGTTTGGTCGCCCACTTCTACGCTTTGGCTTTCAAGTTCGCCCTTGCCGTTCATGAACTTTACTGTGTACGACTGGTTCTTCTCAACCTTGAATGTGAGTACGTCGTTCATGTCTTGCGTAGCGCCTGTGCTGCGACCGCCGAACAATTTCTCTTCGCCCTTGAATACGTCCAGATTGGTGGCTACACGGTCGCCCGAATTCTCGGCATGATCCTTGTCCTTGAACACCATCACTCTCAGGTCGACGTGATGCTCATCGGCAGGAGTGGCTGATAGCTGCGCTCTGTAAAGGCTTGTATAGCGGTCGGTAACGTTCTCGGCATGTACATAACGGATGTCCTTATCCCATACCAAGGGGAAGTAAGACCCCGTAGGCTTGAACGACGCTGCGTATATAGCCTTGCGCAGGTCTTCCTTGATGGCCTTGCCGGCATCGGTCAGGAACCACGACTTGTCCAAGTCTTCCGAAGGATAATACTCAGTGAATCGCCATTTGCCGTCAATCCACACTTCGTTCCAGTTGTGGTTGCCACGGTCGTCGTACCACGCCGGAGTGCCAGCCACACGTGAGGGGATGCCCACAGCACGGAACGCATCGGTGAGCAATATCGACAGACCCGAACATGAAGCCATGTGCTGACGCATCGACTCGTAAGGAGCCTGGTCGGGTTTCTCACGCTTAGTGTTATAGTCGACCAGCAGTTCGTCGCGTACATTCTTGTTGACAGAGTCGATAGCTTCGCGCATTGTCTTGCAGTTGGCTACGTATTTCTTGAAGCGTTCATAGAAATCCTTGCGCCAGTTTTCGCGCTTCTCGTTCAGATTGACATAAGCCACCACGTCGTTGAGGAAGATGTCGTTGGGCACCTCTTTAGCCCAGGGGAACTCAGCTCGTGCCTTATATGCATAATCCACATTCTCCAACAGGAAATTGGCAGTCAGAGCCTTGGCATCCCTTTCGGGCATATAAGCGATAAGGAAAGCCATAGCCTCCCTCTGTGTGGTAGGAGCCTGCTTCAATGCTTTCTTCAGTTCTTTGGCATTGCTGCCCGCCGTCTGCATGGTCTGGCTGATCAATTCCTGATACTGATTAGGCACACCGGCATACTTGCTTCCGGTGCAGGCAGAGAGGCATATTGCCAAAAGTACGATTAAGCTTTTGATTTTCATAATTCTTGTTCTTGGTCTATTTATGTATAGTTGATTAGTTTAACGTAGCAAATTTACATAAAAACTCACAATGTGCAAAACATTGTAAATATTAAAGATAGCTATTTTCTATTTATTTTTTGTGGTTTTACAATTATAAATCAGTAATTTTGCACCAATATGGATAATACAACAATAAAAGACTACGAGATAATGGCGCCCGTAGGCTCACGTGAGAGTCTTATGGCAGCCATACAGGCTGGTGCCGACAGTATCTATTTCGGTGTGGAGCAGTTGAACATGCGTTCACACTCTGCCAACCATTTCACCATAGACGATCTGCACGACATTGCTGCTATCTGTGCCGAGCACGGCATGAAGAGCTATCTGACCGTCAACACCATCATCTACGATGAGGATGTGGAGCTGATGCACCAGATAATCGATGCTGCCAAGAAGGCTCAGATTTCGGCTGTCATTGCGTCGGACGTGGCTGTAATGTCATACTGTCGTGAGATTGGTCAGGAGGTGCATCTGTCTACTCAGCTCAACATCAGCAATGCTGAGGCTCTGAAGTTCTACGCCCAGTTTGCCGACGTGGTGGTGCTGGCGCGTGAGCTGAACATGGACCAGGTGGCTTATATCTTCGAGCAGATTGAGAAGCAGCACATTTGCGGACCCAACGGTGAGTTGGTGCGCATTGAGATGTTCTGCCATGGAGCTTTGTGTATGGCTGTGAGCGGAAAGTGCTATATGAGCCTTATGAACACCGGACGCTCTGCCAACCGTGGCGAGTGCATGCAGATATGCCGCCGCTCGTACACCGTCACCGACAACGAGACGGGCACTCAGCTTGAGGTGGACAACAAGTACATCATGTCGCCTAAGGACCTTAAGACCATCCGCTTCATCGACCGCATGATGCGTTCGGGTGTGCGTGTGTTCAAGATTGAGGGTCGTGCACGTGGTGCTGAATATGTATATAATGTGGTGCGCTGCTACAAGGAGGCGATTCAGGCTGTGCTCGATGGCGACTTCACCGAGGAGAAGAAGGACGAATGGGACAAGCGCCTTGCCACTGTGTTCAACCGCGGATTCTGGGACGGCTACTATCAGGGTCAGACTCTGGGCGAGTGGAACAGCAACTATGGTTCGAACGCTACGGAGAAGAAGGTGTATGTTGGTCGTGGCGTGAAGTACTTCTCTAAGCTTGGTGTTGCTGAGTTCACATGCGAAGCTGCTGAGTTCAGCGTGGGCGACAAGCTGCTCATCACGGGTCCTACTACTGGCGTGATGTATGTCGATGTGGACGAAATACGCTACGACCTCAATCCCGTACAGACTGCACAGAAGGGACAGCACGTGTCGTTCCGTGTGCCGGGCAAGATTCGCCCGAGTGATAAATTGTTTAAGATTGTTGTGGTTGAATAAGAAAAAATGAGCATAAACGAAATACAAGACGAAGTCATTGAGCAGTTTCAAGACTTCACCGACTGGATGGACAAATACCAGTTGCTGATTGACCTGGGTGGCGAACTGGAGCCGCTCGACGCTAAGTATAAAACCGAACAGAACCTTATAGACGGTTGTCAGAGCCGTGTGTGGGTGCAGTGCGACATGACCGACGACGGTCGTCTGGTGTTCACTGCCGACAGCGACGCCCTCATCGTGAAGGGAATCATCGCCCTGCTTATTCAGGTTATAAGCGGACACACTCCGCGCGAGATTCTCGATGCCGACCTCTACTTCATCGACCGCATCGGACTCAAAGACCATCTGTCGCCGACACGTTCCAACGGATTGCTGGCTATGGTGAAGCAGATACGTATGTACGCCTTGGCGTATGAAGCGAAGAAGAATTAGGAATTTTGAGTTTTGAGTTTTGAATTGGTCGGCTTCGCCGATTTGGAATTATTCAATTTGGAATTAGGAATTATTCAATTTGGAATTTTGAGTTCTTCAATTTTTGAGTTTTTGAATTTTAATTATGAAATCGATATTCTCTATATTATTCGCATTTCTTGTGGTGGCAATGGCATGCTCGTGCATGTCGTGCAAGAGTTCGCGCAAGTCGGCTACTGAGCCTGACACCGTTGCTCTTGTAGGTCCGACATTCAATGCCGACTCGGCTTATGCCTTCTGTGCCAAGCAGTGCAGCTTCGGTCCGCGCTTGATGAACACTGAGGCACACGACAAGTGTGGCGAATGGATAATGAAGCAGTTTGCAGGCTACGGAATGAAGGTGGAGACGCAGGATGCCGAGCTCAAGGCTTGGGACGGCACTATGCTCCGTTCGCGCAATATATGGGCACGCTTCCGCCCCGAACAGACCACACGCATATTGCTGTGCGCCCATTGGGATTGCCGTCCGTGGGCTGACAACGACCCCGACTCAACCAATTGGCGCAAGCCCGTTATGGGTGCCAACGACGGAGCGAGCGGTGTGGCAGTGATGTTGGAGCTGGCGCGCGTCATAAGCAACGACTCTACACTCAACGTAGGTGTCGACTTCGTGTGCTTCGATGCCGAAGACTACGGCGTGCCGCAGTGGTCCTCAGCCCCCGACTCGCAAGACTCATGGGCACTCGGCGCTCAGTATTGGGCAGAACATCAGCCCCAGGGCTATGAGGCACGATACGGTGTGCTGCTCGACATGGTAGGCGGCGAGGGAGCACGATTCTATCAGGAGTCTGTGTCGAAGCAGTATGCTTCAGAGATTGTAAATAAGGTGTGGCGCACAGCGTCGCAGATAGGCTACGGCTCGTACTTCCCCATGCAGGAAGGCGGCATGATAACCGACGACCACGTGCCCGTCAACGAGAAGGCTGGAATAGCCTGCATCGACATCATACCGTTCTATCCCGACTGCCAGCAGAGCTCGTTCGGCCCCACATGGCACACCATCAACGACACTATGGAGCACATCGACCGCGCCACACTCAAGGCTGTAGGACAGACAATGGTGCAGATATTGTATTCGGAAAAGTAATAGGAAAAAATGAAGAGAAGCAATCGCAACATAATATTGTTGGTCGTGTTGCTTGCGTTCTGCGCCATGTCAGCACGTGCGCAGAACAACGGCAGCCGCCGTGTCAACCCCGAGGATCGCGAGGTGGATTTGAATACGCCTACCCTGGTGCCTATGGTTAAGGTGGGCAAGGTGCTGCACGATGGCGACAGCATACAGTATGTCGAACTGAACACGCTGTATGTCTATCCGCAACCCGTGTTCACTGACGAGCGTCAGCGGCAGGCTTACAACCGTCTTGTGGCAAACATCAAGAAGGTGTTGCCTATAGCCAAGGAGGTGAACTCGATAATCATTGAGACCTACGAGTTTCTGCAGACACTGCCCAACAAGAAGGCTAAGGACGAACACATGCAACGTGTGGAGAAGAGTATACGCAAGGAGTATACACCGCGCATGAAGAAGCTGACGTATTCGCAGGGCAAGTTGTTGATAAAACTGGTGTACCGCGAGTGCAATTCGTCGTCGTATCAACTGATACAGGCGTTTCTCGGTCCTATTAGGGCTGGTTTCTATCAGGCGTTCGCCTCGTTGTTCGGTGCGTCGCTGACAAAAAAATATGACGCAGAAGGCGTCGATAAATATACCGAGCGCATTGTGCGTCAAGTAGAAGCGGGACAGCTGTAGAGCTGCCCCGTTTTTTTTTGTTTTAAACTTTAAGCTTGCGTGTAGGAATCCACGCTGCAGCCCAACCTATGAGCAGCACCGTGACAAACACTATCGCCACGTCGTCGTAATGGACGCTCACTGGGTAGGCGTTGACTACGAACGAGCCAGCCGAGTCGCCCATGTGTACCAATCCGAACTCTTGCTGCAGCCAGCAGAGCAGCAGTCCGAGCAATATGCCCACGACGGCACCGATGGCTGATATGATGCGTCCTTCGAAGAGGAATATGCTGCGTATCTGCTTGTCGGTAGCACCGAGGTTGCGCAGAGTGGCAGCGTCGGCCTTCTTGTCGATGATGAGCATTGAGAGCGACGATATGATGTTGAAGCATGCCACCATAAGTATGAACGTCAGGAATACGTATGCCAGCACCTTCTCAATCTGCATGATGTTGAACGTGTCCGACTGCTGTTCGAAACGGTCGAGCACCCTATACTTCGAGCCTACTATCTCGCGCATCTGTTTCTTCACAGCCCCGAGGTCGCTGCCCGGCTTCAGTCGTATCTGTAGCGACGAGAGCATGCCGTCCTGGTCGAACAGTCGGCGTGCGAAGCCTATGGAGCATATCACACGGTCGCGGTCGTATTTGGCTTGGTTGACGGCAAATACGACGCCCGGCGATATGAGCGAGTCGACCACAAAGCCTTCAGATGGGTCGGCAAGCTCGGTAATCTGTCCGCGACGTACAGGAGCGTACAGCTTCAGATAGCCCTCGAAGCGTGCGCCCAGTCCCATGTCCTGCGCCAGTCGGATGCCCGGAATGGCATAGAACAGATTGGCTGCCTGCAATGAGAACTCACCGTCGCCATACAGGATGTCGCCAATATTGGTGAGTTGGGTGAAGTTGTCGTCCACTCCCATGACGGTCACCATCTGCTGACGGTCGCCATATACAGCCAGACCCTGGTCCTCAAGCACGTCGGTGTGTACACCCACTTCGGGCATCTTGCGTATCTGGTCGAGCAATGGGTCGTCGGCAGGAGCCGTCTTGCCTTGTGTCGGCACAAGTTCAATCTGTGGGTCGAAGTTGGTGAAGAACGACGCCACGAGGTCGTGGAATCCGTTGAACACGCTCAGCACAATCACCAGTGCCATGGTGCCCACAGCCACGCCTACCACCGAAATGGCTGAAATGACGTTAATGGCGTTAGTCGACTTCTTCGAGAAGACATAGCGTCGTGCTATAAAGAACGGGAAATTCATTTTTTCAGCAGTTCGTCAATGCGTTCGATGTAGTCGAGCGAGTCGTCGATGAAGAATCTGAGTTCGGGGATGATGCGCAGCTGGTTGCGTACGCGAGTGCCCAGTTCGTAGCGTATTGTCTTCTCGTTGGCTGTAACGTTCTTGATAAGTTCCTCGGCTTTTTCCGAAGGGAAAATGCTGAGATAGGCTGTGCAGATGCTGAGGTCGGGCGACACACGGCAGCGTGTCACGCTCACCATAATGCCGTGCATGGCACGTGTCTGCGACTGGAATATAAGGCTCAGCTCCTTCTGCAGGAGTCGTGCTATACGATTTTGTCTTGTTTCTTGCATGTTGTTATCTGTTTAAATCTTTTTTATGTTATGCTATATTATATGCAAAGATAGTGCAAATTGAGCGCAATACAAAACAAAATAATGTTGTTCTTGTTGTTATATGTTGTTTTTGTTGACTATTTAGTCTGGTTTCCCATTAAGTAGATTTATCGTATCGGTAAATTCTGACACCAATTCCATAAAGTTAGGGTTGTCTTTTCTTATTATCAATGCTGCATAATTTTCGTTTTCTTCATCGTCATACACAATTTGTGGAGGAAAAAGATATCACCGAGGGTGGCAAGGCTGAGGTGAAGAACATGAAGGTTTACAAGCTCGGACTGTAAACCGCAGTATAAAAAAGTAGCGGAGGTTCACTTCACAGTGACCTCCGCTACTTTTTTATTTCTATATATTATAATTACAACTAAAACCCTTAGCGATTATTTAGTAGTTCTTGTTCTGTTTGTACAATCCCGGCACATAGTAGAGCTGGTTGTATGGTATCGGATAGAACTCGTTCTTGCCAGCTGTGTAGTGGGCATCCTTCAGATATGTGGCGTAGGTCTGTCCGTCGTACACATCCTTCTGCTCATTGGCGAAGTAAGCATTGAGCGTCTTGGAAGCAATGCCCCAACGGCGTAGGTCGAAGTAGCGTCCGTTCTCCATAGCGAGTTCCAGTCGGCGCTCCCAGCGCAGACACTTACGTGCAGTCTCCTTGTTCTGGAAGTAAGACTCGGGGTAGAGTGCTATGTCGCACTGATTCTCTGCGTATGCGATGTGCTTGTCTACTGAGTTCTTGGCACGCTGGCGGATGTCGTTGATGATAGAGCGAGCCTCGGCGAGGTTGTCAGTTTCGATGAGAGCCTCAGCACGCATAAGCATCACGTCGGTGTAGCGGAACACGTAGTCGTTCATTGCGAAAGCCTGCCATGATCCGTTGTAGGTCTCGCCCTTAGAGCGCTGCGGCACTTCCTTCATCGAGCAGTAGTAGCCGTAAGTGTTAGGTGTGCGGCTATTAGCCTTAGTGAGGGTGTATTCTTCTTCATACTTGTATGGGAATGTCGGCATGCCCACGGTATGGAAGAGGCGTGGATCCCACTTCTGAGCATTCGGCTTGCCGTTAACCGGATAGTCGATGGTCTTGTTGTAGTCATCAAATTCAGGCAGACCATTCTTTGTCTTGAATGCACTCACAAGGTCCTGTGACGGTTTGTGGAAATCCCATCCGCATGACCACATACCCCATACACCATTAAGCACATTGCTCCAGTTGGCACGACCGAATGTTGTGTTGTCGTTCTTGTAGTCAGATGTCTGTACGGCGAAGATGCTCTCCTTGCTGTTCTTCTCTTCGGGAAGGAAGATGTCGCCATAGTCTTCAAGATAGCCATAGTTGGGCGAGTTCTTCACCACATTAGTATATTCCACCACCTTCTGCATATATTCCTTATTGATATGGTCGTAGCCGTTGGTGGCCTCGTAGCCGTCGCCGTATGCGAGGGTGAGATAGCACTTGGCGAGATACGATGCAGCAGCGATCTTGTTGGCGCGGTTCTTGTCTTTCTGTACTTCTGGCAGCACGTCGTAGGCCTCCTTAAAGTCGGCTATAATCTTATCGAACAGCTGCTCGTATGTAAACTCGTCGTTGCGAGTCTGCTCCTGAAGTTTGTTCTTAGTGACGTTCTCGTCTATCCAAGGCACCTGGCGGAACATGGTGATGAGCTTGAAGTAGAAGTGTGCGCGGAGGAACTTCACTTCAGCTATGCGCTGCTTGCATGTCTCTTCGCCCAGTTTGGTGTTGCCATACTGCTCAAGCGAGAGCAATGCGCGGTTGCAACGGCTCACAGCACAATAAAGGCGATACCAGAGTTCGTCAAATTCGCCTGGCGTGGAAGTCATTGTAGACCATATCTCCATGGGATGATAGCCAGTGTCGGTGGTACCCGAACCGCCCTTCAAGCAATCGTCTGACGACAAGTCGCCATAGGGCCAGAGGTTGAACGGATAAGAATACCAGCAGTCGCCGAGCATGGCGTATGCTGAAGTCACCATTTCATCGGGTCGGCTGAAAGCCTTGTCCTCATCGATGACACCCTTCGGTGACTCATCGAGGAAGTCGCTGCATGATGTTGCTGTGGTAAGTGTCAGCATCGCTGCGAATATGTATTTATATAGATTTTTCATTGTTTGTATTCTTTAAATTGTTTGGATTTCTTGTTATATACACCAATTATATATATGTCTCCAACTTATATTAGAAGCTAACCTGCAGTCCGAACGACACTGACGAAGAGTGAGGATAAGCCCAGTTGGGGTTCTCAGGGTCGGAGATGGTGAAGCTGTTGCTCTTTAATGTGAATAGATTCTGACCTGAAACATATACACGAGCCGATGTCATGTGCAGTTTCTTCAAGAGCGAGTCAGCGAAGTTGTAGCCAATCTGAAGCGTGCGCAGCTTCATCCAGTTGCCATGCTCTACGAAGTATGACGATGCACGTCCCTCGTCGCCAGTATTGTTTGTGGTAAGAGCAGGGATAGAAGACGATGTATTGTCTTTGGTCCATGCTCCAAGCATGCGGTTGCCCTTGTTGCTTCCGGCATCGGTGATGCTCCAGAAGTCGGTCTGGAATTTCTGGTTGTTATATACATCCACACCGCAGACTCCCTGGAAGAACATCGAAAGGTCGAAGTTCTTGTAGCCGAGCTGTACGTTCAGACCCCAGTTGAAGTCGGGTACCGGATTGAAAATCCAAGTCTGGTCGTTGGCATCGATAGTGCCGCTGTCGTCGAGGTCGGCATATTTGAGTCCGCCCACACGTGCGTTAGGCTGTCCGGAAGCCTTCGCTTCCTCTTTGCTCTGATATAGTCCTTCAACCACGTAGCCCACGATAGAGCCATAAGGCTGCTTTGACTGCACAAGGTTCTCCTTCATTGTGTGTGCATACGAGCCGGTGGTTGTAGAAGGTAGGTATGTAACCTTGTTGCGGAAGAAGTCGAAATTGGCAGATACGTCGTAACGCAGACCGTACTTTGTGGTGTGGCGATAGCCTACGTTTGCCTCCATACCCACGTTGCGGAGCGACGGACCATTCGACCAGGTTGAGCCGCCCTCACCCACTGCGCCAAGGAAAGCCGGCGAGATGAGCATGTCCTTGACATCCTTGATATATGCGTCGACAGCTCCATAGAGTTCCTGGTTGAATAGTGAGAAGTCGGCACCTACGTTATACTGTATTGTAGTCTCCCACTTCAGGTTGTCGTTGCCAGTCTGTGTAGCGCGGAATCCAGATGGGAAGATGCCAGTGCTTTGACGATAAAGGTCGTAAGCGGTAGATGTTACACGGTCTAAACCGTAGTCAGCGACATAGAGTCCGTAGCGGGCTGTGTTCGAAATCTCCTGGTTACCAGTCTTACCCCATGATGCACGAATCTTAAGATCGTCTATCCATGATGCCTTGAGGTTCTTCGAAAGACGATAGCCAAGTGTAGCAGCGGGGAAGTTACCATAACGGTTGTTCTTGCCAAAACGTGAGCTACCGTCACGACGTATGGTGAATGATGCGAGAACGAGGTCTTGCCAGTTGTAGTCAACCTTTCCGAAGAATGATGCCAATGTGTATCCAGAACCAATACCTGTTGCTCTCTCAATACCTGTTGCGGCATCTGGCCACATATAGTCCTTGTCTTCAATTACGAATGTCTGTGCGTAAGATCCCATATCCTCTACAGTCTGCTTGTGCAACTCCATACCAGCGAGCACCGTAAAGTCGTGGTCGCGTGCTATCTTGAAGTTGTAGTTGGCAGTGTTACTCCATGTCCAGCGAACGTCGTCGTGGGCAGAGAGCGTTGTGCTTGGAATGTCATTGTTGACGATGTCCGACTTGAATGTGTGGTTCATTGAGTGAATGAACGAGTGATAGTAGTCAAGACCAAAGTTAGAACGGAGCACAAGTCCCTTCAGTGGTTTCACGTCAACATAGGCATTGCCAAAGATACGCCATATCTTTAGGGCGTTGTCGCGGTTCATATACATTTCGCGCAGAGGGTTCTGACGGTCGCTCATGCCACCTACTGGTCCGCCAAATGTGGTGCCGTCCTCTTCATATACAGGAACTGTAGGCGACATCTTTAGCGCATTCTCCATTGGTGCGCAGTCCACCTGCTTTGAATAAGTGACTGTAGCATTCTCGCCAACACTTACTATCTTGTTGACATTGTATGTAGAGTTGAATCGGGCTGAGAAGTTCTCGAAGTTTGAATACTTCAATATACCGTCGTTCTTCTTGTATCCAGCAGAGAAGAGACCCGTGAACTTATCAGTAGCTCCAGAAAGAGAAAGGTCGTAGCTCTGCATGAATCCAGTGCGTGATATCTCGTCGAGCCAGTCAGTATCGGACAGTCTCATCGTCTTCTTGGCATTGATGTAGCCATCGTATGCACCATTGACGGTGTATGTCTTGTAGCTATTGGTGGCTGGGTCGTATGCCTTGATAGTGCGTCCGCTGGATGCATTGAAGTCGAGACCATAGTTACGGGCATAAGCCACAGGGTCGATGCCGTCGTTGAGGGCAGCCTGAGCCATTGCTGTGGCATACTCAGATGTGTTGCAGAGCTTCATCATAGACTGCGAGTTGTAGAACTGAGCCGTAAGATTTGTTGAGAAATCAACGTTCAGCTTGCTACCCTTCTTGCCACGCTTAGTGGTGATGATGATGACACCATTGGCAGCACGCGAACCATATATAGATGCCGAAGCCGCATCCTTGAGCACCTGCATACTCTCGATGTCGTTCATGTTGAGCGAATTGAGGGCTGTTGTTGTAGGCACACCGTCAATAACGAAGAGTGGATCTTGTGATGAGTTGAACGAACCAATACCACGTATACGAACCGTACCCGTGCCAATAGGCGAGCCGTCGGTAGTGATAGTCATGCCTGGCACCTTGCCTTGCAAAGAGCGCATAGGGTCGGTATCGGCAGACGATTTGAGGTCTTTGGCGCTCACTACCGACACCGAACCAGTCAGGTCGGCCTTGCGCTGCACTTGATAACCAGTCACAACGACCTCGCCCAATACCTCTGAGTTGTCTTGAAGTACAATTTTGAGATTTTCGCCAGCCTTTACTTCCTGGTCCTTACATCCTATATAAGAGATGATAAGGGTTTCGCCGGGTTTTACATTGAGTTTGAAGTTACCGTCAATGTCGGTAACAGTGCCCATGTTGTTGGCTCCTTTCACCTTCACCGAAGCACCGATGATAGGTTCACCAGTGTTGTCGGTCACCGTTCCGCCAATGCCGTTGGTCTGTGCGTATACGCCAGATCCGGCGAGCATGAGCATACTTACTAAAGCTACTTTTGCTTTTTTCATAAGATATACGTTTTTTGTTTTTGGTTTAAGTTTGCGTCTTTTAACGGTTGCAAAGTTATAGGATAAAAAATAAGTGACATTTCATGAATCGTTCACAAAATATCACTCATGTTACATGCAACAATCGTTGACGGGATAGTCAAAAATGTTGAGTTTTTTGTTCTGTTGTGCCAATTATTTTATTTAGTTATGTAAACTAAACCTTCATTTCCTCTCTTACATCCGTTGGATACTTGTCATATTGTTTTTTAAAACATGACGAAAAATAGCCTGGAGTGGCAAATCCTACTTCGTTGGCAATTTCGGATACTGTCTTGTCGGTGGTCTTGAGCAGTTGCATGGCTCGTTTGAGTCGTGTCTCGCGCAGTATTTCAACGGGAGTCATGCCCGTAAGGGCTTTCACCTTACGGTATAGCTGCACGCGCGACAGTCCAACTTCGTCGCCAAGGTCTTCAATCTTGAGATTGGTGTTCGACATATGCTTCTCCATTGCCTTGAGGAATGTATCGAGGAATCGTCGGTCGGGAGAAGGAGAGTGTTGAGTGTTGAGTGTTGAATGTTGAGTTGATGGCTGCTCTGATTGCGAATTTTGAGCATTGAACAGTTGGCGAAGCTTCTGGCGATTGGCAAGAAGTGATGCTATGTTTGCAACAAGCAGGTCGGCACTGAACGGTTTGGTCATATACATGTCGGCACCGGTCTGCATACCCTCAATATACTGCTGTTCGCTGCTGCGGGCAGTGAGCAACAGCACCGGAATATGGCTTGTCGCCTCATGTTGCTTTAGTCGTGAGCAGAAAGTAAGTCCGTCCATTACTGGCATCATCACATCCGACACCACAATGTCGGGCACACTCTCCACGGCAAGTTTCAGTCCGCTCTGGCCGTCGGCTGCCTCTATCACATAATAGCGATCGAGCAAGAGTGTGCGCAGATAGGCACGCATGTCGGTATTGTCGTCAACGATAAGCACGGTGGCGAGTTCGTCGGCATTGTCGTTAATCAGAGTGTCGTGACGACTCTCCTGCACCGACTTTTGGCTTGCAATGAGTTGCTCGTCGGTTGTAGCGGTGGAGTCGTCGATGGTAGCGCGATTCTCCCGGCGGAACAGTAGCACGTCGCTCACAAGGCGTTGTAGTTGCTCCACGTTGCGCTTAATGATGTCAATAAGTTGCTGCGAATCGCCTTTGCCAGCAGCCAGTTGGCTGACGGGACCAGCTATAAGCGTAAGCGGAGTGCGCAACTGATGTGACGCATTGGTGAAGAATCGGGTCTGTTCGTCGTTCAGTTCGCGCATACGACGGTTGGCACGGCGTGTAGCACGCACGGCACGCCATGTGGTGAAAACAGCCACAGCCAATAGCAAGATGACGAGCATTGACACAATGAGCAGAGCACGTTGTATGTGATAGAAGCCCAGATAAGTCTCAAGTTTAGATTGTATCGTAGCAAGATATTGGTTTTGCTTCATTAGCGAGTTGCTACTCAGCGAAATGTCAGCTACATTTTGCGGTGTTATAACAAAGCTCTTCAGGTTGTTAACACGTTCAAATGGTTTGCCCTCAAGAATGCGCACGGCAAGAGCTATCACCTCCTCGCCATGGGTAGGGTAGATATATGAAGCTGCGAGCTGTCCGTTTTGAATAGCGTCTATGCCTTCACCAGGTAGCCCGTCAATACCAAGAAAACGGATGTCGTGCTCCTTGTGAAATTCTTTGGCTGCCTCATAAGCACCAAAAACAACAAAATCACTGTGGCAGAATACAACATCTACATTTTTGCCATCCTTCAACCATCGTTGCATTATACGTTTACAGTCGTCGTATGACCATTGACCTGGCACATGATGATACTCAATGGATGGATATTGTTTCATTGTTTCGCTAAAACCAGAATGTCGTTGTACAGCTGGGGACATATCTGATGGTCCACTCATTTCCAATACAATTGGTCGTCGACCTTCCGTCTTCACGCTGTCACGACACAGCATTGCTGCATATTCCGCCATCTTGCGTCCAGCCT
Organism: Leyella stercorea; assembly: GCF_021531355.1. Taxonomy (GTDB): domain Bacteria; phylum Bacteroidota; class Bacteroidia; order Bacteroidales; family Bacteroidaceae; genus Prevotella. Next base: position 5,126 of record NZ_JADYTS010000049.1, on the reverse strand, counting down.
CAACATTGTCGCCACCTATATAAGCGGTATAGTCGGTCATGGCTGTGATACGGTCGTAGAAGACAATGGGGATGTTTTTGTCGCGAGCACGTTGCAGACTGCCATTCAGAACATGAAAGTCATTAGGCGAAACCACGAGCAGGTCGACACCCTCATCAACGAGGCTATCAATCTGCCGGCATTGGCGTTCGTTGCTATTGTCGGCATTCTTTATAATCACCTTAACGTCGGTGTCATAGAGATGCTGTGCCGATAGCATCTCAATGTTGGCTTTCTCGCGCCAGCGTCCACCCACACATTGTGACACACCTATTTTATATTTATAATTGATAGTGCAGCTGGTGGCGAGTGTTAGCGTTGCTAACAGTATTAATAATGTATGATAAGTTTTGGTTTTCATAAAAAGATAGGTTTATAGGGTTTCCAATAGCAAAATTAAATAATTTATTGATAATAAACAACCAACAATTTAGACATTTAAATGAAAAATTGTTTCATCTGCCAATTCTTACAAGTTTTGGAAACATAAGTCATATACCAATTATAATATAAAATGTAATTTTGCGACAGAAACCAAACACCTACAGTTCAAACTTTTTGGATAATTTAAAAACCTATATTAATATGAACAAGAATTTATTCAGCCGTACTGCGGCAACATCGTTTGTATTGGGGCTTGCAATGGCTGCCTCGGCACAACAGGCTAATTTCCTTAGCAACAACCACTGCATCTACCGTGTAGACAACTCACAGAAAGTGCTTCTTCTGCCGGTGCAGGAGAAGGCAGAGATGTGCAATGTCAAGGTGATTGATGGCAACAGTCAGGTGAAGGCATTCAACATCCGTCTCGCTTCCAACCACATCGACTATTATGTGCCGCTCTACATCAGCGAGTACAAGAACAGCAAGAACATCTCTCTCGACATTCATGTCAATGGCACCTATCGTAACGATGGTGGTGTTTCGAGCTTCACTTGCTGGAAGAACATGAAGTATGCCGACTCATACGACATGACAAATACAGAGCAGTATCGTCCCGTCTATCATCATACTCCGGCATACGGATGGATGAACGATCCTAACGGCATGTTCTATAAGGACGGCGTATGGAATCTCTATTATCAGTATAATCCATACGGATCGCAATGGGAGAACATGACCTGGGGTCACTCAACATCCAAAGACCTCCTGCATTGGGAATTCCAGGGAGAGGCTGTAGAGCCAGACGTATGGGGTACGATATTCTCAGGTTCGGCTGTTGTGGACCACAACAACACTGCCGGATTCGGCAACGGAACAGTGGTGGCTATGTATACGTCGGCTGGCGAAAACCAGACACAGAGCCTGGCATACAGCACAGACAATGGCAAGACATTCACAAAGTATGAAGGCAACCCCATAATTACAAGCAATACGCCCGACTTCCGCGACCCGCACATGTTCTGGAACGAGGACATCAAGAAATGGAACATGATTCTCGCAGAGGGTCAGCACATGAACATCTATTCGTCTGACGACCTCAAGGCGTGGAAGCTCGAAAGCCAGTTCGGTGCGGAATACGGCAATCACAGCGGCGTTTGGGAATGTCCGGACCTTATGAAGTTGCGTGTACGCGGCACTGACAAGTACAAGTGGATGCTCATTTGCAACATCAACCCTGGCGGTCCGTTCGGTGGTTCAGCCACACAGTACTTCGTAGGCGACTTCGACGGTAAGAAATTCACATGCGAGACAGCACCCGAGGTGACACGATGGATGGACTACGGCAAAGACCACTATGCCACAGTAACCTTCGACAACGCTCCCAACGGACGCCACGTGGCAATAGCATGGATGAGCAACTGGCAGTATGCCAACCAGGTACCAACCAAGCAGTATCGCTCGTGCAACTCAATTCCGCGCGACCTCGACCTCTACGAATACGAAGGCAATACATATTGCGGCGTAACTCCGTCGCCTGAGCTTACAGCAGCACGTCCGAAGAAGTCTACTAAGACTCTGAGCGAATCGTGCGAAGTAGTAGTTACACTCAAGGGCAATGCCACCATCACACTCTACAACGACAAGGGCGAGCAGGTAGTTATGACTTACGACGACAAGATTCGCACATTCACAATGGATTGCACCAAGAGCGGACTCAAGGACTTCAGCGACGACTTCGCTGCCGTTACAACAGCCCCCGTACATGGCAAGATGACTCACCTACGACTCTTCATCGACAAGAGCAGCATTGAGGCATTCGATGCCGAGGGCCGCATGGCAATGACCAACCTCGTATTCCCCACCAAGCCTTACAACAAGATTATAGTCAAGGGCAAGGGCAAATATGTGGTGTATAATTTGAAGTAATGTATCAAATATTGCAGAAATGTTGTATGATACATTTTTGCAATCGGATGTAACATAATTTATAGTATCTCTGCTGCATAAACGATAACTTTGCAGCAGAGATTTTTAAAACAATCAGCTAATAACTAAAAAGTTTATACTCAAAATGAGCAACTCAAACTCAAGCAAACTTACGCTCATCCCGGTGATGATAGCATTCTTCACAATGGGATTTGTCGACCTCGTCGGCGCAGTGTCGAACAATATGCAGGAAGACTTCGGACTGTCTGATTCGGCAGCCAACTTCTTTCCCTCGCTCGTGTTCTTCTGGTTCCTTATCTTCTCAGTGCCCACGGGCATGCTGATGAACAAGATCGGACGCAAGAAGACCGTGCTGCTGTCTATCATCATTACAACTCTGGCAGTGTTCCTGCCACTCTTCGATAGCTTCATGCCTACCAAGGAGAGCCAGCTCTGGCTGATGTACATCTCGTTCTCGCTCCTCGGCATAGGCAACGCAATCATGCAGACATCAATCAACCCGCTGGTGACAATGCTCGTCAAGGGCCACCTGGCTTCGACACTCACCTTCGGACAGTTCGTTAAGGCCATCGCCTCGTTCATCGCTCCGCTCATCGCAGCATGGGGCGCTACGACAACGGCTCCTATCTTCGGACTCAGCTGGCGCATACTGTTCCTCCTTTTCTTCGTAGTGGGTATGATTGCCACTCTGTGGCTCGGCATGACCAGCATTGAGGAAGAGCCAATTGAAGGCAAGGCTTCAGGCTTTGTCGACTGCCTGAAGATGCTCGGTTCGCCCATCATCCTGCTCTCGTTCATCGGCATCATGTGCCATGTGGGCATCGACGTTGGCACCAACGCCGTAGCTCCTAAGATTCTTCTGGAACGTCTTGGCGGTGCTGGCGACACGCTCAGCCAGTTTGAATATGCCACATCCGTATACTTCGCATTCCGTACACTCGGCTGTTTCACAGGCTCGATACTTATGCGCAAGCTCAACATCCGCACCTTCTTCACCATCATCGTGCTTATGATGGCGCTGTCGATGGTAGGATTTGTGTTCGGCACAGAGAAATGGGAGCTTTGGGCTGCTATCGCCCTCGTAGGCTACGGCAACTCTAACGTCTTCTCAATCGTGTTCTCGCAGGCTATGCTCTCGGCTCCCGAGAAGAAGAACGAGGTATCTGGATTGATGATCATGGGCCTCTTCGGTGGCACAGTATTCCCGCTCTTCATGGGATTTGCAAGCGATGCTGCCAAGGCTGCCGGAGCACAGTATCCGCAGATTTGGGCTGCCGCAGTAATGGCAGTAGGAGTAGTTTATTTGCTCTCTTATATTCCTAAGGTTAAGCAGTAAAAAGCCCCACCCCCTGCCCCTCCCCCGTAGGGAGGGGAGTAGAATGACTTGAAGATTGAGAAGCGGGATTAGGACTTGGCAAGGTTTTCAAGAGGGCTTAAAAAGGCATAGTAAGGCTTAAAGAGGCTCAATAAGGCCACAGCAGCAATGCTGAAGATGTTTAATTTACTAAATACATTAATATAAAACAAACCAAAAACCGACACCCATTGTCGCACATCACTATCCTCACATGTGTTGAGAGGTTGTAGATAGGGCTTGGGCTATTATTATTATCATTATGAATACAAAATACGTAGTAGGTCTTGGTGAGGCACTCTGGGATGTGCTTCCTGAGGGAAAGAAACTTGGTGGTGCTCCTGCAAACTTCGCATTCCATGCAGGACAGTTCGGACTCAACTCCATCGCTGTCAGTGCTCTTGGCGAGGACAAGCTCGCAGAGGAGACAATACAGCAGCTCGAAGAGAAGAAGTTGCAGTATTGCATGCCGCGTGTGCCCTATCCAACTGGCACCGTTCAGGTGACACTCGACGAAGAAGGCATACCCACATATGATATTAAGGAGAACGTAGCATGGGACAATATCCCATTCACCGACGAAGTTAAGGCTATTGCCGAGAACGCACGCGCCGTATGCTGGGGCTCGTTGGCTCAGCGCAACGTAGTGAGCCGTGAGTCCATCTATAAGTTCCTCGACGCTACACCGAAGGACTGCATGAAGATTTTCGACATCAACCTGCGCCAGAACTTCTATACCAAGGAGATTATCTGCGAGAGCATGAAGCGTTGCAACGTGCTTAAGATCAACGACGAGGAATTGGTTCTCATCGGCAGAATGTTCGGCTATCCAGGTCTCGACATCGAGAACAAGTGCTGGCTCATACTCGGCAAGTACGACCTCGACATGCTCGTGCTCACCTGCGGCACCAACGGCAGCTACGTATTCACACCTGGCTCTATGTCGTTCCAGCCCACACCCAAGGTTGAAGTGGCTGACACGGTAGGCGCAGGCGACTCGTTCACCGGCACCTTCTGCGCTTCTATCCTCGCTGGTATGAGCGTTGCCGATGCTCACAAGCGCGCCGTACACGTAAGCGCATACGTTTGCACCCAGAACGGTGCAATGCCAGTGCTGCCCGAAGATATTAAATAAAAAGCCCCACCCCCTGCCCCTCCCCCGTAGGGAGGGGAGTGGTATGTAGCGGAGGTTATGGCATTCTTGCCGTAGCCTCCGCTATTGCGTATATAGGAGGTTATGGCGTTAGCTCGTATAATTCACTTTTTACACACCCTCATCCTACGGCTACATTCGACAATAAGGTGTAGTAGCCTATGATGTTTGACAACAATAAAGCGCAGGAGACAACGGTATTTACTCCCCTCCCTACGGGGAAGGGGTCGGGGGTAGGGCTTTGTGGGG
>NZ_JADYTS010000048.1 GCF_021531355.1 Leyella stercorea | reverse complement strand
TATCTTGACGATATCGAAATTGTCTAGTATTTCTTTGGGAAGAACTAGATGGGCTAATTGTTCAAGCATGTTCATAATGCAAAGATACAAAATACTATGAAACTAAAAAACCTCCCCAGTATTTTTCCACTGAGCCATAACATTTACCTCCTACCCGATTGTGTGCTCGGCATGAGCATATAAGGTATATTACGAAAATAGGAGATAAACACCTATCATAGGTGTTTATCTCCTACTCAATTATTGGGTTTGCTGTGAATATTACTCAGCTGTCTCCTCTGTCTGTGCAGCCTCTGCCTTAGGAGCCTCCTCAACGGGAGCCTCTACAGCAGCGTTCTCTGCTACGACCTTAACGGGAACCTTAACCTCAACCTCCTTGTGGAAGTGGATTGTAGCCTCGAAGTCGCCAACGTGCTTGATGTCGCGCATTGTGATAATCTTACGATCAACCTCGATGCCCTTGTTCTTCAGCTCCTCAGCAACGATAGCAGCGTTAACTGAACCGTAAGTAGCACCAGTAGCGCTTACCTTAGCGGCGATAACGAGCTCTACGCCATTGAGCTGCTCAGCCTTCTTCTCAGCCTCAGCCTTGATAGCTGCGAGCTTGTGAGCCTGCTGCTTCAAGTTCTCAGCGAGAACCTTCTTTGCTGATTCAGATGCGATTACACCCTTGCCCTGGGGAATGAGGTAGTTACGACCGTAACCACTCTTTACATTAACGATGTCGTTCTTGTAACCCAGTCCGATAATATCTTCTTTAAGTATGATTTCCATTGCTTGTTGTCCTCCTTAATAATTATTTCATCAAATCGGTTACGTAAGGAAGCAAAGCAATCTGGCGAGCACGCTTAACAGCCTGTGCTACGCGACGCTGATACTTCAAAGATGTACCTGTGATACGACGGGGAAGGATCTTGCCCTGCTCGTTCAAGAACTTCTTGAGGAACTCAGGATCCTTATAGTCGATGTACTTGATACCGCTCTTCTTGAAACGGCAATACTTCTTCTTGCGTGTGTCCACTGAAGGTGGAGTCAAATAGCGAATTTCTGATTCTACTGCTGCCATAATTTAAGCCTCCTTGTTTGCAAATTTGTTACGTCTCTTCTCAGCATACTGTGCAGCATACTTGTCGAGCTTAACTGTCATGTGACGAATAACTTTCTCGTCGCGGCGATAGCCAGTTTCGAGAGTTTTAACGATTGTAGGCTCAGCCTTGAACTCGAGCAGGCAATAGAATCCTGTTGACTTCTTCTGAATAGCATAAGCCATCTTCTTGAGTCCCCAGGTCTCCTCGTTCACAATCTCTGCACCGTTGTCGGTGAGGAGCTTCTTGAACTTTGCGACCGCTTCCTTCATCTGTTCATCAGACAAAACGGGAGTCAAAATGAAAACGGTTTCGTATCGATTCATTGTTGTTAAAAATTAAAATATAATTACTATTTGCAAAATTGCGGGTGCAAAGGTACTCATTTTTAATTAGATGACAAACATTGCCTCATGGTTTAGATGAATGTTTAACATCTTTTATGTGAATTTACAGCTCAATACTGTCAATTCGCAAGCGCAACATGCCTGCGGGAACACGTACCTCTACTATATCTTCAGGTTTTTTGTTGAGCAAAGCCTGTGCTATAGGCGATTTTACTGAAATCTTTCCTTCGGTAAGGTTTGCCTCTGATGCGCTCACAATTGTGTACGACATGCTGCGCTTGTTGTTGAGGTTGGTTATCTTCACCTTACTTAATATACCTACCACGTCAGCCTTAAGGCGTGTCTTGTCGATTACGCGTGCATTCTCAAGCACTTTCTGCTTGTAGCTGATGCGTCCCAGCAGACGACCTTGCTCGCGCTTGGCTGCATGGTATTCGAAGTTCTCGCTCAAGTCGCCCTTGTCGCGGGCTTCGGCTATGGCATCGCGCACTTGTGGCAACTCTACCTGTTCCATATGGCGGAGTTCGGCTACGAGTTTGTCGTAGCACTCTTGTGACATATATTCCATTTGTTATATATTTCTACGTTTCTATTCTAATGGACGGCAAAGTTACAAAAAGTTTTGAAAATGGGGCAAATTTGGCGTGTGATTTTGTGAAAGAGGTTCTGTAGCCCCGAATAAGTACCGATAAATTATGATTTTGTCACCTTATAGGGCTTGTTTCTTGTGGGAATGGGGAAAATGTCTTAATTTTGCAATTGGATATTATTCAATACACAATTTAAACTACAAATTATGATTCTTCAAAATTTGCAAAACGATTTCAAGGGTTCCAATTGGAAGCGCGAAATTGATGTACGTGACTTTATTCAATCTAATTATGAGGCATACGACGGCGACGAGTCATTCCTCGTAGGTCCGACTGAGCGTACCACTCATCTGTGGAATCTCCTCTCAAAGATGTTTGAGGTAGAGCGTGAGAAGGGTGTCTATGACGCTGAGACCACTTTGCCGCAGAGCATCGATACTTACGGTGCCGGTTATATTGACCGTGAGAGTGAGGTTGTTGTAGGTCTGCAGACTGATGTGCCTTTGAAGCGTGGTATCTTCCCGAAGGGTGGTATTCGTATGGTTGAGAAGGCTCTTAAGTCGTATGGTTATGATCTTGATCCTGCTACAAAGACTATTTTCACCAAATATCGCAAGACTCACAACGAGGGCGTATTCTCAGCATACAACGACGACATCAAGGCTGCACGCCATGCCCACATCATTACCGGTCTGCCTGACGCTTACGGCCGTGGCCGTATCATCGGCGACTATCGTCGTATTGCTCTCTACGGTACAGCTAATCTTATTGAGGAGAAGAAGCGCTACTTCAAGCGTATTGACATCCAGGAGTTTACCGAGGAGATTGTACGTCATCGTGAGGAGGTTTCGGAGCAGATCCAGGCTCTTAAGCAGTTTGAGCGTATGTGTGCTGCCTACGGATTTGACGTGACTCGTCCTGCTCAGAACGCACGCGAGGCTGTTCAGTGGACTTACTTCGGCTATCTTGGTGCCGTTAAGGATCAGGATGGTGCTGCCATGTCATTGGGACGTGTTTGTGCATTCCTCGACATCTATATCCAGCGCGACTTGAAGAATGGCGTGATTACTGAGGAAGAGGCACAGGAGCTTATCGACCAGATGATAATGAAGCTTCGTATCGTTCGTTTCCTCCGTACTCCTGAATATAACGACCTCTTCTCAGGCGACCCGATTTGGGCTACTGCTTCTATCGGCGGTATGGGTATTGACGGACGTTCGATGGTTACAAAGACCGACTATCGTTTCCTCCACACCTTATATAATATGGGACCGTCGCCTGAGCCTAACCTTACTGTGCTCTGGAGTGAGCGTCTGCCAGAGTCATGGAAGAAGTATTGCGCTAAGGTGAGCATCGACACAAGTGCCATACAGTATGAGAACGACGACCTGATGCGTGCTGATCTTGGCGACGACTACGGTATTGCTTGCTGTGTGTCACCTATGAAGATTGGCAAGCAGATGCAGTTCTTCGGCGCTCGTGCCAACCTTGCCAAGTGTATGCTTTACGCTATAAACGGTGGCCGTGACGAGATGTCGGGTGAGCAGATTGCTCCTCGCTTTGCTCCTATCACTGGCGATTACCTCACTTATGAGGAGTTTATGCCTAAGTTTGAGCAGATGATGAGATGGCTTGCCAAGACTTACGTCAATGCTCTGAAGATCATTCACTACATGCACGACAAGTACGACTATGAGGCATTCGAGATGGCTTTGCACGATGGTGACGTTGAGCGCACACGTGCTACCGGTATTGCCGGATTGTCGATTGTAGCCGATTCTATCGCTGCTATGAAGAACTGCCGCATCCGTATCGTACGCGACGAGACCGGTCTGGCTGTTGACTACAAAATAGAGGAGGGCGAGTATGTTCCGTTCGGCAACAATAATGATGAGACTGACGAGATAGCTATCTCGCTCACAGAGAAGTTTATGGAGTATCTGCGTCAGCATCGTACTTATCGTGATGCTGTTCCGACACAGAGCTTGCTCACTATCACTTCTAACGTGGTTTATGGTCGTAATACAGGTGCTACACCTGATGGTCGTGAGAAGGGCGTACCATTTGCTCCGGGTGCCAATCCGATGAATGCTCGTGACGTTAAGGGCGCTGTAGCTGCCTTGGCTTCGGTGGCTAAGCTTCCGTTCCAGCACTCACGCGACGGTATCTCTTATACATTCGCTATTGCTCCTTCGGCTTTGGGCAAGACTGAGGATATGCGCGCTCAGAACCTTGTATCATTGCTCGACGGTTACTTCACACCGACTGGCGGACAGCACATCAACGTGAATGTGTTCGACCGCAATCTCCTGCTCGACGCAATGGATCATCCTGAGAAGTATCCGCAGCTTACAATCCGTGTCAGCGGATATGCTGTAAACTTCGTTAAGCTTACACGTGAGCAGCAGCTTGACGTGCTTTCGCGCACAATCAACCAGGGAATGTAATTATACAGTTAACTGCACATAAAAAGGGCACAGAAGGATATTTCTTTCTGTGCCCTTAGTCTTTTTATTAAGGTGTGCCAGCATCGGCACACCTTATATAATATATTAAGCTTCAATAGCAGCTACACCCGGAAGTACCTTGCCCTCGATAGCCTCAAGCAGAGCACCACCACCAGTAGAGATGTAAGAAACCTGGTCAGCCAAGCCGAACTTGTTGATGCAAGCTACAGAGTCGCCACCACCGATGAGTGAGAATGCGCCCTCCTTGGTTGCCTCAGCGATAGCGTCGGCAATAGCCTTAGAACCGCCAGCGAAGTTGTCGAACTCGAATACGCCTGCAGGACCGTTCCAGAGGATAGTCTTGGCACCCTTGATAGCAGCAGCGAAAGCCTTGCGTGTCTCAGGACCTGCGTCCATACCTTCCCAACCGTCAGGAATGTCATTAGACGGACAAACCTGTGTGTTGCAGTCGTTCTTGAAGTCGTCGCCACAGATAGAGTCTGTACCGAGTACGAGGTTTACACCGTTCTCCTTAGCCTTCTTGATAACGTCGAGAGCTACGTCGAGCTTGTCGTCCTCGCAGATAGACATACCGATCTTGCCGCCGAGAGCCTTAGAGAATGTGTAAGTCATACCACCGCAAAGGATGAGGTTGTCAACCTTTGTGAGGAGGTTCTCGATGATACCGATCTTTGTAGAAACCTTAGAACCACCCATGATGGCTGTGAACGGACGCTTGATGTTGCCGAGAACAGCGTCAACGGCCTTAACCTCTTTCTCCATAAGGTAGCCGAGCATCTTGTGATCCTTGTCGAAGTACTCGTCGATAACGGCTGTAGAAGCGTGCTTGCGGTGAGCTGTACCGAAGGCGTCCATTACGTAGCAGTCAGCATAAGAAGCGAGCTTCTTAGCGAACTCCTGCTGACGACCCTTCATCTCCTTCTTGGCAGCGTCGAACTCAGGTGTGCCCTTCTCTACGCCTACAGGCTTGCCTTCCTCTTCAGGATAGAAGCGGAGGTTCTCAAGAAGCAGAGCCTCGCCCGGCTTCAGAGCAGCAGCCTCCTCAGAAGCGTTGCCACAGTCCTTAGCGAACTTAACCTCAACGCCGAGAGCAGCAGAAACGTTAGGAACGATCTGGCTCAGAGAGAGCTTCATGTTAACCTTGCCCTTAGGCTTGCCCATGTGGCTCATCATGATGAGGGCACCGCCGTCAGCGAGCACCTTCTTCAATGTAGGAAGGGCACCGCGGATACGGGTATCGTCAGTTACATTTCCGTTCTCGTCCAATGGTACGTTGAAGTCAACGCGTACGATTGCCTTTTTACCGGCAAAGTTGAAATCTTCGATTTTCATTTCTGTTATGTGTTTATTTAAAAGTTAGAAATAATCTGTCCTTCTGATTGCATCATATTATATAATGTGCAATACTTGAGCGCAAATTTACTAAATTTTTGAATATAAAGCGAAGAAAAGGGCGACAATTTTATATGTGTCTTATTCTTCGTATTCGGTATTGTCGTCAATGCCCGCATCTCTTAGGGCTTCCTTGCGTTCAACGCATGTGCCGCACTTGCCGCAATGCTTCTCGCCTCCCTTGTAGCAGCTCCATGTCTCGGTGTAGTCCAATCCCAGTTCCTTGCCGCGTCTGGCAATGTCGCTCTTGGTGATTTGGGTGTAAGGAGCTACAACGTGCACATTGTTGTATGTGCCGGCATTGGCAGCCGAGTCGATGGCGTTGATGAACTCCGGACGGCAGTCGGGATATATGGTATGGTCGCCACCGTGATTGGCTATGAACACTTGGTCGAGGCCGTTGCTCTCGGCAATGCCTATGGCTATCGAGAGCATAATGCCGTTGCGGAAAGGCACTACTGTCGACTTCATGTTTTCGTCGGCATAGTGTCCTTCGGGTATTGCGTCGGCTCCGTCAAGCAGACTCGACTTGAAATACTGGTGCATGAAGTCGAGGTTGATAGTGATGTGCTTTATGCCGAGTCGTTCGCAATGCATCTTTGCGAACGGAATCTCACGGGCGTTGTGGTTGCTGCCATAGTCGAACGAGATGCCGAGAGCTATTTCGTCCTTATGGTCGTAGAGCAGGGTGATGCTGTCCATTCCTCCGCTTACTATTATTACAGAGTTCTTCATTTTTATATTGTTATTTTATCGTTTAAAATTATTATCCGAACAGTTCACGCAGGGCTTCCTCCACCTTGCGTACTGCATGTATCTTGATGTGGTATCTGCTTGTGTCGAGTCCTAATATGTTGTGCTTGGGGAGTATTATGTCGGTAAATCCCAATTTCTCAGCCTCGCTTATGCGTTGTTCGATGCGGTTGATAGGGCGCACCTCGCCACTTAGTCCCACTTCGCCTGCCATGCACCAACCGGGTTCGATGGCTGTGTCGACATTGCTCGACAATACGGCTGCTATTACGCTCAGGTCCATTGCAAGGTCGGTGACGCGCAGACCTCCGGCTATGTTTACGAACACGTCTTTCTGTGTAAGCTTGAATCCGACACGTTTCTCAAGCACAGCGAGAAGCATGTTGAGTCGCCGTCCGTCAAAGCCTGTAGCCGAGCGTTGCGGAGTGCCGTAGGCTGCAGAAGAAACGAGAGCTTGGGTTTCTACAAGGAAAGGCCGCACTCCCTCTATGGCTGAACTGATTGCCACGCCCGACAGGCCCTCGTGGTCTTGTGAGAGCAGCAGTTCGGAAGGGTTGCTCACCTGTCGCAGTCCGCTCTGTCGCATCTCGTAGATACCGAGTTCGGACGTGCTGCCGAATCGGTTCTTTATAGAGCGCAGAATGCGGTACATGTAATGCTGGTCGCCCTCAAACTGTATTACAGTGTCGACGATATGTTCCAGAATCTTCGGTCCGGCAAGCGTGCCTTCCTTGTTGATGTGTCCTATCAGGATGACTGGAGTGCCCGTAGTCTTGGCAAATCGCAATAGCGACGCAGCACACTCGCGCACCTGGGTGATGCTGCCAGGACTGCTGTCAACGTCTTCCGTAGCAATGGTCTGTATGGAGTCGATGACAACAATCTGCGGCTTGATTTCTTCGGCGTATTCGAATATTCTTTGTAGCGAAGTCTCACACAGAATATTGATGTTGTTGGCATCGCATGCTACCGACGTGCTGCCAGCCATGAGTCGTTCGGCTCGCATCTTAAGCTGATGGGCGCTTTCCTCACCGCTGACATATAATATGGTCTTGTCGGGAATGTTGAGCACGGTCTGCAATGTGAGCGTACTCTTGCCAATGCCCGGTTCGCCTCCAAGCAGCACGATGCTGCCTGCAACAAGTCCGCCACCGAGAACTCTGTTCAGTTCGTTATCGTGCATATCGATGCGAGGGTCGTCGTGCGATGGAATGTCGCACAACTTTACGGGTCGGCTTTTGCTTGTGGCAGAATGGCTGTGGCTGAACAGGCTTCCCGAAGCGTTGTCTTGCGACGACGTGCCGATGTGCATTTCCTTGAATGTGTTCCATTGTCCGCAGCTTGGACATTTGCCAATCCATTTCGTCGACTCCTGTCCGCAGTTGCTGCATACATATACTGTTTTTGTTTTTGCCATGTGCTGATGTCTGTTTTTTGACTTTTTGTCGCTATACTACAAAAGTACTAATATTTTTCGTCGTTACAAAATTTATTATTACTTTTGCTTTATGAATATGAAAAGCTTTTTTATTTGCATTATATTTGCGGCTCTGGCCATATCGTGTGGAAAATCTTACGATGAGCAACGACGCTTGTCGCGAGCCGAACGTGCAAGACTGCACAGAGAGGATTCGCTCGCTCTGAAAATAGCCGTCGTGCCTACGCTCGACTGTCTGCCTTTGTTTGTGGCTAAGGAGCGTGTGCTGTACGATACGGCACGGCTTGACTTGCGCTTGCGTTATTTCACGGCACAGATGGATTGCGACACGGCTGTTGCCGGACGTAGCGTTGAGGGACTGGTTAGCGACCTTGTGCGTACCGAACGCTTGAAGCGCGAAGGAACGCCTTTGCAGTATGTGTCGGCTACAAATGCCAATTGGTATCTGTTCACCAACCGCAAGGCGAGAATAAAGAAGCTCGACCAGCTTGGCGACAAGATGGTAGCCATGACAAGATTTTCGGCTACCGACTATCTTACTGACGTTGTACTCGAAGGCGTGAAGACCTCATCGGTTGTATTCAGAATACAGGTGAACGATGTGTTTGTGCGCCAGGCTATGCTGCTCAACAACGAGATGGATGCCATGTGGCTTGCCGAGCCTCAGGCTACTGTGGCACGTCTTAACGGACATGAGTCGATTTACGACGGACAGAAGAAGGGCGTGAAGCTTGGAGTGGTTGCTTTCCGCGACGACGCTATGAAGGACAAGCGTCGCAAGGCGCAGATCGGTCTTTTTGAGAAGGCGTATAATGCTGCCTGCGATTCGTTGAACAAATACGGAATTCCGCATTATTACGAATTGCTGCATAAGTATTACAAGCTCGACGAGCGTTATGTGAAGGCTTTGCCCAAGACTCGATTTGAACACATAAGCAAGCCACGCCAGAAGGACATAGAGGCTGTGGCTGCCACCAAACGATGATTTTTATGGCTTCAACTATCAACGACACAATTCTTGTGGAGCGTAATGTGCCTCGTACCTTGCGCATGTTGCGCCAACGTATGGCAGACTTGGCTATTGCCGAAGGCGAGGAGGAACTCGAACGCTTGGAGTCGGAATACAGCCTTATGGCAGACTGCTTCCTGAGTGACATGTGCGACCATAAGGCTGCCGACATTTATGCTGGAATGCTGAAGCGCACTTACAGACTGTACAATACCGTGCGTCTTGCTTCTGTTATGCGCAAGCGTCGTACGCTGGTGCAAGCCCAGAACATAGCTGCAAGCCGTCGCATCAGCCAGGAGTCTGTGCTTGCTCAACTGGAAGCCTTTGTTCAGGACGTGGCGATGTGTTCGCTTCAGATGGATGGCGTACAGAATCAGACTCTTGCCCGGCTGTATGCCAATCACCAGCGCTATATGGAAGGTCTCTTCAACAGCCTGCTCGTTTCGGGACAATGGACCGAGGAGACAGCCGGTTCGTACAGGTCATTGCTGCTTTCGCCCATTGTCGACCATACTGACGCGCAGCTTATTGTGAGTGCCTTGACCATGGCCCTGCTTGTAGTGTTTGATGTAGAGAAGTGGCTTACGCTTGTGGCTGTCTACGAGCAAAGCGATGACGTTGCGTTGCGCCAGCGTGCCATTGTGGGTTTGGCGTTAACGATGCCCGACGAGGGAGTGGTCAGTCTGTTCCCTAATGTTGGAGAGGCTTTGCATCGTCTGAGTTCAACGGAGCAGGTGCGTCGTGAACTCATGGAGGTTCAGGTGCAGCTGCTGTATTGTGAGCGTACTGAGACCGACAGCCGAGAGATTCAGACCAACATTATCCCCACATTCGTCAAGAACAGCCGATTGAAGAACTGGCGCATGGAGTCGGACAGTTGCGAAGACTCGTCGCTCGACGAGATATTGGGCAATGAAGATGCCGACAGCAATATGGCTGAGATAGAAGATAAGATGAACCGTATGATGGAGATGCAACGCAAGGGTAGCGACATCTATTTCGGAGGCTTCTCCCACATGAAGCGGTTTGCCTTCTTCAGCGAGATAAGCAACTGGTTTACGCCTTTCTATGCCGAGCATCCCGATGTGGCCAACGCCTTGAAGGGCGACAATGCTGCGGCTATAAAGAATATGGTGTCGCGCGGACCGTTCTGCGATTCCGACAAGTATTCGTTTGTGTTTGCAATAGCTTCCATCTTCGACCGTTTGCCAGCCGATGCTCAGGAGATGCTGAAGGGTGGAAGCGCTTCGTTTCCCGATAGTGTGGCAGCCGAAATTGGTTCGCCTGCCTATGTGCGCAGGATGTATTTGCATGATCTGTACCGCTTCTTCAGGCTGTTCCCCAACCGCAAGGATTTTCGCAATCCGTTCGGCAAGACTGCAGATGGAGCGTCATTAGGCTATCTTTTCATTATGAATCCGTCGCTTGCCCGTTCTATGTCGCACGAGGCGGTTGAGGTAGGGCGATTGCTGTTCAAGTGGCGTCAGTATGATGCTGTAGTAGAGCTTGCCGAGTCTTTCGTCAAGTCGGGAGCCGAAAGTGCCGACCTCTCTCTGCTTCTTGGCAACGCCTACTTGAAGACCGGCAGCTACGACGCGTCGTATGAATTGTTTTCACGCGTAGTTGCAAAAAATGAGAGGCGCGAGCAGGCAATGGCAGGCTTGGCGGAGGCTTCGTTCATGTTGCGCAGGTACGATGACGTTGTAGGCATCTGCAACCGATTGGAAACCGCAGGACACCTATCCAAGCGTCTGACAATATATATGAGTCTGGCGTTGATTAATAGTGGCGATGTGCGCGAAGGAATGAACCGTCTCTATCGTCTTGACTACGAAGACGGTTCCGACCGCAATGTAAAGCGCGCCATTGCCTGGGGACATCTGATGAACCATAAGCCCGACGAGGCAGAACGTATCTATGATGCTCTTGTGGCTGACGGCTCGGATGTTGCCGACGACTTGCTCAATTGCGGCTACGCCAAATGGCTGCTTCACAGGAATGGCGAAGCCAGCCGCATGTTCAGTCGTTACGTCTCTGCCATGGAAACCTACAATAAGGGCGAATGCCTTGCCTCTGCCTTTGCAGCCGATATGGACTTGCTCGACATGTATGGGGTAGGGGATTTCGAGAAAGTGATAATGCTGGAGTCGGTAGTAAAGAAATAGAAAATCAGCAACGTGGCTGATAAAAAAGTAAGCACCATCAGAATTGAAAACATGGTTTTCTTTTCCAATGGTGCTTTATTCGTAAGTGACAGCCAGTTCGGAAGCTAACTGTCCGCCGCTTACTTGAACAATTAAAATTTAGCCTAAATATTTCATGAGAATCTTGGCGTTGCCGCTGTCGCGAAGCTTGGCAATACTCTTCTCGCGTATCTGGCGCACACGCTCGCGTGTCAGTCCGAGCTGGTCGCCAATCTCCTCAAGACCCTTCTCGTGGCAACCAATGCCGAAGCACTCGCGGATGATAGTAATCTCGCGGTCCTTGAGCACCTTGTTGAGCACGGAGTTCAGCTCGAGAGCCATTGACTCGTGGTCTACCTGACGGTCGGTACGGCTGTCGTCGCCACTCGGCATTACGTCGAGCATACAGTTGTCCTCACCGTCCTGAAAGGGAGCGTCGATACTGAGGTGGTGTCCGTCAGCCATAAGGCTCTGTCCGATTTTCTCCTCGTCAATCTTTGTAGCGTCAGACAGCTCCGAAACCGAAGGATGACGCTGGTTTTCCTGCTCAAACTTGTTGATCTCGTGATTGATCTTGTTGAGCGAACCCACCTGGTTGAGGGGCAGACGAACGATACGGCTCTGTTCGGCAATGGCCTGCAAGATGCTCTGGCGAATCCACCATACAGCATACGAGATGAACTTGAATCCGCGTGTCTCATCAAACTTCTGTGCAGCTTTAATGAGGCCGATATTACCTTCGTCAATGAGGTCGGTCAATGTCAAACCCTGATGCTGGTACTGTTTTGCTACGGATACTACAAATCGCAAGTTGGCTGTGACAAGTTTGTCTTTAGCACGCTCACCTTCCGCACCACCTTTCTTGATCTTCTGTGCCAGTTCTATTTCCTCATCGATGGAAATAAGAGGGGCGCGTCCAATCTCAACGAGGTATTTATCAAGTGCTTCACTCGAACGGTTTGTAATACTTTTTTGAATCTTAAGTTGTCTCATCTTGTATACCTTAAACTTTCTACGGCTTTTATAAAAGTTGCGTGTTTTGGACAAATGTGCCCAAAAACCTTGCAAAGGTACTCTTTTTTTCTGACTTAAACAAGTTTTTTATTCAATATTATTGTATTTCTGAAAAAGATAGTAACTTTGCACGGTTTTGCTGTGCCAGATTGACGGCATGGCCATTATGAAAACTATGAAAATAAAGTAGGAAACTATGAAAGAAGTAAGATATTTTTATGTACCCAATGCTGCTAATGCCGGCGAATTGCCCGAGGAGGAAGCCAAGCATGCCGTGCGTGTGCTTCGTCTGCAGAGTGGCGACCGTATGATTCTTGCCGACGGCGAGGGCGGACTCTTTGATGCCGAGGTGAGTATGGCATCGGGCAAGCATTGTATGTACAACATCCTTGAGCAACTGCCCTGCGAGCGCGAGTGGAACGGATGCATCACGCTTGCCATTGCCCCTACCAAGATGATGGACCGCATAGAGTGGATGGCTGAGAAGGCTACCGAGATAGGATTTGACGAACTTGACTTCCTCGACTGCAAGTTCTCCGAGCGCAAGACGTTGCGTACCGATCGTGTGGAGCGCATCGTAGTGTCGGCTATGAAGCAGAGCCACAAGGCCCACAAGCCCATGGTGGGCGAAATGGAGCCATTCGGCGATTTCGTAGTCCGTCCACGCGAGGGACGCAAGTTCATAGCCCATTGCTATGCCGAGATAGAGCGCAAGGACCTCTTCGCCACCCTCCAGACCATCGCCCCAGAAGAGCCCGTGACCGTACTCGTAGGGCCCGAAGGCGACTTCTCTATCGACGAGGTGCGACTTGCTATGACACATGGCTACGAGCCTATAAGCCTCGGCAGAAGCCGCCTGCGCACAGAGACTGCCGGACTGAGTGCCGTCATGATGGCAAACCTCACAAAGCGCCAGCTGTAATAAAAAACAGAGAAAACACACCGACCATAATACAATACTTATGAAACCGATATTTATAAAGCTGAAAGCCCTCTGGCTTGTTGCGGTATGTGCCGTCTGCCTGGCTTCATGCTCCAATGACGATTATGTACGCTCCATACCAGCCTCTGCCACGGCTGTGATGAAGATAGACGGAGCTGTCGTGGCGGGTTCGCACAAGATGCTCTCGTTGCTGCCCTTTGGCGACAAGACTGCCGACGTGATTGACCTCAGCCGTGAGGTTTACGCCTTCGAGACGGTAGACGGCAATCTTGGAATGTGTGCCAGGGTGAAGGATTCTGATGCCTTGCTCGAAGCCCTCAAGACAGTCTCAACGTCTGACATTCGCAAACAGGGCGACTGCCGCCTTACCGACATCAACAATTCGTGGGCGGTAGGCTTCAACGACAATTCGCTTGTAGTGCTCGGCCCCGTTAGTGCAGCAGCCTTGCCCGACGCCCAGCGCAGTATAGTGCGCATGCTCAATCAGGACGAAGACGCAAGCATAATGGTGCGTCCAATGTATTCCAAGCTGGACAGCATCGACAGCCGTGTGGCATTCGTTGCCCAGGTGCAGGCCCTGCCCGAGAAGTTTGCAGCCCCCTTCATGCTGGGCGCTCCCAAAGGTGCCGACGCTTCGCAGGTTGCTGTAGCAGCAGGAGTTGCCGTCAAGGACGGCATAGTGCGCATCGATTGCCAGAGCTTCTCGTTCGACAAGAGTATCGACCGCGAACTGAAGAAGTCGCGTGCCGCCTTCCGCCCCGTCAAGGGCATCTTCAGTCAGAGCCTTTCGCACAACCAGCTCTTTGCACTCTTTTCCAACGTCAAGGGCAAGGAGTTTCTGCCCCTCCTCCAGTCCGATTGTTCCCTTCAGGCTGTACTCATGGGACTCAATACAGCCGTCGACTTCGACAATATAATGCGTAGCGTCGATGGCGACCTCGCATTCATGTTCTCGGGAATGTCGCAGGACAATATAGCCATGACAATGCTTGCCCGTGTGGACAATCCCGTGTGGACAGCCGACGTAGACTATTGGAAGCAGTCGTGTCAGCCGGGATGCAGCATCACGGGCTCCAACGGCAGCTGGGTCTACCGTGGAGGCGATGCCAGCTTCTCGTTCGGCTTGCAGGGCGACGTGTTCTACGGTATCTCGGGCGAGGCCCCAACGTCCGTTCAGCAACTGCTAAAGCCCTCACAACCCATATCCGTAGAGGTAAGCCGTATGATAGCAGGAAGCCGCATGGCAATGGTGCTCAATCTCAAGCCGCTCGCAGCCAATGGTGCGGCAGCAGACGGAATGCTTGACATGCTGAAGCCAATAATAAACAATGTGAAGGCCGTGGTTTGCGTGATGAAGTAGGCTGACAACGGATATGAAGTATGGTAACAACGAATATGAAGTAAAGAAAACAATCAATAACAATGGAAAGAATTGTATTCAAGGATGTACTGCCCCATGTCTTCTCCGACAGAACCGACATCAACTCTGACATATGGCAGAGCGAAGCCGTCTTCGAGAAGGGTCGTCTTTATCTTGTTGAGGCAGCAAGCGGAATGGGCAAGAGCACGTTCTGCAGCTACGTGTTGGGCTATCGTCACGACTATACGGGCACCATACTCTTTGGCGACGACGATGTGCGCGGTTATAAGACAGCCGACTGGGTCGATGTGCGCATGCGCCACGTCAGCCTGCTCTTTCAGGAGTTGCGCCTCTTTCCCGAGCTTACGGCTTGGGAGAATGTAGAGATAAAGAACCGCCTCACGTCATTTGCCGACAGCCACACCATCGACACATGGTTTGAGCGCCTCGGCATAGCCGACAAGAAGCAGTCGCTCATAGGCGAGATGTCGTTCGGCCAGCAGCAACGTGTGGCTCTGATGCGTGCCCTTGTGCAGCCCTACGACTTCATCGTGCTTGACGAACCCATAAGCCATCTCGACTACGACAACGCCCGGGTGATGGGACAGATCGTCATGGAGGAAGCCCGCAAGCAGGGAGCCGGAGTAGTGATGACAAGTATTGGAAAACACATTGATTTGGATTACGAAAAAACATATAGACTATGAATCTTGTATGGAAATTGCTGCGCCAGCACATCAGCATAGGTCAGTTTGCTGGCTTCTCGCTTGCCAACCTGCTTGGCGTACTCATCATCCTGTTCGGCTTCCAGTTCTACAACGACGTGCTGCCCGTGTTCACAGGAGACGACAGCTTCATGAAGAACAACTACATCATCATCAACAAGACCATCGGCACGGCAAGCACATTGACAGGCCGCACCAATACGTTCAGCAATTCGGACATCTCCGAAATCCAGTCGCAGAAGTTTGTGCGTGGGGTAGGGCAGTTCGTTTCTGCCAACTATAAGGTTGAGGCTTCGATGCGCGTGCAGGGAGTCAACATACTCAATTCCGAACTCTTTCTTGAGAGCGTGCCCGACCGCTTCGTCGACGTTCCGCTCAGCAAGTGGCAGTACACCCCTGGCGACACCACCGTGCCCATCATCTTGCCCCGTTCGTATATCACGATGTACAATTTCGGTTTTGCCCAAAGTCATTCGCTGCCCAAGATAAGCGAGGGACTCGTCGGTATGGTGGAGTTCACGCTCCTCGTTCACGGCAACGGCAAGGACGCACGCTTTAAGGGCAGGGTGATAGGATTCTCGTCAAGGCTCAACTCCATACTTGTGCCGCAGACATTCATGGAGTGGAGCAACAAGGAATACTCCAGCGACTCAGACAATAGCGCCACACGCCTGATTGTGGAGGTGGACAACCCTACCGACACACGTGTGTCGGAGTTTATGGAGAGCCACGGCTACGACATGGCAGACAACAATATGGATGCCGAGAAGATAGTCTACTTCCTGAAGCTCCTTGTGTCAATAGTCGTCATAGTAGGACTCGTCATCTCAGCCCTGAGCATCTACATCCTCATGCTCAGCATCTACCTGCTCGTGCAGAAGAACACCACCAAGCTCGAGAACCTGCTGCTCATAGGCTACAGTCCGCAGCGTGTGGCAATGCCCTACCAGGTGCTCACCATAGGTCTGAACCTTGCCGTCCTTGCCATAGCCTTTGCGCTTCTCGCAGCAGCCCGTTCCTACTACATGGATGTCATCATGACGCTCTTCCCCGAGACCGACGAAGGCTCTATGTGGGGCACATTGGCAGTAGGCATCCTACTGTTTGTAGTGGTGTCAGCCACCGATGTGCTCGTAGTGAAGAACAAGGTGATGAGCATCTGGAAGAGGAATTGAAAATTAATTAATAAAATAAAGGGAAGTATAAAACGAAACTTACAGATAGTTCCATTTTATACTTCCCTTTTTGTTTACAATGTCTGTTATTCTTCACCGTCATTGGTATGCAGAATGATGCTTGTTGCGCCTATGGTGAAGAGGGTGCCGTCCTCGATGCGTCTTTGTTCGCGGTCACCGAGTATAACGTTGTCTACAAATGTGCCGGTGTAGCTCGGGCCGTCCTTGAGGATGTATTTCAGGCTACCGTTCTTGTCGCGGCTTACGGTTATGGTGCAATGGTTGATGTCTATGCTCGGGTCGTTGGTCTCGATGGCGCAGTTCACCCCGCTGTTCTTCATGTAGCGTCCGATGGTGTTGACGCCCATTTGCAGGGGAATCACCTGCTTGTAGTGGAACACGTTCTCGATGACCGTGATGTAGCCGTATTCGTTGCCCTCGGCGTTCTCTTCGGGCGTGTCCTCCTTCTGTGTCTTGCGCAGCTTTGAAACGCCTATGCGTATGCCGAACTGCTTGCCGCATTGCGGGCATTGGAACACAAGCGACTGTCCGTCGGTATATTTCTTCTCGTCGAATGTGATGTAGTTGTCACATTTAGGGCATCTTACTCTTTTCATTTATTGTCTGTCGTTCTGTTTTATTTCTGTTATCCAGCTGTCGGCAAACGAGCTGTCTGCCTTGAGTTGGCTTAAGGCGCTGTTGGCTTCGGCACGGCTGGCGAATTTCCTGTATATCACTTTTGTGAACCCGTTGTGGCGGCACACGCTTGCCTCTGTCATTCCCTGCTGGTGGAGCTTGTCTACATAGTGCTGGGCGTTCTTGAGCGACACGCGGCTGGCGAGCACTATAGTATAGTAGGGCAGGGCGTCGGACTCGTCGGCTTGCCCGTCGGCTTTGGCTTGGGCTGCCTCTTCTGAGGCTACGAGGCTCTCGGGCTTGCCGCTTGTCATTTCCTTGGGCATTATCTTGTAGAGCCATTTGGCGTCGATGGCGCTTTGGCTGGTTGTTCCGGTGCTTGCATCGCCCAGTCGTGAGGGGATGGAGAGCATCACGAACAGCACTATGCATGCGGCTGCCATGTGGCGCAGCATCTTGACGGGGATGTTGATCGATAGGGTAGGCTGTTCGGCCTCTTCCTCCTCGTTGTGAGCGGGTGAAGGGGCTGCCTCGGCAATGGGGCTGTAGGCTGCGAATGGCGACGGCTCTGTCTTGCGGATGTCGGCTGCTGAGGCGGCAGGGGCGCTTTCAGGTGCCGACTCTGTGGCTGGCAGGGCGTCGAGTTCGAATGCCTGGAAGCCGTAGGTGGCAGGGGTGGTTATGCCGTTGTCGTTGGGGATGAAGTCGTACTCTCCGTTTTCTAATGCGTAGAGCCGTCCGATACCGCACAGCTCGTGACCGCCGTCCTCGCCCAATATCATCTGGCGGAATTCGTCCACCTCGCTTTCTATGCGCTTCAGGGCTTCGGGATAGCTCAGGTCGTAGCAGCTGACATAGTCCTGCGCCAGAACGGAGTCGTTCATCGTGAGTCGTGGATTGAACCCTACTGTCCTTGTGGGAGGCAGGAAGATGTGGCTCTTCTCGTCGTATGATGCGGCTATGTGGTGTGCCATAAAGCCTCCGAATCCAGGGACGATGACGCAGTCG
Organism: Leyella stercorea; assembly: GCF_021531355.1. Lineage (GTDB taxonomy): Bacteria > Bacteroidota > Bacteroidia > Bacteroidales > Bacteroidaceae > Prevotella. The sequence continues at coordinate 5,313 of NZ_JADYTS010000048.1, read as the reverse complement.
TTGTCCAGCAGCAATTTAGCTATATGTCTTTCCAATTCTGTCATAATACGTTGTCTGATTTTATTTCAATGTACAAAAATACAAAGAATTAATCGTAAAGCAAAAAATAAAGCGATAAAGTTGACCGGATTGTATTAATTATGTGGGTTGGTGTGTCTTTAAGTATCGTTTATTGCTAATTTTTATTAACTGTTCGATAGGTTAATACGTTGTGGCAAAAAAATAGTATCTTTGCATCTTAAAATACGATTGTAGTGATAATACACGTTTAATTTTTATATTTCTCATTATTAAATGAAACAGTACAAATTAGTGAACAATGTATTGGGGTGGCTTACCTTCATGGTGGCTGCTTTCGTATATTGCTCGACGATTGAACCGACAGCCAGCTTCTGGGACTGTCCTGAGTTCATTACAACCGGCTACAAGCTGGAAGTAGGCCATCCGCCTGGAGCACCTTTCTTTATGCTCACGGCAAATCTCTTCTCGCAGTTTGCAAGCGACCCCACGCAGGTGGCAAAGATGGTGAATACGATGAGTGCGTTGCTAAGTGCGACGACCATATTGTTCCTGTTCTGGAGTATTACGCATCTGGCACGCAAGCTGATATTGAAGGACTGGAGCGAGATGACAATGGGCAAGCTTATTGCCATTGAGGCTTCGGGACTTGTGGGCGCTCTTATCTATACCTTCTCCGACACGTTCTGGTTTTCGGCTGTGGAGGGTGAGGTTTACGCCTATTCTTCGGCTTTTACCGCCATCGTGTTCTGGCTTATTCTCAAATGGGAAGACCATGCCGACGAACCTCATAGCGACCGTTGGCTTGTGCTCATAGCCTACATGACGGGTCTGTCGATTGGCGTTCACCTCCTGAACCTGCTCTGCATTCCTGCCATCGTGCTGGTGTATTGCTACCGTCGCTATCCGCACATCGAGCTGAAGGGTTCGTTGCTGGCTCTGCTCGCCTCGTTTGTCATCGTGGCAGGCGTGCTGTATGGTGTAGTGCCTGGTATCATTACTGTAGCCGGATGGTTTGAGCTGCTGTTTGTCAATCAGTTAGGCTGTCCGTTCAATACAGGCGAGATTGTCTATATCATCCTGCTCGTAGCCATCGTGATATGGGCTATATATGAATCGTATACCGACCGCAACTTCAAGCGTCAGAACCTCTCGTTCACACTTGCTGTAGGTATGTTGGGCATTCCGTTCCGTGGTATGGGATGGGGTGCTGCCATCGTTGGCATCATCATCCTTGCTGCCATCTACTTCGGACTCAACTATCGCAAGAAGACAGACAAGCAGCTCGTGCCCGTAGTGTCGGCTCGTTTCAAGAATACTGCCCTGTTGTGCATGCTTATGCTGATGATTGGCTATTCGAGCTATGCCGTTATTGTGATCCGCTCTTCTGCCAATCCGCCTATGGACCAGAACTCGCCCGAGGATGTGTTCACGCTCGGTTCGTATCTGAGTCGTGACCAATATGGCGATTCTCCGTTGCTTTACGGTCAGGCATACACCTCGCAGGTGGCTTTTGACGTTGACGGCAACATGTGCATTCCTAAGCGTAAGGAAGGTGCTGCCATCTGGCAACGCAAGGAGAAGGCTTCTGACACAGAGAAGGACTCTTACTTCGTAGTATCGCACAAGGACAAGCTCGTTTACGCTCAGAACATGCTGTTCCCACGTATGCATTCGTCGGCTCACGCTCAGGCTTACGAGAGTTGGCTGGGTGGCGTTACGGGTACTAACGTGCCCTACGACCGCTGTGGCGAGCAGGTGACTGTGAAGATGCCTACACAATGGGACAACATACGTTTCTTCCTCTCTTACCAATGCAACTTCATGTACTGGCGCTACTTCATGTGGAACTTTGCCGGTCGACAGAACGACTTGCAGGGTAGTGGAGAACCCGAGCACGGCAACTGGATAACGGGTATCTCGTTTATCGACAACTGGATGCTTGGCGACCAGAGCAAGCTGCCGCAGGAACTGAAGGAAAATAAGGGACACAACGTGTTCTACTGTCTGCCGTTGCTGTTGGGACTTATCGGACTGTTCTGGCAGGCTTGGCGCGGACAACGTGGCATACGCCAGTTCTGGGTGGTATTCTTCCTCTTCTTCATGACTGGTCTTGCCATCGTGCTCTATCTTAACCAGACTCCGCAGCAGCCTCGTGAGCGCGACTATGCCTATGCCGGTTCGTTCTATGCATACGCTATATGGTGTGGTCTTGGTGTGCTGGCTCTCTACGATATGCTCAAGAAGAAGCTCAAGACCAATGATGTGGCTCTTGCCAGCGTGCTTGGTGTAGCCTGTCTGCTCGTGCCGATACAGATGGCTTCTCAGACTTGGGACGATCACGACCGCAGCGGACGCTACACATGCCGCGACTTCGGACAGAACTATCTGATGACGCTCCAGGACAAGGGCAACCCTATTATCTTCACCAATGGCGACAACGACACGTTCCCATTGTGGTATAATCAGGAGACCGAAGGATTCCGTACCGACGCACGTGTGTGCAACCTCTCTTATCTGCAGACCGACTGGTATATCGACCAGATGAAGCGCCCGGCTTACGATTCGCCTTCTGTGCCTATCACTTGGCCGCGTCTCGACTTCTGCTCAGGCACCAACGACTATATTCAGGTTGATCCCTCGCTGAAGCAGCAGGTTCAGAATTTCTACAAGGAGCATCCTGCCGAGGCCCGCGCTCAGTTTGGCGACCAACCGTTTGAGGTGAAGAACATCATGAAGTACTGGGTGCGCACCAAGAACAGCGATATGCACGTCATCCCGACCGACACTCTCTACCTGACCATCGACAAGGAGGCTGTGAAGAAGAGCGGAATGATGATGGCGTGCGACACCATACCCGACCGTATGGTCATCTCGCTCGCAGGCAAGCGCGCTCTGTATAAGAACGACCTTATGATGCTTGAGATGCTCGCACAATGCAACTGGACACGTCCGTTGTATGTGGCTACTACTGTGGGTGGCGACAACTATATGAATCTTGGCGACAACTTCGTACAGGAGGGTCTGGCTTACCGCATCACTCCGTTCACAACCAACAAGCCAGGTGCAAAGAACTTCGATACCGAGAAGACATATAATAATGTGATGAACCGATTTAAGTTCGGCGGACTGGACAAGAAGGGACTCTATATTGACGAGACCATAATGCGTATGTGCTACACCCATCGCAATCTCTTTGCACAGCTGGCGCTTGCTCTCATACGGGAGGGCAAGAACGACAAGGCTCTGAAGGTGCTGCGCAAGGCAGAGAAGTCAATACCTGAATATAATGTGCCCAATTCATTTGTTTCGGGTTCGGCAGATCTGGCTCGTGCTTATGCTCTGATAGGATGCAAGGCTGATGCAGCACGTATCCTGCGCCAGGTATGGAACAACGCCAAGCAGTATGCCGACTACTATGTATCGCAGGAAGGCTCGCGCTTCGACATGTGTCAGACAGATGTGATGCGCCAGCTCTATTACATGCAGGGTATTTCAGACATTGCCCAGCTCGTAGACACCAAGATGGCAAACGGATGGCTCAAGGCAGCCAATGCCATCTATGCCGTCTATCAGGCTAAGGGCGGACAACCTTTTGAATCGCGATGATAATTGAACAGCCTTCAATATGGTTGCGTTGGTTGTTTCCAGGTGCAACCTGGAGAATGAACCGCAACGAGCGTTCGGTATATCTCACGTTTGACGATGGACCTATACCGGAATCGACTCCGTTCATTCTGCAAACATTGAAAGAGTTTGGGATACACGCCACTTTCTTCATGGTAGGAGACAATGTGCGCAAGTATCCCGACCTCTACAGAAGTATTGTTGCGGCAGGCCATCAAGTGGGCAATCATACCTATCATCATCTTGGAGGCTTCAAGCATATTGCCAAGACATATATTGACGATGTGGAGCGTGCCAACGACCTTATAGGCGCCCACCTCTTCCGTCCGCCTCATGGCGCTATGAGCCATAGCCAATACATCTGGTTGCGTCGAAAGTATCGCATCGTGATGTGGGACCTCGTGACCCGCGACTATTCAAAATGGCTGAGTGCCGACGATGTGTTCAATAATGTAAGGCGATATGCCCGTAATGGTTCGATCATTACTTTCCATGATTCGGTCAAGAGCATCGACAAGCTTCGTACCGCTCTGCCTAAGTCGCTCACATGGCTTAAGGAGCAGGGCTATGAGTTCAAGACTTTTGAATGAGAATCTAACGGAAACATAACGTAATAAAGATAATGGACAAACGACAATTATCTCTTAACATAAAAGCCGAGGCAAAGAACCTCGGCTTTTTTGCTTGTGGCATTGCCCGTGCCGCAGCTGTGGACAAGGAGGTGGTGGATTCCTACCGCAAATGGATTGATAATGGCGAGCATGCCACGATGAACTATCTGGAAAATTATCCTGACAAGCGTTTCGACCCACGCCTGCTGATGGACGGCCTCAGGAGCATCGTGTCTGTGGCGTTGAACTATGCTCCGTCGCACACTCTGCCCGAAGGCCAGCCGCAGTTTGCCGCCTATGCGCTTGGCAAGGACTATCATGATGTGGTGAAGGGAAAGCTTCGGCAACTTGCCGAACGCTTAGGATTTGAGGAGTACAGAGCGTTCTGCGATTCGGCTCCAGTACTTGAACGTTACTGGGCTGTAAAGGCTGGTCTGGGATGGACAGGACGAAACCATCAGCTTATAATACCATGTGCCGGAAGCATGTTCTTCTTGGGTGAGCTGTTTCTTCCAGTAGAATTGGAGTATGACGAGGAGATGGAGCCGCGTTGTGGCAATTGTCACGCATGTATTGATGCTTGTCCGTCGCACGCTCTTACGATGGGCGAAGGAAAATCGGATTTTGATGCGCGCTTGTGTTTGAGTTATCAGACAATAGAAAACCGTGGCGACATTCCATCCGAATTGTCCGATAAGATGGGCGATACGATTTACGGTTGCGACTGCTGTCAGAAGGCTTGCCCATGGAATCGCTTTGCTCAACCTAACACTACTCCAGAACTCCAGCCCTCGCAAGAACTGCTTGAGATGAAGCGCGAGGACTGGCTTTCATTAACCGAGGACGATTATCGCCATCTGTTTAAGGGGAGTGCTGTGAAACGAGCCAAATATTCGGGGCTAATGCGAAATATCCACACGGCTCTTGAGAAGGAGTAGAGAGATAGCCATATTCTTATCTTTTCGACTTATGCACACTCTCTACTATAGGGAGTGTCGTTAAATATTAAGATTATTTACAACTATCTAATCCTCAATGTGATAGAAATTTTGTACCT
>NZ_JADYTS010000047.1 GCF_021531355.1 Leyella stercorea | reverse complement strand
TGTCCATTAAACATGCATTGAAAGTCCGTTGTGCCTTAGGCGGTTCACTATATCCACTGCCTTGCAAGCGGTTTGTAGTATTCCATTGGTCTTTCCAGTAATCTTCAAGCAGACGTTGCAACTTGGCAGGAGTTGAACGCAAGTAACGCTTGGGGTGAAAACTGATGGTTGCTGTTTGCCGCATTTGCTCTATTCCTGTGGCAACAAATGAAAATTCATGTCGGCTTTCAGAAGCAGCCAGTATGAGTCCTGGCAAACCACCTAACTTCCATGGACCGTTATCAAAAGGCAAATCCAACGAATACCATGCTGTCCAAGTGCGCCCACGGAACTGACAAACGGCTTTATGGCAGGGATAACCTATAATAATAGTGTCACCATCGGCAAGTTCCCAAGAAAACATCGGAATGGATTCCTCATAACAGAAGAAAAAGTCATTATGCAGGACATCCGTATAAGTGAGAGCGCCCCTCTGCGGAATATGCTTATAAACTTCATACTCGCGTCCTTTCTTAGAGCCAAACGTATTTGCCAAGAACTGCAAATAGCTCATAGGGTCGGTATTCACACTCTTCACAGAATCACGCTGATGCAGAAACTGCTCAAACCGTTGGCTATAAAACCGAGACGAATGTCTCCCTATATCCAACAGATTTATGTCATCATACGCTTCCTTTTGCTCCTGCGTGTGTTTATACAATGCACGATACTGCACACGCACACTTACCGTGTCCACCGCCTCTTGGGAATGGACGCATGAGGCAAATAAACAAAATGCCAATAAACTGAAGAGTATTTTCATAAGCAACAATCCTTTTTATTTACTTCAACTCAAAGGTTGCCATAAGCAGCACCTTATTGCCATCTATGTTGTCTTCATAGAAGAATCGATAGATGCCAGGCTTGTTTGGCAGAATATCGGGAAAAAGATGAGCAGTTATGGTGGCGCTTTGACCATCGCTTAAAACATGACCGATAGCCGTGAACGAGCAATCGGTGGGCACAACAAACCAATTGCCATCCGCTCCTTGGGCTGTGATGCTATATGCTTCGCCATACATGAATTCTTTACCACTATGGTTGGTTATAGTGAATTTGATTTCTGTACTACCCAAAGGATAGGAGGGACTCTCTGCCTTGATGGAAATACCATTATAAGAGCTTACTCCTGTTTTGTTATCTATGACAGGGTCGAGTTTGTCTCCAAACTTAATGACAGACGAGTTGTATATCTGATTACGAAACTCCTGTTGCTTCTCCTTGGTGTTCCAACGGAGTGAAACATCTATGGAGTTGTCTCCTATTCCAAATCCAACGACATTTCGCCAGGCTGAAGAATTGTCTGCAGACAAATACTTCCTTTCAAGTGTTCGCATAATTTGATTCAGTTCCTTTTGAGAAAATTTCCGCATCGAAGCCTTGCGATAAATTTTCTTCTTACCACCAGCGACCTTCTTCTTACCACCAGCGACTTTCTTTTTGCTAATAGTCGCTACCTTCTTTTGTTGAGTGGCAAATGTCAGTTTGCAAGCAGCAAAAGCTGATTGCATTGAAAGGATCATTGTAAATCCTAATATTATTGCATTGAGTTTTGTGTTCAATTTCATAGTTATCAGCAATAATAATTTAACATGTATAGAAAAATGAACTCTTATAGTATATTTCTTTTCTATGACGAAAAGTTCAATTTATTTTGCAAATATACTGTATTTTAGTTTATCCACAAAATGATGCTGCGACAAAAGTAAGCGTATCCGCGATGCTAGTATATATACATCAAAAAAATAAGCTGGTTCACTACAATTGGAATGAGCCCTTTACACAAATGTCACGCACCCTCAGACCATACGTAATGAGGATGCGTGACATTTGACGAACCTATTATGAAGAACCACTGTGCATAGTGCCAAAGGTAGTAGCTGTCATTCTTCTTGTGTCTTCTTCCATTGTAGGCGCGACTTTGGTACATCGGCAAAGCCAGCCATCTGTTCGTCGTACGCCTGTTGCTGTTCGGGTGTGAGCGATATTATGCCATGCTGTATTTCGTGCTGCCATCGGCGCAATGAACATTCATACTCGCCAGATGCCGAGAAAGGCATATGACCGTTCTGACTGACGAACTGCTTCAGTTTGCTGAGGGCATCGTCGAAAGAGACGCACACCAGCGAATGAACAGGGTTGCCATCGACATCATATTCTATTCTTCTTTTGATGCTTACCATTTCGTTATCTGCCGACACCTCCACATTGTACGCTGCCGTGACTATCTCTGCAAAACGTTTCACTACAGCATCGCGCTGAGGGGTGTCTTCGCTCACATATCGTGTCATGGGATAGTGGCTGTCGTGCCAAAGGTTGAAATATACGTCTTTGCTCAAATAGCCTATAGCGACACGCCACTTGAAGCACTCCATCAGCGTCGCACCGATATGATACTCCACTCCGTTGAAGGTGACATAATCCTTAGGCGACTTGCGGGGTTTCTTGGCCGAGGACTTTTGCTGACTGCCTGTAGCTGCTGGAGCTTCCAAGCTGTTCCACTCTTCGGTCTCGTCCGTCGAGAGACTCTCATACTGGCGTATTGCCTTGACAAAGGCTGTGCCGAATGTCTCCTGTTTATGAACACCCACTCCTGATACAGTACCAAAAGCAAGGAGCGTCACTGGCTTAACTATGGCAAGCTGATGCAGCGTGCGGTCGCCAAACACCACGTATGGCGGAACACCCCTCTCGGCAGCCAGTTGTGCACGCAGCTGACGTAGTGTCTCAAACAGCGCCATGTCTTCAGCCACCCCGTCTTGCACAAGTCCGGCATGCATAGACTCGCTAAGTTTCTGCTTCCTGCCCTTCACCGTGAAGTCCTCGCGATTCACAACAGCCAGTTGTGCTGTCTTGCGCCCGTAGAGCACATCCTCGCCCTGCGGCGTAACCTTCAGGTGCGAATTGTCCTTATAGTCTATCTCGATATAGCCCATGTGCAGCATTTGCAACAGATAGTCCTGCCAGTCCTTGAAAGCGACATCCCTGCCACAGCCATACGTCTTGAGCTGCTGATAGCCCTTCTGATATAGTTCATAACCGGACGAGCCTCGCAGAATGTCAATCAACAGTCTGAAACCCGTCTGCTGATGCGTACGTACAATACCCGAAAGAGCCTTCTGTACAAGTATGGTTCCGTCGAAACGCTGTGGAGGATTCTTGCAGACATCACAGTTGCAGCAGTCATGATCCATCGTCTCGCCGAAATAATTGAGCAAAATTCTTCTGCGGCAGACCTGACTCTCTGCATATTCCTGCATACGGTCCAGCTTCTCGTTGTTGACAGCCTGCTGCCCGCTGTCCTCGGCAAATTTACGCAGCATGATGATGTCGCCCACCTGATAGAACAGAACCGTCTCGCAAGGCAGTCCGTCGCGACCTCCACGACCTATCTCCTGATAATAGCTCTCTATGCTCTTCGGCAAGTTGTAGTGCACCACGTAGCGCACATTGCTCTTGTCGATACCCATGCCGAAAGCTATGGTAGCACACACTACATCTATATTGTCGTTGATGAATTCCTCCTGCACCTCATCACGCTCTCTGGGCAATAGTCCGGCATGATAAGCCTTGGCACGTACACCTTTCTCTTGCAGCTTCATGGCTACGGTCTCGGTGGTCTTTCGGCTCATACAGTATACAATGCCGCTCTCATTGCGATGGCGTGCAATGAGGGCAAGCAGAAAGCGCAGCTTATCCTGTGCCGAATATCCTCGGCGCACATCAAGCGAAAGGTTAGGACGGTCGAAGGAAGAAACAAAAATCTTTGGCTCGCCCGTCTCGTCTTTTTCCAGACGCAACTGCTGCACAATATCCTCCTTGGTTATTTTGTCGGCAGTAGCCGTAAAGGCTGCAATAGGCACACCTGGAAAGTATTCTTTCAGTCTGCCCAACTGCGTATATTCCGGACGGAAATCATGCCCCCATTGCGAGATGCAATGCGCCTCGTCTATAGCAAACATGCTAACCTTGAGCGATCCAGTAGGATTAACACCCGATGAATGATGCAACACGCCTGTTTCCATCTCGGCAAGCAAGCGCTCGGGCGAGACGTAAAGCAGTTTGTATTCGCCACGATAGGCTCGCTCAGCAATCTCACGATTCTCTGCCTCCGAAGCATTGCTATTCAGGGCCGCTGCCTCTATACCGTTGGCACGCAGAGTCTCCACCTGGTCTTTCATCAGCGAGATAAGAGGCGAAACAACTACTGCCGTTCCCTCCATCATCAAAGCCGGAATCTGAAAACATAGACTCTTGCCGCCACCCGTAGGCATCAGCACAAGACAGTCCTTGCCACTAAGAATATGGCGGATTATATCCTCCTGCAAAGGACGAAACTGATCGTAACCGAAGTATTTTTTAAGTGTTGATTGCATTGTTGTCATTCTTGCTAAATCATAATATGTGATACAAAGGTAAGGCTTTTATTGTAATAACAAAAGTTTTGCATACCTTTGCAACATCATTTAGCCAGACAACTCCAAAACAAATAATAAAATATATGAATCCTATTGACATTTCGCTCCGCATAGCCACAACTGCACATGCAGGACAAATAGACCGCGACGGTTATCCCGTCATACTCCATCCTCTTGCCGTGGGGCAGATGGGGCATACCGACGAGGAGAAGATAGCAGGGTTTCTGCACGATGTGGTTGAGGACACAAGCTACACTTTCAATGATTTGCTTGAAGAGGGCATTCCAACTGGCATAGTAAATGCCCTACGCCTGCTCACATACGACCATTCAACCGACTATTTCGAGTATGTGCAAAGAATCATTGACTCGGGAAATCCCATTGCTCTGCAGGTGAAGTACAACGACTTGCAGCACAACTTTGCACGAGGCAAGACGCACCCCGACCTTCAGGCAAAGCATGGCAGAGCATTGGAGATGGTGAAGGCTGCCATCGAAAGCTGCTCACAAGTCAGCCTGTATCATGCTCCTGCGGACGAGAATATCGAGGTAGGCATCTTTGCCTGCGGATGCTTTTGGGGCACGCAGCACCAATTTCAGAAACAGAATGGTGTGCTCAACACTCTTGTCGGCTACACCGGAGGCAAGGAGGAATTCCCCTCGTATGCCGATGTGCGCGACCATAAAACCAGCCATGTAGAGGCTGTGATAGTAGAGTTCAATCCGAATCTTGTATCATACGAGAACTTATGCAAACTGTTTTTCGAGATTCACGATCCGGCACAGACCGACGGTGTAGGTCCCGACATCGGTGCGCAATATCGCAGTTGCATATTCTATCGCAACGAATCGCAAAAGCAGACAGCCGAACACGTTATGCAAATACTCCGTGATATGGGCGATGAGGTGAACACCATGCTTCTGCCCGAAGAACCTTTCTACATTGGCGAAGCTTACCACCAGCGTTATTATGAGAAGACTGGTGGCGAGCCGTATTGCCATGTCAGAATCAAGAAGTTTTAATCATCATATAACCTATTATACTAACCATTGTCAGCAGCTCTGACACAGCCAAGGCAAGCCAGATGCCCGTATCGCCAAACGCAATAGGAAGGATGATGAAGCTTGGCACAAGCAACAAGAGTCCGCGCAGCAGGGCAAACACCATTGCCGAGCGCACACGCTCTATGCTTTGGAAATAGCCTATGAGCGTGAGGTTGACTATGAAGAACACAAACGCTGCAGCCATCAACGGAAATCCCTTGACGGCAAGCGGAAAGGCTGCTTCGCTGCGACTGATGAACAGCTCTACAAGCTCATAAGGGAAAACCATAAACGCCACACTTGCTGCAGCACCACATGCTACGGCTGCAAGCAGAGCCACACGCAATGTGGAATTAACTCGACGATCATCACCTGTACCGTAATTGAAACTAATAATCGGCTGTGCCGACTGTGCCACGGCGTTGCCTATCATGTAGACAAAGGGGGTGTAATAGCATGCTATGCCGAATGCACCTATACCAGGGTCGCCAAGATAAGAGCCGAACACGTAATTGCCGATGAGGGTAAGCACAGCCATCGTACATTCACCCATAAGGGCAGAGAGACCTATGGTGCATTGATAGCCAATGTTGCGCACGGAATAGAGCAGCGAACGACGGCTCCACTTCAGCCGGATAGGACGCAACTGGCGTGCTGCGAAAAGCATATACCACATAGCTATAATGCCTCCGATAGCCATACTCAAAGCCGAGGCTACTGCTGCTCCCCAAAGCCCCCATCCCATGAATACTATCATAAACCAGTCGAGGAAGATATTGGCTATTGCCGACACCACGTTGCACCACATGGCGAAGCGCGGACTGCCGTCAAGACGAATGACAAACAGCAGCAATGCCGCCCACACGCCGAACATCTCGCCAGGCATGAATCCCAGCAAGTACTCACGCACCAATGGCAGCAGGGCCTCGGACGAACCAAGCATCCTCGCTATTGCCGAGGGGAACAACATCACGGGGACTGTCATCGCCAAGATTACCATTGTGGCGAATATCCATGCCTGGGTGACATTGATGCGGGCAGCCTTGAACTTGTGCTGCGCCATATGGATGGATGCCACAACAGAGCATCCGGCTCCCATCATCAGCCCCAGTCCCGTCACCACCATCAGTATCGGCACACATATATTTATGGCTGCTATTCCGTCGGCACCAACGGCATGCCCTACGAATATTCCGTCTATGGCTGTCATTGCCGATATGCTGAGCATACCTAACAATGTAGGAAGAAAATAGCGCCCGAAAAGGCGCGGAATACTCAGCGTACTGAGGTCGATGGCGTCTTTTGTAAGTTTTTCTGACATAATATAAAAAAGTGTGATTACGTATTCGTAGGGAATTTCCCTATGCTAAAGAATGTATTTCTGCACAAAGATACTAAGAAAAATCAATACGTCTGACATTTTATCACAAGAACATGACAAAATTGATAAATATGTCATATCGGCCGATACATATAACGGTTGGCACATAAGTTGCGAAGTACATATTGAAAGCCGAAAGCAATAAAAGCTACAGGCAAAACGAGATTATTAACAAACAGAAATCCCGACCGAACCGCACTTGGCGAAGAGAGGACGAGAAAAATACAAATGGAGGTAATTCATTATGATGTTAGTTCGCAGGAATAACTATTCTAATTGGTTGAACGATTGGTTTGACAACTGTTTCTTCAATACTGAGGAAGTGCCTCAGACACGCACCACCACAGCCCCGGCTATCAATGTCAAGGAGACGTGTGATGAATATATAATGGAGGTTGCAGTTCCTGGACTTAAAAAGGAGTGGGTTCGCATCAACGTTACCAACGAGGGTCTGCTACATATGGCCATTGAGAACAAGATGGAGCACAAGGAGGAAGACAGAGAGTGCAATTGCCGTAAGGAAAGACACGAGCGCTACCTGCGCCGCGAGTTCACCTATGGCAACTACGAGCAAAGCTACACTCTGCCTGACGACGTGGAGCGCGACAAAATCTCGGCAAGCGTTGCCGATGGTATCCTTACTATCGTCATCCCGAAGACTACTCCGGAGCAGGAAGCTAAGGTGATGAAGAACATCGAAGTGAAATAACATTTCACCGTATTGAGGAATATATAGAAGGTTGGATTGTAATAAAAAAAGGTTGGCTGCGAGCAAAATACTTGCAACCAACCTTTTTTATGTTATTTCTTTACGACAAACACGCGTGTCTCGTGCGACATCACACGTCCCTTCCACTTGGAAGCGTTGCGAGCTATGTCCTTATGCTGCCACACATCTCGAATGGTATATTTGCCGGGAATGCCAAGATGGGCAAAGTCGGCTGTCAATGCCAGAGGCTTTTCAGACGTGTTGAGCAATGCTACGGCGTGAGAACCATCGGCAAGCTGGCGTACAAATATCTGATAGCTATCGGTCATCACCTTACGCTCGGCTGCCTTGCCAAGAGGGTCTTGGTTGATGGCGATAATCTCGGGATTGAGCAGTATACGGCGGTCGTCCTCCGACACCTTGCGCAGGTCGTTGGTCATAGCCAGAGGCGATGCCATCATACACCACATACTCATCTGGGTCTGATACTCGGTCTGGGTGCACCCTACTCCACCAAGGTCGCTCGACGGACCGCCCTTGCCTCTAAGACCTACAACGAGCATGTCCATGTCGGGCCATTGGCCTGGGCGTACATATCGGGCAAGCGGAGCCGTGACGTTCACTATGTCGAGAATGCCCATACCACCCTGTTTCACCACGTCCTTCCACATGTCGCGAACGTCGTAGGAGGTGCGCCATAGCTGACCGCCCACTTCCTCACACCACTCTTCGCATTGTCGCTGTCCCCACTCGCAGATGCCGAGCGCTATGTTACGGCCCGACTTCTGCAAGGCATTGGCCATTGTGCGATAGCGATGGCGTGCCGTAGCGCTGTCTTCAGGAGCATTGCAGTAGTCGTACTTCAGATAGTCGACACCCCAAGAAGCGAACGTACGTGCATCCTGCTCTTCAAATCCCAGACTTGCAGTCCATCCGCCACAGGTGAGCGGAGCGGCATCCGAATATATTCCGAGCTTCAGTCCCCTGGAATGCACATAGTCGGCAAGCGCCTTTATGCCATTGGGAAACTTTACGGGGTCGGGGATTATATTGTTGTGGCGGTCGCGTCCGCCCTGCCACAGGTCGTCGATAAAGATGTATTTGTAGCCGGCATCACGAAAACCGCCTTCCACCATAGCATCGGCAGTCTCACGTATGAGCTGTTCGTTGATGTTGCCTTGAAACAGATTCCATGTCATCCATCCCATTGGAGGAGTCGGAGTAAGCTGATTGCGCGGTGTGGTCTGTGCCGACGCAAAGAGAGACGACAGCAGCAAGGCTGAAGAAAGAAGTAGTGATTTTTTCATTTCTTTGATTGTTTTATTGCTTATAATAGTTTATATATGTGCAAAGATACACATAAATTTATGTATCTTTGCATAACAACTAATTTAAAACAATCATAAATCGTTAAAAAACATGCACGAACCGATTATTTTCGAAGCCACAGAAGCCAAGGCAGAGTATCTTGAAAGCATCAACATGCTGTTGCCGCAGCTATCGCAATCAGCCCAGCCCATGACCTTGGCAGCCCTGAACACTATCATAACATCACCCGACACCCATCTGCTGCTGTTGCAGCATGACGGAAGGATAGTGGGAATGTGCACGCTTGCCGTCTACTACGCCCCTACCGGCAGCAAGGCATGGATAGAGGACGTAGTGATAGACAACAGTATGCGTGGCAAGAAGCTGGGCAGACTGCTGATTGAACATGCCATAGCATCAGCACGCAGATATTCGCCTTGCACGCTGATGCTGACATCGCGCCCTGCACGTGTGGCTGCAAATGCCCTGTATCAATCAGTAGGATTTGAGCAGAAGACAACCAACGTGTACAAGCTGAAAGTCTAAAAAAGTCAATTATACGGGCTGAACCAAAAATCTATAAATCCCAATCGTCGGGATTGCACTCAGCCTCCACCTTCTTCTCTATATTGTCGGGAAGCGAGGGGAAGAAGTCGATGCCTGTGATGCGCTCCACCTCATCTACCGAGTTGGCATAGTCGCCCTTAGGACGATTGCCGTCGCCATTCTTATAGATGAAGCCGATGGCCTTAGGCTCGCCCTTCATACATAACACCACCTTGAAGAAGGCATTGGGAACAGCCACCTTATTAGCACCAATCGTCTTGGTCTTGCCTTTATAGAATATCGGTCCACAGACAATGTACAAATTGCCATATTGCTTGGCCCACTTGCGGCAGACTTGCTCCATTTCGTTCCAATCGCCACGATTAAGCGAAGGTGCTTGCGGACATATATTTGTGAAAAGAAACGATTCGTCCATTGCTACAGCACTCCACTTGTTGTCGCCAGCCGGACACATATGACCACGATCATAGCCCGAGCGTACATAGTCGAAGTTGACAGCATGTGGCTCCGGAACGTCCTCGTCCTCATGAAAAGCCGCCACATTACGCTTTGCTTCACCTGTCAGTCGGCTTGGCGTAAGATGCCATGCCACCCAGTTGGGCACACGACGGTCGCTGTTGTAGGATGCAGTATAGCCTGTACGACGTAGTATCTGTTCGGGCACCAACTTCAGACGGGCAGGAATCTCAAGGTTGGGGTTTTCTGCATTAGAATTTTCTTTCTTCTTACTAAAGTCGGCATCAGTCTCTTCTTTGTTTTGTGATAGCAGAACATTCTTGCTCTCCACCACCTTTGCGTCCATGCGCTTTACTATCTGATTGCATGAGCTAAGCGTAGCACAAATGCAAAACAATACAAGAACGGATTTCAATCGGTCGTAACCGTCAATAACATAACGTCTTGCTATTGTCAGCGAAACGACAGCTGCAAATACCGATGCTGCAAATACAGCCGTCATAAATAGTATCTGAATAGCAACCGCATCGAAAGCCGATGCCCCACACACTATCATTATCCACATAAATACAGGCGACACGCCAACGGCTACTCCTGCCATACGACGCAGACCAGGCACAAAAGATTTCTCCAATGCACGTTTCATAAGATAGTCGATTGCCTGAGAACGTGTAGCCCCATTACCTATGAGATAATAATACAGATGATTATGATGCTTCAGACCTGCATAATAAGTTGCCAAGGATTGAGCCATAGGGTCGACAATGCTTCCCGACAGCAATGCCAATACAGGCAACAAATAACGCGTACCGAAATCATCACCAATTGCGACATTGGCAAATAGCAATATTGCAGCAGCAAAAACAACTGCTACCAACATTCCTGCAAATACAGGCAACAGGAATAATGAAAGATTAAGCCGTGCCCTATAGACAACAACTACAACAGAGTACAGCATAAACACTAAAGCAGCCAACAAGCTAAGTGTCAGACTGTTGGTCTGCACAAGATAATATACTGCCACTCCAAGCACCCCTACTCGCAATGCCATACAGGAAAAAGCACGAAGCATGCGCGTCACCATATCTATATGATAGACGTAAGCCACACACAATGGAATTAATAGAAACAAGACTCCAAGAGCCAATCCTAATGTCGTAATCATCATTTATTATTGTTTGTTTTCTATATATTGTTTCTTGTTACATACAGCCATTACCATCGGGTCGGAAGTGGCTACAACTACCGCTACATCATCAAACAATGAGGAAGACAGATAATCGGCTATAAGTTTGCTTCCAGCCTCATCTTGTAATGACGTTGGATTGTCGAGCAAAGCTATCGGACGACCGTCCATAACTGTGACGGCAAGAGCTGCACGCTGGGCAGTAGATGCATCAAGTGAGGCAAATGATTTGCTCAAACATCCAGATTCCACACCAAGAAGTTGCAAATGACGTTCGGCTTCTTGTAATGAATACTTGCTGTCACCTTTCATTTTATCCTTTGCTACCTGTTCAACAGTTACACTTCCAAAGTCTATATTCTTAGGAAGATACGAAATATAACGTCGGAAACAAGTTGCTACAGAAGACAATACGGGTTCACCATCAATACATGCCCAACCACTGTCCATACGTCTCATACCAAGCATTGCCTGCAAAGTCATAGTCAAGCACTCTGCATCGGAAGACACAAGCGCCAAGCGATCGCCTGCACTTGAAATAAAGGACAAATCCGAAAACAACTGATTATCCTTGAACTTCATTGCGGCCTTATATAGTTCAATATTCATATTACCTATTCGTTAACTATTTGTCACGCATATCACTAAGTATTTGCAGCATATTCACCCTATACTCACTGAGTTTGCCAAGCTTTATACATTTCTTATTATACTTCCACCAATTAAGAAGACCACGGTTTTCAACCTTCTTCTTGTCCGGCAGATGCCCATGCGCCTGTATATATTCCTTCAACGCACTATAGTTGGCATTCCACTTTTCTTCATTTCTTGATGTCATAAGCATATATGAGTTTAACGATAAACACAAACGCGGATGCTTCAAAAATCCTTTCGTATTTTTGAAACACCCGCATTTATTATAATCATAAAGTGAAACATTATCACTTTATTCGAAAGAAACAAGTTTAAACAAGTCCCTTACCGTGGCAGTTCTTAAACTTCTTGCCACTGCCACAAGGACAAGGATCATTGCGTCCAGGCATCTTATCCTTAACCAACGGAGTGTGATTCTCGCTTACGTTCTCACGTGTGTCGTTATTAGCGGCAGCACGCTGCTCTTCGTTATCAAGATCAACCTTCTCCTCGGTATAGTTCTGACGCTGTGTGTGCTCCTCGGGAGCAGCCTCACGAACCTCTTCCTGTCTTTGCATTTCAGGAATCTGTCCGCGTGTGAGGATGCTGCAAATACGATTGTTCATATCGTTAACCATCGAGTCGAACAACTTGGCACTCTCAAGCTTGAAGATGAGCAACGGATCCTTCTGCTCGTAAGAAGCATTCTGCACACTGTGACGGAGTTCGTCAAGCAGACGCAGGTTCTCCTTCCATGCATCGTCAATTATGTGCAACATTATCACACGCTCAAACTGCTTCACAACGTCCTTTGCCTCAGTGCGATATGCCTCCTTGAGGTTGCAAGGAATATTGTATACACGCTTGCCGTCGGTGATAGGCACCATGATGCGCTCATAGATTGCACCCTGATTCTCCTCTACCTCCTTGATGATAGGCCAAGCAACACTCTCAATACGATCAGTCTTGCGCTTGAATGTAGCCATTGTGCTCTGGAAGGCGCGCTCCTCAAGGTCTTCACGCTTTGCATTGTCAAACTCTTCCTCGCTAAACGGACACTCCATAGCCAGAATCTTAAGGAACTGCTCGCGGCATCCCTCATAATCATTCTGCTCGATGATGGCAACTACACGATCCCAAATAACATTGGTGATATCCATACCGATGCGCTCGCCCATAAGAGCATGACGACGCTTTTCGTATATAACGGTACGCTGCTTGTTCATAACGTCGTCATACTCAAGCAAGTGCTTACGTATACCGAAGTTGTTCTCCTCAACCTTCTTCTGAGCACGCTCGATGCTCTTCGAAATCATCGGATTCTCAATACGGTCGCCCTCCTTAAATCCAAGACGGTCCATGAGGCTTGCAATACGCTCTGAAGCAAACAGACGCATAAGCTTATCCTCCAAAGACACATAGAATACTGAGCTACCCGGGTCGCCCTGACGACCGGCACGACCACGAAGCTGACGGTCTACACGGCGGCTCTCATGACGTTCTGTACCGATGATGGCAAGACCACCTGCTGCCTTTACCTCAGGTGTAAGCTTGATATCGGTACCACGACCTGCCATATTGGTGGCAATAGTAACAGCACCCAGCATACGCTCCTCGAAATGCTTTGTTCCGTCTTCGCCTACTATCTCAGCCATTCCCTTAGTACTGCGTCCAGCCTCAGCTACGATGTCAGCTTCCTTCTTATGAAGCTTGGCATTAAGCACCTGATGTGGAATCTTACGCATATTGAGCATCTTCGAGATAAGCTCAGAGATTTCAACTGAAGTAGTACCTACAAGAACAGGACGACCACTATTGCGCATCTCTACAATCTCATCGATTACAGCAGCATACTTTTCACGTGCTGTCTTGTATACACGGTCATCGAGGTCCTTGCGCAAGATAGGACGGTTGGTAGGAATCTCTACAACGTCAAGTTTATAGATATCCCAGAACTCGCCAGCCTCAGTAGAAGCAGTACCTGTCATACCAGAAAGTTTGTGGTACATACGGAAGTAATTCTGGAGTGTGATTGTTGCGAATGTCTGTGTTGCAGCCTCCACTCTAACGTGCTCCTTAGCCTCAACAGCCTGATGCAAGCCGTCGCTCCAACGACGACCCTCCATAATACGGCCAGTCTGCTCATCAACAATCTTCACCTCACCGTCCATAACGACATACTCGTCGTCCTTATTGAACATGGTGTATGCCTTAAGCAGCTGCTGAAGAGTGTGTACACGCTCCGACTGAACGGCGTAATGATTGAGCAAGTCGTCCTTCTTGTCAAGGCGCTGCTGATCGTCAAGATCTTTCTCGTTCTCAAGAGCCGACAGCTCCGAAGTGATGTCAGGAAGTACGAAGAGCTCCTTGTCCTGTACCTGGTTGGCAAGCCACTCAGTACCCTTATCTGTAAGGTCACAGCTGTTCAGCTTCTCATCAACTACAAAATAAAGAGGCTCAACACATTCCGGCATACGACGGTTGTTGTTCTCCATGTAATACTCCTCTGTCTTGAGCATACCCGCCTTGATACCTTCCTCTGAGAGGTATTTGATAAGCGGCTTGTTCTTTGGCAGAGCTTTATGTGAGCGATATAGAGCAAGGAAGCCCTCATCAAGTTTCTTCTGGTCGTTGGTCTTCTGACCTTCGGCTATAAGCTGCTTTGCCTCAGCAAGATACTGGGTAGCGAGCTTGCGCTGAACATCTACAATACGCTCTACAAGAGGCTGATACTCTTCAAACATCTGGTCATCGCCCTTGGCTACCGGACCAGAGATGATAAGCGGTGTACGTGCATCGTCAATAAGCACAGAGTCAACCTCATCGACAATAGCATAGTTATGCTTGCGCTGAACGAGGTCGGCTGGCGAAATTGCCATATTGTCACGCAGATAGTCGAAACCGAACTCATTGTTCGTACCGAATGTGATGTCTGCCATGTATGCCTTACGGCGCTCAGGCGAGTTAGGACGATGCTTGTCAATGCAGTCTACTGAAAGGCCGTTGAACATGTAGAGCGGGCCCATCCATTCAGAGTCACGCTTGGCAAGATAATCGTTGACAGTTACGACATGTACGCCATTGCCCGTGAGGGCATTAAGGAATACGGGGAGCGTAGCCACAAGGGTCTTACCCTCACCTGTTGCCATCTCGGCAATCTTACCTTGATGCAACACGATACCACCGAACACCTGTACATCATAATGTACCATTTCCCATTTGAGGTCGTTGCCACCAGCTGTCCAATGGTTGTGATAGATGGCATTGTCGCCATCAATCGTTATAAAGTCATTCTTGGGGTCAGCAGCGAGTTCACGGTCGAAATCAGTAGCAGTTACTACAGTCTCCTCATTTTCCGCAAAACGACGCGCTGTATCCTTTACAATAGAAAAAGCAACAGGCATAACCTCGTCAAGTGCCTTCTCATAGATTTCCAGGACTTCCTTCTCAAGCTTGTCAATGGCATTGAATATGCTCTCGCGCTCATCAATAGGAGTCTCCTCAATCTTGGCCTTCAGCTCGGCAATCTTTGCCTTTTGCTCGTTGGCTGAATCCTGAACGTACTTCTGCAATTGTTTTGTACGTGCACGCAGTTCATCATTGCTCAAAGCTTTTATCTCGGGATAAGCAGCCTTAACTTTTTCTACAAGGGGCTGTATCAGCTTCATGTCCTTTGACGACTTGTTGCCGAACAATGATTGTAATAATTTGTTGAAATTCATTTTATATTTTGCTTTTATTTTATGCTTGTTACGAATATTGGGTGTAAAATTACAAAAAAAAATCCGAACAGCACCATTATAATAGCGATTAACGCCAACAAGGTGCTATTTTACCACTACAGAAGCCATAAACAGGCTACTGCAACGGCTCAGACGAACAAGCATTCGGAGCGCGTATACGTATAGCCTTAGCTACGGTTGGAGCTATTCGATCCACCGTGGCACGGGTTGTAACACGCCCTGGCTTTACTCCTGCACCATACATAATTATAGGGAACGGGATGAAAGCCGCACGCGAGAAATAGTTTTCGTGATTGTCTTCGTTGAGTATACGCCATCCTGGAGCGGTCTCGATGACGAGATCGCCACTCACAGACGGATTGTACGGACTGGTTGCAACGTTACGCACACCAGCAGTTTGTACAAGCAATTCTTTCGACCGCGTTATCACGTCAGTAAAACTGATGTGACGCTGCTCTATAAGCTTTCGGTCAAGATAGATCTGGTTATGGAAACAAGTTTCAACGTATTTTGCCTGTCCATAGATGGCACCAAGATACATGTTAAGCAAGTTGGCAGTACGATTTATGTAGAACGTACCTGACGGAATACGAAACCGCTGATAATCGACTGGTTGCTCATCAACATAACCTGTACTGGTAAGCACAAACATAACCTTGTCGCTGCCAACTTTGTCTTCAATACGCTTTATAAGCGAAGCAATGGTCTGGTCAAGTTTAACATAAATGACCTCCATTTCCGACTGCCACATAGTGGGTTCTGTGCCCTTTGCCGAAAGCGTAACCGATAGCATATCAGTTATGTGATCGCGTCCCATTCCCATTTTATTGACACAAGTCACTGACAGGTCGGCAACAGCATCATTATCGCCTGTCACACGTTTAGAGGTCGCATTATTAAAGGTTCTTACAAGCGACTGGGCTCCTTTGGAGTAATATTCTGACGTGGTCCACTGTCCCGTTACATCATTCACCCAAAATGCTCCGTCTGCCGCATGACCAGCCGACAGAACTGCTGCATCCTTAACAGGAGCTACAGAATAAACTATAGCCGCACCCTTTGTCGATATCTTCAACTCATCAGCAACAGTCGACGTTGACATGTTTTGTGGAGAAGTACCAAATTCAGCATCATCAGTACAGAAAACAGGACGTAATGTATTACGGTCAAGCCACTGTGTTGCTACAATATTGTTATAATGCGGTGTTGTGCCTGTCGCTATCGACGCAATGGCCGAAGCTCGGTCTACCGGTGCGAAAGGATAGCTCGCTGCCTCATACACACGACCATGTTCGAGCAATTTGCGAAAACCGCCATTACCATAAAGTGGTGCAAAATGCTCGATATAGTCGGTACGCAATTGGTCAACAGTTATATTAACGACAAGACGCGGCGCAGGCTGCAAAGTCTGCGCTTGCATATCCGCTCCTGACAATACCGCCAAAAACAATATAGTGGATAATTTCATCTTGTTTTTTTATATATAAATATTTTTGATATGTTTCTAATAAGCAAAGATAATGCCAAAACAAGCATTCCTTCGGCATAAGTTTGCAACAGACCTCCTACAACGAACAGGATTATGCATACTGTCCAAAGTTTCAACCACACATGTACACGTCCGTTTCGCAGGTTCTTGACAACAGGCACCAACGCTATAAGGTTGACAGGATTAAGCAATAAGATTTGCAGATTTAATTTCACTGTAGGATGTTGCGAGAACACCATTGCCAAAAGTATCAGACCGCAAAGCCCAGTCAGAGACATAATGACAACATCAAGAACCCAAAAATTTGATTTCAACACACGCTCTACACATGTGAGAACTACTACTGTCAGTGCAATCAACGCCATACAAGCCATTGGCGACAAAGGAAATGAATCAGCCCCCACCCCACGTGTACGCTCAATTACCCACGACTCACTGTCAATAAGTTTTCGCCGTGTACCATCGTTCGAAACGATTTGCGCATCGGAAAAGTCATGGCACAAATTCTCAGGCAGAAACTGCTGCTCGCTGCGATTGGTTTCCGAGTCGGCCTTTACACCAAGCAACAGGTCATTACCGAAACGAGCCCAACGATGGGTCGTATTGTAACGATGAATTAACTTACGAAAGGAAAGGCTTGCGTCTACCTGCCCTTCATATTCCACCATACCGTCAATATGCCCTACAATCATATCACGAGCACGTGTAGTACAGTTGTCGTAAAAATAATTATATCGGTATACACGATTTTCAGGTCGGTAATTTTCGTCAATAGCTGCTGCTATAACAGCCTTCTCATGTGCTGTAAGATTAAGCTTTTGCTGACGTATTCCACATCCTGTAGGAGCATAATGCGAAACAAAATCATCGAAATATTCAATTCCCATCTCATAATCGGTCAGTCCAAAAACAAACCTAAGTACGAAAAATGGCTTTCCGAAAGAGAACATACCGTAGTTGACAGCAAGATCCTCTCCACGAGTAATATTTCTATATCTTATTGCAGTATGTCCATACAGACTATACACATTAGGACGCGGGCCGCATGTAAGCAGACTAATCTCTATAGAGTCGGCCTCAGCAGTCGCGTTCACATCGTTTGCATACGCATTATTACTATGCGCAAGAAACATAAAAATAGCCAAGATGGCAATTGTTAAATGTCTTTTAAAGCGTTTCACGATGCAAAAATAACTTATATTTCTCACACTTCGTGCCATTATCTCGTTTTTTTTCGATAAATTTGCAGCCAATTATTCATAATTAGGATAAATGCACAAGATTGCTCTATTATATATAATGTGTAGCAGTTGGAGCTAAATTGATCTATAAAAATTAAGAAATTTCAGAATGATGAAACAAATACTCATGACTGTTTCCATGGTGACATTGTCCATGGCTGCCTCTGCACAGAGTGGTACAAACTCTCCTTACAGCCAATACGGCTTGGGCACATTAGGCGAACAGGCAAGCGGATTTAATCGCGGAATGAACGGATTAGGTCTTGGATTTCATGAACACAACCAGATAAACACACTCAACCCGGCATCATACGCCTCTATCGACTCGTTGTCGTTCATTTTCGACGCTGGCATTTCCGGACAGATAACCAACTATAAGGAAGGCGGAAGAAAAATCAACGCAAACAACGCCAACTTTGAATATGTTGTAGCTGGTTTCCGTCTGGCTAAGCACCTCGGTATAAGTTTCGGTATTCTTCCCTATTCTAATATAGGATACAACTATTACAATACAGAAAAGGTTGGCAATTCGTCAAACGAGACATCCACAACATCATACGTCAACACTTACAATGGCAGTGGTGGTCTTCATCAGGCATACCTCGGTATGGGATGGATGCCTATAAAGGGATTGGCAATAGGCTTCAACGCTTCATACCTATGGGGCAATTACACACGTTCTGTTGTCAATTCATACACCGACAGCTATGTCAACACTCTTTCGCGCTACTATACAGCCACAGTAAATAGCTACAAGCTTGACTTCGGTATTCAATACACACAGAAACTTTCAAAGAAAGACGAGCTGACTCTTGGTTTAACATATAGTCTCGGCCATAAATTAGGGGCAGACCCAGTGTGCCAGGTCATTTCAAACAACGCGCAAACAGGTGTTGCTGATACTGCAACATACAGCAACAACGCCAAGAACAGCCTCGAACTGCCAACCACATATAGCGCGGGTATTATGTGGAACCATGCTGGCAGCTGGAAAATCGGTGCCGACTATCAGTTGCAGAAATGGTCGTCGACCGTATATCCACAGTTTGTGAACAAAGACGGAGTGACCGACTATGTTACGACAAAGGGTATGTTTGCCGACCGTCATAAGTTCACATTTGGCGGCGAGTTCTGTCCGCAAGAGAACAGCCGCAAGTTCTTCAAGCGCGTACACTACCGTCTGGGCGCATCATATGCGACAAACTATCTGAAGATAAACGGTGCCGACGGTCCAAAGGAATACAGTGTAAGCGCAGGCTTCGGAATTCCTGTAGTCAATGGCTACAACAACCGTTCGTTGCTGAACATATCGGCACAGTGGGTGCGCCAGGACAGCAAGACAATGATTACAGAAAATTCCTTCCGCATAAATATCGGACTTACCTTCAACGAACGTTGGTTTGCCAAGTGGAAGATGGAATAAAATAATTGCAACATTGCAAAAACTCGGATGAAAAACAGTCACATCATAGTATTAGCTCTTGTCATGTCTGTCATTTTCGGGGCATGCCAAGAGCAAAAGGAGCATACGGCAGGTGCCATACGCGACCGCGACTCTGTGTCGATGATGGTCAGCTATGGCGTCAACACACTTATATCCGACTCTGGCGTAATAAAATACCGCATTGTGACCGAACGATGGGAGGTGAACACCGTACGCAATCCGTCACGTTGGATTTTTGAGAAAGGACTTTTCTTTGAGCAATTTGACGAGAAGTTCCACGTACAATCATACATCCAATGCGATACGGCATACTATTATGACCAAAAACGGCTCTGGGAACTACGCAACCGTGTAAGCGTGCTTACAAAAGACGGTGTGAAATTCACAAGCCAACAACTATTTTGGGACGAGAACAAACATGAATTATACTCCAATGTATATTCAAAACTCGTAACACCCGAACGTACCCTCGAAGGCGCTTACTTCAGAAGCGACGAACGTATGACCAAATATTATGTGTCTAACAGCCGTGGATCGTTCGAAAAGACTGACATTGCAGGCAGTGGCGACACTATCACCACAGCACCCGACACAGTGAAGGCCAACATACGCCAGCAGGCAAAGCCAATACGCCGCATGCAGCCAAACCAGTAAAACTTATTTAAAATACAGTGGAAACAGACATTCCTTTATTAGCAAGTATAGCAGTGACAATGGTGTTGTCAGCGTTTTTCTCAGGCATGGAGATTGCTTTCGTGTCAAGCAATCGTATGCTTGCAGAAATGGACCGCCAAGGCAACCGACTTACAAAAAAAATAATATCCAAATTCTATAGTCATCCCAACGGATTTGTAAGCACAATGCTTGTGGGCAACAACATTGTGCTCGTTGTGTATGGCATCTTGTTTGCAAGCCTGTTTGACAACACGCTGTTCAAGGATCTTGACGACGGAGTAAGAGTGACAGCTGACACCATTCTGTCAACTCTTGTCATATTGTTCACCGGCGAATTCATGCCGAAAATCCTATTTAAGAACAACGCAAACCGTCTATTGTCGGTGTTTGCCATCCCAGCATACGTCTTCTATGTACTGTTATGGCCAATAAGCAAGTTTGCAACCTTTCTGGCAAAAATATTTTTGCGTTCAGTAGGCATACGTATGGAAACAGAGACCGACGACGAGGGATTCTCAAAAGTCGACCTCGACTATCTTGTACAATCAAGCATTGAAAACGCGCAAAACGAAGACGAAATCAATGACGAAGTGAAGATATTCCAGAATGCGCTTGATTTCTCCGACTGCAAAGTACGCGATTGCATGGTGCCACGCACAGAAATCAATGCTGTCGACGTGAACGATTGCTCTACCGAAAAACTTATGCAGAAATTTATCGAAAGCGGCAACTCCAAAATCATTGTCTACGAGGACGACATCGACCATATTGTAGGCTACATTCACAGTTCAGAAATGTTCCACAACCGCGACAAGTGGCGTGAATGTATTTGCAACATGCCTTTTGTGCCTGAAACTATGGCAGCACAGAAACTGATGCATATATTCCTGCAACAGAAGAAGAGCCTTGGAGTGGTTGTTGACGAGTTTGGCGGCACAAGTGGCATCGTGTCGCTCGAAGATATTGTAGAAGAAATATTCGGCGATATTGAAGACGAGCATGACAACGACAAGTATATAGCCAAACAGATTGGCGATCAGGAATACATTCTTTCGGCACGTCTTGAGATAGATAAAGTCAACGACCTTTTCGGCATCGGACTACCTGAGAGCGACGAATACATGACAGTTGGAGGATACATATTGCATGAATACCAGAGTTTCCCGAAACTCAACGAAATCGTCAATATAGGCCCCTACGAATTCCGTATCATCAAGAGCACAATGACTAAAATAGAATTAGTAAGGCTAAAAGTACACGACAAAACCAATTTTTAGGGTCAAACGTGCTAAAGTTTGGTAATAAATTAGTATTTTTGTACGCCTTTTGAAAAACATAGCCTTTTACAAGGCTTGTTATAGGCATATGAAAACCTGTCTATCATAAAAACGGAAATAAAAAAAATAAATAATAAACAATTAAAAATGGCAGCATTAGGAAAAATCAGAAGCAAGGGAGTCCTGCTGATATGTATTATCAGTTTGGGCCTTTTTGCATTTATTGCCGAGGAGGCATTCCGTTCTTGCGAGTCGACAAACAATGAACACCGACAGCAAGTAGGAGAAGTTTTAGGAGAGAAAATCAATGTTACTGATTTTCAGAAGATGGTTGACGAGTACACTGAGGTCATCAAGATGCAGCAGGGTCAGGACAACCTTAACGAAGACCAGCTCAATCAGGTTAAGGACATGGTTTGGAACACATATGTACAGACCAAGCTTGTTGAGAATGAAGCCAAGCGTTTAGGACTTGCTGTAACAGACAGTGAGCTGCAGAACGTGCTGACAGAGGGTACAAACCCAATGCTTGCTCAGACTCCTTTCTACAACCAGCAGACAGGACGTTTTGACGCAAACTCACTCAAGAAATTCCTCGCCGAGTACAAGGCTCAGAGCCAAGCCAACCCTCAGATTGCAAAGCAGTATGAGAGCGTTTACAAGTACTGGACATTCATTGAGAAGACTCTGCGTCAGCAGCTTCTCGCCCAGAAGTTCCAGGGTCTGTTCGCTCATTGCTTCCTCTCAAACAAGGTTGAGGCTCAGAAGGCATTCAACGAGCAGAACGAGGAGAGCCAGATTCAGCTTGCTTCTCTCGCCTACACAAGCATCGACGACAACAAGGTACAGCTTTCTGACGCCGACCTCAAGGCTAAGTACAACGAGATGAAGCCACGCTTCAAGCAGTTTGTTGAGAGCCGCGACATCAAGTATATCGACATTCAGGTTAAGGCTTCTGCATCTGACGTTGCTGCTCTTCAGAAGGAGTTTGCAGCTTACGACAAGGATCTTGCAGCTGCAGCCGACCCGTCGGATGTAGTACGCAAGAGCACATCATTGGTCAACTATCTTGGTGTACCTGTGACAAAGGAAGCTTTCCCGTACGACATCGCACAGCACCTTGACTCTATGGCTGTTGGTTCTACAAGCAAGGTTCTTGAGAACAAGGCTGACAACACACTCAACATCATCAAGCTCATTGCCAAGCAGCAGTTGCCCGACTCTATCCAGTTCCGTCAGATTCAGGTTGTTGGTGCTACAACTGAGGAGGCTACAAAGCGTGCCGACTCTATCTACACAGCTCTTAAGGCTGGTGCCGACTTCGAGGCTCTCGCCAAGAAGTATGGTCAGACTGGCGAGAAGGCTTGGATGACAACACGTCAGTATCAGAGCGCTCCTTCGCTCGACAAGAATACTAAGGACTACATCATGGCTCTCAACACCATGTCAGTAGGCGAAATAAAGAACATGCCTCTCTCTCAGGGCAACCTCATCGTTCAGGTGGCTGACCGTAAGGCTATGACTACAAAGTATACTGCAGCTGTTGTCAAGAAGAACATCACATTCTCTAAGGACACTTACTCAGCAGCTTACAACAAGTTCAGCTCATTCGTTAGCGCTAACCTCACAGCCGAGGACATTATCAAGAACGCAGCCAAGTCTGGCTATACCGTTCAGGAGCGTAAGGACGTAACTACAGCCGAGCACAATCTTGCTGGCGTACGCAGCACACGCGAGGCTATGCGTTGGTTGTTCGATGCCAAGAAGGGCAATGTATCGCCTCTCTACGAGTGCGGCGACAACGACCACCTGCTCATCGTAGTTCTTGACAACATCAATGAGGTAGGCTACCGTTCATTGGACGACGCTCAGGTTAAGGAGATTGTCAAGGCAGAGGCTATGAAGGACAAGAAGGCTGAGATGCTCATTGCCAAGCTTAATGGCGTTAACAGCATTGCTGCTGCTAAGGGCAAGGGTGCCAACGTTTCGGCTGTAAACCAGGTGACATTCGCTGCTCCTGTATTCGTTTCGGCTACTGGCGCAAGCGAGCCTGCACTGAGCGGTGCTGTTGCAGCTACTGCTAAGGGCAAGTTCTCTAAGGCTCCTGTTAAGGGCAACGCTGGTGTTTACGTATTCCAGGTTACTGGCAAGACAAAGCGTCCTGGCAAGTTCGACGCTGCTACTGAGATGCAGAAGCTTCGTCAGAAGGAAATGCAGGCAGCTGGTAACTTCATGAACGAGCTTTACATCAAGGCCAACGTAGTTGACAACCGCTACCTCTTCTTCTAAAAAAAGAGAAACAATAAAACCAATAATTATTATATCTGAAAGGTCTGAAGGCTTTTGCTTTCAGACCTTTTTTATACAAAAGATATCATATATGTCATATATCACAAAATCACAAATACATAACTTGCCATTTCTACCCAATCTGTTTTTCACATTTTGTATGGCAATCATCATGATTGCCGGTGGCAATAACTGTCGTGCGCAGGAAAATGAACGATTCATACTGGTAAAAAGTATGTCGGAAATCAAGGATGGGGATACTGTTATCATTGCAAATGATATGATGCGCGCCAATCAAGGATACCCAGCAATGGGTTCCGGATTAAATAAAAACAACCAAATCAACGTCTGTAAAATCGATATAGATGGAGAAATTGCAACTGTATCGTCATACGTAGATAGAATTAAATTGGAACAAGTAGAAAGCGGTAAGAATACTTTTTGGCGGTTATTTGGGTCACCAGTAAAACCCTGTGTTGAATAGTTAACAGGATTTGCTTTATTCTCGTTAGAATTAGTTATCTTTG
>NZ_JADYTS010000046.1 GCF_021531355.1 Leyella stercorea | reverse complement strand
TGCATGTGTTAAGCCTGTAGCTAGCGTTCATCCTGAGCCAGGATCAAACTCTACATTGTAAAATATCTTTTACTAGGCAAGTTTTCGACTGAGCCTTGCTAAGCCTTACTAGGCCTTACTAAGCTTTAGTGAAATATTGCTTATTGTTTGTATCTGTTTCAGAACGAGCTTCCAAATTAGAGTCTAAAGTCAAACAAACTTGACGGTTCGTTTTTCTTCTACCCAAGAATGAGTGTTTCATCATTCTCGCTTCTTGTACTACTTTATCTGTCTTATGTAAATCTTTTCAAAGAACTCTTTCTTTATTCGCTTTCCTCGAACTCTTTTCAATCTCGTTTTGCTTGAAGTTTCGTTCGTTCTCGAAAGCGGATGCAAAGGTAGTACTTTTTCTGTTATCTCCAAAACTTTCGCAGTAAAAATGCTCAATTTTATCACACCTTTAACATTACTTTACATCTATGACTCTAAAATGTGGGCGTACACATTATATAATATATATAAACATTAAGAAACTATGAGAGAGATTCAATCATGGCCCTCAAACGAATTAACGCAATATGTCATATTTTCTTGCTGTTATCGTTTTTTATCACGAACTTTGCCTTTCGAAAACCATAATTTTAATACAAAAAAATGATCTCTAAAAACAAAACTATCACTCAATTGAAGCATTTATTGCTCTCGCTTCTGCTGCCCGCAGCAATTACTACAGCCATTCCTTCGCAAGCACAGACCTGCACATCCAAGTTGCCACGCCAGCTGCGCATTGCTTCCTACAACATACAGCATGGTGTGGGTATGGACCAGAAACTAGACTACAAGCGTATAGCCGGTGTACTGGAGAATATCAATCCTGACGTAGTTGCCGTACAGGAGGTTGACAGCATGACACGCCGAACCAATAACACCTACTCGCTTGGCGAGATAGCCGACCACATGCGCTACTATGCTTCGTATGCTCCTGCCATAAGTTTCGACGGTGGCAAATACGGCATTGGCATACTCTCGCGCAAGCGTCCTATAAGAACCGAACAGCACGCATTACCCGGACGTGAGGAGGCACGTACACTGCTCGTGGCAGAATTTGACGACTACGTATTTGCTGCAACCCACCTCTCACTGACCGAAGCCGACCTTATGGCTTCGATAAGCATAATTGAGAATATTGCAAAGAAATACAGCAAACCATTCATCATAGCCGGCGACCTTAACGCCCAGCCCGATTCGCCATTCATAAAAAAGTTTCAGAAAAGCTTCCATATATGCAACAACAAGGGCAAATCGTGGCCTGCCGACAACCCACGGGAGTGTCTCGACTACATTGCCGTGTACAAGAGCTATGGCGATGTACGCCGACCGGGACCTGCCGAGAAAGGTTGGGAGCAGTATAGGCCATACGTTGGCGAGCCTGCCGTGACGCTTCACTCTGAAGTAGTGAACACTCTCGCCTCCGACCACCGCCCTATCTTTGCCGACATTGTGCTGCCTACCCCCATCGACAAGCTGCTTACGACGCAACCTTATCTACAGCTTGCCACCCCGACTTCAATGAATGTGATGTTCCAGACCAACAGCGTGTGCCACTGCTGGATAGAATATGGCACCGACACACAGCATACGCAGCGCGCACGTACCATACTCGACGGCCAAGAGGTGTGCTACGACATCGAGAACAACATCAAGCTCGACAATCTGAAGCCCGGCACACGCTACTACTATCGCGTGTGTGCAATGGAAATATTGTATAAGGGAGCCTACTCCAACCACTTCGGTGCCGACACGCTGCGCACTCCGTTCTACTCGTTCCGCACTCCTGCCCTTAAGGACGAAGACTTCACGTGCCTCGTCTTCAACGACCTGCACGAACACGGCGAGACTCTTGCCCACCTTAAGCAGCTTGCCAAGGGCATCGACTACGACTTTGTGATATTCAACGGCGACTGTCTGCCCGAACCGCGCAACCGCGAGCATGCCATAAGCATGATACACAGTCTGGCTGATGAGGTAAACGGTGCTGAGAAACCCGTAATCTTCCTACGTGGAAATCATGAGATACGCAACTTCTACTCGGCTGGAATGCACCACCAGATAGGCTACTACAACGACAGGACCTACAGCGCATTTACACGTGGCAACACCCGATTCATGCTACTCGACCTTGGCGAAGACAAGCCCGACTCAACGCCAGTATATGGCGGCCTCAACGACTTTACGCAGCTAAGACACGACCAAGCGGAGTTTATAAAGAAGGAGTTGTCGAGCCGTGAGTTCAAGTCGGCACGCAATCACGTGCTCATCAGCCATATACCTGTATTCGGCAACACCGACACCTACCGTCCCTGCACCGAACTGTGGGGGCCCATGCTCAGCCGT
The DNA here is from genome assembly GCF_021531355.1 of Leyella stercorea. Taxonomy (GTDB): domain Bacteria; phylum Bacteroidota; class Bacteroidia; order Bacteroidales; family Bacteroidaceae; genus Prevotella. The sequence goes on along the minus strand of NZ_JADYTS010000046.1, from coordinate 22,750 downwards.
GCACCGTTCGATGTGGCGCTGGCAGCACACACCCATCAAGCCAAGTTCTATCCCAAGGGCGTTGACGGATGCCAGTATCCCGTATATGTAGGAGGCGGATACAACAAGACGGATGCCACAGTGGCTGTACTTAGCTGCCGAGGCGGCAAGCTCAGCATGCGTGTATTGTCCGACAATCCCGACACACGCTGGACTCTGAACGAATAGAACCGATAACAGAGAAAGGACATTAATAAAAACTCTAAATCATTATACGTATGAGAAAATCATTTCTGACATTCATGCTTACATTGCTCACTGGAGTATTGTTCGCACAACAACCGACAAGAGTAAACGTCGCTCAAGGCACACTCGAAGGTGTCAACGAGTCGGGCATAAAGACATTCAAGGGCGTACCATTTGCTGCGCCTCCAGTAGGCGATCTTCGTTGGAAGGCTCCACAGCCAGTAGAGAAATGGCAAGGCGTACGCCAAGCAAAGGAATTCGGACCCAACCCTATGCAGGAGAATATCTTCGGCGACATGAACTTCGGCACGAAGGAGATGAGCGAAGATTGCCTCTATCTTAACATCTGGACTCCTGCCAAGAAGATGAACGAGCACCTTCCGGTACTTATCTACTTCAACGGCGGCGGACTTATGGCTGGCAGTGGCAGCGAGCCACGCTACGCTGGCGACGCAATGGCTCGTAAGGGCATCATCTCCGTTACAGCCAACTATCGCGAAGGCATTTTCGGATTCTTCGCACATCCGCAGCTCTCGAAGGAGACATCCTACAAAGGCTCGGGCAACTACGGTTTCCTTGACCAGGTGGCTGCCATCAAATGGATAAAGGACAACATCGCAGCCTTTGGAGGCGACCCTGAGCGCATCACTATTGTAGGTGAGTCGGCTGGTTCAATGTCGGTAAGCTCGCTTATGGCATCGCCTTTGTGCAAGGGACTGTTCGCTCAGGCTATGGGTTCGAGCGGTTCGGTGATCGGTATGAAGAAGGTTGCCACTCTTAAGGAGGCTGAGACCAAGGGCTTGGAAATAACTAAGATTATTGGCTGCAAGGACATCAAGGACCTGCGTGCCCTATCTGCCGAGGAACTGATGAAGAAGGCTAAAGTGAAGAACATACCCACGTACAATATCGACGGATACTTCTGGACAAAACAGCCTTATGATGTGTTTGCCGATGGCGAGCAGACCAAGGTGCCATTGCTCATCGGTGGCAATAACCAGGAGATGAACGCCCTGTCCGTTCTCTACGGAAAGGCTCCAACGGTGGAAAATATGAAGAGTGCGGTAAAAGCAACTTTCGGCGATGCTACCGACGAACTCTTCAAGCTCTATGGCCTCAACACCGACGCTGACGTTATGGGACAGCCGGGCAACAATCTTGCAGGCGATATATTCCTCGACTACTCTACATGGAAATGGGGCAACATGCACAAGCTCACAGGCGGTCAGCCCGTATATCGTTATCGCTACTGCCATCCACGTCCCGACATGGTATTGAAGGACAAGGTGGCAGGTCTTGCAGGTGGAGTTCAGGAAAAGACAGCTGACACTCCAGCCGCTCCGCGTGCTCTCGGCGCCGTACACTCAGCCGACATAGAGTATGCCATGGGCACACTTTCTACCAATCGTGTGTACGATTGGCAACCTGAAGACTACGTAATATCTGACATTTTCAGCAACTACTACGTCAACTTCGTGAAGACAGGCAACCCCAATGGTCTCGGACTCGTTGACTGGCCTACCACAAGCGGCAAATCCATCGCCCCCGTTCTTCAAATCGATGTAAACACATACGTAAAGGAAGACGCGAATATGGAGAAGCGCTACGAGATTATGGACAAATTATTCTGGAAGTAATAATTGACGCATTATTTTTGCAAAAGTTTGATTATTCTGATTTATTGCTGAACCTTTACCATTAGCTATAATACAAGAACAACATTATCGATCGTTAATTTAGATCGGATAATGTTGTTCTTGTTTTACACCGTTGCTTGCTCAGGTTATGGCGAGGACGCCATAACCTCCTACAGTTGGGTATTCTATAAGATGTCGTATCACTCTATTTTTTTGGATTCTCTACTCTTTATTCTTCTTGTATATGCCGTCTACAATGGAGTCGGCAAGCGAGATGTTGGGCACGAGAATTTCGTTGCACTTGAGCGACCGTGCCACAAGAAGGAATATCTCGGCAGCGGGTATTATCACATCGGCACGGTCGTCCTTGAGTTTGTATTGCTGCATGCGCTCCTCGATGGAGAGCGGTGCCAGCTCGGCATAGAGCTGCTTGAGCGTGTCTACGGGCAGCGTGCGCGAGTCGCCCTTGGCGTGCGACAGCTTGAAGAGACGGTTGATGTTGCCACCCGAACCGATGATTCTTGTGCCGGGAAACTCCTCGGCATACTTCTCGAGCATGCGGCACATGGCGTTGCGTTCTTCCTGAGTCACGGCTCCGGCAAGCATGCGCAGGGTGCCCACGTTGAACGAGTGACTCTCTGCCAATATACCGTCGTGGAGCAAGGAGATTTCGGTGGAACCTCCACCTACGTCGACGTAGGCGAAATTGCCTTCGGTGCTGGCGGTGTTCTCTACGAGGTTGTTGCACAGCAGCTGCGCCTCCTCGGCTCCGGGTATTATCTCCAGACTGATGCCCGTGGCCTTCTCGATACGTCGCATCACCTTCTTGCCGTTCTCGGCATCGCGCATTGCCGACGTGGCGCAGGCGCGGAAGTGCTCCACATTGTACAGTTGCATAAACTCGTTGAATCCCTTCATCATGTGCAGCATCATGCGCTGGCGCTCCTTCGAAATCTTGCCGAGCGCAAACACGTCCTTGCCCAGTCGCAAGGGGATGCGGATGAAGAGCAGTTTGCGTATACGTGACGACTCTGGTGCGTTGTCGTCGAAACTCTTTATGAGCAGTCGGGCTCCGTTGGAGCCTATGTCTATAGCGGCGATGTTCATATCTTGTTGTATTCGATGTGCAGTTCTTCCTGCGAACGGAACGGCTCAACACCTTCCTTCACGGGTTGTATTTCGTTGGTGCCACGGCCGTCTACGATGCGTCCGTTGGTAGTGTCGCGCAGTCCGTAGTCGACGGTTCGCATGAGGTCGCGCTTCATTTCGTCGTCGTAGACAGGTGTGAGCACCTCGATACGGTTGACGAGATTGCGCGGCATCCAGTCGGCAGAGCCGATGAAGTAGCGTGGCTTGTCGTTGTTGCAGAATATAAGTATGCGTGAATGTTCAAGATAACGGTCGATGATACCGACAATGCGTATGTTGTCGCTCACGCCCTCTATGCCCGGCACGAGCGAACAGTTGCCGCGTACAAGGGCGTCGATGCGCACTCCGGCACGCGATGCGGCGTACATCTTGTTTACGACATCGGGGTCGGTTATGTGGTTTATCTTTATCTTGACCCAAGCCGGACGACCCTCCTGCGCATTCTTTATCTCGTTGTCGAAGAGTCGCAGTATGCGCGACTTCATTGAGTTTGGCGACACGAGCAGTTCGCGGAAGCGCATCGGCGAGAACGGGCGGTCGATAAAGTCGAACACCTTGGCCACCTCGCTGACTATGCCCTGGCGGGCGGTCATCATCAGATAGTCGGTATATACACGTGCGTTGCCCTCGTGGAAGTTGCCGGTGCCCACGCAGGCTATGTCGCCCTTGGTGGTTTTGATGTACAGCAGTTTGCTGTGAATCTTGAGTCCTTCGACGCCGAAGATTACGTTGACACCCTCTTCCTGCATTCGCTTGCTCCACTTGATGTTGCTCTCCTCGTCGAATCGCGCCATCAGTTCGACCACAGCCGTAACCTTCTTGCCGTTGCGTGCGGCACAGATGAGCGCCTTCACCACCTTCGAGTCCTTGGCAAGACGATAGAGTGTGGTCTTTATCTCCTTGACGCTGGGGCGCAGGGCAGCCTCGCGCAGCAGTCGGATGTATGCGTCGAACGAGTTGTAGGGCACGTGTATGAAGCGATCTTTCTTGCGTATCTGCTCGAAGAGCGACTCCTCGGCGAGGAATTCGGGCTTCATCACAGGCTGCCACTTCTCGTATTTCAGTTCGTTGTGACCGCAGTCGGGGAACGACATGAGGTCGCGGTGGTTCTGATAGCGTCCGCCTGCGAGCGAAGTGTCAAGTTCGCGCACGTTAAGACGGTCGAAAACGCGCTTCTGCATGTCGCGCGGCATGTCCTTGTCGTATATCACGCGGATTGGTTCGCCACGCTTTCGCGAACTCACTCCGAGCGCTATCTTCTCCATAGCGCCGTAGTCGGCATCGTTGTCAACCTCCATTTCGGCATCCTTGGTGAATTTAAACGAGTAGGCTTCGTACGTCGACGGCTTGGTGCCGATGAATATCAGCGGCAGACAGAAGCGTATCACGTCGTCGAGATACATGATGTTGTCGAAGCCGTCGCTCTGCGGCAGGCGTATGAAGCGGCCGTACACGCGGTCGGGAACCTTGATGACGGCATACTTCACCTTACGTTCCGAGTCGGTGTGGGTCTTCTTTACGACAAGGTATATGCGGTTGTCCTCAAGCGTGTTGAGGTCGTCGATGGCTGAGAGCCAGATGGGATTGGTCGAGCCGTTGAGCTTGTCGTAGTACAGACGCTTGAGGAATTGCTTCTGCTCATCGTTGAGCTGGGTCTCCTTGAGCAGTCGGATGTGGTGTTCCTCAAGTTCGGCGAACACGCTCTTTATCACTTTGGTGTATTCTGACGAATACTCCTCGTTGAGCCGGTTGATGGTCTTGAGCGTGCGCTTGAACTCCTTGCGGTGCTTGTCGGGCAGGCTTTCGCTGTCAGCCAAGCGATTGAGCGAGGCTACACGCACACGGAAGAACTCATCAAGATTGTTGCTGTAGATACCAAGAAACGAAAGACGTTCGAGCAGGGGCACCTGCTGCTTCTCGGCTTCTTGCAGAATGCGGTGGTTGAAGTACATCCAACTCACGTCGCGATCTATGTAGGTTGTTTGCTTTTTCATAATGTAAATAAGGCTAAAAGCCCTACCCCCGGCCCCTCCCCCGCAGGGAGGGGAGTGAAATGTAACGTGGGGATTGAAAATAGGGAATTAAAGTTTTATTATATCTGTTACAAAGTTGTGAGTTGAAAAGCATATCGCTCCCCTCCCTACGGGGGAGGGGCTGGGGGTAGGGCTACTGCTCATTTCCCAACACCAGCATGTCACTATCTTCGGTGACATGCAGCAGTTTGCGGAACGCTTTCTGCTCACCGTCGGGCACAATAACCGAAAGCAGATTGTCGCAATCGCTGAATGCCGTGCGTGCCAGACGCTTCGGAGTGCCGAGGAAGGTAACTTTGCGCAGGCGGTCGCAGCCAGCGAAAGCGTAAGGGTCGATTGTCATTACCGAAGCAGGGATAACTATCTCTTCGAGAGCACCGCAATCGCTGAAGGCGTCACGACCAATGCGGTCAAGTCCGTCGGGCAATTGCACTTTCTTCAACTTACTGCGGCGTGTGAAGGCGAGGCTGCCGATAGTGCTGACGGTCTTCGGAACGATTATCATCGAAGCATCGGTCATGCACGAGATGAGACGAGTACGGTCGGCGTTGTACAGTATCTTGGCATCGACAACAAACGCTGTCGACTGGCAGTTGACCACCTTGCTGTCAAGACCTACAAAAGGATTCTTGCCCATCTCCTCAACCGAGGTAGGCACACATACTGATTCGAGCGACAGACAACGGGCGAAAGCCTCATCGCCAATGCGTGTCACCGTGGCTGGCATGGCTACACTGCGCAGATAGGCACAACCCCAAAAGGCGTTGTCGCATATCTCCTGTGTTTCATCCTTTACGGCATAGGCACCCTCGATGGTCTTCTTAGCGGCTACAAGACGGCGGCCACTCTTGGAGTAATATACTCCCCAGCCGTCGTCACGTGCTCCGTCCAGTTTCTTTAATGCGAGTTTAATAACTTGATTTTCAACTACGTCATTACCATCAAGTCGCTTCTTAAGCGCACCTAATAATTCCTTCTTCTTCTCTTTCATTATATATAAATGTTAGCGTGCTGCTATAATTGTTATCTGGTTGCAAAATTAGTAGTTAGAAATTTAAAAACAATGACGCATGGATTACGATAGTGTTACAATGATATTACAGAACAAACAGCCCTTAAAAAGCCGCTTATTTCTGCCTGTAACACAATCGTAACACATTCGACACGCCTCGAAAATAAGGTATAAGTAATTTTGCCGACGTAAAAACAATACATGACAAAATAAGATGAGAACAGCAATTACATCGGCTCTGCTGTGCCTTGCCGCAGTCACTGCCTCAGCACAACAGACAGCAACATCCGAGAAGAACGATGCCGACAAGGCCACACTGGTGAACATTCACGGTACCATACGCTCTAAATACGAATATCAGACCAGCGAGAACGAAGGACGTTTTGAGGTGCGCAACGCCCGTATCAGCGTCGACGGCAACCTGTCGCCTATTATATCTTATAAGGCAGAAATCGACCTTTGCGACGAAGGCAAGATAAAGATGCTCGATGCTTACACCCGACTGAAGCCGATGCAGGGATTGCAGTTCACTATCGGACAGATGCGTGTGCCATTCACCATCGACGCCCACCGTTCGCCCCACCAGCAATACTTCGCCAACCGCTCGTTCATTGCCAAACAAGTGGGCAATGTGCGCGACGTGGGTGCAGCATTAGGATATTCGTTAAATGCAGGATTTCCTATCATATTGGAGGCAGGATTGTTCAACGGTTCAGGTCTTACCAATCAGAAAGACTTCTGGACCAAGAGCATCAACTTCTCGGCTAAGGCTCAGATGTTCCTGCCGGGCGGATTCAATCTGACGCTGAGCACACAAAAGATAAAGCCCGACCACGTCAATGTTATGATGTACGATGCCGGTGCTTACTGGCACGCTAAGGGTTGGCACGTAGAGGCGGAGTATCTGTACAAGCACTACGCTCACGATGCCTTCAAGGCTGTTCATGCCTTCGACTCGTTCATCAGCTACGACATCCCGTCGGGCAAGGGACTCATTCGCTACGTCACCCCACTGCTGCGCTACGACTATATGAGCGACCACAGCGACGGTACACGCTACCTCAACGGCAAGGCAGACAAGAGCGGAACGCTCATCGTCAACGATTCGCAGCGCTCACGACTCACTGGTGGCGTGACACTGAGCCTCAAGAAACCGTTCGTTAGCGACATTCGTTTCAACTATGAGAAGTATTTCTATAAAGATGGTGGCATACCGCACACATCAGAGAAGGATAAGTTTGTTGTAGAAGTAATGACGAGATTTTAGAATCTCGTCATTTTTTTTGCTCCTATACTTAATATATATGGCTCTACTCCTCCCGCCAACGGCAATAGGGATTGACGAGGAGTTGTGAGTTGTAGTAGCGGCGGTCGCCAGTCACTTCCTCACCTATAAAGTCGGGCTTGCCGAACGGCTCGTCTTCCGACGAAAGTTCCACCTCGGCAACCACCAGACCGGCGTTGTCGCCGTAGAACTCGTCCACCTCGAACGTATGCTGTCCGTCGGGACTCTTCACCAGCCAGCGACGCTTGTCGATGACACCACCGCGGCACAGTTCGAAGAGATGCTGCGCCTCGTCGTTGCTGATTTCTTTTTCAAACTCATAGCGCGACAGTCCGGCACGATTGCTATGGCTCTTGATAGTGAGCCACGAACGATCGTCGCGGGTACGCACACGCACCGTAGCCGACTCGCAAGGCATGTAGCCCTGCTTGATATGGCTTGAAGAAAAGGCGGCTTCCTTCCAGGAGCCGCCTTTTCGTATAAGGAACTTACGTTCTATTTCCAGTCCACTCATTGTTTTGTTTTGAATAGTGTGTTTGTATTAAACATTCATTGTGGTCCAAATCATGAATGCCACAGCCAATATGATGAATGCCCAAAGGATGTATTCCACTACTTTCTTGCCCTTACGCTCCTGTTCCTTAGCGTAGCGCTGTTTTCTGATTTTACTGTTCTGGCTCATAGTAATATAAATTTTGAGTTTTGATTTTTGAATTTTGAATTATTCTCGGCTTCGCCTGCGATTGTGAGTTTTGAGTTATTGAATTTTGAGTTATTGTCCAACCAATTCAAAATTGAACAATTCAAAATCGGCATAGCCGACCAATTCAAAATTCAAAATTCAAAACTCCTCAGGCTACGCTTCGACCACTGGGAATTCCATTAGATATGCTTTGATGAATCCGTCGATTTTTCCGTCCATCACGCCGTCCACGTCGGTGGTCTGATAGTTGGTGCGGTGGTCTTTCACTCGGCGGTCGTCAAACACGTACGAGCGAATCTGGCTGCCCCACTCTATCTTCTTCTTGCCCGCTTCGATCTTGGCTTGCGCCTCAAGTCGTTTCTTCATGGCACGGTCGTAGAGTTGCGACTTGAGCAATCGCATGGCGTTGTTGCGGTTTTCGAGCTGTTTGCGGCTCTCAGTGTTTTCGATGAGGATTTCCTCTTCCTCTCCGGTGTCGGGGTCGGTATACTGATAGCGCAGACGTACACCCGTCTCCACCTTATTCACGTTCTGACCACCTGCTCCGCCCGAGCGGAAGAGGTCCCAGCTCACCTTCGACGGGTCGACATACACCTCAATGGTATCGTCGACGAGCGGCGACACGAACACCGACGCAAACGATGTCATGCGCTTGCCCTGGGCATTGAATGGCGAGACACGCACCAGACGGTGCACACCGTTCTCGCTCTTCAGGTAGCCGTAGGCATACTCGCCACCCTCAATCTCCATTGTCACGCTCTTGATTCCAGCCTCGTCGCCTTCCTGCAGGTTGCTTATCGTAACCTTGTAGCCGTGAGCCTCAGCCCAACGCATATACATACGCATGAGCATCTGTGCCCAGTCCTGGCTCTCGGTGCCGCCGGCGCCTGAGTTTATCTTCATCACGCAGTCCATAGGGTCTTCCTTCTGGCGCAGCATGTTCATCAGTTCGAGGTCTTCTATCGCCTTGATAGCGTTGGCATAGTCGGCGTCAACCTCCTCTTCGGTAACGAGCTGCTCCTTGTGGTAGTCGAAGGCGAGCTGTGTCTCGTCGGCAAGACGTCGCACCTGCTCATATCCCTTAATCCACTTTTCGAGACCCTTCACCTTCTTCATCTGCTCCTCGGCACGCTTGGGGTCTTCCCAAAAGTCGGGTGCCTGTGTGCGCAGCTGTTCTTCTTCGTATTCTACTTTCTTCTGGTCTATGTTGAGATAGTGATTGAGCGCGTCGGCACGCTCAAGCAAATCCTTCAATTGGTCGGCTGTTATCATTTATGAGTTTTGAATTTTGAGTTTTGAGTTTTGAATTGTTGCCTTGCGGCAATTTTGAATTTTGAATTTTGAGTTTTGAGTTTTGAATTATTCTCGGCTTACGCCTGCGATTGTGAATTTATGAATTTTGAGTTGAACAATTCAAAATTGAATAATTCCTAATCGGCGTAGCCGACCAATTCAACATTCAACATTCAAAACTCAAAACTCAAAACTCCTAATCGGCGTAGCCGACCAATTCAAAACTCAAAATTCAAAACTCAAAATTCGCTATACTCATTCTTCGTACATTTTGTCTATCACTTCCTTGAAGTTCTTGTAAATCACCGGTCGGCGTATCTTGAGCGTATTGGTCAGCTCGCCCGACTCCATAGAGAAGTGGTGGGCGATGAGCGTGAATCGCTTTATCTGCTCATAGTGCGCCAGCTGCTGCTGCAGAGTCTGTATGCGGTCCATCATCATCTTGTTCACCTTGGCGTTGGCACACAGGTCCTCGCGGCTCTCGAATGCTATGCCGTGGTCCTTGGCCCACTCCTCTACGAGGCGGAACTCGGGCACGATGAGTGCCGACACAAACTTGCGCTCGTTGGCTATCACTACCACCTGATCGATGAACTTGTCTACGAGCAGCAGCGACTCTATCATCTGCGGAGCGATATACTTGCCGTTGGATGTCTTGAAGAGGTCCTTGATGCGGTCGGTCAGGAACAGCTCGCCGTTCTTGATATATCCGGCATCGCCCGTGCGGAAGAATCCGTCTTCGGTGAACGCCTCCTTATTGACAGCGTCACGCTTGTAGTAGCCCGGTGTGATGGTGGAACCCTTGAGCAATATCTCGTCGTTGTCGCCTATCTTCACCTGCAATCCGTTGATAGGACGACCTACCGAACCGATGGTGAACGGCATGTTCTCGCGGTCGCAACTAACGGTGGCAAGACTCTCTGTAAGGCCGTAGCCCACAACCATATTGATGCCTACCGAATGGACGAAGCGCTCTACTGCTGGCGAAACGGTAGCTCCAGCTGTCGGGAAGATATGTGCGTCCTCCAATCCTATCTGCTTGCGCACAATGCGCAGTATCATCTTGTCGATGAGCTTATATTCCATAGCCAACAGAGGCGACGGACGCTTGCAGCGGCTCTTGCAGTCGATGTTGTAGCGGCGGCCTACCTCAAGGGCGTGACGGAAGAGACGTTGCTTGGCTGCGCTCGAACGGTCGATCTTGTCAAGCACTGCCTGATACACCTTCTCCCAGAATCGTGGCACGCTCGACATACATGTAGGATGAGTCTCACGCATTGACTGCTGGATGTCGTGCGGATTGGTATTGATGATGATGTGGCATCCTTCGGAGAATGCAAGGTAAGACCATCCGCGCTCGAAGATGTGCGTTATGGGCAGGAACTGGATGACGCGGTCGCTCTCCTTGAGAGGCACCACCTCGTCGTTGGCCTTCAATGCTGCCTCATACTGTCCGTAGGTGAGCATTACGCCCTTCGACTCGCCCGTTGTGCCCGACGTGTATAGTATGTTGCAGAGGTCGTCGTTGTTGGCCTGTGCGTATAGTTGCTCCACCTCGCTCTGTCGAGGCAGTCCCTCGCCGAGCTTCAGAAAGTCGTCGAAGTAGAGGGCGGCAGGGTCGTGAGTGGATATGCGTACCGAGCGGTCGAATATGATGATGCGCTCCAGCGTGTGGCACAGAGCGAATATACGGTGAGCCTTGTCATACTGCTCCTGTTCGCCTACGAAGAGGAAGCGTATGCCGGCATCGTTTATCATGTATTGTATCTGCTGTTCGGAAGCGGTGGCGTAGAACGGGATGGAAATCACGCGCACACCATAGGCTCCGAAGTCGGTGATGAGATACTGTATGGTATTCTGCGAGAACACACCGATAGCGTCCTGCGGCTTGGCGCCGAGGTTGAGCAATGCGTTGGATGCTTGCTTCACCAACTGGGCAAAGCGGTTGTAGCTCATCTGCTTCCATGCCGTACCTCCAAAGTCCTTGTAGGTGAAGGCAGCACGGTCGCCATACTTCTCAGCCTGCTTCAAGGCGAGAACAGAAAGATGACATCTTGTTTGCATAATCTTAGGTTTTTAATGTGGCGGATTGACATTACCACATATATGAATATGCAAAAATACGCTAAAAAAGGCAAAAGGCAAAACAAATAACGAAAAAAAGATGATTGTTTTTACTGCCAACGCCAACAGAGTAAGTAGATTAGTGTCAACTACGGAAATATATAGGAGGCTATGGCGTCCTCGCCGTAGCCTGCGTAAGGGAATTGCAAGCTGTAGCAGCAAACTGTTAAATTTGAGTTAAAATGATGTTTATTCCGCTCCATGTGGTTGTTTTAAACCATTCGTGGCGGAATAAACGCATTTTTGTTATGCGATTTGGGGATGTTTTGTTATATTTGCAATATCAACAAAATAAGAATACTATGTGTGAGATTATAGGACGCAAAAAGGAAATAGCCGAATTGCGACGCTACTACAACAGTGGGCGTGCGGAATTTGTTGCCGTTTATGGCCGCCGCCGTGTGGGCAAGACATTTCTTGTGGATGAGGTGTTCCATGACAATATGGTGTTTCATCACACGGGATTGTCGCCATACGACCGTCATCGTAAGACTTCCTTGAAAAGCCAGTTGCAGAACTTCTATTTCTCGCTCCTACGTCATGGTATGGAGAATGCTCAACCACCACGGTCGTGGATGGAGGCATTCTTTATGCTCGAACGCTTTCTGGAGACCAGCGACAATGGCACACGCCAAGTGGTATTCATCGACGAATTGCCATGGATGGACACTGTGCGTTCGGGATTCCTGACAGCACTCGAAGCCTTCTGGAACGGTTGGGGCAACACCCGTCACAATCTGCTTCTTGTGGTGTGCGGCTCAGCAACATCATGGATGCTCGACAACATAATAAACAATAAGGGTGGACTGTATGGACGACTTACAGGCGAGATGAAATTGTCGCCATTCACACTGAAGGAGTGCGACGAGTTTTTCAAGTGCCGTGGCATAAAGATGTCAAAATACAATGTGCTGCAAGCTTATATGGCATTGGGCGGTATTCCGTTCTACTTGAACATGTTCAATGCTGCCTATAGTCTGCCGCAGAACATCGATTCACTGTTTTTTGAACGCAACGCCAAGTTGGGCGACGAGTTCGACCGACTGTTCAATTCCATATTCGACAATGCCGATGACTGTATGAAGATAGTGCGTCTGTTGGGCACGCGCCATTCAGGATACACCCGAAAAGAGATTGTGCAGAAAACCGGACTTAGCTCTAATGGCGACCTGACCAAAATGTTAAAGGCACTTGTTGGTAGCGACTTTGTTGTGAAGTACGTTCCCTTTGGAGCTTCATCGCGCGACGAGCATTACAAACTTATTGATTCCTTCTGTTGGTTCTGGTTGCATTTCAAGGAGAGCAAGCGCATTACGCAGCCTGATTATTGGCAATGCCATGTCAAGGAAAGTGAAATATCGGCATGGCGGGGCATTGCATTCGAGGAAGTTTGCCTACGACATATTTCACAAATCAAGAATGCATTGAACATCGGCGGTGTATCAACCAACGAATCGGCTTACACTGTCCGAGACGGCGAACAAGGCGGTATGCAGATAGACCTGCTTATAGAACGTGCCGACGATGTGGTAAATGTTTGTGAGATGAAGTTCTATCGCATGCCATTTGCCGTGACAAAATCCTATGCCCAGACACTTGCTGCCCGTCTGCAATATCTTGAAGAGAAATATCCCTCGCTAACGTTCCACCTTACATATATAGGTAGTACGGAACTTGTACATAATGAATATTCCGACATCTTTACTTCAGTTGTCACTGCCGACGAATTGTTTGTATAGCATATGTGTTGAGATGTTGTAGTGGTGTGATTTTGAACAGCAAACCGTAGGAGGCTATGGCGTCCTCGCCGTAGCCTGCGTAAGCAACCATAACAAAAAAACGCCAACTGCGGAAGTGAAATCGTGCCAACTGCGGAAGTGAAAACGCGCCAACTGCGGAAATAAAATCGCGCCAACTGCGGAAATACGATTTTTTATTTGTACATTTGCATACGAACTTATTAATTGTAACACAATGGAATACAGAAGCAGAATAGCAGACAAAATATTAGCAGACAAGCTCGCCTCAAAAGGTGCTGTACTGATAGAAGGACCGAAGTGGTGCGGAAAGACCACAACAGCCGAACAACATGCTAAGAGCATATTGTATATGGACAATCCCACAACGCTTCAGAGCAACCTGCGTATGGCTGAACTTGACCCTTCATTATTGCTTAGCGGTGATACTCCGCGACTTATTGACGAATGGCAACTTGCCCCTAAATTATGGGACAGCATGCGTTTTGAAATTGACCATAGGCACGACGTAGGGCAATTTATTGTGACTGGGTCAGCCGTTCCAGCAAGCGAGGAAGACATGCACCATTCCGGCACAGGCAGATTCAGTTGGCTTACAATGCGCCCAATGACTCTGTTTGAGTCAGGCGAATCGTCGGGCAAGGTCAGCTTGCGCCACCTATTTGACAATGGTGGACCCATTGCAGAAACTTGCAAACTTGATATTTCAGACATTGCATATTTGATATGCCGTGGCGGATGGCCGTTTGCATGCGGACTGGAGAAAAAGGCAGCTCTCGCCCAAGCCTACGATTATGTTGATGCCGTAGTAAAGAAAGACATATCGCGTGTGGACGGTGTAAAGCGAAGCGCTACAACAGCCAAACTCTTGATGCGCTCATATGCACGCCATCAAGGTGCGCAAGCTACTATCGGGACTATCGTAGCCGATTTGTCAGCCAATGGTGACAAAACAGTAAGCGAGAAAACCATCAGTTCGTATATAGAAGCATTGCGCAAAATATTTGTCATAGAGGATTCTGAAGCGTGGAACCCCAATCTACGGTCGAAGTCTGCCATACGCACAGCAAGCACAAGATATTTTATCGACCCGTCAATCGGCACAGCTTCTCTTGGACTCGGACCTGACGACTTGCTGCAAGACCTTAATACAATGGGGCTGTTTTTCGAGACGTTATGCGTGAGAGACCTGCGTGTATATGCTGAAGCGCTCGACGGCCAAGTGTTCCATTTCCGCGACAAGACAGGACTTGAATGCGATGCCGTGATACATCTGCGCAACGGCAAGTATGGATTGATAGAAGTAAAACTCGGTGGCGACAAACTTATTGAAGAAGGCGCTGAAAATCTTAAGACGCTGTCATCAAGAATCGATACTGACAAGATGAAGACTCCCTCGTTTCTCATGATTCTTACTGCTGCCGGCGATTTTGCCTACCAACGCAAGGACGGTGTGTATGTAGTGCCAATAGGATGCCTGAAGGATTAAGCCTCATCCAAACAGTAATAAAAAAAAGAAAGCGTATATTCCTTACCTATCGCGTGGTAGGAATATACGCTTTCTTTATGTTACTTTATTATTTTCTTTGACTGTCCGCCACTACGGACTATATATACACTGCCAGGTTTCAGAGCATCAGTATTGAAACCACTTGACTTGGTATGCAGCACTTTCTGTCCCTGAAGATTATACACGTCAATTGTATTGCCTGATAGTTTACCATTTGTTTCGACTGTGGCGATGCCAGTGGTAGGATACGAACCCGACACCTTGCCATCGGCACTTATTGTGAGAGGATACACAGCCTCGCCTCCTTCCTTGCGAAAACGCACCTGCTTCGACTCACTGTCCGATTGTGACACGAAGTACATCTCGTAATCTCCTGCGGGCAGTTCGAAATCTTCAAGCAGATAGTCGCCCTCTTTCAAGCTTACACCATTCAGACATCCTACAGCCCCAAAATCCTTCTCCGATGTAATGAGTGAAGAATATGTCTTGTGAGTAGTAGTGTTTTCAAGTACCAAATAGGTGTTGCCCTTGAAGTCGCGCTGCGACAAGTTGTACATATAAAACTTGCTGTTGTGCAATGTCCCGTCAGAATTGACAGACAGGCTTAGTTCCATGACACCCCATTGCGACTTGTTTTCGGCTCCTTGCTCGCTTGCAGACGTGGCACGCATACCACATATCATGTCCTGGCTGTTGTTGTACTCGCCATAGGCTGCCGAACCAAGATGGTCGATATAGAACCATCCGTTGGCTTCGCCATCCCAGCCCCAGTTGACATGCACCATACCATCAGCGTTGATGCCATCCAGTACAAAAGCATGGCCTTCATTGGCGTCTGTAGCTCCGCCGTAGAAGACAGGTGTCTTTGCCTCTATCGACGATTTGATTATCGCCATCCATTCGTCGTCCGAATAGAATGTGCGTGAATAGTAATTTACAGAAAGCGAGTCGTACTGAAAGGCGTGTCCGAAAGCCCTGGCAGCCAGATAGTCGTAGGTGCCACTTCCGTTTGAGCCGTATTGCATGGCAGTGGCATAACCGGCATCGCGCAATAAGGTGGACACAGCGTTCTTCTGTAAAACATTATAATTGCCAGTGTAGCTGTTTATCATTCTGCCCCAATTGTAGGTAGACTTGACTGGATATTCTTCAAAAGTGCCACCATATTTGTACGAGCCGTCGAAACTGGCAGATGCAGGATACTTGTAATAGTACATTATCTGCGACATAGCCGTAGCCACGCATCCCGACGGACACTTGCCGGGTGTCTTGTCGGCGAAAACCCCAGTCTGTCCCCACGTGCTTTGGAGTAGATAATCGCCTTCAGCAGCTCGTGTGGCAGTCTTCTGAAATGACTTGCCTTCTGCACGCATATTGGCGAGGCTCGCATCGGTGGCGTTCATCCACCATTTCAATCCACATGGTATCTTGTTGGCGTCGAATTCGCTTGACGAATAGCCGAGTACTGGGGCGAAGTTGTCGTCGCGCGAAACTATGACAAATCCTTCGCTCTTGCTGCCATACACATTGAATTCGGACGAAGACATCAGTTTCTGAATGTCGACATGTCTTACCGCCTGTCGCTTGATATTGTTATCGGCAGAGGTCGGATGTGCGAATGCGTTGCGTGCGATGTCAAGCATCTCTTTGTCTGAGCGAGTGTCAGCATAAGCCGAACCAACGACCAGCGATGCAAGTACGATAAGTGCGATAAAGTGTTTCATGAAATTATATAGTTGAAAAGTTGGTGTTAGAAGAGAAAATGGCGAAGTTTCTAAAACGAACTTCGCCATTTTAATATAATGTTTATAAAAAATTACTTATCGCTTGATTAACGATTCCATTCGAACTCAAATAAGCCACCAAGGAACAGCTTTCCTGTAGACGGTTGAGCCAATGGGAATTCTACATGGAATTTGTTGCCATTGTTTGAGAAAACGCAGTATGATGCATAATTTACAGGATCCCAATACAGAGCATAGCCAGTGTCCTTAAGTACGTCATACATACCTGCAGGACCGAGTGTCAGTGCATTGCCGTCGGCATCGAGATAGAACTGAATGTCTGCCTTGCCAATGTCACCGTACAATGTATAATAAGGAGCTACAAGTCTGTAGAGATTAACATCGCTTGCCACAGCATGCTCCACTTTTACGCCCTCAACTGTTGCACCAAGGTTCTCATCTTCAGAGAAGGTAAAGTCGGTGAACTTGGCTGTACCAGCATCCTCCCAGAGATACTCGCGCATTACAACGATAGTAGTTGAGAAGTTGGCACTGTTGGTGATGGTGTCAGCCTGCTCTACGTCAGCGTCGCTGAGAGTGACAGTAGCCTGATACTTCACACCTGCCTCAAGGTTGCTGGCATGGAACACAACGGTCTTGTCGGCCTCGCCGTCGGCGAATGTTACAACGCCATTGTTGGTATCAGAGAATACTCCCGGCTTAGTTGACTCAAGCGTATAATGTACAGTATACTCACCCTTCTTGTTGGCTCTGAGGAAGTGGACAGGAATGTCAATTTGCGTCTCATTTGTCGTATAACTCTGAGTTTCCTGCGCCATCGAGATGTTCTCTACAGTCGGAGTGTATATGGGTCCTTCGAGGTCGGTATTGCATGATGCCATTGCCAACACAGCGAACAGAGCCATTACAAAATACTTTATCTGTTTCATAATTGTATGAATCGTTTAAATGATTAAACTATATTATTGAAGGTCGCCAAGCGGGTTCTGGTCGGTCTTCTGATCAAGGCTTGCGTTGCCGTCAAACTCCTTCTGAGGAATTGGCTGTACCCACATGTAGCTCTCAGGATTGTCGGTAGGACGATTGCTGAGCAACAATTCCTTAGGCCAGCCCTGCTCTGCTGTACGACGGAATCCCTGACGCAGACGACGGATGTCGTAGATACGTCCGTACTCGCCCCAAAGCTCAATACGGCGCTGCTTGATAATCTCCTCACGGAGCGAACCGGTTGCATCTGATGTAAGCTTACCCATGGCAGTACCGGTCTTGTCGGTAGTGTACTTAGGATCGCGGTGCGACATATATGTAAGGAGATACTGGCGTGCCTGAGCGTCATTGCCCTTCATACACTCAGCCTCGGCTGCTGTGAGGTACATCTCCTCTATACGCATCCATACGTAGTCACCAAGCCATGATGCACCATTAGAGAACTTGAACTTCTCCTGCTGATAACCGCCTTCTTTGTTTTCCGGATCCTGGGGATTCCACCAGCAACGACGTGTGTCGGTAGCCGACATCTTATTGTAGAGTTCCTTGTTGATCTGCTTGCGAGCTGTTTTTCCGTACTTGCCTTGGTCGGCATCCATATGGGTGAAGAAACTTGCATACACACCTGCCTGCTCGGCATTGATGGCAGCACCCCAAATCACGTTCTTGCTTGAGGCTGTATTGCAGAAGTTCTTGCCATTGTATACGAATGTCGAGGCATCGATATCCTGGATAGTGTACTTGCCACTGTTGATTACAGTCTCGGCAGCCTTGGCTGCTGTATCCCAGTCCTCCATGGTGAGGGCAATACGTGCTTTGATGCCGAGGGCTGTGTACAGACCCATCTGCTCATTGCTCTTGGCAATGGTTGTGTTCTGGCTCGCCTCAAGATATTCAACAGCCTTGTTGATGTCGGCAACAATCTGCTCGTACACCTCAGCTACAGTAGCGCGCGGCTTGCCCTGTGTGCCAGCCTCTGTAGGCTCGGTATAGACAGGGACGCAAGGATCAGATTCGTGTCCCTTATATGTGCGTGCAAAGTTCTGTGCAAGCATAAAGTAAGAGAAAGCACGAATACCGTAAGCCTGACCCATTACGAACTTCATGTCGGTATCGTTCTGGTCCATAGAGGCATCATTCTTGATGATGTAGTTGGCGTTCTGTAACAATGTATAGTAGCCACTCCAGAGGTCGTATGCACGGAAGTTGGTACCAATGAGCGACTTGGTGTTGTAAGCTGCATCATACCAGAACCAGCCGCTACCCATGGCGTTCATGATGCAGTCGTCGCCCTCTACGTCAGCATATAGATTGTGGAGTGAGAGTGCCGAGGCCTGATGTCCATTAGCAGATACAGACCATCCCGCTGTATAGAGCAGACGGTAGATACCGTTCAGTGAAATCATAGCATTGGATGCGCTGCCTTCCATTGCAGTACCGGCTATATCCTGTGTAGGTGTTGTCTCGAGTTGGTCGTCGCTACACGAAGTAGCCAATCCCAATGCCAGACATCCGACGAATGTATATTTCAGAAACTTGTTCATGTTTTCTTGCTTTTAAAATGTTGATTAGAAATTAATCTCAAGACCTATTGTGTACGACTTGTTAGGCGTATAGGTATAGTCGTTGGTTCCGGTGAAGCTTGCCTGAGGATCCATACCCTTGAGGTGTGTCCAGAGTGCAAGGTTCTCGGCTGTACCATAAAGACGTACGCCAGAGAGACCAATCTTGCTTGTAATACTTCTCGGAAGTGTGTAGCCCAATGTGATGTTCTTGATAGCAAAGTAAGATGCATTCACGAGGTTGCGGTCAGTCATAAGAGATCTACCTTCGCCAGCAATCTCAATACGAGGAACATCTGTAATGTCGCCCGGCTTCTGCCAACGACGCATAGCATTCTTGTGCCATGTGTTGTTGTAATACATATTCTCCATTGAGCCTTGATACATATAGTCGAGCATCTTGCCACCGATAGAGTATGTGCTCATGATGCTGAGGTCAACACAGTTGAAGAGGTTCAATGTTGTAGAGATGCTACCATAGAGATCAGGCAGACGGCTACCCTGGAAATACTTAGATGTAGTGGCCTTGCTGTAATCAGTTGTGATGTACTCGCCTGTCACATTGCCCTTGTCGTCCATGTCCTCGTAAGCGTAATACAGAGGAGCACCTGTCAACGGGTCTACACCAGCCGACTTCGGCAGATAGAATGTGTTAAGCTCCCAGCCCTCCTTGATGATGCACGGACCATTCATAATCTGGTTTGACTCCTGAGTGAGCTTGAGCACGCGGTTGCGGATAGTAGAACCCATCCACTGAACACGCCACTGTACATTCTCGGTCTTGATAGGAGTAACACCTACCATCATCTCAAAACCTGAGTTGCGTATGTTACCCACGTTGGCATCGTAGCCGTTGAAACCGGTTGATGTAGCCATCGGGTAGTTGAGGAGCATGTCGGTAGTCTTGCGGTTGTAGTACTCAATGCTGAAGTCGATGAGACGATTTAGCAAAGCACCTTCAATACCGATGTTCAGGTTGCCGCTCTTCTCCCAAGAGATATTCTTGTTCTCGAGTGTTGATACTACAGCACCGATGTTGTTGCCGTTGTTGTAACCGAGAGCATAGAGGTTCTGCCAGAGGTAGTAGCTACCGAGGGCATCGTTACCCTGCTCACCGTAAGAAGCCTTCAATGAGAGGTTGTCAATCCACTTGATGTCCTGCATGAACTTCTCCTTGCTTACACGCCAGTTGCCACCGACTGACCAGAATGAACCCCAACGGTTGTCCTTGTAGAATCGTGAAGAACCATCGCGACGGAACGAAGCCGAGAAGTAGTACTTGTCGTCGTAGTTGTAGTTGGCACGGCCAAACCATGACTCAACAGCATACTCTGTAGAGTAAGAACCTGCAGAATAGAGTGTAGCAGCAGGGTCGAGCTCGTCAATGCCGTCAACGATGTTCTGCTTGCCTGCACTGAGCGAGCGATACTGGCGGTCGTAGAACTCATGACCGAGAAGTGCGTCAACGCTGTGCGAACCGAACGAACGTCCCCATGTGAGGAGCTGGTTGAATGTGTAGCTCATCATGCGTGTATGGCCCTTCTGAAGCAAACCGCCTGAAGTAGCCTGGTTGCCATGATACTTGTTCATCATCTCAGTACCATCGCTTGATACATAGTCGGCACCGAAATTCATAGTGAACTTCAATCCCTTTGCCCAACCGAATGAGTCCTTGTCGCCACCGAATGTCAAATAAGTACGGACGCTGGCATTGTCGCTGTCTGTGTACGAGCGGTCAGCATACAGACCTGCGAGCGGGTTGAAGTCTTCCAATGAAGGACGGCCGCCCTCACCATAGTCAAACTGACGATTGCCAGCTGCATCAAGCACGTCCTTGCCCTGAGCATCCTTGATATACATAGGATACAGAGGCGAGATGAACTGTGCTGTATAGAAAACGTTAGATTGAGCGGAACTGCTAGATACATACTGGTTGTAATTGCTCTTGGTATAAGCCAATGAGGTGTTCAAACCTGCCTTGAACCAGTCGTTCACCTTGGTGTCTACATTGGCACGGCCAGTGTAGCGCTGGAATTCAGTGTTCTTTAAGATACCCTCTTCGTTGAGGTAGCCAAGAGAAATAAGGAACTGTGTACGATCTGTACCACCGCTTATCGAGAGCTTGTGCTCATGACGTGGAGCAGAATTGTTAAGGAGCATGTCCATCCAGTCTTCGTTCCATGCCGACTGTGCGTCAGAACGTACCTGCTCTGTAGTCGGGTCAATAATATCGGCAAATGAATAGTTCTTGAACGGGTTGTACATCTCGCCACCAAGCTTGCCACCGAGGTCGGCGCGAGCCTGTGCTACTGCAGCAGCGTGATCCATACCGTTCCCAAACTCGTAGTTGTTGCGCAGAGCCTCGTATGAAAGCTGTACATACTCCTTCTGGCTGACTGTCTCGTACTTAGGAAGAGCGCGTGACGACCAACCTACAGTATTCTCAAACTTTACGTTCACCTTGCCAGCCTCACCACGCTTAGTGGTAATCATAACTACACCATTGGCACCACGTGCACCATAAAGAGCACTTGCGGAAGCGTCCTTGAGCACTGTGATCTGCTCAATATCCGACGGGTTGATACTTGAAATGCTGCCGTCGTAAGGAATACCGTCTACTACATAAAGAGGTGAGTTAGAAGCGTTGATAGAGCCAAAACCACGGATTACCATTGACGAACCGCTACCTGGCTGACCGCTACCTGATGTCACAGTAACACCAGCCACCTGGCCATCAAGAGCCTTTGTCACGTTGGCTACAGGACGGTTAGCAAGCTTTTTGCTGTCAACCGATGCTGCCGAACCAGTAAATGAGCTCTTCTTCTGTGTACCGTAAGCCACAACCATAACCTCGTCGAGGTTCTGCTGGTCAGACTCCAACAAGATGTTCATGTTGTTTCCGGCCTTCACAGTCTTGCTGAGCATGCCAATGTATGAAATTTCAATTTTTGCGCCAGCAGGAACATTAAGAGTAAAATTACCATCAACGTCTGTCACAGTACCGGTATTCTTCTGACCTACAACCTTAACTGTGGCACCAACAACGGGGTGCCCGTCTTCGGCTGAGGTGACCTTACCGGAAATGCGAGATTGAGCCAGTGCCATTCCTATGCTCAGGAAAAGGCAGGCTACAAAAGTCATGATTCTTTTTTCCATAAAATCTCTCTCTTTTGGTGAATAATATAATTAATTGTTTTTTTGTCGAGCTTTATGTCTGTGACGGATATAACGCGAACCTCGCTACCTCTTGCCGGGAGGTGGAGACATCATCCATACACAGTTGCAACGTTGAGCGTAATGTTATTGCGTTTTGCGTCTATATATATAATAGGTGTAGACAACATGTAATTGTCAGCCTATTTTTGTCGAAGTAATTGCTTATTGCTTTTATGTTTTCCTATGTGGGGTTAAGCCCACTATGAATTTGTTAATATTTTTAGATATTAAAATACGTTTGCAAAATTAACTATTATTTTTCACAGTTGCAAATGTTTTACTACAAAATGTTCGGTTTTGTTGCATTTTTATTACAAAAGATTTTTAAAAAGCCGTCGTAACTTAGCTTTTGTGATTATTGTGCACGAACACGCAGACAGAACGAAAGCTGAAAATGAAATAAAATGGCATAAATATTGATTATTGTGCAAGTTTTTAGGGTTCTTCCGTTAAATGCATAGATAGAAAAAAAATATTTATATTATGATAAAAATAAAGCTGGCATCATCTAT
>NZ_JADYTS010000045.1 GCF_021531355.1 Leyella stercorea | reverse complement strand
CTGAAAGCTGCTACTAACGACTCATAAATCTACCCTTAATCGTGTATTGGATGATAGTTGCGGATTTTAGGATATATACATATACACACAACAATCGTCTGAGTGAAGTATAATCTTACACACAGACGATTGTCTATCAGTTATTTACAGCAAATTACTTAAGTGTTCCCGCATTGGCAGCATCTACCATAGCCTGACTTGCATAGAGATAAACCTCTACACGACGGTTCTGAGTACGTCCTGCCTGAGTTGAATTATCTGCAACTGGCTCTGAACTACCCTTACCTGCTATGTTCTTGAACTGTGATGTAGAAACTCCACAACTCTGCAGATAATTTGCTACACTTTGTGCACGTCTGTTGCTAAGAGGAATATTAATACCGTCGTTACCAGTACTATCGGTATGACCATAGATATCAACCGAAAGTAAGTTATTCTCTTTCAGAGTATTAGAGAACTTAGCTAAAGCGCTCTTAGAAGAAGCGTTGAGGTCAGCCTTGTTAGTTGCGAAAAGAATACCTGAATCGAATGTTACCTTAACGGCCTCAAGGCCATTGCTGTCAGTAACCTTCTCTACCTTGGCGTTCTCTATCTGTTTGGCCTGCTCTGCCACCTTGTCCATATGACGACCGATCAAAGCTCCGGTACCTGCACCTACTGCACCACCAATTGCCGCACCAACAGCAGTATTGCCAGCAAGTTTACCGATAATACCACCAATGATGGCACCACCGCCGGCACCAATAAGCGAACCTGTACCCTGTTTTGTGTTGCAACTTACTACAGCAAGCATACCCATTGCTATTGTTGCTCCTTTTAACTTGTTCATTTTCTTCTATATTTAGTGTTAAAAATATGAATTATGCGCCACACGACGCATTTTATAATTGCAAAGATAGTTGTTTTTTCGATAGTGTGGCAATATTACAACATTTTTTTGTATTTTTGCACTGCAAATTATGATTTGAATTAATCAATACAATAAGAATTGAATTAATAGAATTAGAAATTAAAATTATATCACACAAACAATGGCAAAAGAATTAAAACATCTGACAAAACGCTCAGAGAACTACAGCCAGTGGTACAACGACATCGTTGCCAAGGCTGACCTCGCAGAGCAGTCAGCCGTACGCGGATGTATGGTCATCAAGCCCTACGGCTACGCTATTTGGGAGAAAATGCAGCATCAGCTCGACCTCATGTTCAAGGAAACCGGAGCACAAAATGCATATTTCCCATTGCTTATCCCAAAATCTTTCTTCAGCCGTGAGGCAGAGCACGTGGAGGGTTTCGCAAAGGAATGCGCCGTAGTGACTCACTATCGTCTGCGTGTCAACGATGACAAGACCGGTATTGAGGTAGATCCGAGCGCTAAGCTTGAGGAAGAACTCATCGTTCGCCCAACATCCGAGACCATCATTTGGAACACATACAAGAACTGGATACACTCTTACCGCGACCTTCCATTGATGTGCAACCAATGGTGCAACGTTATGCGTTGGGAGATGCGTACACGTCCATTCTTGCGCACATCAGAATTTCTCTGGCAGGAAGGCCACACAGCTCACGCTACACGCGAAGAAGCTGAGGCAGAAGCACAGAAGATGCTGCATGTTTACGCAGACTTCGCAGAGAAGTGGATGGCAGTACCAGTAGTTCAGGGCGTAAAGAGCGAGACCGAACGTTTCGCAGGAGCCTTGAACACCTATACCATTGAGGCTATGATGCAGGACGGTAAGGCTCTTCAGAGTGGTACTTCACACTTCCTTGGACAGAACTTTGCCAAGGCATTTGATGTAACATTCCTCAACAAGGAAAACAAACCTGAATATGTATGGGCTACTTCATGGGGTGTTTCTACACGACTCATCGGAGCTCTTATCATGACTCACTCTGACGACAACGGACTTGTATTACCTCCGAAACTCGCCCCGATACAGGTGGTTATCATCCCCGTCACAAAGAATGCCGAGCAGCTTAACGCCGTAACAGAGAAGCTCACACCTATCATCAACGAACTGCGTTCTAATGGTGTCAGCGTGAAGTATGACGATGCCGAAAACAAGCGTCCGGGCTTCAAGTTTGCTGATTACGAGTTGAAAGGTGTACCTGTACGTCTCGTGCTCGGTGCACGCGACCTTGAGGAAGGAACTATCGAAGTTATGCGCCGCGACACTCTTGAGAAGGAGTCACGTCCTATTGAAGGAATTGCCGAATATGTTGAGAAACTGCTCGACGACATTCAGAACAACATCTTCAAGAAGGCTCTCGACTATCGCAACGCACATATCTACGAGTGCGACAACTACGAGGAGTTCAAGGAGCGCGTCAAGGATGGCGGATTCTTCCTCTGCCACTGGGACGGCACAGCCGAGACCGAGGCCAAGATCAAAGAAGACACACAGGCAACAATACGCTGCGTGCCGTTCATGTTCGAACAAACACCAGGCGTGGATATGGTATCGGGCAAGCCCGCTACACAGCGCGTCATCATAGCTCGCAGCTATTAATTTACGCATAAAATGAGAGGCTATGGTCTCGAACTCCATAGCCTCTCATTAATAATGTTGCCTAAGAAAAAACAGAGAAATTATTAATATACTAATTTAAACATCACTCAAAACAATGGATTGGATAATCAACTTATTCACAAACACCGAGTCCATTGCCCACATCGCCCTACTCTATGCCGTGGTAATTGCCGTTGGTATTCTGTTGGGAAAAATTAAGATTGGCGGCATCTCACTCGGAGTGACGTTTGTGCTCTTTGCCGGTATCGTGGCAGGACACATTGGGTTTACTGGTCCGACCAACATCTTGAGCTTTATTCAGGACTTCGGACTTATTCTGTTCGTGTTCTGCATTGGTCTTCAGGTTGGTCCGGGCTTCTTTGAGAGTTTCAGAAAGGGCGGCGTTACGCTCAACTTGCTCTCTACAACACTTGTACTGCTGAACGTCGGCGTAATGTTCGCATGCTACTACATCTTCTTCGACACCAACGACAAGACCAACTTGCCAATGATGGTGGGCACTCTTTATGGTGCCGTGACCAACACCCCGGGTCTTGGTGCTGCCAATGAGGCTCTCGAATCAGTATGGAAGGCTGTAGACGGTGCTGCACCTCAGATTGCAGCCGGTTATGCCTGTGCTTACCCGCTTGGCGTACTCGGTATCATCGGAGCTACAATTGCCGTACGCTTCATCACACGTACTAAGCTCGAAGAGGAAGAAGAAGAACTCAAAGAAGAAGCAGGCGACAACGCTCACACCAAGCCTTTACAGATGCACCTTAAGGTAGACAATACCTATCTTGCAGGACGCACAGTTAAGCAGATCAACGAGTTCCTGAACCGCGATGTTGTTTTCTCACGTCTTCTGCATGATGGCAATGTGTCTATACCAAGTTCACGAGACGTATTCCACATGGGCGACGAGGTACTCGTAGTATGTGCTGCTGTTGACGCCGAGGCCATTCAGGCTTTCATCGGTCCCGAGATAGAAAAGCCTTGGGAGGAAGACCAGAGCGACCAGCCGCTTATATCTAAGCGTATCGTCATCACCAACCCGTCAATGAACGGCAAGGAACTTGGCAAGATGCACTTCTCAAGCGTATATGGTGTGACTGTGACACGTATCTCACGTCAGGGTATGGACCTCTTCGCATCGCGCAACTACCGTTTCCAGGTAGGCGATAAGATTCTTGTAGTTGGTCCTACAGACAATGTCAACCGCATTGCCGACCTTATGGGCAACTCTGTGAAGCGTCTTGACACTCCTAACATCGCTACTATCTTCATCGGCATCATCATAGGTATTCTCTTCGGAAGCATTCCTTTCGCTATCCCCGGTATGCCAGTTCCTTTGAAGCTCGGTATTGCAGGCGGTCCGCTTATTATCGCCATCCTCATCGGTCGTTTCGGCCATCGTATGAAGCTCAACACCTATACCACAACATCTGCCAACATGATGCTCCGCGAGATGGGTCTTGTGCTCTTCCTTGCCAGCGTAGGCGTTAAAGCGGGCGCTCACTTCTGGGACACAGTAGTAGAAGGCGACGGCTTGATGTATGTGTTCACAGGCTTCCTCATCACTATCATACCTATTCTTATAATCGGTACGATAGCCAGACTGAAGTTCAAGTTCAACTACTTCACCATTATGGGTATGCTTGCCGGTACTTGCACCGATCCTCCAGCATTGGCTTACGCTAACTCAATCTGCTCACGTGAGGCTCCTGCCATAGGCTACTCTACAGTATATCCGTTGTCTATGTTCTTGCGTATCTTTACAGCCCAGCTCATCGTGCTGTTCTGCTGCGGATAAAAAACAAGACAAATAAAACTCAAAGAGGGATGTGTAACTATTTTGACACATCCCTCTTTTTATTTAAACTGCAAAGTATATTATATATAAGCTCCAGTATCAATTAAGTTATAGTTCCGAAGCAGCCGTCTTAGTAGACATGCCATAAGCCAAGGCCTCGAGTTCTTCTATACTCATGTGCTCTATCACATCTACAATTTTCTTTATCAACTCTTCGCGCTTATACTCATCGTCGCTACCAAGTCTTTTCTTCCAAAAGTCATTCATACACTACTTTTTATTTCATAATGAACTTCAGTTTACCGCCTCTTACAATGTCTTTATGGGTAATATAAGTTGTCTTCAATCGACGTCCATTAAGTTCTACATCCTTAACCTTATATCCGTCGGGAGTCTTGCCCACAGCCTCAATCACAAAGGTCTTGCCATTGTCAAGATGCAACGTAACACGGTTGAAGAGTGGCGTACCCATCTCATACTCGCAGCTTATCGGATTCATAGGATAAAAACCCATAGCAGAGAATACATACCATGCCGACGTCTGTCCGCAATCTTCGTTGCCGCACAAGCCAGCCGGAGAGTCATTATATAGTTTTGTGAGAATCTCGTGTATATAGCGCTGAGTCTTCTCCGGTTGTCCAATCTTGTTGAAGATGTAGGCTGCATGATGACTTGGTTCGTTACCGTGGGCATACTGACCTATCATACCCGTACTGAAGAGAGGCAGTTCGGCATTGGCAGCAGGAGTATACGTGAACAGGCTGTCGAGTTTGTCGGCAAAGCGTTGCTTTCCTACAAGAGCCTCAAGTCCCTTTATATCGTGCTGAACCGACCACATATAGTGCCATCCATTCGACTCACATATGTGCGACGTATAATCATCGGGCGAATAGTTGGGCTGGAAGTTGCCTTTAGAGTCACGGGGCTGCATAAATGTAGAACCCGGACAATATACATTACTATAGTTTTGAGCACGCTTTGTAAACGTCTTATTAATGTCATTCTTGCCCAAATGCTTTGCAAGGGCAGCAATACAAGCATCATCGTAAGCGTATTCCAAAGTGCGCGACAACGACCAATCGTCACCCAACGTAGGCTCCTTCACATCGTAAGGCACATATCCAAGACGCTTGTACAACCCTATTCCACGGTAGTCGTCAAGGTTGGCAGTCTTGACACACTCGGCAAGAGCTTCACCTGCATTAATACCAGGAACACCCTTCAATACCGCCTCTGCGATGACCGAAGCAGCATGATAGCCTATCATCATGTCCGTCTCCGATGCCCACATATTCCAAACCGGCAATCGTCCGTTCTCCTTGCTAAAGGCAACAAGCGAGTTGACCATATCGCCGGCACGCTTCGGGTCTACAATAGCATACAGAGGATGGGCTGCACGATAAGTGTCCCACAACGAACAGGTCTCATAATTATTCCATCCGCTCGCATGGTGTATCTTACGGTCGGCTCCCATATATGTTCCGTCAACGTCGTTGAACAATGTAGGAGCAATCATGGCGTGGTAGAGAGCTGTGTAAAATGTGGTCTGCTGTGCTGGCGTACCGCCTTCTACCTCTATCTTGCCCAATTCACGGTTCCATTGCTTCTCAACCTGATTGCGATAATAATCGAAGTCATCGTTCGGAGCCTCTGCTGCAAGGTTCTTTGAAGCACCCTCCTGTCCTGTTGCCGACAATGCTGTGACAAATGTCAGTTGCGACGGTCCTTCAGTAGCAAACAATATACGTGCCACGTAACCATAGCCCGTCACATGTCCATCTTCAGTCTTCAGCTCGGTTCTTTCTAGTTGGATATTCTCTATAGGTTGCGAGAAACGTGTGCGGAACCAGACACGCTGATTACGTGCCCAACCGTCAGAAAAGCGATAACCCTCAATAGTACGCTTGTCTATTTGCGTTATCTTGGTGTCTTTGGTAGCGTCCCAGTTCATCGCCTTCGTAAGATTAAGGATAACCATACGTTGGCGCCCGTTCTCTGGAAACGTGTAACGCTGAACTCCACATCTAGGTGTTGCTGTTAGTTCTACATTAATATCATAGTCGGTGAGACGGACCTGATAATATCCGGCATGTGCAGTCTCATCATTATGACTGAACTTGGAATGAATGCCGAGTGGAGCGGGCGCATCATTAAGGGGCAACGTTACGGGTAAGAAAGAAATGTCATACAAATCGCCGGCACCCGTTCCCGAAAGATGCGTATGCGAGAATCCGGCAATGGTGCTGTCCGGATAGAAATAGCCTGCAATACGGTCCCATCCGGGCAATCCGTTGTCAGGACTGAGCTGTACCATTCCAAAAGGAGCCTGTGCGCCAGGATATGTATTGCCAGTATAATCGGTACCAATAAGCGTGTTTACCTTCGTAGCATAATTCAGCTTCGATGCATTGTCAGCTGTTGCCGTACTGACAGCCGTATGAGCCAGGCCAAATGCTATCGCTGCGGTAATGAAGAGTGTATTGTTCATCTATTTTCCTAAAAACCAAAAGGGAGACTAAGGCCAAAATACTTTTAGCCGAAGTCTCCCACATTATTTTATCTAATTATCTTATTTGAGCAAAGACCGATTAGTCGAGGTTAAGGCTCTTCTTGATAGCCTCAATCTTCTCCTCAGCAGCCTTCGTGCAACGCTGATAGCATCCGGCACACTTGAACGAAGGATCCTTCACCTCAATATAGAACTTAATCTTAGGCTCAGTACCTGATGGGCGAACGCTCACCTTAGTACCGTCTGTGCAGAACCACTGCAGTACGTTGCTTGTAGTAGGCATATCAAGCTTCTCTACCGAACCGTCCTCACGTGTAGCTGTCAAGGTCTGATAATCCTTCCAGAGGCAGATCTTGCTACCACCGAGCTCCTTAGGAGGATTAGCACGGAAGTCAGCCATCATCTGCTTGATTTCGTCAGCACCAGTCTTGCCCGGACGTACTACGTTAACGGTGAACTCCTTAGAGAATCCATAGTCAGCATAAATCTGCATGAGCAGGTCGTAAAGAGTCTTGCCCTGGTCCTTAGCCCAAGCTGCAATCTCGCAGATAAGGCAGATAGAAGCAGGAGCATCCTTATCACGAACCTTGTCATAAGGCAAGAAGCCGAAGCTCTCCTCACCGCCACCGATATACTGCTGCTTACCCTCTGAGATAGCAATCTCACGTGCAATCCACTTGAAGCCTGTGTAGCAGTCGCGCAGTTCTACGTTGTTCTTCTTTGCAATCTCAGCAATTACCTCAGTTGTAACGATTGTCTTAACGAGGAAGTCTGTAGGCTTGAGTTTGCCAAGCTTCTTCTTGTTCTCGATGATGTAGTAGCAGAACATCATAGCAGTCTGGTTACCGTTGATGATAACCCACTCGCCCTTGTCGTCACGACATACAATAGCAAGACGGTCGGCATCAGGGTCGGTAGCTACCACGAGGTCTGCATTAAGCTTTGTGCCAAGCTTCATACCGAGAGTCATAGCCTCAGCATTCTCTGGGTTAGGCGAAACAACTGTCGGGAAGTTGCCATCGATTACCATCTGCTCAGGTACAACGTTGATGTTCTGGAATCCCCAAGAACGCAAGCAGAGCGGTACTATAACACGACCTGTTCCGTGCATAGGAGTATAAACGATGTTCAAATCCTTCTGACGGTTGATAACGTCCTGATCAATCATAGCCGAGTGAACAGCCTCCATATAGTCGTAGTCCATCTCGCCACCGATAATCTTGATGTTATCCCAGTTAGCCTCAAACTTAACGTCGTCGATACCTACCTTGTTCACCTCATCGATGATGCCGGTATCGTGCGGAGCAAGCACCTGAGCGCCGTCACTCCAGTAAGCCTTGTAGCCATTGTATTCCTTAGGATTGTGCGATGCTGTAACATTCACACCTGCCTTAGCTCCCAACTCACGTATAGCGAATGAAATCTCAGGTGTCGGACGAAGGCTCTCAAACAAGTAAGCCTTGATGCCGTTGGCAGAGAAGATAGCTGCTACAGTCTCGGCAAAGAGACGTGAATTGTTGCGGCAGTCATGACCTACAACAACAGAGAGGTTTTCCTCACCAGGGAAAGCCTTGAGGATATAGTTGGCAAAGCCCTGTGTAGCCATACCTACTATATACTTATTCATACGGTTGGTACCGACACCCATTGTGCCGCGCAAACCGCCTGTTCCAAATTCCAGATTCTGATAGAATGCATCAATAAGGGCTGACTTGTCTTCTGAATCCAACATAGCCTGTACCTCTTTACGGGTGTCCTCGTCGAATGCCGGCGTAAGCCACTGCTTGGCTCTCGCCTCACACTGGGTTATTAGTTCCTGGTTATTTTCCATAATAAATTTATATGTTAACGTTTAAAATTAATTCACTTTAGGTCAACGACAAAGTTAACTATAAAAAATGAATTGTCAGCATATTTGCAGCGATTTTTTCGCTGCAAATATTTATTCAAGTATCTTTACCATATTAAATTCTGAAATCAGTCCTTCGGGACTAACTTTAGCATTTACACGATATTGTGTGTCTTCAATACTTCCGTCATCATGGGTTACAACCTGCTTGACAGAGAATTTCACGGTATATTCGATTTTCTGACTTCCTACATCTTTTTTGCTGATATTATAATCGTCCATCGACTGCCACTTCATTGAGCTTACACCGCTCTTATATATCTTGTGCAAGAAAGTGACAACATCACTGCGCGTAGCATTGCTCTTTCCGAGGAATTGTGTCATCAACGGACTTGTTGAACTCATAAGAGCTTCCTCGTCACGAGCATTCAGACTTTGGAAGAAGCCATTGAATACACTGCTTACCAACAGTTTGTCCTCCGGTTGCACCGTCGTTGAATTGAGATTCTTTATTGCTTCATTAGCATCCTCAATATAATCTCCATCAGGATGACTCTCTATGTAAGTTTCTAAAGCCTCTACACTACCTGCTGTATTTGCAACCGACCAATCAATAGAATCAATCATATGCTGAGCAACATTCTTAAAAGGCGAATTAGGATGTTCTGCAATGTAACGCTCGATGGCGCTCTTCGACCCGCTCACTACGGCGTTAGTCCAGTCGCGATCAACGGCTTTAAGCATATCAAGATGCGACTGTATTGAGTCAACATGTTCTTGAGGAGCATTTGGATACATTGTAAGATAGTTCTGTAAGACGTCTGCATCCTGACTCGACATAGCCATCTCATAAGCCTGCTGCTCCTTGTCCGACTGGGCATTATGATAGAAAGCATAGCATATTCCACATACTACCAATGCCGCAACCACTACCACCATTATTACAATACGGTTGTTTTTATGTGCATTGGCAGGTTTGTTTTGCTCTGATGTCGGTTCCGATTTCTGCTCAGAGTCTTGCTCAAAAGTCTGCACTACAGCTTGAGCAGCTTCCTGCCCCAATGTCTGACCTGCCACCTTTTCACCAGTAACATGGTGGCATTGCGGACACTCTGCCTGATTAGAGAAATACACTTTACCACATACTGGACACGTCACCACATGACCTGCAATAGGAGCCCCGCAACAGGGACATACTGGAGCCTTATCACTTATGTCGTGATTGCACTCCGGACATTTTATTATTGCCATTATACGATAGTTGAATTTGATTTATCACGTTATAGTTGAATGATTTAGCTTTACGGCAAGTCCGCTTGTCAATGATGTCGGTATCGGATTTCGCGCAACCCGTGGCGTCCCATAAAGCGGCTTTTGTCTACATATCCGCGTATGCCGTCGATATGACCCTTACCAGTATACTGCCACAGCATATAGTCGTTGCCGTCGTTCAGCACAGGCTCGTTCGAAGAATACTGGGCTATCATAAGCTTATAACTGTTCATGAGTCCCGACATATATTTATTATAGAAGTTGGTACCGGTATAAACCAATGGTTTCTGATGATAAGCTTCCTCCACCATTGTCAGAAAAGTCATCAACGAATCGCGGAAAGCATCGTTAGACAGTCCTTGTTTTGTCTCAACATCAATCATAGGTATCAAGTCCTGCTGCGACGGACGACATTGAGCCATAAAGTTCTCAAGCTGTAGCTTAAGCGGTGTTTTAGGACGGAAGAAATGATAGGAACCTACTTTCAGTCCATATTTATGCGCCAGTTTTATATTCTGTTCGTACTTATCGTCAATACGGTCGCCACCTTCTGTTGCTTTAAGATACACATAGGCCATCTTTGAATTATCACCTATTGCCTCCCAAAACACTTCGCCTTGATAATGGCTTAAATCTATTCCGTGAACATGCGAACACGTATCTTCACACTGTACATTATGATCTTGAGCAGAAACGCTAACCCAACCCAACAAGCAGACCAACGTTATTATGTATTTGCAAATATTTATATTCATAATTGCAAAGTTACAGGAAAAAGAAGACAACACAAAGAAATTAAATTATTTTAAATTGCGCTTTCACATTACAATACAAAAAGAGTAAGACTGTTGTCAATGCTCAAACGTCGATAAACAGCCTTACCCTTTATATTATACTAATTCGTGATTCTTTATATTATGGAATACTCCATATAATTCTCTCTCGTTATTCTTCATCAGCAGTCTCAGCAGCGTGCTCATCAATAAGCTTCTGCTGCAGATCGTTCGGTACAAGCTCGTAACTTGCGAACTTTGTGGTGAACGAAGCACGTCCGCCTGTGAGGCTGCTCAATGAGATAGAATAGTTGCTCAGTTCCTTCAATGGAATCTTAGCCTGAAGCTTCTGGTATCCAGCCTCGCTATCCATACCCATAATAAGAGCTCTGCGTCCCTGCAGGTCGCTCATTACATCGCCCATATAATCGGCCGGTACATATACCTCGAGGTCGTAGATAGGCTCAAGAATCTTCGGACCTGCCTCCTTAAACGCAGCAGAGAAAGCATTGCGTGCAGCAAGCATGAACGACAATTCGTTAGAATCCACCGGGTGCATCTTGCCGTCGTATACGATCACTCTCACGTCGCGTGCATAACTGCCTGTAAGAGGTCCGTGCTCCATACGGTCCATGATGCCCTTCAATATTGCAGGCATGAAGCGTGCGTCAATGGCACCACCTACAACCGAGTTGATAAACACGAGCTTACCACCCCATTCCAAACTTACTTCCTCACGACCCTTGATGTTGATCTTGAATTCCTGACCGTTAATCTTGTAAGATGTAGGATCGGGCATTCCTTCAGCATACGGCTCAATGATAAGGTGTACCTCACCGAACTGACCAGCACCACCCGACTGCTTCTTGTGTCGATACTCGGCACGTGCCATCTTAGTGATGGTCTCACGATAAGGAATGCGAGTAGGCTCAAACTTAACGTTCAGCTTCTCGTTGTTCTCAAGACGCCACTTCAATGTGCGGAGATGGAACTCACCTTGTCCGCGAACAATAGTCTGACGCAATTCCTTGCTTTGCTCAACGAGCCATGTCGGGTCTTCCTGATGCATACGCAGAAGCGCAGCCATAAGTTTTTCTGTATCGGCGGTATTCTCAGCCTTGATTGCACGTGAGAATTTGGGGTTAGGATACTTGATGAAGTCAAACTTCCACTCGCAATCCTTACCATTGAGGGTGTTTCCTGTCTTAACGTCTTTCAACTTAACTGTGCAACCAATATCACCGGCAACGAGCTCGTCTACAGGAATACGGTTTGCGCCAGCACATACATATATCTGTCCGATACGTTCTTTCGATCCGCGGTCAGCATTAGTCAAGTCATCGCCTGCCTTAATCTTACCGCTCATCACTTTGAAGTAGCTTACTTCGCCGATATGCGGTTCCAGACCGGTCTTGAAGAAGTAAACAGATTCCGGGCCATTGGTATCAGGGGTGATTTCCTCGCCTCGTGTATTGTGTAATTTCGGCATTTCGCTAACAAACGGAACTACATTGCCAAGGAATTCCATCAGTCGGCGAACGCCCATATCCTTGCCCGCGCATACACAGAATACGGGGAAGATTGAACGTGTTACAAGTCCCTTGCGGATACCCTCACGAAGTTCATCTTCAGAGAGAGCTTCTTCCTCAAAGAATTTCTCCATAAGAGTCTCGTCGTTCTCGGCAGCTGCCTCCACAAGAGTCTTGTGAAGCTCCATAGCTTTCTCCATCTCACTTTCTGGAATGTCTACGATTGTAGGCATACCGCCTTCCGGACCCCATGTATACATCTTCATAAGAAGCACGTCAACGATGGCTCCAAAATTGCTGCCTGTACTAACCGGATACTGAATCTGTACGCACTTTGAGCCATAGATGGCCTTCATATTGTTGATGATGTTGTCAAAGTCGCACTTGTCCGAATCGAGTTGATTGACAAGGAAGATTACTGGCTTATGCAATTTCTCTGTATATCGGAAATTGTTCTGTGTGCCAACCTCCGGACCATACTGTCCGTTAATAAGAATAACAGCCTGATCGGTAACGTTCAAAGCTGTAATTGCTCCACCAATGAAGTCGTCAGAACCCGGGCAGTCAATAATATTAAGCTTTTTGTTGTTCCACTCTACATGGAAAACTGTCGGGAATACAGAATAACCATATTCATGCTCAACTGGGAAGTAGTCACTTACCGTGTTCTTTGCCTCCACTGTACCACGGCGTTTGATGATACCACTACCGAAAATCATAGACTCGGCAAGAGTGGTCTTGCCGCTACCCGCACTGCCTAAAAGGGCAATGTTCTTGATTTCATTTGTTTGATAGACCCTCATATCTTCAGGTTTTAAATGGTTAATGTAAATTGTTCATGGCGGACAAACTTGGGGCGGGGTTTATCCGACTACTAAGTTATAAAAATAAGAATAGAAACCAAAAGAAAAACAAGAAAAGAGATGTTTTTTTTTCACTTATTAGTACTTTTGCATTCTCTTAAGACACAATGTCACCTTTTACACATTATTATATAGGCAAATGAAAACAGGAATATACATCCACATACCCTTTTGCAAGAGCCGTTGTATATACTGCGGTTTCTACAGCTCCACTTTATTCGGATTGCAGCACGATTATGCAGCGGCTTTAATCAAAGAGATGCACATGCGTCGCTCTGAATTCAATGAATTGGGTAGTATTGGCAGCTCGAATGCGGTCGACACGATATATATTGGGGGAGGGACACCTTCCACTCTCCCACTTTCAGACATTCAAGAAATTCTCAATACCGTGTCAGAATGTTTCCCAGGCAATCCGCGTGAAGTGACCATCGAAGTCAATCCCGATGACATAACGCCTGAGTTTGTCGACCGGTTGCTCTCAATCGGTATCAATCGTATAAGCATGGGCATTCAGACTTTCAACGACTCGCGATTGCAGTTTCTACATCGTCGCCACACATCATCGCAAGCCATTGATGCCGTTAGGATTATAAAAGATGCTGGAATTGAGAATATAAGTATTGACCTCATGTTCGGATTTCCCAACCAGACGCTTGACGAATGGGCTACTGACGTACAAACAGCCGTCAATCTTGCGCCAACCCACATTTCTGCCTACAGCCTTATGTACGAGGAGGGTACGACGCTGTATCG
The DNA here is from genome assembly GCF_021531355.1 of Leyella stercorea. Taxonomy (GTDB): domain Bacteria; phylum Bacteroidota; class Bacteroidia; order Bacteroidales; family Bacteroidaceae; genus Prevotella. Next base: position 11,477 of record NZ_JADYTS010000045.1, on the reverse strand, counting down.
TATGATGAGTGAAGGCAAAATTACCCAGATTGACGACGAAACGTCGTTGGCGATGTATAAGTATCTTATGGACACGCTCAAATCTGCCGGCTATGAGCATTACGAGATCAGCAATTTTGCAAAGCCCGGTTATCGCTCTGTACATAACAGCAGTTACTGGCATAATGTGCCATATCTTGGTATCGGTGCTTCAGCCCACTCCTACAACATAGGTACACGCAGCTGGAATGTTGCCGACATATGTCAATACATTAGCTCTATCAACAACGGCATACTTCCTTCTGAGAGCGAGACAATTGACGAGACCACCCACTACAACGACCTTGTCACTACCGCCCTGCGAACATCAGACGGTATGAATCTCGACTCAATCAGCCCCACATTCCGACAGTATGCCCTGCAATGTGCCGACATTCACATCAAAAACGGATTGCTAAAGCATACCGACAATCGTCTGCAACTGACATGTGAGGGATTGTTTGTCAGCGATATGATTATGAGCGACTTGATTAAAATTTAACATAAAACGACAAGGCATCACCAACTTGCATTTGTTGGTGATGCCTCGTCGTTTTTTTTATTTACACTTTCTATACCATTCAATAAGGTTGGCTCTTGGAACTCCAAGTTTTACCATTTCGTCCAGATCTTCACGTGCCTCCTTTTTGCGTTTCATCAATATACGCACATTGGCACGATTGAGCCTGAAGTCGGTATTGAGCGGTTTCAGTTCTATTGCCTTGCTATAATCGTACTCGGCAGGACCGTACATCTTGCGCTCCACTTCCATTCCGCCACGTGCGGCATACGCCACAGCGCTGTCGGGATGCTGAGTCACCAATAGGTTTATCATGTCCAAAGCCTCAGTATAGTGACTGTCTTTCTGATTAAGCAAAGCCAATCCGAGTGTGGCCTCAAAGTTGCCCGGCACAAGACTCAACAGATGCTCGTAGTCAAGACGGGCAAACTTGTAGCGTTTCTGCTGTTCGTTGACAAAGGCGCGATAGAACAGAGCAGCCAGATTGTTCGGATCACGTCGCAAGACATAATCGTACTCATCACGGGCATACTGCCATTCCTCAAGCTGCACGTTCCACGATGCTTTCCTCAAACGCAAGTTTAAGGAATCGGGATGGAACGACAATGCCTCAGAAGCTGCCGACAAACTGTCGCGAAGCTGCTGCCTTGTCTGTGCAAACATAGTGTTTGCATTAAGCGCCATTAATGCCAGAACAAGTATTAAGGTCTTCATAAAGTTAAGCTTTAGCTATATAGTCGGCAATCCACTGACCTACCTCAGCCGTACCGTACTGTGCGCCACCCTCAACCTGAATCTCAGGAGTACGTACGTTGGCATCGAGCGAAGCGTCAACAGCCTTACGTACAAGCGCACCTTCCTCATTCAGTCCGAAATGTTCAAGAAGCATGGCTGCCGAAAGAATCTGTGCTACTGGGTTGGCAAGGTTCTTGCCTGCGGCCTGCGGCCATGAACCGTGTACCGGCTCAAACAATGGAGTGTGCTCGCCAAGCGAACTTGAAGGCTGCAATCCCATTGAACCTGTGATGCAAGAAGTCTCGTCGGTAAGAATGTCGCCAAATGTATTCTCTGTAACGATAACGTCAAAGAAAGTAGGTTCGGTAAGCACGCGCATTGAGGCGTTGTCGATAAACATATAGTCGGTGTTCACCTCAGGATACTGCGGTTCCATCTCCTTGGCAATCTGGCGCCACAGACGTGACGAAGCCAGAACGTTGGCCTTGTCAACAACAGTAAGGTGCTTGTTGCGCTTCATGGCAAACTCGAATGCAACCTTAAGGATGCGCTCTATCTCCGGACGGGTGTAGATGTCGGTATCGTATGCCTTGTCATTGTCCTGATACTTCTCGCCGAAATACATACCGCCAGTAAGCTCACGTATTACAACAAAGTCGGCACCCTTGAGCAATTCGTCCTTAAGGGGCGACTTATGCAGAAGGCAGTCGAAAGTAGCAACCGGACGCACATTGGCAAACAATCCGAGCTTCTTGCGCATAGCTAGAAGGCCCTGTTCGGGGCGCACCTTGGCAGTAGGATCGTTGTCGAAACGTGGATCGCCTACAGCTGCAAAGAGCACAGCATCGGCATTCAGACATGTCTGGAAAGTGTCTTCAGGGAAGGGGTCGCCCACTTCGTCAATGGCATGAGCGCCACAAATGGCTTCCTTAAAACAGAACTCATGGCCAAACTTTTCAGCCACAACCTTCATTACCTTCACACCTTCGGTCATAATCTCGGGTCCGATACCGTCGCCGGGAAGTACAGCTATTGATAATTTCATATCCTTTGTTTTTTATTATATTGTTTATTTTGATTCTGAGTCTTGCAGTTGTTCCTGCTCCACGATGTTAAGCATCTTGATTGTAGCCTTGATTGCAGCTTCGGTCTGGTCGGCATCGAGTCCACGTGTACGCAGTATCTTCTCGCCGCTACGCCATGTTATGACAGTCTGCACGAGTGCGTCTGTGCGTCCGCCAGGCGGTATGGACACGGCATAATTCTCAAGTGTTGGGAATGTGCGTCCAAGACGTTCGCGGTATATCTTGCGCATAGCCTTCACGAAAGCGTCATACTGTCCGTCGCCAAGAGCGTTGTCCTCATACTGCTTGCCGTCAATCTCAACCTTAACAGTTGCCATAGGACGCAGTCCGTAGGCAAGCGACACCATATAGCTCACAAGCTTTATCTTGTCTTCGGGAGCCGAATGCTTCAGCACGTCGCTCACGATGAATGGCAAGTCTTCCTGAGTTACAATCTCCTTACGGTCGCCCAGTTCGGTAATGCGTTGCGTCACACGACGTGTCTGTTCGGGAGTGAGCTCCAGTCCGAGCAGTTCCAGGTTCTTTGCGATGTTTGCCCTACCGCTATTCTTACCAAGTGCATACTCGCGCTTACGTCCGAAACGTTCAGGCACAAGATTGTTGCAGTAAAGGTTGTCTTTATTGTCGCCATCGGCATGAACGCCAGCCACTTGCGTAAACACATTTTCGCCTACGATAGGTTGGTTGGGGGCAATGGCAATACCAGAATATCCCTCTACCAGTCGGCTTATTTCGCCCAATCGGTCTTCACGGATACTAGTTTCAATACCGAGCTGGTCTTTAAGTATAGCCTGCACACTTGCAAGCGGGGCATTTCCACAACGCTCACCCAGTCCGTTCACCGTGACATGCAGACCGCTTGCGCCACTCACCACAGCAACCAACGAATTGGCTACGGCAAGGTCGTAGTCGTTATGTGCATGGAATTCGAAGTTGGTGTTGGGATAGCGCTCCACCATCTGGCCGAAATACTTCGTCACCTCCATAGGGTTGAGTATGCCCAATGTATCGGGAAGAAGGAAACGCTTGATTCCGCTCTCCACAAGGGCGTCCATCATCTTGAACACATAGTCGGGCGAATCCTTCATGCCACTACTCCAATCCTCAAGATACAGATTTACAGCCATACCCTTCTGCATGGCAAGAGTGAGCGACTCGTATATTCCGTCGATATGCTCTTCGGGAGTCTTCTTGAGCTGATGCGTACAATGCTTGAGCGAACCCTTTGCAAGCAGGTTTATAACCTTGCATCCGCATTCGTCAATCCAGTCTATTGACTTGCCACCATCGACAAAGCCCAACACTTCTACCCTATTCAGTTTGCCCACACTCTCGGCATAGCGGCAGATCATGCGCACAGCCTCCTTCTCACCCTCAGAGACACGTGCTGAAGCCACTTCTATACGATTCACATTGACATCACCAAGAAGCATTCGCGCCACCATGAGTTTCTCATGAGGAAGGAATGACACTCCGCTGGTCTGCTCGCCATCGCGGAGTGTACAGTCCATTATTTCTATTGTTCTTGCTCCCATGACTCTACCTTATCACGGTTCTGTACAAGGAAGTCTACGTCGTCTAGTCCGTTTTCAAGGCAATGCTTCTTGTATCCGTTTATCTCAAAATGCTCGCTCTTGCCTGTAGCGAGGTTTGTCACGGTCTGATTGGGCAGGTCTACCTTCACCTCTGTCTTGTGGTCCTTGTCGATGCTGGCAAAGAGTTCCTTAAGGAATTCCTCGCTCACCACTACCGGCAGCACAAGATTATTGAGCTCGTTGTTCTTGTGGATGTCGGCAAAGAACGAGCTGATGACCACACGGAATCCCGCTCCGGCGATAGCCCAAGCTGCATGCTCGCGCGAAGAGCCCGAACCGAAGTTCTTGCCTGCTACGAGTATCACTCCGCTATACGACGGATCGTTCATAACGAAGTCGGGTTTAGGAGTACCGTCGGCATTATATCGCCAGTCACGGAATAGGTTGTCGCCCATACCTTCCTTGTCGATAGCCTTAAGGAAGCGGGCTGGTATTATCTGGTCGGTATCCACATTCTCAAGTGGAAGTGGGATGCATGTGGAGGTTATAACGTTGAATTTCTGTTTCATAATTCTTTAAACATTAATCATTAAACATTAGAACATGAGTTCTCTCGGGTCTGTTACCACTCCCGTAACTGCTGCTGCAGCTGCTACCAGAGGCGAAGCAAGGATGGTACGTGAGCCCGGTCCCTGACGACCCTCAAAGTTACGGTTGGATGTCGATACCGAATACTTGCCTGCTGGTATCTTGTCATCGTTCATGGCAAGACATGCCGAGCAGCCCGGCTGGCGAATCTCGAAACCAGCTTCGGTAAGGACCTTGTCCAATCCCTCCTCTCTTATCTGTTTGTCTACGAGCCATGAGCCCGGCACAAGCCATGCCGTAACGCCCTCGGCCTTATGGCGTCCCTTCACGATAGAGGCAAATGCACGGAAGTCTTCAATACGTCCGTTGGTGCAGGCACCGAGGAATACATAGTCAATCTTATGACCGAGAAGCTTCTCGCCCGGCTCAAATCCCATGTATGCAAGCGACTTCTTGAACGAAGCCTGACCAGCCTTGTCTATCTCATCGAGTGTCGGGATGGTCTCTGTAATACCGATACCCATACCAGGATTGGTGCCGTAAGTGATGCGCGGCTCTATGTCAGCAGCATCAAACACGAGTTCCTTGTCGAACACGGCATCGTCGCCACTCTTCAGAGTCTTCCAGTAAGCCACGGCCTTGTCCCATGCCTCGCCCTTAGGAGCATATTCGCGACCCTTGATATATTCGAATGTTGTCTCGTCGGGAGCAACAAATCCGCCACGCGCACCCATCTCGATAGAGAGGTTGCAGAGTGTGAGTCGGCCCTCCATAGACATGTCGCGCACTACGTCGCCAGCATATTCAACGAAATATCCGGTAGCGCCCGAAGTGGTGAGTCGGCTCATCAGATAGAGAGCTACATCCTTAGGCGTAACACCCTTAGCCAACTTTCCGTTGACGCTTATACGCATCGACTTCGGCTTGGTCTGCAGAATGCATTGTGAAGCCATAACCATCTCTACCTCAGAAGTTCCGATACCGAAAGCTACAGCACCCATAGCGCCATGGGTAGATGTGTGCGAGTCGCCACACACGATTGTCATACCGGGCAGAGAGAGACCCTTCTCCGGTCCTACTACGTGGATGATACCGTTATCCTTAGAGTTCATGGCGAAGTGTGTCACGCCGAAATCAGCAGCATTCTTAGCCAATGTGTCCACCTGACGCTTTGACACGGGGTCTTCGATAGGCTTGTCCTGGTCGTGTGTAGGAGTATTATGGTCGGGCATGCAGAATATGTGGTCGGGACGGAACATCTTGAGTCCGCGGGCACGCATGCCGGCAAAGGCTTGAGGCGAAGTCACCTCGTGGCAGTAAAGACGGTCTATATACAATTGTGTAGGGCCGTCCTTGACTGTCTGCACAACATGCTTATCCCAGATTTTGTCGAATAATGTGTTCATTATAATATGTTTATATTGTTAATGTTATTGCTTGTTTGTATTGATTGTGTGGACGATTGGGGGGCTTTATTTCACACGAAACTTGTTGATACAATCGATGTAAGCCTCTACCGAAGCCGTAACGATGTCGGTATTGGCTCCGAATCCGTAGTACACGCTTCCGTCGTACTCCACCTGCATGTGTACCTTGCCCACGTCGTCCGATCCCTTCGAGATGGCCTGGATCGTAAACTCCTTCAGGGTCATCTGCTTCTGAATGATCTTCTTGAGAGCCTTGATGGCAGCATCTACCGGACCGTTGCCCGTTGAAGCCTCTTCAAACTTCTGTCCTGAGATGTCGAGTCCGATGCTTGCCACACTCTTAACCCCCATGCCTGTAGTAACCTGCAGGAAGTCGAGCTTCACGGCGTGCGAAGCCTTGGCATCGGCACCTGCCAGCATGAGTATGTCGTCGTCGTTGACCTCCTTCTTGCGGTCGGCAAGCTTGAGGAACTGCTGGTAGATAGCGTCTATCTTCGACTCGTCGTCTATCTTCACGCCCAGCACTCCAAGGCGATACTTCAAGGCGGCTCTGCCCGAACGTGCTGTCAGCACTATGCTGCCGCTGTCCAGACCTACATCCTTCGGGTCGATAATCTCGTATGTGCTCACATTCTTCAGCACTCCGTCCTGGTGGATGCCACTACTGTGGGCGAACGCGTTACGACCCACAATGGCCTTGTTAGGCTGAACGGGCATGTTCATCAGGCTCGAAACCATGCGGCTTGTGGGACAAATCTTGGTGGTGTTGATATTGGTATCGATATTGATGCCGTTGTGACACTTCAGAATCATGGCAATCTCTTCGAGCGAAGTGTTGCCCGCACGCTCACCGATACCATTGATTGTCACCTCTACCTGACGCGCTCCGTTCAGCACTCCGCTAAGCGTATTGGCTGTGGCAAGACCCAAGTCGTTGTGGCAATGGGTTGAGAGTATGGCCTTGTCGATGTTGTCCACATGCTCTACCAGATACTTTATCTTGGCTCCATACTCATCGGGCAGACAGTAGCCCGTAGTGTCGGGAATGTTGATGACGGTAGCGCCAGCCTTGATGACAGCCTCAACCACACGTGCCAGATACTCGTTGTCGGTACGTCCGGCATCCTCGGCATAGAACTCTACGTCCTCTACATATCGCTTGGCATAGGCCACGGCACGAACTGCACGCTCTATTATCTCCTCACGATTTGAGTGAAACTTATACTTAATGTGCGAATCTGACGTACCTATACCGGTATGGATGCGTCCACGCTTGGCATACTTCAGAGCCTCGGCAGCACAATCTATGTCCTTCTCTACAGCACGTGTCAGAGCACAGATAGTGGGCCATGTCACAGCCTTTGAAATCTCAATGACCGAATTGAAGTCGCCAGGACTTGAAATAGGGAATCCTGCCTCAATCACGTCTACGCCCAATTGCTCAAGCTGCTTTGCCACTTGTATCTTCTCAACGGTATTCAACTGGCATCCTGGCACCTGCTCGCCATCGCGGAGCGTAGTGTCAAAAATATACAATCTTTCACTCATCCTTATATGTATTTTTACGTTATTACTTAAACCGAAAAAACCTTTCACACTACCTTGTAGGGGTTAGTGAGAAAGGTTTTTCTTTTCATCTGCTCATAAGAGAGAATGTATTGTTTGCGGCAACCTATTAGCATACACTACCCCGTTCGACATTGTCCCAAAGTCGAATTCGAATAATAATGCTAATAATGTTGTACGACAAATTCATATTTATAATATATTTATGGTGATACGTCTTATTTCGGTTACAAAGGTAAGAAAATATCGGTAGCTCACAAATAATTTATCACTTTTTTTATCGTATTTATTGCATTTTGTTAGAATATGACATTTTCCCACTACTTTACACCTTATTATATAATAGAGTATTTGTCATTTGTATCACGTTCAAACCAGAATCAGTTAAAAATATGGTTCTTCAGACATTTGGAGAGATACTTGATATTTGCTTTTTGAATCGAATAGATTGACACGATTACAACGCGCCACTAAAACAATATTTGCATTTCTAACCGCTCAAAACTGCGAGCTGAACGCACGAGGAAATCTTTGGTGCTAAAATCTCGAGTTTTGAGCAGTTCTGTTTATACCACTGATATTCAATCAGTTGCGCCAACAACAGCATTATGACGTAAATTGTTGTAACTTAAAAATGCTCAATATGACTTCAAATGGAGTACTTTTACCCACCATTTAAGGCTTCTTTGCAATGCAATAGTTGTCCTTTTGCCATTCAAAAGGGCTACAGTTGAAAGATAAAAAAGGCATAAATGAAGAATAATGTGATGACGGTCATTAGAAAACAACACAAAAACGCCTCTTCAAATCTCTAGAATCGATTTTTATTTTGTAACACTTTTTTACTACATATACAATATTTGCATCTAAAAAACGACATAGAAAAGCCAGGCTAATTATAAGAAAAAACTGACGATATGAACAAGCAAGCACTTAGCTTTGGTTAATATTAATTAATAACGACAATAAAGTAAGGGCGAAGTGGCTTGGTTACAATAAAAAAAGAGTAACTTTGCACCCGCTATTACGAGATAGTAGCATAAATTCAAACCAACAAAACAATAATTTAAAAAATGGCAACAAAAATCAGATTGCAGCGCGGCGGTCGTAAAGGCTACGCTTTCTATCGTATCGTTATCGCTGATTCAAGAGCACCACGTGATGGTAAGTTTACTGAGAAGATTGGTACATACAACCCTAACACCAATCCTGCTACTGTAGATTTGGATTTTGACCGTGCCCTCTACTGGGTAGAGTGTGGCGCACAGCCCACAGCTACAACTCACAACATCCTTAAGGGTGAAGGCGTTTATCTTATGAAGCACCTCCGTGGTGGCGTTAAGAAGGGTGCTTTTGATGAGGCTACTGCTCAGAAGAAGTTCGACGCATGGAAGGCTGACAAGCAGAAGGGTCTTGATACCGTTCGCGAGAGCGAGGCCAAGGCTAAGGCTGAGGCTGCCGCTAAGGAGCTTGAGGCTGAGAAGAAGGTAAACGAGGCTATTGCCAAGAAGGTAGCTGAGAAGAAGGCTGCTGAGGCTGCCGCTAAGGCTGAGGCTGCTGCTAACGCTGAGGCTACAGAGGAGACTCCGGCAGAGGCTTAATTACCAGTCAAAACGAAAAGCCACGATCCGTAAAAAGGTCGGAAAACATAAATCCCAGGAACAACAGTTCTTGGGATTTATTGTTTTATCAGGCTTTGGTTTTCACCATGTACAACTACACCTTATTATATATAGTACACCTTATTATATATAAGATACACTTTGCATTTCACAATACATAATTTATGACAACAACAGAAGCACAACACTCACGTCTACCCTACCGCGCTATAGCTCTCGACCTTGACGGCACTCTGACCAACAACGCCAAGGAAGTGACTCCAATCACACGCGAAACTCTACTGAAGGCACAAGCCGACGGAGCACATATCATATTAGCTTCGGGCAGACCCACATACGGCATCATTCCCGTAGCCGACTGTCTGGGACTGGAAGAGACGGGCGGATACATACTGGCATACAACGGAGGAAAAATAGTTGACTGCAAGACTATGGAAGAACTCTACTCCAACTTCCTTCCCGCAGAGGTAATACCAATGTTGCACCAATATGCAAGAAGCAAAGGCTACGCTCTGCTGGGCTATGCAGGCAACGAAATCGTAACCGAAATGCCCGACGACCAATACGTGAAGGAGGAGTCGCGCATCAACCGTATGAATATAAGAAAGGTGGAATGCCTGACTGACCATCTTGAAGCACACCCCACAAAGCTTCTCATGACGGGCGACCCAGCTGTAATGGTTGAAGCAGAAAAGGAACTGACAGAACTCGTAGGCAACTATATCGACGTGTTCCGCTCGGCTCCTTTCTTTATAGAACTTGTACCGAAGGGAATAGACAAAGCCCAGTCGCTCGTCCGTCTGCTTACACAACTTGAGCTGACCCCGAAAGACATGATTGCCTTCGGAGACGGATACAACGACCTTTCGATGCTGAAGCTGGCTGGTATTGGTGTGGCTATGGCTAATGCCGCACCCGAAGTGAGAGCCGAAGCCGACTATGTGACATTGTCAAACGAGGAGGACGGAGTGGCTGCTGCCATAGAGAAGTTCTGCTATGTCAAAGGATAACAAACTGAAAAAAGCAAATGAAAGTAGACACAATAACATATAAGGAGATCAATCGCCCTATGTACATCCTGGAAGAGGAGCGCCTGCGTCGCAACCTTTCCATCATTAGCGATGTGGCAAAACGTGCCGACGTAGAAATCATTCTGGCATTTAAGGCCTATGCTTTGTGGAAGACGTTCCCCATATTCAAGGAATACATCAAGTCGACTACAGCAAGCTCGTTGGGCGAAGCAAGACTCGCCGTGGACAAGTTCGGCAAGAAGGCACATACATTCTCGCCTGCCTATACCGACTATGAGATTGACGAAATAGCACAATGCTCAAGTCATCTGACGTTCAACTCGCTCTCGCAATACGAGCGTCTGCACAATAGAGCCAAGAATGCAAACGAAGAAATAAGCTTCGGATTGCGCATCAATCCCGAATATTCGGAAATAGAAACCGACATATACAATCCTTGTGCAGCCGGTACACGATTCGGCATAAGTGCCGACAAGATGCCCGAGACTCTGCCTTCGGACATAGACGGATTCCATTGCCATTGCCATTGCGAGAACGGATCGGACGTGTTCGAACGCACTTTGAAGCATATTGAGGAGAAATTCTCGAGATGGTTCAAGCAGATAAAATGGATAAACTTCGGTGGCGGACACCTTATGACACGCAAAGACTACGACATAGAACTGCTCGTAAACATACTGAAGGAATTTCACAATCGCTATCCATGGCTCAAGATTATCATGGAACCAGGAAGTGCATTCGGTTGGCAAACCGGTCCGCTGGTAGCCCAAGTGATAGACATTGTAGAAGACAAAGGCATAAAAACAGCAATTCTGAACGTTAGTTTCTCATGCCACATGCCCGATTGTCTTGAAATGCCATACCATCCTGCAGTAAGAGGAGCCAGAACTATTGAGGAAAATCCAGACTATAGCAAGCCATATACTTATCGTCTGGGAGCTAACAGTTGTCTGTCGGGCGACTTTATGTCGGCCTGGGAATTCGACCATGAACTCGAAATCGGCGAAAATATCATCTTCGAGGACATGAATCACTACACAACAGTAAAGACAACTATGTTCAACGGCATCTCTCATCCGGCACTCGCTTTTGTGCATTCGGGCACAAATGAGCTGGAAATCACCCGTGAATTCGGTCCAAAAGACTACATTTCACGTATGAATTAAAGAAAAATGCACTTTTTCTTGAAATTTCTTGCCAAAACTTTTGGAGTTTCAAGAAAAAGTGCTACCTTTGCAACCGCTTTCAAGAACGAAGCAATCTGAAAGAAATAACAGATGCGGCAATAGCTCAGTTGGTAGAGCACAACCTTGCCAAGGTTGGGGTCGCGAGTTCAAGTCTCGTTTGCCG
>NZ_JADYTS010000044.1 GCF_021531355.1 Leyella stercorea | reverse complement strand
TTTTGCTCTCGCTAAACGATATACAAAAGGAGGGTGCACCATAAATGACCATAGTCAATTATGACACACCCTCATTTTTTAGATTTGTTTCTTAGCTTCTGCTCACTTGGAATCCTTTTTGACACAGGCTCATTTCTACGAAGCGTGCCTTGTCGTTGGGGCGATGTTCGTTGAGGATGCGGCGGATGCGTGCTGCAGCCTCCTCGTCTTTGGCAATCATGTATAGATAGCCGCCACCACCGGCACCTGGCAGTTTGTAGCCGAGGCAAAGGTCGTCGATGAGGCTGGTTATGGCTTGTACGGCGGGAGGATTGGTGCCTGCATCGAGGAGTTGGTTCTGTTGCCATGTACGTGCTACGAGATGTCCCATGCGGTTGAAGTCCATACGCTGTATGGCATCGAACATATCGAGGGCGTGCTGCTTCATGTCGCGCAGCATAGCCAGTTGGTTGTGCTCGTTGAGGAACATACGGCGTACAATCTCGGCAAGGATGGTCTTGGCTGTGCGTGTAATGCCTGTGTAATAGAGCAAGTGGCAAGCCTTATAGTCGGATTGTGTGAATAGGGTGTCGGGCAGATAGCGCACTTCGGGTGTCTGCGCAAAGCCACGGTCAGTCTGAAGCAGTTTTACGCCAGGCAACAGACCGCCAAACTGATCCTGCCAACCGCCACCAGTTGTTAGCAATTGTTCGAGCACGAGGGTGCGATGACCGATGTCGGTGTTGTCCCAACCCAATCCGCAGAAGTCGTTGAGTGCTCCGAGCACGGTAGATGCAAGGAGTGAGCTGGTGCCCAATCCCGAACCGGCAGGAATAGCTGAAAGTAATGTCACCTCAAGACCGCAACCAAAAGCGCGTAGCTGACTCTCAAGGGTAGGGTAGGAGTCGGTGCAGAACTGCGGAAGAAATCCGGCAAGAGCCAATGCTGCCTTAGGAATAGAGAACGGCGAACCCACGCGGTTGTATTCAGCAAGCTCGCTGTAGGTGGTAATCGTCTCGGATGCTCCAAGGTCGATGCTACGCAGAACGATGTGGGGTTCAAGGCAGGGCTTCACGTAAGTCTGCAATGGTGGTTGTCCGTTAAGGTTGATGGCTATGTTTACCACATTGCCACCCTCCATAAGACAATAAGGTGGGGTGTCAGTCCATCCGCCTGCTATGTCGATGCGTACTGGCGAGCGTCCCCATACAATCTGGTCGGCATATACCGACATATGTGGGCGCTGGCTGACACGCAAGGCATCGGCTGTAAGACCTTCGCGCAGCAATCCGAATGCCTGCATTTCGTAAGAGGCAGACTCGTTGACAGTTGCTTCTGCACGGAACATAGCGTCGCATGCTCTTGTTAATAAAGGTGCCGATGACGGTAGCGGTGAAGGCAACTCAATGTTGTTGTTGCGGTATTGGCCGGCAAGGTGGTGCAGGTCGCACTGATAGAACACGCTATGTTGCCAGTTGCGTGCAATCATAGGCAGATTGTGTGCGCGGTAGAGAGTGCGCTGACTTACGAGACGGCGCAGATTGGCTTCGTTGCTAATTTCGTCGGCACTCATACGGCGAGCGTTAGTCCACAGGTGTCTGCCCTCATCGAGATTAAGCTCGGAGAGCATCCATCGCAACACAATGCCCATATCGTTGATGTTGTCGACAATGGGGAAGAGGCGGGCTGCCTGAAGGTCGTGGTTGCCTTCAATGGTTGAGATGTCGATGCCACGCTCTTCTGCCCACGAAGCGAAACTGTTGCCAAGGAATTCAACATCGGCAAGAGGTCCGCGGAAAGTGTCGTTGAATCCGTATGGACGTACAGCCCATTGGTTGGTGCCTATAGGTACGATGTCGACACATTGGCCAGGTGCGAGCGTTATGTTCCAGTCGTTGTCGGGCACTCCGGTCACGATATTGTCGCGTGTCAGAGTCCATTGTTCGCCTATGCATGCATTCTCAATCCATTCGTTGCGGTTGGATTGTGTCCAACGTATCTTGATGTCGGCATTCTGCACGAATATGGAAGGATGCGGCTTGCGGTCGTGGTGCATTATCTCACGCTGGTCGTTGACAAGATTCTGTATGGCAAGCATCGATGAAAGAAGTTCGTGCGATGTGCCGAAATGGTAGAATTCGCCACCGGTGAGAGGCAGAATTGCAACCTTCAAGTCTGCCACTTCCGCATCGGCAATGGTTGGATTGGAGCCGAGAGCGCAACCAAACTGTCCGTACATGTCGTAGGCTGTGACAGGACCTTCGGTGATATGACCTTCGGTAGTGGAATGCTGCATGAGTACCTTTACAGCACGGTCGCTGAGTATCCATACACCGATATCTGTAAGATAGAAGTGGTCGGTAGTTAGCGAAGCCAAAGTCTCAACCGACGGTTTCTGAAGCATACACTTAAGCTGTGTAGGCTGTTCGCGTGTAGACACGAACACGCCATGATTCTTGGCGGTTTCGGGTCCGAGCCACAGTCCGTAGCACACAATGTCAGCCCATTCTGGTATGGGTGGCAATGGTGAAGTGGTGCGTATGAACACGTCGCCACTGACTATCATAGTGTTTAGTCCGTGTGGCGCCATGTTCATTATGCGATTATAGAGCGGTACCTGAAGCGAAAGCAACGACTGGTCGAAACTCTGTCCACGCTCCCAACGGAACACAGGCAGCGGTGTGAGTACCTTGCCTGAAGGAGCATACGCCGGCAGACGTCGGCTTTGTCCGCCGGCGTGCAGAAGCAGTCGCTTGTCTGAGGCAAGCCACTCGTCGAATGTCATGTTGCCATGCTCTGCCTCGTAGGCAGCGCGCAGCAGCCATGTTGTGCCACCGCCCGACCCAAGTTTGGTGCCTACAGGGTCGTTGGTGCAGAACCATTCGTCGGCAGGCAGATGGGTAATGTCGTGGAAGCATCCCACAAGATTAGGGGGTAAGGACAGGAGTTTCTTCATGAGTGTGTGCTTAAATGTGCTTGAATATAGGTGTTATTGCTCGTCGTAGATATGGAAAATACGCTCCATCATCTGCCATTTCTGGTCGGATGTGGCATTGTCGTCGCACGACTGGAACTGAGCCACATGTGCCTCCCATTCAGCCTGTCGAGGCAGGGTGGCAAGTCGGCTCATTGCCGAATCCCAGTCGAAGTCGGCAGGAGCGTCAACAATCATCACAAGGCGTGTGCCCTGAATGTAAACCTCCATTTCGAGAATGCCCACAGCCTTTATGCCACGGCCTATCTCGGTCCAGAAATGTTCCTTGTCGTGAGCCTCGCGATAACGACGGATTATTTCGTTGTCGTCGCTTTTGAGGTCCATAGTCTGCACATACCGCTTTGTAGGCTGGTCGTAGTGCTTGGCAGGATATCCGTTATTTTCCATATTCATTAAGCTTTGTTTTGATAATATTAAAGTAGAAAATCTTAGTCGTTGAGCGCTCCGATAATCTCGCTTACTGATGAGCATCCGTGGTTGTCGAGCCACTGGTTGATGCCGTCGCGTACCTTAATGGTAACTGCAGGGTCGAGGAAGTTGGCTGTACCGATCTCGATAGCTGTAGCGCCTGCCATAAGGAACTCGATGGCGTCCTCAGCGGTGCTGATGCCTCCAAGACCTACTACAGGAATCTTCACAGCCTTAGCCACCTGCCATACCATGCGCAGAGCTACGGGCTTTACGGCAGGACCGCTCAGTCCGCCAGTAGAGATACTGAGCAACGGGCGGCGACGCTCAATGTCGATAGCCATACCCATGAGTGTATTGATGAGCGAAACGCTGTCGGCACCCTCAGCTTCTACGGCACGTGCAATCTCAGTAACGTCAGTAACGTTGGGCGAGAGCTTCACGATGATAGGTTTGTGATAGCGCTGGCGCACGGCACGCACTACGCTGGCAGCACCAGTTGTAGTTACGCCGAAAGCCATACCGCCCTGCTTTACGTTAGGGCAGCTGATGTTGAGCTCGATGGCAGGAATATTGTCGAGAGCGTCGATGCGGGCGGCACATTCTGCATAGTCGTCGGGCGACGAACCGCTTACATTGACAATCATATTGGTGTCGATGTCCTTTATCTGCGGATAGATGTTCTTGCAGAAGTAGTCGACACCCTTGTTCTGCAGACCGACGCAGTTGAGCATACCCTGTGCTGTCTCAGCCATACGCGGATAGTCGTTGCCCTCGCGCGGATTGAGCGTAGTGCCCTTAACGATGATGCCACCTATGCCGTCGAGTGGCACGAAGTCGGCGAATTCGAGGCCGTAGCCGAATGTTCCCGATGCGGTCATAACGGGATTCTTGAGTTTCAGACCGCCTATTTTTACACTTAAATCTGCCATGACAATTTCTTTATATTCATTACCGGACCTTCTTTACATACACACTTGTTGCCGTCGACTGTCTTCTCAACACAGCACAGACATGCACCTACACCACAAGCCATCTTGTTTTCGAGCGAAACTTCACACTCGATGTTGTTCTTGTAGGCATACTTGGCTACAGCCATCATCATAGGCTTGGGGCCGCATGTCGAAATGAAGTCGAAGTTCTCCTGCGACAATACCGAATGGTTGGTGACGAAACCTTTCTCGCCTTCCGAACCGTCTTCGGTAGTGATGAGCACACGGCCCACCTCCTCAAACAACGGTTTCTCCAACACGTCCTTAGCAGTACGGGCACCGAGAAGGAATGTAGGCTCAATGCCCATAGCCTTAAGCTTCTTGCCGAAGTAGAGCAGCGGAGCCACGCCTACGCCACCACCGACAAGCAGCACCTTATGCGAAACATCGGTAGGCATGGTGAACGAATTGCCCAGAGGCAGTACACAATTAAGGCGGTCGCCCTTCTTGATCTGCTGGAGTCGCTTGGTGCCTTCGCCTACGGCAGCTACAAGGAGCCACAGTTCGTTGGCATCGTAATCTACATTGTTGATAGAAATAGGACGACGGAGGAATGTCGAAGGTGAATTGTCGATACGTATCTCGACAAATTGTCCCGGAAGCATCTCGGGCAAGGGCTTGTCGTCGGTAAGCTTGATGAGGACGTGCTTGTCGCTCAAAGCTTCAACAGAATTGACCGTAAGGTCGAGGATGAATTTTTTCATTTATATAGTTTAATTGTTTTCGGAGTACAAAAATAGTGTTTTTTGCAGAATTAACGGCATAGTTTCGACATAATTGTATTACATTTGTACTCGAAAAGTACTTGAAACAATAAACACTATGAACAAATATATACTTCCTGCCGAATGGCACACCCAATCGTGTGTGCAACTGACGTGGCCTCATGAGGACACCGACTGGCGCGATTATCTTGACGACATCACCGAGACATTTGTGCAGATAGCCAAGGCTGTGGCACATTATGAGCCGCTTGTCATTGCTGCCAAATATCCGGAGCGTGTGCGCGAGATGCTTGCCGAGAGTCTGAACGACGATGAGATGGCGCGTGTCAGCATCTACGAGTGCGACAACAACGACACATGGGCACGCGACCATGCCTTCATCACGCTTGTTCCTACTTCGGATGCTTCGTCTCCATGCCGACTGCTCGACTTCCGATTCAACGGATGGGGTGAGAAGTTTGCTGCCGATAAGGACAACCGCATCAACCGTACCTTATATGATAAGGGTGTATTCAGCGGCGAACGTGTCGACTATGACGACTTTGTGCTTGAGGGCGGTTCGATAGAGAGTGACGGTCGCGGCACGGTGCTCACTACGAGCGTGTGCCTTATGGCTCCTCATCGCAATCAGCCTATGACGCAGGCAGAGGTGGAAGCTGTGCTCAAGGAGCGTTTGTGTGCACGCAAGATAGTGTGGTTCGACCACGGACAACTCATCGGCGACGACACCGACGGCCACATCGACACAATCGTACGCATCTGCCCCGACAACACTCTGCTCTATGTGGGTTGCGATGACGAGAACGACCCGCAGCATGCCGACCTCAAGGCACTTGAGAACCAGCTGCAGCAAGCCACCGATGCCGACGGCAAGCCATATCGGTTGCTCAAGCTCCCTATGCCCGATGCGTTGTATGACGATGATGACCGACTGCCTGCCACTTACGCTAACTTCCTGATTATAAACGGTGCTGTGATAGTTCCTACTTACAATCAGGAGGCAAACGATGCCCGTGCTCTTGAGCTTGTGGCAGAGGCGTTCCCAGGCTACGACATCATAGGCATTGACTCGCAGACCATCGTTCGACAGCACGGCTCTATACATTGTCTCACAATGCAGTATCCCGTAGAGTGCACGATTCCGTCAGAATGTCGTTAACGTTTAGCTGATACACAATGCCAATAATAGAAATAACGTCATTGAGCCATCCCGGTGTAGAGGTGTTTGGCAATCTAACCGAGAAGCAGTTGCGCCACAGCTACGAGAGCGACAACGGCATATTCATCGTGGAAAGTCCTAAGGTGATAAGCCGTGCTCTGGATGCCGGCTATAAGCCCTTGGCTTTGCTGTGCGAGCGGAAGCATGTGGATGGCGATGCGGCTGAAATAATAAGCCGTTGCGGTTCGGATGTGCCAGTCTATACTGGCGACCGACAACTGCTTGCCTCGCTCACGGGCTACGTGCTGACGCGCGGCGTATTGTGCGCAATGCACCGCCCCGACTTCAAGAGTGTGGAGGAGGTGTGCCGAGGAGCCAGACGTGTGGTTGTGATAGATGGGGTGGTAGATGCCGTTAATGTAGGTTCGATATTCCGTTCGGCTGCTGCATTGGGCATTGATGCCGCCTTGCTTACCCGTACGTCGTGCGACCCCCTAAACCGTCGCGCCGTTAGAGTGTCAATGGGCTCGGTGTTTGCTATTCCATGGACGTGGATGGACTGTCCGCTCAGCGATTTGAGCAAGTCAGGATTGCGCACGGCAGCCATGGCTCTGACCGACCGTTCAGTATCTATCGACAATCCGCAACTTATGGCTGAGCCACGGCTGGCAATTGTAATGGGCAACGAGGGCGACGGACTCCCACAGTCGACTATCGACGAAGCAGACTACGTAGTGCGCATACCAATGTCGCATGGAGTTGACTCGCTCAATGTAGCAACAGCTGCTGCCGTTGCATTCTGGCAACTGGCTTGACCATATTATAATTGATAATTAGTAATTAATAAATAAACGTTTATGAAAGTAGGATATCTTCAGCTGCACAACACTGCTGATATAAAATCAAACATTCTGCGTATTGCCGATGGCATAAGAGACTTGGCAGAACGCGGAGCTGAACTCGTAGTACTGCAGGAATTGCACAATTCGTTGTATTTCTGTCAAGTTGAAGACGTTGACAACTTCGATTTGGCTGAGCCGATACCGGGTCCTTCAACCGATTTCTTTGGCGCTGTAGCCAGAGAGTGCAACGTTGTCATCGTGACATCATTGTTCGAGCGTCGTGCTCCAGGACTCTATCACAACACCGCTGTCGTAATAGAGCGCGACGGAACGATAGCAGGCAAGTATCGCAAGATGCACATTCCTGACGATCCTGCTTACTACGAGAAGTTCTACTTCACACCGGGCGACCTCGGTTTTCATACTATTCAGACCAGTGTGGGCAAGCTTGGCGTGCTCGTATGCTGGGACCAGTGGTATCCCGAAGCTGCACGTCTTATGGCTCTGCAGGGTGCCGAACTCCTGATTTATCCTACTGCCATAGGTTATGCTGCCAATGATACAGAGGAAGAACAGCAGCGCCAGCGCGAGGCTTGGACAACTGTGCAGCGTGGACATGCCGTTGCCAACGGATTGCCCGTCGTGTCGGTCAACCGTGTAGGCTTCGAGCCAGACCCGAGCGGACAGACTGAGGGTATACAATTCTGGGGTTCGTCGATGGTTGTAGGTCCGCAGGGCGAAATGCTCTATCGCTCTGCACCCAACAAGGAGGAGAGTATCATTGTTGACGTAGACCTTGCTCATAGCGAGGATGTGCGCCGTTGGTGGCCGTTCCTTCGCGACCGTCGCATCGACAAATATGGCGATATTGTGAAGCGATTTATAGATTAATAGCACATAAAAAAGGACAACTTTGGATGATTCAAAGTTGTCCTTTTTTATGTATAAAGTTGTCCTATCCGAATTATATTGAACTTCGGCTATTTACGAAACACGAATACATTGATTGCTGCAATCACAATAGGTACAAAATACAGACTTGTTGTCAACAGGAAGAACTGACGATAGCCAATTACGTTTTGCATCAGTCCGGATAACAGTACAGCGATGATTATGATGAGCGACATTATGCCTAATGCGATTGCATTGCGCAGCTCTGTACCGCTACCAGCATTGGCAAAGCGGTCGATCATAGCCCAATAAGCCGACATTCCTATTCCGAGAGCGGCGTAGCCTATAAATGTTGAAAAGCAAATGATTCCGAGTGATGCTGCTGTGTTGAAACTCATAAATGTCATCATCAGTCCGTGTAGCGACATGAGTAATGCCATAGGTAGAATGCAACGGCGCAGTCCGCAACGGGCTATTGCCTTATTGCCTAAATGTATGCCTGCAAACAATGCTACGACGCCTATTGTGCCAAACGATAGTCCGAACTCCTGCGGCGACAGTCCTAATCCGCCATTGTGTGGCGCATCGATGTAAAGCAAGGGGGAAATGGCTGCTGCCAACGCTTCGGGCAGAATGAATAGCAACGAGAATAGCATGAAATGGTTGCGCAGTCCGCGTGTCATCATTCTCACTACAACAAGGAATTCGCCACGATGCAGTCCCAGCAAATCCTTGGGCATGGCATATGGCTTCTTGCCTCCTGGCAGGAAAATGCTGTGCCATAGCCACAGGAAGAATTCGATGCCAGCCATAATATAGAACATTACGCTCCACGAATAGCGCACGTTGCGTGTCAATACCTCCATATTGCCGCTAAGCATTGTCATTGCACCGATGCCGAACATTAATGAGGCGCAGCGCGATAGGCGTGCAATGAGTCGGTGGAACGGTGGAATGTCGTCGGTTCTATTTATATAGAATCGGCGTATGGCAATCTTGTAGAATATGCCCGACACAATGATGAAAGGCATGAAACACAGAAATCCCTGCAACCAATAGTTGGTGGGGAGGGTGAAGGCGATGGCCCATAGTGACAGAGTGCAGATGAATTCGGAAGATAGAATCCATACCTTTATGGTGCCACGGAAGTGGGCTACAACCATCTCAAACAGCGGGCGCAGCAGGAATGGCAGACACAACAGTGAGATGTAGAGGGTGGTAAGGGCGTTGTTGACTCCGAAGCGTCGCAACACCACCAGTGCCAAGACAATCAACGACAGCAACATTCCGTCGCCGAGAAACAGCGACGGAAACCACGACCAGCGCATACGGTTGGTTGGCGTTGGATGAGGGTTGTTATAGTTGTTGTCTGTCATATATTAAAAATGTTTGTCTTATTTCATGTTAGTCCCCTCACTACGGGGAGGGGTAAGTGGGTAGGGCTTTATTTCTTCTTTCCAAACTTCGGGTCAATCTTCAGGAATGCTGTAACGATGAATGTTATGAGGCAGCATACCATCACGATGATGAAGAATTTCTGATAGCCTACATAGTCCTTCAAGTAGCCCGACACCATGCCGGGAAGCATCAGTCCGAGGTAGGATATGCCGGTACATATTGAATAATGTGAGGTGCGGAACTTGCCCTGGCAGTAATATAGCATATATAGCGTGAGCACGGTGAATCCCAATCCATAGCCAAACTGCTCGACGAAGAGGCACGACGACACTATCCATAGGTTCGACTCAAGCGTATAGCTGAGGTAGATGTACACCACATCGGGCAGCGTAATGGCGCAAACCATTGGCCAGAGCCACTTCTTCATGCCGTCGCGGCTTACCAATATACCACCTATAATGCCACCGAGCAATAGTCCGATGAGTCCCACAGTGCCTTGTGCCAGACCGTATTCTTCGGGCGACAGTCCGAGTCCGCCCTCTGATGGCGGGCGCATAAGGAAAGTCTTGGTCATTGTGTTGAGCAATGCCTCCGGGAAGCGGTAGAGTAGGAGGAATAGCATAACGAAGAATGTCTCTTTAGCTCCGAATTTCGAGAAGAATGTTATGAGCATCCTCTTCAGTTCGGCAGCCACTTCACCGACACCTTTGTCCGAACTGATGTCGTCCTTGGGGCGCGGCATCATGCGGCAATGGTAGAGCCAGATACCGATAAAAAGAGCTGCCAGTCCGTAGAAGATGAGCGTCCACGTGTAGACTACTGACATATGGAAAGAATGTTCCAGAAGTCCGGCGAGCGACACAAGTGCTCCATTGACGAATATCACGGCGAGACGGTAGAATGTGTTTCGCAGACCTACATACTTAGCCTGATTGTGTTCGTCGAGTTCAATCATATAGAAGCCGTCGGCAGATATGTCGTGGGTGGCGCTGGCAAACGCCATGGCGAAGAGGAAGAACATAGAGCCTTGAAACCACATCGGGGTGGGCAGAGTGAAGGCTATGCCAGCCAATGCGCTGCCCATGAGCAGCTGCATTGTCAGCACCCACCAGCGCTTGGTCTTCAGAAGATCGATGAACGGGCTCCACAATGGCTTTACCACCCATGGCAGAGCAAGCCAACCGGTATATAGTCCAACCTCAGCATCGGTCAGCCCCATCTGCATGTACATAACTATAGATAGGGCGGTGACGACGACGTTGGGCAGTCCTTCGGCAAAATATAGTGTGGGAATCCATGCCCACGGACTTGTTTTTTTCATCTTTATTTATATATCTTCTTTATCTCCGCACCACGATAGTAGTGCAGCAGAATCTGATCGTAGTTGTATCCCTTGGCGCCCATTACGGCAGCACCAATCTGGCAGAGGCCAACGCCGTGTCCCCATCCGGCACCAGTCAGTCGGAATGTTTGCGGCACTCCGTCCTTTACGTCCTCCTTGTCAACAACGAAGGCGCTGCTGTACAGATGGGTATTGCTCAGAGCGCGGCGTATCTCTAGTTCCTTGCCAATGGTGAACGATTGCTTTGTACCAACAATTTTCAGTCGGCATATGCGTCCGCTACGTCCTCGCTCTACGGGTATGAGGTCAACGATGTCGCCAAACTCTATCTTCAGTCGCTCGGTTACGAGGTTCTGCAGTTGCTCCTGCGTGTATGTGACGTGCCAGCGGTAGAAGTCGGTAGTCTCCTGGTCGTAGTCGTTGAGCACCTCTGAGAGTATCTGTCGGTCGTTGGTGTTGCACAACGATTCGGGTGCAGTACGTATCCATCGTTCGGCATTAGCCTCGATGGTGAGGTCGGGCAGATTGGTAGCGGCATCCTCTTTACCCTCGACTTTAGCCACATCCCTTACAGCCACGAGATAAGGTTTCTTGATATTCTCCCAGCAGTACTGGAATTCCTCGGTAGCACCACCGCAGCATTTAGAGAAGCGTGCGTCGCATATCTCGTTGTCGTTCAGGAGTATCTGTCCGCGTGTGGCGTGAATGGCCTGTGCCACCTGTGGGCTTGTAGCCTTTGTGATGCCCTGATAGCGTTGGCAATGGTCGTCGGCGCAAACGTCGAATATGGTATGGTCCTCGCGGTCGTACCATTTTATCAGTTCGTCGTCCTTGCGTATGAACGAGAAGAAGCCGTTTTGTCCGGCACTTGTCTGCTGCTTGCGTCGCTGTTCAATCTGTGCGAGCAGCCAGCTGCGTGATATTACAGCGTGAGCCTTGAGCAGTTCAATGCTCGATGTGGCGCTCATTTCGCTCGATATTACGCTTTCCAAATAAGTCTCTACAGGCAGTTCGTTGATGGCACACACCTTGTCGGAGTCGACTACGAGTCGCAGTGTGCCGAGGAATATCTGTGTTTCCTGTCGCTCCCAGTGGAAGTTGACACCTATTGTGACGTCGTGGAGCGAGAACGAAGCGTCGGTCGACTGTGGGTGGAATGTGAGTTCGCGGTATTGCATTCCGTTCCACAGTATTCCACCTTCATGGAATTCCACAGTCTGTTCGCCCTCAATGAGGTTGCCCTTTGCCATATAAGGCTTGTTGAGCGAGAACGAAATCTTGGCACCGCTCACGATACCCACTGATACTGACGGTTGCTTGCCGGCAAAATGACTGTCTTGCGAGGCTTCGTTAGAGCGTGAGCGCAATTTGTCGATAGTCTCGGCAAATTCTGACGGTTTCATACCGCATTCCTTAAGTATGTCGAGGGCCTCGTCGGGAGTGATGTTTTCGAAGTCCTCATGGCGTGGAGTCACTATAAATCCTGCCATGTCCAAGGCTCCAGGGCTGACGAGTCGCTGGGCGTTGCCGCTATTGAAGTAGCAGTCGGGGCGATGCTTGCTGCGCGGGATTACCACCGACAGATAGTTGTCGCCATCGCGCCAAGCCAGAATGTTCATCATCGGCTCTGTGTCGCCGCCGTGCATGGGCAGCGAGGCGTAAAGATTGCGGAATAGCTGTTCGCCCGTGGTGCGGTCGGCACAGCGTATTACGAACAATGGTATGGGTGTGTTCTTGAGTGCAGCCAGTTCGCCCTTGTCGTCCTTCTTGATGATTATGTCGAGGTCGTGACTCAGACGTGCCCAGTCATTCTGCAACGGCAGCATACCCGAGCAGATGGCCTGGAAGTGCATGTGGTCGGGGGCTGACGCTCCGCACTTCGGACCATTATAGAATACGGTCAGTGTGGGGTAGGTATCGAGCAGTCGATACACCTCGCCGTAGTTCAATCCGATGCTCTGCGGGCGGTGGGCACGCAGTGGAATGGTGAAGTGCTGTGGCATTATAGGGAATGGATTGACAAGCAGGGTGAAGTTCTTGTCAATATGCTTTTGCATCTGTTCGGCTGGTCGGTTCTGCTCGCACAGGAAACATGGGCGCTTGGCTATGGCCTTCTTCTCGATGTTGGCGCCAGTCGACACTATACGTGCAGGATTGAATTGTAGCTTCAGTGTAATCTCGCCACAAGTAAGCTCGCGTGTCTTCACGTTGCGCAGGTCGTGGAAGTGGTGTCGGACGTCGTCCCACACTTCAAGCTGTCGGTTGAAGAAGCGTTGCAGCGAACTGTCGGTAGTGGCATCGGCGTTGCCTGCCGACATCTGCTGGCGGGCTGAGATTTCGAGTGTACGCAGACGGTCCTTGTAGAGGTTGTTGGCGTTCTGTCGTTCAATGCTCAGTGCAGCATCGCTGTTGCCGTCCCAGCGGCGGCACAGATACAATTCGTCGAAGATGCGTCCGATGCGGTATTTGCGTGAAAATGCAAGTCCGAGCGCATAATCTTCGCCATAGCTCGTATTGGGGAATTTTATTTGGCGTAATATAGGAGTGAAGAACGCACGTGGAGCACCGAGTCCGTTGATGCGCAATGCGTTGTTTGGACCGTTAAGGTCGGTCCACTCGCTGTGGTCGATCAGTCCTGGAGGCAGTGTTTCGAGCTGGAAGTTGCACATGCGGTAGCTTCCGATAATCATAGCCGCTCCTTGACGGTGGAATTCGTCAACAATGCGTTGCAGGGTTTGAGGCGACGAATACAGGTCGTCGCTGTCAAGCTGTACGGCAAAGCGTCCGCATCGTTCGTCGTCGATAGCTACGTTCCAGCATCCGCCAATGCCGAGGTCGGTGCGTGTCGGCACGATATGAATGAGTCGTTTGTCTTCCTTGGCAATGTCGTTGAGTATCTCGAATGTGCCGTCTGTAGAGTGGTTGTCCACAACTATTACGTTGTACTTGAAAGTTGTCTTCTGGCTGAGTGCCGATTTTACGGCGTCTGCCACGGTTTTTGCACGGTTGTACACGGGTATGACAACCGAAGCCTCACAGCTGAAGTCCTGCTCGCTGAAGTCGGGTTTTCTGTAGTGCGAAGTGTCTACCGTTGCACCAATCTTCTCAAGGTGGCGTGTGGCAGCCTGCTCCATTTCCACTTGCACCTCACGGTTACGCGGGTTGACATAGTCAAACTGTCGTTCGCCGCTCTTGCGGAGGTCGGTTTCAATCTGCGTGTAAAGATATTCGTTGAGGTGGAATATCTCTGCCTTGCGACTGATGTACAGGCGCAGGTCGTACAGTCCGGCATACTTATAGTCGGCTTTCTGCTGTTTGGCGGCATAGTCGTGCAGAAGCGACGAGCGTATGAGTATGAGCTGTCCGAAGTCGAAGTCGTCGCGTATGCTACCCTTCTGATAGTCGATGGCAGGATGCTTCTCTATCTGTCCGTCCTTTTGTATATAGCTGTCGGCGTACACCATTCCGGCACCGCTGTCGGTAGCCACACGCAGCATACGGTCAAGGGCGTGCTGTCCCAGATTTGCGGGTGTAGCTTTGAGGTTCAGCAATATATATTCGGCATCGGTATTGGCTTCGATGTCGAGTAGCGTCTGAGTGGATGTGAGGCTGTCGGCATTGATGATGGTGATGTCGTTGATGCATTTGTTGCCGTCGATATATTGGTCTATATGGCAGTTGCCGTTCACCAACAAGTTAATATGTTGTATTGTCTTGCTTTGTCGTAGCGTTTGCAGCAACTCTTCCAAGTCGTTTATGTCGCTGCAAGGCATAAAGCAGTCTATTTTCTCTCTCATAAAATAGTTGTAGTATGTTTATTTTTGTTGCAAATCCTCAAGAAACTCTTTAAGAGTAATTACGTCAACTTTAGGAAAAGCTATTTGTTTTAAAATATTGAAATGATGGTCGTGAGTGACTATGTATTTGGCGTTGCCAATGATTGCACAATCAACAAATTTGTTGTCATCCTCGTCTGCTTCTATAAGATGAAAAGCGTATGAAGGGGATAATCTCTTGACGTTCTTTCTATTTAATATGGCCGTAATGATATATTCAGAAACCAATGGTGAAATATTACGAGCCATTCTGTGCTGAAATTGCCATTATTAGGCAATTAGTGTCAAGAACAACATTCATGGTTTAATGTTTGTATGGTGTTCGTTCATGAAGGTTTTCAAAACTGTCAAATTTGGCTTGTGTCATTTTGCCATTTTTCCACATAGCATCAATTTCTTCTTTGGCTTTTTTTGCAAAGAAATCAGAAATAGCTTGTTTCAAATCTGCCAATGCTTCAGGGCTTTTAACCCATTGCATCATATTGAGGATGTCAATCTGTGCTTCATTTAATACTGTTGCTGCCATATGTTTTCTGTATTAATTTAAGTGTACTACGTTATCTTTGC
Source organism: Leyella stercorea (assembly GCF_021531355.1). GTDB lineage: Bacteria > Bacteroidota > Bacteroidia > Bacteroidales > Bacteroidaceae > Prevotella. The sequence continues at coordinate 12,052 of NZ_JADYTS010000044.1, read as the reverse complement.
ATGTGTCCGTTTTTATATTGTTTTTCGTTTTTAGTTGGATACTATGCTTATGCAAAATTAATGTTTATTTTTGTAATAAAAGCAATTAGTGTAATCCAATTATCTATATTTTATAGTTTCTTTTTGTTAAATGTATGTAATGCCAATGCTTGCTTAACGTTATTTCTTTTGGCTTTTAGATTGATAATAAGTAACTTTGTAGAACTATGAATATAAATAAGAACAAGTAAAGCCAATGAAACATTTACTTTTATCGCTAATTTTGAGTTGTTTTTCTTTCCTTACAACTCAGGCTTCTGCCGACTGGCATGTAGTACGCTCTCATCCGCAGAAGCATTTCTTGCAGACCATACCTGCTGGCAATTATAGTGGCATCACGAATATGGGCGGTGATGTGTATGCAATGGTCAGCGACAAGTCAGATTCGGCGCTGTATTTCAATGTGCGTCTGTATATAAGCCGGCAGACGGGCGAGTTGCTGCAGGCTGAATATATGGGCAGTAAGGGTAGGGCAGAGGCTGCCGGACTCGACAACGAGGCAATTGCCAAGGTGTCGGATTCTACGATTGTAGTGGCAAGTGAGCAGCGCTTCCGGCTGAAGGAATATCTTATCGGCCAGAATAATGTTCCCGGTAAGGACAGGAATGGTGTGGCTGAAGACAAGACTCAGCCGAAGTTGTGGGAGTGGTCGATGCGTGAGGAAGACTTTTGGCCCAACTATGGATTTGAGTCGTTGGCTTACGACAGCATTGGCCGCAAGCTGTGGACCATCAACGAGAGTGCGATGCGACGCGACGGCAAGCCTGCCACACCACAGAATCCGCATAGAAATGTGCTTAGGCTGATGTCGTTCAATCGCGACGATGTCACTGCCGCACCTGTTGCCTATCTGTATCGTATGGATATGCCTACAACGATGAAGACCGCAGAGACCTATACCATGGGTGTCAGTGAGTTGTGCGCTCTGCCCGACGGACAGTTGCTTGTATTGGAGCGTGAGGCTTTTGTGCCGAAAACAAAGATTGGAGCGTTCTGCCAGTGCAAACTGTACGTTGTAAATCCATCAGTTGAAACACCGTATCCGTTGGAAAAAAGCGTTGAGGCTGGTGCGCCGTACGTCAGCAAGCGTCTGCTTACATCGTGGCGCACAACGATAACCCTGTTCAGCCAGAACTGGGCAAATTATGAAGGAATGTGTCTCGGACCGAAACTCGAGAATGGCGACCAAGTGGTAATTCTCGTCAGCGACTCGCAAAACGGCTATGCTGGCTTGCTGCGCGACTGGTTCAAGACGATAGTTATTTCGAATTAGGAATTTTGAATTTTGAGTTTTGAATTGTCGGCTTTGCCGATTTTGAATTATTCATTTTTGAATTGAGAATTCGTAACTCAAAAAATCACAATCGCAGGCGAAGCCGCGAACAATTCAAAATTCCTAATTCAAAACTCAAAATTGCCGTAGGCAACAATTCAAAATTCAAAATTCCTAATTCAAAACTCAGAATTATTCTTCTTTTAGCAAATCGCTGAGGAACGAGTCGAGATCCTTGTCAAGACCTTCCATGAGGTCTTTGCCGATGATGACAGTGTCGTCGTCGGCTATGAAGAGTTCGGCTATGTTCTCCTTTTCGTCGTTTTCGAGAACAAAGCTGTATGGCTTCAGTATTCCGAGATTTTCTATAGCCTTAGCCGAAGCATTCATGGCATTGTTGAGAATGCGTTCTACAGAGTCGTAGAAGTCCTCGTCGTTATTGCCTATCCATTGTTCCACCACGCAGCGTGTAATCTCGTTGTCGTCATCGTCGAAAGCCAGCATCTCACCGCTTTCTTGCGACACGCGCACATGGATGTCGGTTAATACCGAGGTTTCGTCGTTGGTGGGAAACTTCTGGGCTATTTTCTTCAGAAAACGCTCAATCTGCTGTGTTGTCTGTTCTGATGGTTTTATCATTTTGGTTCTGACTTTTAGGTTTATGTCCATTTCTATGCCTTGTTGTAGGCGTGTCAATGGCTTGTTTATGTGCAAATGTACGTCTTTTTTGTTGACAAGGCAAACAAAAAAGGAGAAAATATTAACATTTTTATTTGCCGTTCCGTTTAATAGTATTACTTTTGCATACTTCTAAAAGTAAAAAACGGACACCACCACATTATATATTGATACAATGAAGACATTCCGAATAGGAGGTATACACCCCGCAGACAACAAGCTTACCGCCGATGTGCCTACCATTGAGGCGGAGTTGCCCGAGCAGGCCGTCTTTCCTTTGTTGCAGCATATTGGCGATCCTGCCATACCTGTGGTAAGGAAGGGTGATGCTGTGAAGGTTGGCACGCTCATTGCCGAAGCGAGTGGAATCATTTCCGCACCTATTTATAGCTCGGTGTCGGGCACAGTGCTCAAGATAGACACTGCCTCTGACGAGGCTGGCAATGCCCGACCGTCTATTGTTATTAATGTGGAAGGCGACGAGTGGGAGCCTGGCATCGACCGCTCTAATAATCTTGAAACTCTTGCCGAGCATACTGAACTCACCCCCGACGAGATAATCAATCGTATCAAGTGGGCTGGAGTGACGGGTATGGGTGGAGCAGGAATGCCTACTTACGTCAAGCTCACCACAATGCCATACACCAAGGCAGAGTGTGTGATACTAAATGGTGTAGAATGCGAACCGTATATTACTGCCGACTATCGCTTGATGACGGAGCGTGCCGACGAAGTGCTTGTAGGTCTCGACCTGCTGATGCGTGCGGCTAAAGTGGAGCGTGGCTATGTCGGCATAGGGGCCAACATGCCCTCGGCAATAGCCTTGATGCAGCAGAAGGCAGCCAACGACGACCGTGTAGAGATTGTTCCGCTTCAAGCGAAATATCCACAAGGTGGCGAAAAACAACTTGTCGATGCTGTGCTGCATCGGCAGGTGCCGGCGCCACCGGCTGTCACAGCCAATGTCGGTGCCATCGTCATAAACGTAGCGACAGCCTTTGCCGTGTATGAGGCTGTGATGAAGCATAAACCTCTCTTTGAGCGTTATGTCACGGTGTCGGGCAAGGAGATGGCCCATCCTGCCAACTTCCTTGTACGTATAGGAACTCCAGTCCGACAGCTGATTGACGCTTGTGGCGGATTGCCCGTCAGTGACAACAAGATATTGTGGGGCGGACCGATGAGAGGCGTTGCGCTTGACAAGCTCGACGTTCCGGTAGTGAAGGGCTTGGCAGGTATTACCATTATGAGTGGCCGCGAGACACACCGCCATACGTCCGAACCGTGTATACGTTGCGCCAAGTGTGTCGACGTATGCCCAATGGGGCTCGAACCTTATCTGCTCGCCCGTCTCTCCATGCTCAAGAAGTGGAAACGGGCAGAGCGCGAATTGATAACATCGTGCATAGAGTGTGGCTCGTGCCAGTTCACATGTCCGTCCTATCGTCCGCTGCTCGACTATATACGCATAGCCAAAGTGGCGCTAATCGAAAAGTAAAAACGTCAATATTTATGTCAGAACTCAAGATGTCGCTCTCGCCACACATGCACGGCGGCGACTGCATAAAGCGCAATACGTACGGCGTAATCTTCGCTCTTGTGCCCGCCTTGCTGATGGCGGTGTTCAGTTACGGTCTCAATGCAATATACTTGGGCTGTTACAGCCTGCTGTCATGTATGCTGGCGGAGTGGGTCATAACCCACTATCTGATGCGCCGCCCGTGTACTCTTGCCGACGGCACAGCCGTAATTACCGCCCTCGTAATGACGCTCTGCCTGCCTGCACGAACTCCCTTTTGGGCAGTAGCCCTTGGAGCGGTCGGGGCAATTGGTCTGGGCAAGTTTGCCTTTGGCGGACTTGGGCGCAATAGCGTCAATCCAGCCATTGTAGGCGTATGTGTTGCGCTTCTGTGTCCTGGTAGTTCGGTGCTCACGCCTGGTGTGGGCTATGGTGCCAAGAGTCCCTACCTCTTTGCCTTGGCAATAATGCTCGGGCTTGCCTTTATGTTGTGGAAGCGCATCATTACATGGCACATCCCCATCAGTATTATCCTCACCACTATAGTGTTGGCAGGCATATTGGCAATAACGGGTACGGACAGCGTACAGCCGCTCAGTCTGGTGCTCGGTGGCGGAACGCTGCTTGGAGCAGTATTCATGGCTACCGACTACACCACGTCGCCAATGTCACACCCCGGCAAGATAGTCTACGGCATAGCCATTGCCGCCATAGCCGTATACCTACGCACCCATGGCGAGAGCCGCAACGCAATGCTCATAGCCATATTCGTAATGAACATGCTCACACCTCTCGTAGACAGATATTGCAAGCCACGCCGTTACGGCAAGGCAAAGCATAAACAATAAAAAACCATTTATCAACTATAAAATTAAAAGTTATGAAACAAACTATCTTAGTGACCGGTGGTACCGGTTTCATTGGTTCACACACCACTGTCGAACTCATCGAAGCAGGCTATCAAGTAGTAATCGTCGACAACCTCTCTAACTCAAAGATTGAGGTGCTCGATGGTATAGAGAAGATTACAGGCGTGCGTCCCGCTTTTGAGCAGGTAGATCTTCGCGACTTTGACGCTACCGAGGCTGTATTCAAAAAGTATCCTGCCATCGAGGGCATCATCCATTTTGCAGCATCTAAGGCCGTAGGCGAGAGCGTGCAGAAGCCGCTGATGTACTATCGCAACAACGTTGTTTCGCTTGTCAATCTGCTTGAGCTTATGCCTAAGTATAATGTCAAGGGCATCATCTTCTCGTCAAGCTGCACCGTTTATGGTCAGCCGAAGCCCGAGAACCTCCCCGTTACTGAGGACTGCCCTCACCAGAAGGCTACATCACCTTATGGCAACACCAAGGAGATCAACGAACAGATTATCACCGACTATATCCACAGCGGTGCCAACATCAAGAGTATCGTTCTGCGCTACTTCAACCCGATTGGCGCTCACCCGTCAGCACTCATCGGCGAGTTGCCTAACGGTGTGCCCAACAACCTCATTCCTTACGTAACTCAGACCGCTATGGGTATCCGCAAGGAGCTTACAATCTTCGGCAACGACTACAATACTCCTGACGGAACATGTATCCGCGACTTCATCTATGTAGTTGACTTGGCTAAGGCTCACGTTTGCGCGATGACACGTGTACTCGATCAGGAGACAGAGCCGCTTGAATTCTTCAACGTAGGTACTGGCAAGGGCAACTCAACACTCGAAATCGTCAACACATTCGAGCGTGCTACTGGCGTTAAGCTCAACTGGAAGTTCGGTCCGCGTCGTGAGGGCGATATCGAGAAGATCTGGGGCAATGTCGACAAGGCCAACAAGGTGCTTGGCTGGAAGGCAGAGGCTAAGCTCGACGACGTGCTCGCTTCGGCTTGGAAGTGGCAGGTTAAGTTGCGCGAAGATGGCGTAATGTAATTTATGCTTGAACTCAAGTTCCATTACGATAACAATATTTGCATTTTCAAACGCTCAAAACTGTGAGTTGAACGCACAAGGAAATCTTTGGCTCGAAATTCGTGAGTTTTGAGTGTGCAGCGATATACTGCTTATACCCAACATGTTATGATGTTGAGGGTGTAAGTGTGTAATCTTTTAAGCTCAAAAAGTAGTCCCTTTTGTTGCAAAAGGACCACTTTTGCTCTTCATTTAAGCCTCCGTTGCATTGCAATAGTAGTCCCATTGGCTTCCAAAAGGACTACATTTGCAATGCAACGGAGGCTTTTTTGTTTAAAAATATGATGACAAGCACGTATAACATCATAAAATCGACTCTTCAAATCTCTAGAATCGATTTTTAATTTGTAACACTTTTTTACTGCATGTACAATATTTGCATACTATTTCTATTAAAACGCAGACCAGTGTTAATAAAAGATAAAGTATAGTAGTTTTAAACTTGTTAATATATTTTTATATGTATATTTGTAATGTTGGATTGTTATATTTAAATATTATAATTTGAATGGTAAGTTGGATTTTGTTATTAGGTTCTATATATGTCGCGTCTGTATTGTGCTATGATATATATAAGGACTACAAAAAGGAACATCTGATAAGTCCATTGAGAGTAATCGGAGTGGGAGTTTGTCTGATTTATGTGGTGCGAAGTATGCATGAAGTCTTATTAAATCAATAAATAAGCAGATTCAAGGAAGCGTATCAAGACTTGTCGTTTTAGTCTTGGTACGCTTCTTTTTTTGTTTTTCTTCAGTCTGAATAATATCTGTATATTATGCACTTTTTGTATTTGTTTGCACAAAACTTAGTTTTTTTGATTTTTTTCTCGTAAAATGATTGTTGTTTATTAAAAAATGTATAACTTTGCACAAAAATATATTGGTGATGTCTTGACGACGTACAACGTCTATGTGACGTACAACGCCTTTTCGACTCAAAACTATAACAATTTACATAAACCATTAAAAAATAATCTCTAACCAAAATAAAAACCGCAAACAACAACAATATAAACCGCATAAACCGCAAACAACAATCAACGCATCCAGCAATGGGTGTAAAATTCATATTACATTTAACACACTACTTTATGCAAAACAAACAAAAAATCGGCATAGGGGGGTAATAGGTGCTGCATTCTTGTTGCCTTTATCATCCTTTGCTGCTGACAAGACCATTGGCAGCCATGCCGCCGATGCCGCAAGTTTGCTGAAGCCTAAGACCGAGTCTGTTGCATTTGCCAATCAGCAGGCGAAGCATCAGAAGGTAACCGGTCAGGTGGTTGACGAAAACGGTGAAACCGTAATTGGTGCATCCGTTGTTTTGAAGAGCAACCCCAAGGTGGGCGCAGTGACTGACGCAGATGGTAAATTTACACTAACCGTATCAAACACTAAGGACGTACTCGTCGTATCATACCTCGGCTATCAGTCGCAGGAGGTACCTATGAAGGGTAAGACCATCTTCTCTATCACTCTTAAGGAAGACGCCAAGCAGCTTGGCGATGTTGTGGTAACGGCTTTCGGTGCCACACAGAAAAAGGAGACCGTGGTAGGTTCGGTACAGCAGGTTAAGCCTGAGAGTCTGCGCGTACCTTCGGCAAGTATTTCATCTTCATTCGCCGGCCGTCTGTCGGGTGTCATCGCCACACAGAGTAGCGGTCAGCCTGGTGCCAATGGTTCTGACTTCTACATCCGTGGTATCGCCACCATCAGTGGTGCCAAGTCGCCGCTTATCGTTATGGACGGTATGGAGATTTCGCAGGATGACCTCAACCACCTCGATCCGGACGTAATCGAGAGCTTCTCAATTCTTAAGGACGCATCTGCCACAGCCATGTACGGTTCGCGTGGTGCCAACGGTGTGCTCATCATCACCACCAAGAGTGGTCAGGACCTCGACAAACCGAAGATTTCATTCCGTGTTGAGGCAAACGTTACCATGCCTACATCAAAGCCAAAGTTTGTTGACGGCGCCCGCTTTATGGAGCTGTACAACGAGGCTGTGACAAGCCAGGGTATCGGCGCTACACTCTACACACCTGAGCAGATTGCCAATACACGCAATCACGTCAACGGTCAGGTGTTCCCTGACGTCAACTGGTATAAGGAGATGTTCAAGAATGCTTCTTACAACCAGAAGGCAAACATGAACGTTCGTGGTGGTACAAACAAGATAGTGTACTTCATGAACCTCAACGTAAGCCATGAGACAGGTATGTTGCGCAATCGCAGTAAGGAGTTTTACTCTTTCAACAACAATATTGACTACATGCGCTATGCGTTCCAGAACAACATCGACTTCAACATGTCTAAGTCGTCGAAGATTTCGCTCCACTTGTATGCAGGTCTCGACAATATGCACGGTCCGCTCGCTGGTAGCAACGATATCTCAGGTTCTCTGAACGACCTCTACAATCAGATGATGAACGCCAACCCGGTGCTCTTCCCTATACAGTACGACAACGAGGGCGATGAGTGGGTACACTGGGGTTATCGTCAGCTTGCCAACGGTGGCAACTTCAACCCGATGGCACGTCTCGTTAGCGGCTATCAGGACTCGTTTGCAAGTACCATTACTGCCAACTTGAACTTTGACCAGAAGCTCGACTTCATTACTAAGGGACTCGGCTTCCACTTGATGTTCTCATTTAAGAACTGGTCGAAGAGTACTACATTCCGCTCGCTCAACTTCAACCACTACGAGCTTAAGAACTATACCCAGAACGAGGACGGTACATTCTCTTATGTACAGGCTCCGAAGGGCGACCCATCGAAGCCAGTGCTTAGCAACTCTGGTCAGAACGCCGGCGACCGCCGCTACTATGCTCAGGCATATTTCGACTACAACCGCTCGTTCGGCGACCACACTGTTACGGGTATGCTCCTTTGGAACATCAACCAGTACAGCTCTAACATGTATTCAGAAAGTGTGCTCGCATCACTGCCACAGCGTAAGATAGGTTTCGCTGCACGTGCCACATACGACTACAAGCACCGCTACCTCATCGAGTTCAACGCCGGTTACAACGGTTCGGAGCAGTTTGCCAAGGGCCATCAGTGGGGCTTCTTCCCATCTGTAGGTTTGGGCTACAACATCAGCGAGGAGAAGTTCTGGGAGCCGGTAAAGAGCGTTATCTCTAACTTCAAGCTCCGTGGTACCTACGGCCTTGTAGGTAACGACCAGTATGGCTACGAGCGCTTCATCTATCGTGAGGACGTTTCGCTCACAGGCAAGGGCTCGTTCACAACAGGTCTGCCAGGCAACTACGTTACTTATTCTGGTCCGGGATGGAACCGTCTGCGCAATGAGAACGTATCGTGGGAGGTTGGCCACAAGCTCGACCTCGGTTTCGATATGCAGCTCTTCAACGCTCTCGACATCACCTTTGACTGGTTCCGCGAGCGCCGTTCTAACATCTTCCAGCAGAAGCTCTCTATTCCTAACTACTTAGGAACAGCCGACACCAAGATTTATGGTAACCTTGCTGAGGTAGTGAACCAGGGATTTGATATGGCTGTCAACTACAGCAAGCGTATCAATAACGATCTCTCAATCCAGTTCCAGGGTACATTCACCTACAACAACAACAAGATTTCGGTATACGACGAGGCTCCGGGCAAGCGCGAGGCTATGAAGAGCCAGGGTAAGAATGTCAAAACAGTATGGGGTTACGTGGCCAACGGTCTCTACATCGACAAGGCTGACATCGCCAACAACCCGACATCGACCCTTGGCAACATCGCTATCGCTCCTGGCGACATCAAGTATGTTGACCAGCCCGACCGCGACGGCAATTATGACGGACGCATCACATCCGACGACCAGGTGCCATTGGGTGTAAGCGTACCTAAGATTATCTACGGCTTCGGACCGTCAATTGGCTACAAGAACTGGGATTTCTCAGTATTCTTCCAGGGTCGTGGCAACGTGGCTCTCATGCTCAGCAACATCGCACCGTTCGGTAACTCTTATCGTCGTGGCGTGCTCGAGTTTATCGACAAAGACCACTGGAGTCCTGACAATCAGAACCCGAACGCCAAGTTCCCGCGTCTGACCGAATCCGACAACTCGCACAATACACAGAGTTCAAGCTACTGGTTGCGCAACGGTCGTTTCCTCAAGCTCAAGAACGCCGAGATAGGCTACTCGCTCAAGAATATGCGATTCTATGTCAACGGTACCAACCTGCTCACATTCTCACCGTTTAAGGAGTGGGATCCTGAGATGGGCGGTGGCAACTACACCACCAAGTATCCGACACAGATGACTCTTAACGTAGGTGTTCAACTCACAATTAACTAATAAACAATATGAAAATTCTAAATAAAGCAATAATAGGCTGCTTGCTCGCTGCGGGACTCACGATGACATCGTGCGACTACCTCAATGTCATCCCCGACGAGACAACAACAGGTGCCGACATGACCAAGGACCGTCAGGCAGCCCTCAACTATCTGTACTCTTGCTACGGATTCTTGCCTACACCTAACGCCGGACCTACGTCGCTCGACTTCCTTACCGGTGATGAGGTGGTTACGGCTTTCGAACATGAGACCTTTGCCGCATTCCCTAAGGGCAACTACTCGGCTTCAAACCCAGTGATAAGCTACTGGAACACTCTGTATCAGGGCATTCGCCAGTGCTATATGTTCCAGGACGAGCTCAATAAGGGCGGCAACTTCCATGGCCTTGAAGATAAAGACCGCAACGACTACAAGGCACAGGTGACATTCCTCATCGGATATTATCACTTCCTGCTCTCTCGCTGCTATGGTCCGATCATCGTAGTACGCCAGACACCCGACCCGATGCTTCTGCCTGAGAACTATCAGGGACAGGAACCTTACGACGACTGCGTCAATTTCATTTGCGAGAAGTTTGACGAGGCTGCCAAGGGTCTGCCTGCTACACGTACAGGTGCACAGGCAAATGAGTTTGGTCTTGCCACAAGCGTAGTTGCCAAGGCTATGAAGGCTAAGATGCTGCTCTACGCTGCTTCGCCTCTGTTCAATGGCAATAGCAAGTTCTACTCTGACTTCAAGGACAAGAGTGGTAATGCTCTTATGCCGCTTACTTACGATGCCAACAAGTGGCAGAAGGCTGCCGATGCATTCAAGGAGGCTATCGCAGCTGCTGAGTCAGCAGGCTATCATCTCTACGACCGTGGCGATTGCAAGCTCAACAAGAACGGTTATCCTGCCGATCCACACGTGCGTGCTTTGCGCTACACCATCACCGACTATTCTGCAGAGGACGAGCCGGCTGGTGCCAACCCTGAAGTTATCTGGGCTGACTCACGTGGCGAGGGCTATTACGGATTGCAGAACAAGAGTATACCATACATCGCTACTGGTTGGGGATGGAACGGTGTGGCTCCTACTGTAGCTATGCTTAGCCGCTTCTACACCAAGAACGGTCTGCCTATCGACCAGGACAAGACATTCGACTACGCCGATCGTTGGGAGCCGGTTGAAGTGGATGAGGCACACGAGGATGAGGCTTATCCAGGACGCAAGACCCCGAAGTTCAATCTCGACCGCGAGCCACGTTACTATGCATGGATTGCCTTCCAGGATGGTTACTACGAGATTCTGAGTGCATCTAACAACGGTGCTTACAAGGACGATCCTAACTATAATCTCACTTCAGACAATACTCATGGTCGTCTTGTTTGCGACTTTGTGGTTGGAGGCAACTGTAGCCGTGGTGTTGACGTAAATTCTTTGCGTAACAGTAACTATTCGCCGACTGGCTTCCTCAACAAGAAGTTTATCAATCCAGACCTTGTTAAGTCAAAGACTGGTGCCGATTATACCAATACTCCTTGGCCGCTTATCCGCTTGGCTGAACTTTACTTAGGCTATGCTGAGTGTCTTGTAGAGACTGGCGACCTCCAGACCGCACGTACTTACCTTGACAAGGTGCGCACACGTGCCGGTCTGCCTGGTGTTAAGGAAGCTTGGGAGCAGTTTGGTAAGGACCCTGCAAAGGCTACTACCAAGGAAGGCTTGCGCGACATCGTACGCAACGAGCGTATGAACGAGATGTATCTTGAGAACCAGAACTTCTGGGATATGCGTCGCTGGCTGCTCGCTGAGACTTACTTCAACGTTAAGGCTAAAGGTATGAACATTGACGCAGAGGATATCAACGACTTCAGCACCATTAAAGAGGTTGTGTTCGAGCGTAAGTTCCAGTCGCCGATGAACTATCTGATGCCAATCCCGTCAGCTGACATCAACCGTAACGACCACGTAGTGCAGACTCCTGGTTATTAATAAAAAAAAAGCATTGTTACAAATAAAAAGACACAATGATGAAAAAGACAATTATAAAAATGCTTATGGCTGTAGCTCTTGTTGGCACCGTAGCATCATGCTCTGATGACGACAAGACAACACCGAGGGTGAACATCGACGAGTCGACTGTCACCGTTGACAGCAAGCAGCCGGGCAAAGTGGTGTTCCACTGGACCACTCCAGAGAACGCAGACTTTTACTATATCAAACCCGTTGGCGGAATTAATTTAAGTTGACAAATATGAGTAAAAGGTTGTATATATCGCTGATTTTTAGTAACT
>NZ_JADYTS010000043.1 GCF_021531355.1 Leyella stercorea | reverse complement strand
TAATCAGGTTGAGCAATGGAACTGTGAAGAGTTTAATACTGTCATCAAAACGTTTCAAAGCCATTATGACAGAATACTGAATTTCTTCAATGACAAAAGAACAAACGCCAGTGCCGAATCATTCAATTGCAAGTTAAAAACATTCAGGGCTGAATTCAGAGGAGTGAACGATCTGAAGTTCTATCTTTATAGGGTAAAACAGTTGTTTGCATAAGAAATACAGATTGTTAAAAACACAACAATATTATATGAGCCGCCCCTCCCCCGCAGGGAGGGGAGTGGTATGAATGGTTTTCATTCATATTTAGTAAGATTCTTATAGCATAAAATAATGTTCCATCTTCTTTTTATGTGCAATATGAAGTCTTTTGTTGCATTTTGGAAACTTTTTTACTGAAACAAAATGAATTATCGTATAAAAAACTTAACTTTGCAAAGTCTACCCTTACCGAAAGTCATTATTGGCAGAGGAAAGGTAGAAATATACATAATAAGGCGTAACTGTACGCTTTTGTTTTGACTTGTTAGAACTTCGCAAACTCTATGGATTGTCAAAAACAAAGCAACGGGAACGCCTCATGGGATGTATTGTATACAGCCCTCATTGGCTTCGGACGGCTCTGCCGCTCGTTGTCAAGGAGGGTGAATTATATACTTAGGCTTTCGACGTTGCTCGTTTCGACAATCCGGGCAATGCTAAGGCCTTAACAAGTGGAACGAGTGACAGGACTGGCTCCACGTTTCTTATTTCTGTATATGGAAAACCTAATAAAATAACAGACCAATCAGGGAGTCGTTGGTTTATTTGTACAACAACAACGATGAAAAAATTTTGTTTATTGATTGCTCTGTTGATGTCAATACAATTAGCATCAGCACAACGAAAGACAGTCATCGTAGAAACACCTACAAACCAAGTCCAAGATGATGGAATGGTATTGAAGCGTAAAGTAGCAATTGGGCGTTTTTCAAATGAGACCCAATATGCTAAAGGCATTTTCTACGACAAGGAAAACGATCCTATGGGAAAACAAGCTTTGGACATTCTTTCTACAAAGCTAGCTTCTTCGGGAAAATTTATTCTTTTAGAACGTAGTGACCTTTCGACTCTCTTAGAAGAATGCCAGAAGAATGGTGGAGGTTCTGCTACTATAGGAGCTGACTACATGATTATTGGCTCCATTACAGAATTTGGTAGAAAAAATACTGGTAAGAATGGAGTCTTCTCTTCACAAAAGACCCAAACAGTTGAAGCTGCTGTGGCTATTCGTTTAGTTGATGTTTCTTCAGGACTAATTATATATTCGGATGAAGCAAAAGGAAGTGCAGAACTTACAACAAAAACAACAATGGGTGTTGGAGGTTCAGCAAGCTTTGATGCCACGCTGAGTGATAAGGCTATTTCAGAGGCTATCGGTCAACTTGTCGAAAATATTATCAACAAATGTACAAATAGTCCTTGGAAAACATACATCATTTCAAGTGATGCCGACGGTACGCTTATAGCTGGAGGAGCAAGCCAAGGTATCAAAGAAGGTATGAAATTCGCCATCAAAACTAAAGGCAAAAAGGTTAAGAATCCACAGACAGGAATCATGATAAACCTCCCAGGCAAACAGATAGGTACAGCTACTATACTCTCTACTGGCGGTGACACTCCCGAAACAGAATATTCGTTTGTTAGTGTGGATACCTCAGAACCCATAAATGAATCCACAATGAATAATTATATAATTGAGCAAATGAAATGAAAAAGTTAATAACTCTATTATTCGTCATTCCTCTCTTACTGATTGGATGTCGCGCCCATCTTCCCGTTGCACAAGAAAGTGGAAAAGAAGACATTGCTTACCTTTTATTTGTCAGTTCGAATGAATACGCAGGGAAAAGTGTTGCAGTGAAAATTGATAACAATGTTCCATTTACCGCAAAAGTTGTGAAGAATTCGAAAGCAAACAGACGTGGTTCTCAATACGGCATTGCTGTAGGAACAAGAAACTTAACAGTATCTTATAATGGTAAAAACATCTATCAAAAGAAGATATTCGTATCAACCCAAGAAGTTAAACAAATAATATTACCATAATGAAAAAGTTAATTCTATTAGGAGCTATAATTGGACTTTTTGCCTCATGCGGCTCAACCAAATCCTTATACTCATGGTACAACTATGAGGATGCTACATACCAGTACAACAAAAAACGTACAGATGAGTTAAAGGTGAAGATGATGGATCAATATCTCAAACTCATCCAAAAACAGAAAGGCTCGCGTAAAGCTGTTCCTCCAGGACTTTATGCAGAATATGGGTACGCTCTTTACATGGGCGGAAAGAAAGAAGAAGGTTTGAATTATCTTAAACAAGAGATGAAACTTTATCCCGAATCTGAGACTTATATTTCAAGAATCATTAAACAGCTAGAAAAATGAAACAGATATTAATGCTTGTGTTAACGGCAATTGTTGTTGTCTCGTGTTCTTCGACAAAAACAATGGGTGAACAATATCCGGCTATGTATGAAGAAAAGCCTGTAACAATCGCCATTATGCCTCCTATAAACCAGACTACGCATGCTGAGGCAAAAGACTATTTTTACACGACAATGTACCTTCCTCTATGTGAGAAAGGATACTATGTCTTTTCTCCGTATTTAACGATGGAGATGTTCCAACAAGAAAGTGCATATGATGCAGAAAACTTTTTGGAAGGTGACCTCTCTATATTCCGCAAGGTACTGGGCGCTGATGCAGCAATGTTTACAATTATCAAAGATTGGAAACGTAATAACGTTGGTGGAAAACTAACGGTTGATGTTGAATACATACTTCGCTCTACTAAGACTGGGCAAACACTTTACACACGCGAAGGCAACATCAAGGTAGACACAAGCGTAAATGGTGGTAGTGGTGGTTTCGGGGCTATAGTTGGTCTCATAGCAACTGCTGTTAACACAGCTGTCACAGACAAAGTTATTGCAGGAAGAAAATGTAATGCATACGTATTAACAGATTTACCTGCTGGCAAATACTCCGAGTTTTATGAAAAAGATTCAAAGAATCCTGCTGGCAAAAAGTTAATTAAGGCAACTGTAAAATAATTGCTGACCGATACAAATTTGTATTACAAAAACCTCGGTGGAGACTCATGTCCACCGAGGCTACTTATAGAAGACATTACTTTAGCGTAATATAGAGGAACCTACTGTAATCCTAACTAAAAATGATCTTAACAATATCTTTACGCATTATAATAGAACAAAAAGAAAGCTAATAGAGGGATATATCGTGATAAGGTAACTTTCTTAAATATTATTATTCAAGTAAATCTTTCCCTTTTTTGCTGAGTATATACTGCTGATGCCTACTTGTAGGTTTTTCTGGAATTGTCATCTGTAGAACTCCCATTTCAAGTAATTTGTCCAAATATTTGCGACGTTTTTGTTTATATGAAATATTATCAACGCCTTCCAACATAATCTGAGCGGAAACCGCACTTCGTGATTTAAGAATGCATACTGCTAAATGTTCAACCTCTATCTTGGACATATCTTGGACACATCTTGGACATTTTACCATCAAATTTATCGTGATACGCTGTATATCGGTTCTTCTGATAGTATTGTCATCTTGGACAAAATCTTTCCTACATGGGATATCTATCAAGAAATAGCTGCGTGATTCATCTGTTTCTATTGTCGCTTTAGGTGAACCATTCTCTAACAGCTTCTTCTGAATGGTCGGAATGCCAGTAGCTCTACCTTCTGTAAGATCCAACTCTTTCAGAAACTCACCCAATCTACGGTTTCTGTATCGACGTGAACGAAGTGATTTTGCTTCCTTGATAGACTCTAAACTAATAGAACGATCAGGACCAGAATAACTAAGAATGCTTATCTTATCCGGTTCTACGGTTATTTCAACAGGTTCACGTTCTTTATAATCGCGATGATACAATGCATTCACAACAGCCTCTTCAAGTGACTGAAAGGGATAATTATACACCTTTATAGACTTCTCATTATCGGCTGGCTTGATGACCCGTTCCTTTATAATATTCGTACGCAAATAATTAAGCGTATCTCGTATCATCATTGGTACAGGTCCAGTAATTGCTGGTATTTCAATGAAATTGTCCGGATTATTTTCTCTTCCTTCTGGGAATACAACTATTTCCACACGTGATACAGGGAAGAATTTCTCAGGTCTTTCTGCAAACATCATAGCAGCAACATTTTTAACCAATCGTTTCTCCTTTGGTCCATCAAGTAGCTCCATCTGTTCTAGAATTTTTCCCATATCAGATGTAAAGTCAGCTTTTGCAAGCTTACTACCAACAGAGGCTAAATGGTTCTTTACCAATAAAGGTGAAATGTCATCAATATCTATATTCTCATTACCACGATCATCGTAAGGCACTCTATTGGCCATATCACGAAGCCTATCAAGATCTTCTCCTTTAGCTTCAATTGATGATGTTCCATAACGGATATAGAATACAGGCTTCTTAAGTTTTGCTGTAACATCAGCAGGCACAGTATATGGACGATTATGCCCAGAAGTAACCCATATAACAAGTATCTTCCGTTCATCTATTTCTTCTACTGATATTCTTGGATAATATATAGGATCCATCATTGTGTTGAATTGAAGCATCTCACGCTGAATTTTATCCAGTTGATTATCTTCTAATCCCTTAACGGGACGAACAGCAACTCCGTTTTCCTCTTCAACACCAACAAGTATGTAACCTCCACCAAGGTTATCTATGTCATTGGCGAAAGCGCATATAGAATGATATATCGAAGAAGGATTCCATCCCGCCTTAAATTCTATTCTATTTGACTCAACCTTTTGCTTACTTAGCAAATCTTCTATGTTAATAGGTATTGCCATATATCTTATGATTACTTTGTTACTTAATATTCATCGTTATTTCAGTTTTCTTAGAGTCCAAAGTTACATCATTTATCCCAAAAAACATAAAGGACTGAAGGAAAATCATAATTTTCTCTGCGTTTAGAATAATTTTTAGTTGACTTTCGACACTCTTAGAAGAATGCCAAAAGGATGGTGGAGGTTCTGCTACTCATCTTAATAGGGAATATGGGGAAAAGGCTCTTTATATAATAAAAACGGAACGGCGGACTCCCGTCCGACGCGCAAGTAAACAAAAGAAGCGACATAACGCTAATGTGTTGTTTCTGCTTGTGCGTCGGACGGGAGTCCGCCGTTCCGCTTAATTGTTTGTGCTGGCTATAGCAAGAATGCCATAGTTAGCCCAGCATACCGCTCCCCTCCCTGCGGGGGAGGGGCAGGGGGTGGGGCTTTCTTTATTCATTTTCGCCCGAAATCGGCAGGCACTTCGCCCCACTTGCGCGTCTCCCACTTCACCAGATGGTTCTTTATCTGATGCGTGCGGAGCCATGTCTCGGCGCGGGCGATTATCTGATAGAGGGGTTCGGTTTGCGGTGTGCGCTCCAGTTTGGTCTTGCACTGTCGCTTCTGAACCCACAGTATGGCGTTGTGCGAGTCGGAGTAGATGGTCTTGCCTGTAATGCCTTGGCGGTCGAGCAATGCAAGCGCGTGTACAATGGCGAGAAATTCGCCTATGTTGTTGGTGCCGTGCATCGGACCGAAGTGGAACACCTGCGCTCCGGTGGCAAGGTCGATGGCCTGATATTCCATCGGACCCGGATTGCCAGAGCATGCTGCGTCCACCGCCCAGGCGTTTGCCGTCACCTCCATGGGCAGCGGCAACACCGTATCGTGGCGGTAGTCGGGAGGATTGAGTGTATCCATAAGGCTACATTACATGCGCTCAGGCACCTCAATACCCAGCAATGCCATGCCGTTCTTCAGCGTCTTGCCAACGTTCTGAGCCAGTACCAGACGTACAATCTTCTCGTCCTCGGTGTCGGCACCCAAGATTGAGTAGTCGTGATAGAACTGGTTGAATGCCTTGGTCAGTTCGTAGCAATAGTTGGCAATACCGCTCGGTGAGTAGTCTTTGCCGGCCTGCTCTACTGCAGCGCCAAACTCGTTGAGCTTCTGGATGAGCTCAATCTCCTTCTCGTTGAGAGGCATGTTGTCGCCCAGCTGTGCCGGAATGGCGATGCCCTCAGCCTGAGCCTTGCGCAGGATTGAGCGTATACGGGCGTATGTGTACTGAATGAACGGACCCGTGTTTCCGTTGAAGTCGATTGACTCTTCAGGATTGAACAGCATGTTCTTGCGTGCGTCTACCTTCAGGATGAAGTACTTCAGCGCACCCATACCTACAATACGTGCAATCTCGTTGCGCTCCTCTTCGCTCATGTCCTTAAACTTGCCCAGCTCCTCGCTTGTCTGCTTGGCGTCGCCAATCATAGCTGCTATGAGGTCGTCGGCGTCAACTACGGTTCCCTCGCGGCTCTTCATCTTGCCGTTGGGCAGCTCAACCATGCCGTAAGAGAAGTGTACAAGCTCCTTGCCCCACTTGAATCCGAGACGGTCGAGAAGTATTGAGAGCACCTGGAAGTGATAGTTCTGCTCGTTGCCAACGACGTATATCATCTTGTCGATGGGGAAGTCGTTGAAGCGCATTTCGGCTGTTCCGATGTCCTGAGTCATATATACGCTGGTGCCGTCAGAGCGCAGCAGCAGCTTCTGGTCGAGTCCTTCGCCTGTGAGGTCTGCCCAAACAGAGTTGTCGTCCTTGCGGAAGAAGAGTCCCTTAGCCAAGCCTTCCTCCACCTTCTTCTTACCAACGAGATAGGTGTTCGACTCATAGTAAATCTTGTCGAAGCCTACGCCGAGAGCCTTGTAGGTCTCGTCGAATCCGGCATATACCCAGTCGTTCATCTTCTTCCACAATGCGCGTACCTCAGGATCGTTCTGCTCCCACTTTACGAGCATCTCGTGAGCCTCCTTGATGAGCGGCGACTCTTCCTTAGCCTTCTTCTCGGCAGCTTCCTCGTCCATTCCTTCAGCCATGTACTGAGCCTTCAGAGTCTTCACTTCCTCGCGATAGTGCTTGTCGAAGGCTACATAGTAGTCGCCGATAAGGTGGTCGCCCTTCTTTCCAGAAGTCTCAGGTGTCTCGCCGTTGCCGTACTTAAGCCATGCGAGCATCGACTTGCAGATGTGGATACCACGGTCGTTTACGATGTTGGTCTTCACCACCTTGTTGCCGTTAGCCTCCATAATCTGTGCCAACGACCATCCGAGCAGGTTGTTGCGAACGTGTCCGAGGTGGAGCGGCTTGTTGGTGTTGGGCGATGAGTATTCAATCATCACGAGCGGAGAGTTCTCAGTTATGGGCTTCTCGCCGAACTTTTCGTTGGCGTTCATCTCGTTGAGCAGTCCGAGCCAAGCCTTCTTGTCGATGACGAGATTGAGGAATCCCTTCACAACATTGTAGTCGGCAATAGCCTGGCAGTTGTCCTTGATATACTGGCCGAGGTCCTGTGCTGTGTCCTCGGGCTTCTTGTGCGAAATCTTGAGGAATGGGAACACTACGAGAGTGAGGTTGCCCTCAAACTCGCTTCTGGTCTTCTGCAGCTGCACCATCTTCTCAGGCACTTCCTGACCGTAAAGTTCTTTCACCGCAGCTATTGCGGTAGCGACGATTTGCTGTTCTATTGTCATGATTTTATTCTGTTTTTATTCAATTATAAATAATGTGCGGGCGTTTTGTTTGCAAAGTTACGCTTTTTCTTTGATATGACTCTTGTGTAAGAGTATGATTT
The DNA here is from genome assembly GCF_021531355.1 of Leyella stercorea. GTDB lineage: Bacteria > Bacteroidota > Bacteroidia > Bacteroidales > Bacteroidaceae > Prevotella. The sequence continues at coordinate 19,987 of NZ_JADYTS010000043.1, read as the reverse complement.
TAGCACACAATCACTTTACAACAACCTTTCGCACGCTTCCGTCGGAGTATCTTACGATGTTGATGCCGCGTTCGGGCTTCAGCAGTCGTCGGCCGTCGATGCTCATGCGCATGGTTTCGCGCGCAGTGTTGGCGCTTGTGCCTGCAATGCCGGTGGGTCGCTGGCGCGGAGTGATGATGATGGGGTTGTCGTCATAGCCCTCAATGAGGTGCAGATTGGTGATGCGTCCCACCTCGGTTGATGTCTCGCCAGTCCATCCACATTGCTGCAGCACGCCGGACTGTATGCGTATGAAGTCGGCATGGTCGAGGTGCTTGGGGTTGCCGTCGCTGTCTACCGCCCAGTCGAGGTCGAAGGTGGTGTACACGTTGTCTGAGTTTGGTGCTGCGTCGGCGTAGCCATATGAGTCGGCTGCATAACGATAGCTCACCCAATATTGCGGATTGTCGGGGTCGGAACCGTCGCCACCGTAGTTGACAGCATTGTCGGGCAGTCGCGCTCCACGGAATGTTATCTGGTCGTTTTCTTCCCATGCGGGCCAGTACGACTGTTTGTGATATACATTCTTTGGTTGCCAGCCCTCTGCCGTCTGCTTGCTGCCGTCGGGATTGGTCCACGATGCTGTCCAACGGATGTAGTTGTCGATGGTGATATATGGCGTTGTGCTTTCGCCAGCTTCTACAGTCGGCTTGTAATAGGTTATCTCGAAACGGTGCATCTCGGTGGTGTAGTATTCCGAACCAGCCAGTTCGTACCACTCAGCCGTCTCGGGTGACGAGCCTACTCCAACGTACACGATGCCCGGTTCAACCGAACCTCCTATTGTGGCATCGCCATACTTGGGGTCGTTTGCAGAATAGAAAGCATTGCCAAGAATGCGTATGTCAGAGCCTTTGCCGTTCTTTATGGGTTGGTCGAGAGCCACGGTGATGTAGCCTCCGGCTGCGCCGAGACACACGAGGTTGCCATCCTCCAACTGCTCTTCGCATGCCTTCAGTCGCTCTTCTGCCGACATTGTGTTGTTGATTTCGGGGAGATTATTGGTAAACTGACCCGGTGCGGGGCAATATTCGAGCACCTTAACTGTCTGTTTGGCTTGCGCCGATGCCGTCACTACAACCATAATGAGTGCGGCAAGAATTATTGTCAATCGTTTCATATTCTGTTTTTACATTGCTAACATATTGCTTTACATTGCTATTATTCTGCTTGGATTGACTCCGCGCAGCAAATATCGTTTGAGTTGCACGCCCTGGCGATCGAACTCATAGACATATCCGTTGGTGGCATACGAACGTGCGTCGGTGGCATACAGATGTCCCGACAGTGGCGATATGTATATGGCGTAGGGCGACTGCATGTTCATTATCGTCTCATTGGCAGCATTGTAGTCAGCCAGTCCTTCTGTGGCTTCGAGCGAGGGCAGGCTTATGGTGTGCGCCGAATAGGTGTATGTGCCGGTGATGTATGAGTAGCTGGAGCCTATCATGTAGAACCGGTTATGGTAGGCGCAGTTATATGTAGCAGGGAAGTCGTACACGCGAAACTCGTCGTTAGCCATATTGAGCACAATGCAACGGGGCGGAATGGTGTACATATCGCCTGCCGAATTGATGCAGATGTACTGTCCCGACTGCGACATTGTGCCGTATAGATTCTTGCATCCGGTGTCGATGCGACGTAGTTCGCGCATGGTAGGCGCGTCAACCACACTTACTGTCTGTTCATAGCCGTGGTCTTTGGTCTGCGTGCTGTAGCCTCCCGTATTGGCTATGTAGAGCCTGCCGTCGTAGTAGGCGATGCCCTCAGGCTCGTAGCCCACATGACAGGTGTCTACTATCTGCTTTGTGCGCAGGTCGATTTTAGCCACATAGCCCTTGTCGGCATACGATGTTACGTAGAGAAAGCCATTGCCGTCGGTAGCCAATCGGCGATTGTTGGGAATGTTTTCGGTAGCGGCTATCGCCGTGCCGTCAGGTCTGATATACTGTATTATGTTCGACCAGTTGACGCTGATGGCTATCAGCGTGTCGTTAATGTGCAGTATGTCGTTGCCGGTGTCGCCCAGATGTCGCCCCGGATTCTGCTGCTGAAACCATCGGTTGGTAAGCACTCCATGGTCGATGAGCGACAACGACGAGTTGTCCATGCCCCACAATCCCTCGCACAGAACAATAAGACGGTCGGAATCGGTGGTAGGCTCATCGGGTGTGGGATAGTCGGCAGGCTGTAATGAGCACGAAGCAAGGAGCAGGAGTGTCATTAATGTACACAGAAAGCCTGCTATGCCACAATCCGTAGAGGTCGGGCGCGACGTGCTTTTGTGGCGTAGTGTATTCAATATAATCATAATAATATTCTGTAGCTGTACGTTGGTGGTCATCTGCCTATAGTCAAAAAAGATGTGTTTTCAAAATTTTTTCGCTGCCAATCTTCTTCTATATCTTCCACTGCAGAGTGAATTTCCAGTTGCGACCGGGCATAGGGTAGCGCTTCACTACTTCGTGGCGCGAGTCGGTCAGGTTGTTGCACTCGATGGTGGCTTGTACATTGTGCTTGCCGAAGCTGAACTGCTTGTTGAGTTTCAGGTCGACGGTGTACCAGTCGCCGAGCATATCCTCACGATTGTTGGATATCAATGCGAAGCGGTCGCCAGTGTATAACCACGACGTACAGAGCGAGTAGCCGTCGTATCCGAGGTCGAGTATGAGCGAAGCGGAGTGCAACGGCGAGTAAGGTATGGTGTTCTTGTACTCCGGATCGGCTGGCGACGAGTAGTCACGGTCGCGCTGACAGGTGTAGTTGGCGTTGGTTGAGAGCGAGAATTTGCCCCACTGGCGGTCGTAACCGGCTGTGGCGCTCAGTCCCAACGACTTAACGAGTCCGAAATTGACCATCGACCAGCGGAACTGGCACTTCATCGGAATAGCCACAATCTTGTCTTCGATGCGGTTGTAGTACATGTCGAGGGCGAGGTGCAGATATTTGTCCTTATAGTCTACGCCCATATCCCATTGCGAGGTGTACTCCGGTCGAAGCTGCACATTGCCCACCAGCGTATAGTAGAGGTCGTTGAGCGTAGGCGCACGGAATATGCGCTTGTGGAAAGCACGCACTGTCCATGGTCCGCCGTGCCATGATGCCAGATACATAGGAGCCAGACGGCTCAATGGCGAGGCAGCCGAACGGGTGTGGTCGGATATGTGTGTGTAGAGAAGAGCTACGTTTGCCTCGAAGCCTCGATAAGAAGCTATTGCCGACAGCAGCGACTTTGAGTCGATGCGATATACGTAATCAAACTTATACACGTCGGCATTGAGGTCGGTCCAGCGCAGGTCGGTGCTTGCAGTAAGCGACAAGTAGCGTGTGTTCCACGCTCCGGCTATGGAGCCGTAGATGTCCTGCTGGGTATAATGGTTGTCGCAGAACATAGTAGAGGCGTTGGTATTGGGGTCTTGCAGATAGTACAGATAGTCAAAGGCGTACTTGATGTTGGTCTTCAGTGCGAAGTGTTCCCAAGCGTGTTTGTACGACGACTGCACGAAAAAGTTCTGGTCCCACTGGCGGTCGGTAGAATCCCACTGGTCGGAAAGTCGTCGGATGACGGGTCCGGGGAGTCCACGCTCAGAGTTGTAATAATATATGTGTGTTGACAATCCGCGATAGAAGCCGGCAGCTTCGACACGATAGAATGTTATGTCGGAGTTGTTGCGACGGCCCACCGTGTCCTCCTGCTCCGAGCGGAAGCGGAAACCGTAGTTGCCTTTGGTGTGCTGATATTCGGCATCGACAAACATCAGGTTCTTCAACGAGAAATAACCCTTCACCTTGTTCAGTCCGAACGAGCCGCATCCATACTCCAGCGAGTATGTAGTCTGAGTAGGACGTCGGGTCTGCATATATACCGTTGCAGCCGAGGCATACTCCGATGCCGACTGCAGGCGTTCGTTGCGGTTGGCGTTGTAGAGCGATACCGACTCCATATTGCTCAACGAGTAGCGTCCGAGGTCAATCTGTCCGTTCTGCGCATTGTTGATGCGTATGCCGTCGAGATACACTCCCACGTGTTGCGAACCTAATGAACGCACGTTGACAGTCTTCAGTCCGCCCAGTCCGCCATAGTCCTTTATCTGCACGCCCGAGAAATACTTCAAGGCATCGGCAACGCTGGTTGTGGACAGATTTTGCAGCATTGCCCCCTGCAATGTCTGCGACGGTGTGAGATAATGAGGGCGCACGCCTACCACAGCCACATCCCGCAGGGTGTGGATGGAGTCGAGTCGCGAGGTCTGAGCCATCGACTGCATGCCCAGCAACAGCATTATAAGTAGTATATTGAATTTGTACATCGGTGCAAAGTTACTCAAAAAAAAGCAAAAAGGCGGCAGTACGCTCTCGCGCTCTGACCGCCTCATGTCTAACCTAATTATCTTGGATTGGATAAAAACTATTATTTCACAATCACCTTCTTCACCGTTCCGTCAGAGTACTTCACGATGTTGATGCCTCGCTGAGGCTGGTTGATGCGCTTGCCGTCGATAGTGAAGCGTGCAATCTCACGAATGTCAGCAGAGGTCTGGGTGCCGGTGATGCCGTTTGTAGAACTCTTGAGCGAGAACACGGGCATCTCTGGAAACCAATAATGCTTCTCCATAGGATAGGCAGCCTTCATTGTGCCGTCTGTAGTGTCATATACGCGAAGCTCCGACTCATCGCCCCATGCCGAACCCTTTGTAATGCTAAGGTAGAGATTGCCGTTGTCTGGATTAACACGGCAGGCTGCGCCATAAACATAAGGTAGAGGAGCCTCTGCAGTAGTAAAGTCGAGCAAGAGAGTTGTAGTGCGATTGTCTACATCAAATTTGTAGATGTGCTGTCCGTTAGAATATTTACCAGTTGCACCATTCCAGAACAGAGCATTCTCAGTTGTAGATGCTGTGAAACAGTCAGGATTCCATGCGCCCCAGTTGTTGGTAGGCTGCTTTACATCCGACGGCAAAGTGATGTTCTCAGTAGTCTCGTTTACCGGGTCAAACTTTACGATGTGGTCGGCACTGCCACCTGCTTTCATACCAGCTGTAAGCCATATAGAACCGTCCTTTGCCTCAACAATAGAGCAATAGGTGCTACCTTCAGCCTCATTGTTGATAGTCTTGAGCAACTTGTCGTTTGCGGCATCGATTATAAACAATCCACATTCCTGATCTACAGCATATACTTTGCCGTCGCGATATATCATATTTCCTGTCTGGTTGTTGGTGTATCCACCAGTACCATCGATTTGTGAGAGTACTGTATAGTTTTCAAGACTGATTACATATACACCATTGGTAGTGCTGAGATAGCCTTTCTTGAGATTAGGCATCGGTAGAAATGCACGTCCATCGGCAGCTCCATAAGCTGTCTTTATACTGTTGATTACAGCTTTTCCTTTCATAGTCTTGGCATCGCAAACCACAAATGTAGGATCGCTGACATCAGGCTTGCTGACATTCATCTTCTTGCTGACAATGTACATATCCTCACCGCAGATAGTAGCGTAGCAACCTGTTGTGCCGAGCTGAATTGTCTCGCCATTCATTGTGATAGGCAGGCGATACTCCCAAGTGCCGTTGCAGTCAAGGAAATTGATTGTAGCACGCTCCTTACCAAATTGACCCTCATTGAGCATGAATACACCGTCGGTGTACTCCTTCTGTTGTGCCGAAGCACTCTGAGTCATAAACAAGCCGGCAAGAAGTGCAGCCGAAAAGATACGTGATAAGTAAAAATGTTTCATAAGCTTTACTTTGTATTATTATGTATTAATGTTTATCCCTATAGGCACAACTGTCAGCGTTCATATCAGAATGATACAAACGTTCTAACCAGTTATTGTAAACCAACAATCAGTTATCTATTGATTTAATATATTGTCATACTCGCCCAATCCACGAGGCGTATGTCGATGACATTCTTTCGGCAATTATATTTTCGGCAGGTCTTCTGACTTGCCGCCCAGACGCGAACGCCTTCCCGAGAATTCAACATTCAACACTTAACATTCAACATTGAAAAAAGCCTCAGTGGCATCGTTGTTCGCGCCCGATATAAGGGCGGCTCACAGCTGCGGGACAGTCGGGGACTCTCACCCCATTCCCTTTTAATCGTCTCACGTTCATAATAACGCGAAGCGAACCGTTGCAGTTGCAAAATTATATAAAAATTATGAAATACAATATTAATTGAGAATAGAATTGCACAAGAATATCAATTAAAAATCATACTTTTGCAGCATTGCAGGATAATATTTTTTTTAACATAAATATTTTTGGTATGAAAAAAATCATGATGACAATGGCCGCTATGTTTGTGGCTGTATGTGCAAGTGCACAAGTTTACATTGGTGGTAGTGCAGCCCTTGGTGGTCAGAAGCATGGCGACGGCGACTCTAAGATGTACTACAAGCTTATGCCTGAGATTGGTTACCAGTTCAACAAGACTTGGGATGCAGGTCTCTCTATCGGCTACGCTGGTGTTGAGGATGGTAACAACGCTTTCGTTATCGCTCCTTATGCTCGCTACACATTCGTAAATACTAAGCTCGTCGACCTCTTCCTTGAGGGCACAATGGGCTATGGTCATATCGGCGGCAACGGTGCCGACGCTGACATTTTTGAGTTTGGACTGAAGCCGGGCTTGAAGCTCAACCTCTCTAACCACGTATCGTTCGTGACAAAGGTTGGTTTCTTCGGCTATCAGAAGAACGACTTCACTGACACACAGAAGTGGGGTATGGACGTTGATGCTACAAACGTAACATTCGGCATTAACTACAAGTTCTAAAACATTATTTTAACACCTATAAAAAATGCGGGTATGGCACAGTCGCCATACCCGCATTTTTTATTTCTTTAAAATTTCGCACAACTTGCGCATTCCTTCGCTTGCACCACACTGCAGGTGGGTGAAGTTCTGTCGCCCTACACCCATCAACGGTTCGGGATCGATGAGATATACTGGCACCGATGGACGCACGTAGTGGATGAGTCCGGCTGCCGGATAGACGTTGAGCGACGTGCCTATGATGACGAATATGTCGGCTTGCTCGGCAGCCTCAGCAGCAACGCTTATCATAGGCACCGATTCGCCGAAGAAGACGATGAACGGTCGCTCCAGTGAGCCGTCGCCAGCGAGAGTGCCAGGACTAACCTCGCAGTTGTCCTCAGTCAGTTCACGCTGATAGCGAGGGTCGTCTGGATTGCGCGATGAGCACACCTTTGTAAGTTCACCGTGCAGGTGGATGACGTTGGTAGAGCCTGCCTTCTCATGCAGATTGTCTACGTTCTGCGTGATGACGGTCACCTTATACTTCTTCTCCAAATCGTGTATGAGGCGGTGTCCTTCGTTGGGCTGTGCCGCATAGAGCTTGTGGCGAAGCATATTATAGAAGTTGGTGACGAGTGTAGGGTCCTTGAGCCAACCCTCGTGCGAGGCTACTTGTTCTACGGGATAGTTCTCCCACAGTCCGTCGTTGCCACGAAATGTCTTGAAACCCGACTCAACCGACATGCCGGCGCCGGTAAGAAATACGATGTGCTTCATAATTTTATTATTGTTTTTGCAACGTCAGCACGGCCTTGCCGCTGCCGTTGGTCAGTTGTACACGACCTTCGCCTGCCGACTTATATGCCTTGACGCTTTCGAGAGCCTTGAGTATCTGCTGCTCATACTCCATATGAGCGCAGAGCATAAGCGTCGTGCCTATCTCCTTGAACGATATGGTCTGCTTGGCAGCATTGACGCGTGCTATGCCGTTGATGGAGTTGCATCCGGCGCATCCGAACACGCTGTTCTTGGCTGTTTCGAATCCCAATGTGGGGTTGAACTCTGTCTTTGTAGTGTCAATGGCGGTGCCGCCGACTTCAACGATGTTCCATTCGCCATTCAGATCGACTGCCTCACCTACTTTCTTCGACGACGAACAGCTGCTAAAGGCAATGGCGGCAACGATTGCCAGAATATTATATTTCAGCTTCATAAATAATAATTCTAAATTGAGAAATTCACAGATGGTGAGTCAAAATAGAAGTTAAAGGAAGTTTGGGCTTCGCCCGAAGTTAACAGAAGTTAGCGGACAAAACTCTACTTGAGTTTCCATGTGGCACCGTCCTTGGTGTCCTTCACCTCAAAGCCAAGCTCAGCCAGCTCGTCGCGGATGCGGTCGCTGGTCGCCCAGTCCTTCGATGCCTTGGCCTTAGAGCGCAGGTCGAGCACCATGTCTACAACCTTGCCAAAAGCCTCTTCACGATGTGACGATGAGCCGGCATTGTCGGGACGCAGTCCGAGCAGGTCAAATGCGAACAGACGCATTGTGTCGGCAAGCTCCTTGAGGTCAGCCTCAGAGATAGTAGCCTTGTGGTCGACGAGCTTGTTCACTACCGAGCAAGCCTCGAACAGATGGGCTATGACGAGCGGAGTGGCGAAGTCGTCGTTCATAGCGTCGTAGCACTTCTCGCGAAGTTGGCTTACGAGCTTGTGAGTGGCCTCGTCGCTCTCGGCTGATGCAGCTATGCGGTCGAGGTCAGCGATGCCGTTCATGAGCTTCTCAAGTCCCTTCTGCGATGCCTGCAGAGCCTCGTTAGAGAAATCTACGGTTCCGCGGTAGTGAGCAGAGAGTATGAAGAAGCGTATGGTCATAGGCGAATAGGGCTGCTCCAGGTTCTTGTTGTTGCCAGTGAAGAACTCTTCAAGGGTGATGAAGTTGCCGAGCGACTTGCCCATCTTCTGACCGTTGATGGTAATCATGTTGTTGTGCATCCAGTAGTGTACCATCTGGTCGCCCTGCGAAGCCACAGCCTGGGCTATCTCGCATTCGTGGTGAGGGAATACGAGGTCCATTCCGCCTCCGTGAATGTCGAAGTGTGAGCCGAGATACTTGCGTCCCATGGCTGTACACTCGCAATGCCAGCCGGGGAATCCGTCGCTCCATGGACTCGGCCAGCGCATGATATGCTCGGGCGAAGCCTTCTTCCAGAGGGCGAAGTCGGCCTGATTGCGCTTCTCACCCACTCCGTCGAGTGCGCGCGATGCGTCCTTCACATCGTCGAGATTGCGGCCAGAGAGAATGCCGTAGTGGTATTTCTCGTTATACTTCTTTACGTCGAAGTAGATAGAACCGTTGCTCTCGTAGGCAAAACCGTTGTCGAGAATCTGCTGTACGAGCTGTTCCTGCTCGATGATGTGGCCCGTAGCGTGCGGCTCGATGCTCGGCGGCAACACGTTGAGCGCCTCCATGGCAGCGTGATAGCGGTTGGTGTAGTACTGTGCTATCTCCATCGGCTCGAGCTGCTCCAAGCGTGCCTTCTTCTCAATCTTGTCGTCGCCCTCGTCAGCGTCGTGCTCCAAGTGGCCCACATCGGTGATGTTGCGCACATAGCGCACCTTATAGCCTAAGTGCTTGAGGTAGCGGAAGAGTATGTCGAAGGTGATGGCGGGACGAGCGTGTCCCAGATGCGGGTCGCCATAGACGGTAGGTCCGCACACATACATGCCGACATTGGGGGCGTGCAGCGGCTTGAACACTTCCTTTCTACGCGACAGCGTATTGTAAATCCAGAGTACTTGTTCCATAATCGTTTATGTTTTCTTATATAGGTTACTAACGAAAAGCCCTGCACCACAGCCCGATGTGGACGGCAATGCAGGGTTTTTATATTTCTAATGCGATATGATTAGATATCGTTGTTGTGGTCGAGTGAGTCGTTGAAATCCTTCGGCTCGCGGTGTTCGCGACGACCGTCACGACGCTCACCACCCTCACGACGCGGACGACGCTCACGCTCTACGTAACCCTCGGGTTTCGGGAGCAAGATGCGGTGAGAGAGCTTGTACTTGCCAGTCTTCGGGTCAATCTCCATGAGCTTCACCTTGATCTTGTCGCCTTCCTTGATGCCAGCTTCCTCGACTGTCTCCAGACGCTTCCAGTCAATCTCTGAGATGTGGAGGAGTCCGTCCTTGCCCGGCATGATCTCTACGAAGCAGCCGTAAGGCATGATAGAACGTACTGTACCCTCGTAAACCTCGCCGACCTCAGGAATAGCTACGATGCTCTTGATCTTGCCGAGAGCAGCGTCGATAGCGTCCTTGTTAGGAGCAGAAATCTGTACCTTGCCTACACCGTCAACCTCGTCGATTGTGATTGTAGCGCCGGTATCCTCCTGCATCTGCTGGATAATCTTGCCACCAGGGCCGATAACGGCACCGATGAACTCCTTAGGAATCTCGATCTGGATGATGCGTGGAACCTGTGGCTTCATCTCGGCACGTGGCTCAGAGATAGTCTCCATCATGCATTTGAGGATGTGCTCACGGCCAGCCTTAGCCTGCATAAGAGCCTTCTCAAGAATCTCGAAGCTCAAACCGTCGCACTTGATATCCATCTGTGTTGCGGTCAAGCCCTTGGGTGTACCGGTGGTCTTGAAGTCCATGTCGCCAAGGTGGTCCTCGTCGCCAAGGATATCGCTAAGCACTGCGTACTTCTCCTCGCCCGGGTTCTTGATAAGACCCATAGCGATACCTGATACAGGAGCCTTCATAGGAACACCAGCGTCCATGAGGGCGAGTGTGCCGGCACATACAGTAGCCATTGAAGAAGAACCGTTTGACTCGAGAATCTGGCTTACCAGACGAACTGTGTAAGGGAAGTCTTCAGGAATCTGGCCCTTCAGTCCGCGCCATGCCAAGTGGCCGTGACCAATCTCACGACGGCCTACACCGCGCTGAGCCTTAGCCTCGCCAGTACAGAACGGCGGGAAGTTATAGTGAAGGAGGAAGCGCTGGTAGCCCTTCTCCAATACGTCGTCAACGAGTTTCTCGTCCATCTTTGTACCGAGTGTACATGTAGAGAGGCTCTGTGTCTCGCCACGTGTGAAGATTGCGCTTCCGTGAGGCATAGGCAGCGGAGAGACCTCGCACCAGATAGGACGGATGTCAGTAGTCTTACGACCGTCGAGACGCTTGCCCTCATCGAGGATGCAACGGCGCATTGAGTCGCGCATAACGTCGGCATAGTAGCGCACCATTTCAGCGTGCTTCTCGTCGAGCTCCTCGGGTGTCAGCTCTGTGTGAGCGGCATCGTAAGCCTCCTGGAAGTCAGCAAGAATCTTGTCGAAAGCCTCCTCGCGCGACTTCTTGTCGTGGTCGCCAGCCTCAGCGATAGCATAGCACTTGTCGTAGGTCTCCTTGCGGATCTGCTCGCGCAGCTCCTCGTCGTTAACCTCGTGGCAATACTCGCGCTTAACGTCGGTGCCAAGCTCCTTAGAAAGCTCAGTCTGGAGTTCGCACATGGGCTTGATGGCAGCCATAGCGGCTTTCAAAGCACCAATCATGTCCTGCTCCGAAACTTCCTTCATCTCACCCTCCACCATCATGATGTTCTCGGCAGAAGCGCCTACCATGATGTCCATGTCGGCATCCTTCATCTGCTCGAAAGTTGGGTTGATGACATATTCACCGTTGATGCGAGCTACGCGCACCTCAGAGATTGGGCATTCGAAGGGAATATCTGAACAAGCCATAGCGGCTGAAGCTGCGAATCCTGCGAGGGCATCAGGCTGGTCAACACCGTCGGCGCTGAGAAGCATGATCTGCACATATACCTCGGCGTGGTAGTTAGACGGGAAGAGCGGACGCAGCACACGGTCTACAAGACGAGATGTAAGAATCTCGTTGTCGCCCGACTTGCCCTCACGCTTTGTGAAGCCACCCGGGAAACGGCCTGCTGCTGAATACTGCTCTTTGTAGTCTACCTGCAAAGGCATGAAATCTGTTCCGGGAACTGCATCTTTTGCGGCACAAACAGTGGCGAGAAGTACGGTGTTGCCCATACGCAGTACAACACTTCCGTCGGTCTGCTTTGCCACTTTCCCGGTCTCAATGCTGATGGTTCTGCCATCAGGCAATGATACTGTCTTTGTAATTACGTTCATCTAAAAATTAAAATAACATCAAAAAAATATAATATGGTAGCAAAGTTAGTTATTTTCAATGGGATAAACGAACAATGCCAAAATATTTTTGTTTTTTTGTATAATTTTCTACGTACCTTTGCAACCGCAAAAATTTAGATTTATACTTCTTCTATTATGATACGCTCGCTTATTATCGTGGCATTGGGCGGCGGCATGGGTTCGGCCCTGCGCTTCCTGGCTTCCAAATTCGTTCAGGACAACATGGCGGGAATATTCCCCTACCCCACTCTGGCGGTCAATGTTATCGGCTGTCTGCTCATCGGCATTTTCTACGGATTGTCGTCGCGCGGCAATCTGGGTGGCGACTCTGCCAAACTCCTTCTCACCACCGGCCTCTGCGGTGGCTTCACCACATTCTCCACCTTCTGCAACGAGAACCTCTCGCTGATGCGCGGCGGCCACGCCTTCACCACATTACTATATACCGGCGGCAGCATCATGCTGGGATTCATTGCCGTGGCTGTAGGGTATTGGATTGCGGAGCGAGTGTGATTTGCTTTTGTTCTTGATTGTTTTATTATAGTGACGTTCGCATAAGAAAGTCTCTAAGATGGAGATGTCGTATACCATCTACATTAGTGTCGCCATACATTCGGTCCATTGACACCACATATTTAGGATGACTGTCTTTTATCATTCGCAGATTGCCAAACTCACGCTCCACAGTTTCTTCTGAAGCAAGCATATAGCTCACCTGGATGTATACTGTGCTGCCTTGTTTCTCTGCCACAAAGTCAATCTCAGCCTTATGGAGAATACCTATATAGACAGTATAACCAAGTCGCAGCAAATGACGGTAGACGGCATTCTCCATAACCTTCTCAATATCAAAGCGACGGTTTCCACCTACTAAATGGTTGCGCAATCCTAAGTCCTCAAAATAAAAGCTGTCGCCAAGTTCGAGGATTTTCTTGCCGTGAATATTATAACGTCCTATACGGTAGATAATATAGGCGTTGCAAAGATACTCAAGATAGTTGAGCACCATATTGGTGGACGTTTCCGTATTTTGTGATTTCAAAAACCCGACAATACTACGAGCAGAGAACTGCTTACCGATGTTGTCGGCAATAAACCTTACCAATGTACGCAGAAGAGGCACGTTGCGTATGTTTTCGCGCTCAATGATGTCGCGAAGCACTATAGTATTGATAACATTCTCCAAATAATCGTCTACTAAGTCGGTGTTTTCAAGTCCGAGTTGGCGAAGCTGTGGCAGACCACCATACTGCAAAAACAGGCTAAGAGATTCATCACTGTCTTGCAGGTTATGGAATTCGATAAACTCGTCATAATCGAGTCCATGTATGTGATATCCCATATATCGTCCGCGTAGACGAGTGGAAAGTTCGCTCGACAACATCTTGGCATTACTTCCTGTCACCATAATCTGACACGACTCATCTGACTGCAAACTAAGAATGGCTTTCTCAAAATCCTTAATTTCCTGGACTTCATCAATAAAAAGGTAGTTGTTTTTGGACGAATCGAGTCGCTCTGCAACATACGCTTCAAGGTCCTTATAGTTGGTGATACCAGCAAAAGCTGTCTTCTCCATATCTATATAAATGACATTGTTATGGCTGTCTTGTGAGTATTTCTCATATATTCGCCGCATTACACAACTCTTGCCCACACGCCTTTGACCGGTAAGGGCTACAACCATACCTTTACCAAACATACGCTCTATTCTCTCGGAATAGCCCTGACGTTCTATCAAAATCTGTTTCATATACTCAACACTTTTTGCAAAAATAGCAAAAGTGTTTTGTATACTCAACACTTTTGATAAAAATAACTAATCTGTTGCGTATATTTAACAAACCATCATCTATGTATTACCCCCTACTCTTTCATCCGCTTGATTTTTTCGGCCACGTAGTCGAGGAATTGCTGACAGCCGAGGATTTGGATGTCGTCGTAGAGTCCGAGCACGAAGCGGCCTATGCCGAGAAACGAGGCTACGTCGGCTTGGAATGTCCAGCTGCCGTCGGCATCTGGTGTCATGAATTCGGCTGATTGGGGATATTCCTCAAGCATCAGATTGTGCGACAGCTGACCCATGCACAGCACTATAGGATAGCGCTGCTCGCCCGAGAACATGAACATGTCGGTGTAGACCTCCTTGTGCTTCGACTCAAACGCCCACGGCACGTCGATTATCTCCACCCACTCTATGCGCGACAGCTTGAACGTCTTGTTCTGATGCGAGCGCACCTCATGGCAGCGCACGTCGCTACCGTCGTTCATTATCATGTAGGGTTCTACAATACGGTCGGACACGCTGTGGCTGTGTGGCGACGAATAGTTATGCAGCGTCACCATGCGCCGTCCGGCTATGGCTTCCTTCAGGCGCGACAAGCACAGGTCGACACGCTGTTGCTGCTCAGGATTGGCAACATCGGCTATGTTGAACGTTCGTGCAAGCTTCTGACGCACTCGCTGTGCTATATAGTCAGACGGTTCGCTGTCAGCCATACGGCGGCATACATACTCAGCCTCGTCATCGGTGAGCGACATGCTCTCGTGCAGACGACGGAAGAATGGTGACGAGCGGTCGATATGATAGCGTGTACCTGACTTTACAAGCAGAAAACCACAGTCGCGAAGATACTCGAAATAGTTGTACAGATGGCGTCGGGTGATGCCCAGACGGTCGGCTATCTGCTGGGCGGTGTAGCTGCCGTTGTCAGATAGAAGGAGGAGGAGGTCGAGTTCGCGACCGTATTTTTGCATTCGCATAATTATTACTATTTAAAGCCCTACCCCCGGCCCCTCCCCAGTATGGAGGGGAGTAATATGTAAAGGCTGCTTACCAATTAATTCTAAAAGAATAGAAAGCTATACCCCAAAATCCCATCCACAGAAGGGATGGAAACTAAATGTATTGGCATAACGCCTTAAATATCTGTTATTTTAACTTAAGCATGTAATATTATGACTTAAGCAGCGGTTACATACCGCTCCCCTCCCTACGGGGGAGGGGCCGGGGGTGGGGCTTTTTTTTACTTCTTCTTCTCCACTTTCTTCTCCACCTTCACCACTTCAACAGTGAAGATGAGTGTTGAGTAAGGCTTTATTTCGCCTGCGCTGCGTGCGCCATAGCCCAGTTCCTGCGGGATGTAGAGTTCCCACTTGCTGCCTTCGGGCATCATGCACAGGGCCTCGGTCCAACCCTTGATGACCTGATTGGGTCGGAAGGTTGTGGTGTCGGGGGTGCGCTTGTAGCTGCTGTCGAACACGTTGCCGTCGATGGTGCGACCCTCGTACTTCACTGTCACCTCGTCGTCCTTAGAGGCCACAGTGCCCTTACCGGCAGTAATGACCTTGTACTGCAATCCCGATTCGGTAGTCTTCACACCCTCCTTAGTGGCGTTCTGCTTGATCCATGCCTCGTTGTCGAGCTTATACTGCTGCTCGGCACGCTGCTTGGCAGACTGCATGGTGTTCTGGAAGTAGCGGTCGGCAAAGTCCTGCTTCATCAGGGTGGTGTCGCCGGCTACAGCCGAGAGGAAACCGCTGTTGAACTTGAGGCTGTCGAGAGTGAACTCGGTGCCCTTCACGTCGCTGCTTACGTTGGGATAGATGCGTGTGGTGAGCATCTGGGCAATCTGCATGGCAGCGCAACGTGCCTCAAACTGCTTGTCGTGCTGTGCGCCTACAGCCTCACGCAAAGTTTCGATGAATGTCTGCACGTTGGTAGAGTCGACGCCATACTGCTGCTTCACGTAGTCCATGAGTCCGCGTGTGGTGAACATACCGGCTGCATAGCTCAGCGAGTCGCTGGCACTCAGCAGGCGCGGATAGGCAGGCTGGATTACAGCTGCCGGTATAGCCTTCTTCTTTTTCTTGTCCTTCTTGACGCCCGGAGTGGCGGCAAACGCTGTAGTAGCAAATACGGCAAGTGCGATGATAAGTAACTTCTTCATTGATTTATATATTTAAAATAGGGCGGCCTTGTGGGTCGCCCTTGTTTGGTTTTATTATTTCTGTGTGTGCTGGAATTACTTGCCTCCCACCTTGATGAGCTCAATCTTGAACACCAGTGGAGAGTAAGGCTTGATCTGACCCTGCTCACGCTCGCCGTAAGCCAACTCCTGCGGAATGTAAACTTCCCATACAGAGCCTGCAGGCATGTGTACGAGAGCCTCTGTCCAACCCTTGATTACCTGGTTGGCACGGAGGTCTACAGCCTGACCACGCTTGTAGCTGCTGTCGAATACAGTGCCGTCGATGAGGCGACCCTCGTAGTTTACGGTTACGAGTGATGTATCCTTAGGCATAGCACCGTTGCCTTCCTTGATTACCTTGTACTGAACACCTGAAGGCAGAGTCTTCACGCCAGCCTTCTTGGCATTGGCTGCCATCCACTCCTCGCCCTTCTTCTTGAGCGGGCCATACTGCTCCTCCATGTTCTTTGACTTGATGGCCATCATCTTCATCTGAGCTACCTGTCCTGCCTGCTCAACGGTCATAAGGCCCTTCTTGCCCTTAACGCCCTGAATGAAGCCAGCCATGAAGTTCTTCAGTGAGATAGTCTTGGTAGAGTCCTCACCGTAGAGCTCGTGGTTGATGCCCTTAACCATACGGTTGCTGATCTGCTGACCAATCTGGATACCCATGTAGTAGGCAGCCTTCTTCTTGTCGTCGCCAGCGTTGGCACCTTCTCTAAGACCCTTGATGAAAGCGTCCATGTATGTTGTGTCAACATCCATCTGTACGAGATACTGCTTCAGTCCCTGTGTCTGTGCCATACCGATGGCATACGACAGTGTGTCTACGTCGTTCTTAAGATTTGGGGTGCCTGAACCCGAGTTGCCGCAAGAAGCTACGAAGCTTGAAGCAGCGATAGCCAATACGGCTACGATTGAAAATTTCTTCATTGTTTTATTTGTTTTTTTGTTCTTTCTGTATTCCGTGCTGACGCATTACATCACCTTTATGAGCTCTACGTCGAATACGAGAGCTGCGAACGGCGGGATAGCCGCACCTGCGCCACGCTCGCCGTATGCAAGCTGGTAAGGGATGAAGAAGCGATACTTGGCACCCTCAGACATGAGCTGTACGCCCTCTGTCCAACCAGCGATAACGCCGTTGAGGGGGAATGTAGCCGACTCGCCACGCTTGTAGCTGCTGTCGAATACTGTACCGTCGATGAGTCGGCCCTCGTAGTGGCACTCTACTGTGTCGTCGGCTGTCGGCTTCTTGCCGCTGCCCTCGTTGAGCACCTGATACATCAATCCTGAAGGCAGAGCCACTACGCCCTCTTCCATAGCCTTTTCGGCGAGCCATGCCTCACCCTTCTCCTTGTTCTCCTTATACTTCTCAGCGGCGGCAGCGCGCTGCTTTGCCTCCTGCTGCTGGAAAAATTCTGTAACGATTGTCTGCGCTTCCTGGTCGTCAATCTGCGGCTGCTGACCTGCTATGATGTCCTTGATAGCCTGAGCGAAGTCGTCGATGTTGAGGCTTTCGGCACCCATCTGCGAAAGCTGTCGGCCAATGCCAAGGCCAAGAGCGTAACTAAGTTTGTCCATAAATTGTCTTTACGTGTTTTATTTTTTAATACATTTATTGTGTGCAAAAGTACGACTTTTCTATGATATAATGTATAGATTGTCGAAAAATTGCATTTTATTAATAGAAAAGTTGACGAGTTGACAAGGGACGAGTTGTCAACTCGTCTACTCACTTACGACAACTCAAGCATGCGCTCGATCGGCTTCACGGCGTCGCGTGCGATGTCGGGGTCGACTGTCACTTCGGGCCATTCGTGGCGCAGAGTGTTGTATATCTTCTTGAGAGTGTTCTTCTTCATATACTCACACTCGTTGCATGAGCACCCTACTCCACCCTCCGACACTTCTGGCGGCACTGGATAGAAGCGCACGTCGGGACAGTTGCGCTCCAGCTCGTGCAATATGCCTGCCTCGGTGGCGATAATGTATTCCTTGATTTCGGGATGAGCAATGGCATAGTTGAGCATGGTGGCTGTAGAGCCCTTAATGTCAGCAACAGCCAGAACAGGAGCCTTGCACTCCAGGTGTGCCATCACCACGGCATCGGGATGCTCTGCCTTCAATTTCACGATGGCCTCTACCGAGAACTTCTCGTGTACATGGCAACCGCCGTTCCACAACAACATAGAGCGGCCCGACACACTGTTGATGTAGTTGCCCAGGTTGTAGTCGGGACCGAAGATAATCTTCTCGTCCTTCGGGAACGATGCCATCACCTTCTCGGCATTGCCCGATGTCACCACAACATCCGTGAGAGCCTTGACAGCCGCAGTGGTGTTGACATAGCTCACCACCTTATAGCCCGGATGCTCCTCCTTATACTTCTTCAAATCCTCGGCACGACATGAGTCGGCAAGCGAGCATCCGGCAGTGAGGTCAGGGCACAGCACCTTCTTGTCGGGCGAGAGCAACTTGCATGTCTCAGCCATGAAGTGAACGCCACACATCACAATCATCTTGGCGTCGGTCTGCGCAGCCTTGCGTGCAAGAGCCAGCGAGTCGCCCACAAAGTCGGCCACTTCCTGTATATCGCCTACAGTGTAGTAATGAGCCAGCAGCACAGCGTCTTTCTCGCGACACAGGCGGCGTATCTCTTTCTTCAAGTCAACAGACGCGTCGACGGGTTCGTCGATGTATCCCTTTTCTATCCACTCTTTGTTCATTGTCGTATTGTTTTATGTTATTGTTTCTATTTCCTGTAAGCCTGTCCCCCACCCCATTTGTCAACACCATTTATATATTTTCTCTTTTTATTTTTTTTGAAAAGAAAAAATATTATGAGTATTATGTGTTGTTAACTTGTTGGTAAGTTTTAGCCTTTTTCTTTGGTTATTTCGTTATCAACGTTTGATACAGGATTACCAACAGGTGTTATTAATAACTTCTTGCTGATAATGAGCGTTGTATGTGTATTGTCCACAGAATGTGGTTAACACTTGCAAAGTTAATAAGTTTATATCTTTTTTCGGTAAATATGCGTGGAAAACTTTGTAATATAGACTTAATAACTCTGGTATTTATCCACACTCCACATATTGCGCCTGTTAGCCTGTTGATAACTCCCGACTTATCCACAATTTTATCCACACGTTATACACAGGGTTTTAGGGGTTATCAACAGGTACAGGGCTGTCCTGTGTGTATAACCTGTGTTAGGTGGGGTTATACAGTGTTGGTGCCTGTGTAGCTTATGTGGAGGCTGGAGTCCTCCTTCACTTAATGTGCACAGGATGGTTATACACGAATACTGTTGATTGTACCTGTTTGTGTTTCACTTGATTACAGGGTTATCCACAGTTTTTAACATGGTGTTGATAAACACTATGCCTGTAATGTGTGGATAACCAGTTTATACACGGGGTTATGCACAGGTATTGTTGAAAACTATTTGTTGTGTATCAGTCTATTACATTAGTTATCCACAATTATATTGCAATTGTGGATAAATGGATATTACGAAGGGTTTTCCTGACTTCAATGATTAACTTGCAAACTATCATCATCCCACCCCCTCAACCTCACAACTGGAGCAAAGCTCCAATACAATATTTGCATTTTTTCGGCTGAATACTGCCAGTTGAACGCACCAGAAAATTCTTAGTGCGAAATTCTCGAGTTTTGAGTGGTTTTAGTTAGTTGGTTTATAATCAGTGGGTTATGGCGTTGGTAGGGTAGTGGTGGCTTTGGCGAGCTGTTCAAATGGAGGGTTTTTCATTGCAAAACGACGTTTTTTGATGTTCAAATGTAGCTCTTTTGCATTGTAAAAGGACTACAGTGAGAGTGTAAAAGGGCTACAGTTGGATGGTAAATGTAGTCCTTTTGCAATGAGGAGCAATTGTTGCTGCTTCAAAACAATATGAAAACAGCTATCCACAACTCTATTTTGAGATTTTTGTTTGTAACACTTTTTTACTGCCTGTACAATATTTGTATGGAAGAATTAGGCCCCACCCCCTTGCC
>NZ_JADYTS010000042.1 GCF_021531355.1 Leyella stercorea | reverse complement strand
CTGAGTTCTATTCATGACGCAAAGATAAACAATAATATTGGATTGTTAAAAACACAACAATATTATTTGATCCGGAGGGGCAAGGGGGTGGGGCTTATATACAAAAAAAAAGGACGACACGAATCACTCGCACCGGCCTCTCAAAGAATAATGTTAATCAATGTCCGATTTTGTCAAATATGAACAAAATCTAATAACATAATCTTTACCTTAAAATCTATCAAACTACTAACCTAATGAAAAAACATTGCATTCTCTCGAACACGTTGCAAAGATAATAATTTGTGTACGACCACACAAGAAATTGGAAAGTTTTTTGTTCATTTTTAAAATAAATTGACACAAATCAAGTGCGCGGAACGTTTTTTTGCTTTTTGAATGTTGTTGTTTATGATGATTAACAGAGCAAATAAATGGAAATAAATCTTTCATAATAGGAATTTTGCGTAACTTTGCAGTCGGTTTAAAAAGTACTGTAAATACGGCCTAATTCGACCACTTAAACGAAAAAACATAGGATAATTCAACTAAGACAAAGAAATGGAATGGATTGAAAGTCTTTTTGTGACACACTCGGCAGTGCAGACCATCGTTGTTCTGTCGCTCATCGTGTCAATAGGACTCGCATTGGGAAAGATTCACATCAAGGGCATATCGCTCGGAGTGGCTTTCGTATTTTTTATCGGAATTGTAGCTGGTAGCATGCACTTCACGGCTGACGCACAGATGCTCACGTTCGCCGAGACGCTCGGACTGTCGCTGTTTGTGTATGCGCTCGGTCTGCATGTGGGCCCCAACTTCATCGGCATGATGCGTCACGAGGGCGTATCGCTCAACCTTTGGGGACTGGGCATCATACTGGCAGGAACGGCAATGGCACTGTCGCTGTGCTTGGTATTGCCCATCAACGTACCCGAGATGGTGGGCATTCTGTGTGGTGCCACCACTAATACACCGGCTCTTGGTGCCGCGCAGCAGGCTCTTGCCAACGCCCATCAGTCGAGCAGCGGTGCAGCATTGGGATGTGCCGTTACATATCCGTTGGGTGTTGTGGGTGTGATATTCGCTATGATACTTATGCGCAAGTTTCTTGTGCGCCCAGCCGACCTTGAGCCGCGCACGGGCGACGACGAAGACAACACCTTTGTAGGACAGTTTGTGGTAATCAATCCTGCCATATCGGGCATGACCATTGCCCAAGTGTCGCAGATGACCCACCGCCACTTCATCATATCGCGCATCTGGCGATGCGGCAAGGTGATCGTGCCGCTGGCAACGACGCAGCTGCAGATGGACGACAACGTGCTCGTGGTGACCAACCGCGATGAGGTGTCGGCCATGACAATACTCTTCGGTGAGCGTGTGGAGAAGGACTGGAACCGTGAGAAGATCGATTGGAACGCCATCGACAACACGGTGGAGAGCCGCGTCATCGTGATGACGCGCACAAAGCTCAACGGCAAGACGCTCGGCATGCTGCACATGCGTCAGACTTACGGAGTGAACGTGAGCCGTGTGATGAGAGGCGACATCAAGCTGCTGGCTACTGACAATCTGCACCTGCAATACGGCGACCGCGTCACCGTGGTGGGCACTCCCGAGAACATCGACCATGCTGAGGCTTATCTGGGCAATGCTGTCCAGGTGCTCAACGAGCCTAATCTCGGTGCCATCTTCTTCGGATTGCTACTCGGTTTGGCTCTGGGTATGATACCGGTAAGCATTCCAGGCATGAGTGCTCCCGTAAAACTGGGCATCGCCGGAGGTCCTATCATCATGGGTATCATCATCGGAGCGCTTGGCTCGCGTGTACACTTCATCAGTTACACCACACGTTCGGCATCGCTCATGTTGCGCAAGCTCGGACTTTCATTGTATCTTGGCTGCCTCGGACTGGTAGCTGGTCAGGACTTCCTTGCCACCGTGATACGTCCCGAAGGTTTGCTTTGGGTGGGTGTCGGACTGGTATTGACAGTACTTCCGTTGCTCATCATAGGTGCCATTGCCCTGAAGACAAAGAAGTTTGACTTCGGCACCATCTGCGGACTGCTCTGTGGAGCCATGGCAAATCCTATGGCGTTGAGCTACGCCAACGAAACAATCAAGGGCGACCGTGCCGCCGTGGCTTACACATCGGTATATCCGCTCGGCATGTTCATACGCGTCATTATAGCGCAAATCATCATTATGTTTATGATATGAGAGTGTGTCAAAACAGAAGTTAGAGGAAGTTTGGGCTTTGCCCGTAGTTAATAGAAGTTAGCGGACATATGTATAAATTGCTGAAAACAAAGCATTTGTCCGTTAACTTCCATTCATCGTAGATGGATTAACTTCTTCTTAACTTCCTCTAACTCCTATTCTGACACGTCCTCCTTTTTTTCTTCAATAGGATTATGAGTACACTGAAAGAGAAAACGGCACAAGGATTGTTGTGGGGCGGACTCAACAGCGGCATACAGCAGCTCGTCGGACTGGCGTTCGGCATTGTTCTGGGTCGCTTATTGTCACCATCCGACTATGGTATGATGGCCATGATAAGCATCTTCTCGCTTGTTGCCACAGCCTTGCAGGACAGCGGTTTCCGCACGGCGCTTACCAATATAGAGCACCCCAAGGACGAGGACTACAACTCGGTGTTCTGGTTTAACATCATCATGGCGTCATCGCTCTACTTGATTCTCTTTTTTGCTGCTCCGCTTATAGGCGAATATTATCATACACCGCGGGTAGTGCCATTGTGCCGCTACGCCTTTCTTAGTATTGTCATAGCTTCGTTTGGCACGGCACAGTCGGCCTATCTGTTCAAGCATCTGCGCGCCAAGCAGCAAGCCGAAGCAGGTGCTTTGGCAGTGATACTGTCGAGTCTGACGGGTGTGGGCATGGCATTTGCGGGCATGGCATATTGGTCGCTCGCCACGCAAGGACTCGTTTATGTAGGCATCAACACCCTTTTGCAGTGGCATTTCTCGCCATGGCGCCCTTCTATCCACGGCATTACATTCGCTCCCGTACGCCGAATGTTCCGGTTCTCGTGCAAGATTCTTGCTACTACCATCATGACCCACGTCAACAACAATGTGCTCAACATCTTGCTGGGCCACTACTTCACGCCCCGCGATACGGGCAATTACAACCAGGCTTATCAGTGGAACACCAAGTGCTACTCGCTCGTGCAGAGCATGGTGGCGCAAGTGGCACAGCCCGTGCTTGTCAGTCTCAACGGTGAGGAGGGCCGACAGAAGGACGTGTTCCGCAAGATGATGCGCTTCACGGCATTCATAACGTTCCCCCTACTGTTCGGTTTCGGACTCGTGGCAAAGGAGTTTATCGTCACAGCCATAGGCGAGAAGTGGCTTGCGTCAGCTCAACTGATACAGATATTGTGTATCTCAGGCGCTACAATGCCGCTCTCCACGCTCTTCTCCAACATGATTATATCGAAGGGACGTTCGGGCACTTTCTTCTGGTGTACGTTCACCTTAGGACTCGTTCAGATAGCCACAATGGTGCTGATATGGCCCATGGGCATACGCTCGATGGTGATAGCCTACACCATATTGAATACATCGTGGCTGCTGGTGTGGCTGTTCTTCGTGCGCCGACTGATAGGCTATGGCTACTGGATGTTCTTCTGCGACGTAATGCCGTTTGCCCTTGCCGCCGCCGGAGTGATGGGCGTGGCGTATATAGCCACAATGCCGCTGAGCAACTTGATAGCGCTTCTCATATCACGATTCATTATAGCTGTTGTACTTTATTACGTTGTGATGAAGATAGCGCGTGTGAAAATACTCGCCGAATGCGAGCGATTTGTTAAACGAGGTTAAATAAGGACGGACGTCTGTAACAAAATCAGCCGTCAATCGTCATTCATTTAGAGCACAGATGAAAAAGATTAGTTTTCGCAACGACATCCTGCCGATGAAGGATATACTCTTCCGACTGGCAATGCGCATCACGCTAAGCCGCGAAGAGGCCGAAGATATCGTGCAAGACACCTTGATAAAGGTGTGGAACCGTCGCGACTCGTGGGATACCCTTGAGTCGGTGGAAGCATTCTCGCTCACTATCTGCCGCAACCTGGCTCTCGACCGCATGAGACTGCGCGACAACCAGAACGCTTCGCTCGATGAAACGACGCCCCAAGGAGGCGACAACCAGGCCGACACGGCATCTACACCATACGAACAGACCGTGCAACGCGAACGAGTGACGATAGTGAGGACGCTCATCGACTCTCTGCCTGAGAAACAAAGGTCGTGCATGCAACTGCGCGATATCGAAGGCAAGACATACAAGGAGATAGCCGCCGTACTCGATATAACCGAGGACCAGGTGAAGGTGAACATCTTCCGTGCGCGGCAGACTATTAAACAACAATTCCAAAAATACGACAACTATGGATTATAAATACATAAACCAACTTCTTGACCGCTACTGGCAGGGCGAGACAACACTTGAGGAGGAGCAGATACTGCGCTCGTTCTTCAGCCAGTTGTGCGTTCCTGAGGAGCTTGCCAAGTTCCGCCCCCTGTTTGTGTATGAGCAGACTGAGCCGAAGACCGATCGCCTGGGCGATGATTTCGACGAGCGTATGCTGTCTATGGTTGGCGAGCCGCAAGAGGTTAAGGCACGCAAGGTGCTCATAAGCCAGCGGTTTGCGCCGCTCTTCAAGGCAGCGGCAATGGTGGCCATAGTGCTCACACTGAGTCAGGCAGCCCAGATGTCATTCCAGAGCACCGAAGACGTGCCTGCCGGAGTGCCTGCGGCATACACTCCTCGAGTACGTGAGGGTGCCTCAGTGGCGATGAACGACACTGTGAAAATGGATACTGCACGCCACAACGGACTGAGCAGTATCGGCACAGTAGGACAGCCGTTCGGACAGAATGGTCCCACCATACTTAAGTAAGATATATTTCTATGCTTTCTCAATAAAATCATTTTAAGTTAAAACACCAGCTGATGTACACTTAAAACATATTTGGACGTAAAAACAAGCCCCTTCACCAGCGTCCATGACAAATGTTACGAAAAGTGTATGACGCTACAAAGAAAACCTTGAAGCTGTGAAGTTTCGGGGACTCTCAAATTTTTCATAACATACTAACGATTGACAGGCCGTCGGAGTCTTAATTGACACCGGCGGCCTGTTCCTTTTTTCAACTATACAGTTTCAGTCTTCTTACTGAATAACTGTTCCTCCCTTGCCAATGCTGTCGGCCTTGGTTATCACCACTTTCTTAACTCCTGCCTCTACAGCAGCAAGTGCATTCTCTATTTTGGGCAGCATTCCGCCCGAAATAGTTCCGTCGGCAGTGAGTCGGCTGAAATCGTTGCGTGTGATGGCAGGGATTACGCTTGTGTCATCGTCGGGATTGGCGAGCACACCGGGTTTCTCAAAACAGTACACCAGCGTTACGTCGTAGAGCGAAGCCAGTGCACGGGCCGTCTCAGAGGCTATCGTGTCAGCGTTGGTGTTGAGCATCGTTCCGGCACCGTCGTGCGTCAGAGGGGCAAGAACGGGCGTCATACCGGCATCTATCAGAGTCTTCAGTCGTTCAGCGTTCACCTTGTCAACGTCGCCGACGAATCCGAAGTCCACACCGTCCTTCAGCGGACGCTTGTGCGAGCGTATCACGTCCATGTCGGCACCGGTCAGTCCGATGGCGTTGATGCCAAGCGATTGCAGCTGAGCCACGATGTTCTTGTTGACCAGTCCACCGTAAACCATCGTCACCACTTCAAGCATTGCGGCGTCGGTGATGCGTCGTCCGCCCACCATCTTGCTCTCAATGCCAAGTTCGGCAGCCACCTTTGTGGCGCGACGGCCTCCTCCATGTACCAGAATTTTGTATCCCTCTATCTTCTTGAAACCCTCAAGAAGAGCGGCAAGCTGTGCAGAATCCTCCACAACGGCACCGCCAACCTTAATAATTGTGATTTTCATAAGCGTAAAATATTTACGGGCAATAAAAGCATATAACCTGCCCCTCCCTACGGGGGAGGGGCAGGGGGTGGGGCTTTATTTACTCCAAATAAGTATAACCATACAGTCCTGAGCGGTAGTTGCTCAAGAACTCCTTGCCCTCTTCGAGCGAAATCTTGCCAGCCTTAACACTCTTGGTCACCCAAATCTCGAGCTGTCGCACGAGTTTCTTTGGATTGTACTGTACGTAGTCGAGCACCTCCTCAACAGTCTCACCGTCGAATATCTGGTCGATGCTGTAGCCACCGTCCTTCACCGAGATGTGTACGGCGTTGGTGTCGCCGAAGAGGTTGTGCATATCGCCGAGAATCTCCTGGTAGGCACCTACAAGGAAAACGCCGAGATAATAGTCTTCGTTTTTCTTGATAGGATGTACCGGAAGCACGTGAGTGGCCTGACGGTTGGTCACGAAGTTGGCTATCTTGCCGTCGCTGTCGCAGGTGATGTCCTGCAGCGTAGCGTTGCGTGTGGGGCGCTCGTTGAGTCGCTGAATGGGCACGATGGGGAAGAGCTGGTCGATAGCCCAAGCATCGGGGAGCGACTGGAATATAGATATGTTGCAGAAGTATTTGTCGGCAAGCAGCTTGTCCAGGCCGCGCAGCTCGTCGGGAGTGTGCTTCAGAGTCTTTGCCATGCTGTTCACCTCGCGGCAAACGCTCCAGTACATGCTCTCTATCTCGGCACGTGTGCGCAGGTCGACGATGCCGTGCGAGAAGAGGTCGAGAGCCTCGTCGCGTATCTGCTCGGCATCGTGCCAGTCCTCAAGCATTGTGCGTGGATTGAGATTGTCCCATATCTCGTAGAGATCCTTGACGAGCTGGTGGTCGTTTTCGGACGGTTCAAACTCCTCGCGCATCTCGGGCAGCGACGTGGTTTCGAGTACGTCGGTGATAAGCACAGAGTGGTGTGCCGACAACGAGCGTCCACTCTCTGTGATGAGGTTAGGATGCTTGATGCCGTTCTTGTTCGAAGCATCGACGAATGTGTACACGCAGTCGTTGACATACTCCTGGATAGAGTAGTTGACCGAGCTCTCGCTCGACGACGAGCGTGTTCCGTCGTAGTCTACGCCCAGACCGCCGCCACAGTCGACGAAGTCGATGTTGTAGCCCATCTTGTGCAGCTGTACGTAGAAGTTGGCGGCTTCGCGCAGCGCAGTCTGAATGCGTCGTATCTTGGTTATCTGCGATCCTATGTGGAAATGGATGAGTCTGACGCAGTCGTGCAGGCCCTTGTCGTCAAGAGTTTCGAGCGCCTGGAGCAGCTCCGACGAGCGTAGTCCGAACTTCGAAGCGTCGCCACCGCTCTCCTGCCATTTGCCCGATCCGCTTGAAGCCAGCTTGATACGTATGCCGATGTTAGGCTTCACGCCCAGCTTCTTTGCAGCAGCGGCAATCAGTCCAATCTCGCTCATCTTCTCGACAACGATAAATATGCGCTTGCCCATCTTCTGTGCGAGCAGCGCCAGTTCAATGTAGCTCTGGTCCTTGTAGCCGTTGCACACGATGATAGAGTCGCTCTGGCACTGCACAGCGATAACGGCGTGCAGCTCGGGCTTTGAGCCACACTCCAATCCGAGGTTGAACTTGCGTCCGTGCGAGATGATTTCCTCAACGACGGGTTGCATCTGGTTCACCTTAATAGGGTATACAATGAAGTTCTCGCCCTTGTATTCGTACTCCTCGGCAGCCTTCTTGAAGCAGCTTGAGGTCTTCTCGATACGGTTGTCGAGAATGTCGGGGAAGCGGAGCAGCACTGGAGGCGTAACGTCGCGCAGCTGCAGTTCGTCCATGACGTCGCGCAAATCGATTTGCACGTTGTCCTTGCAGGGTGTTACATACATGTCGCCCTTGTCGTTGACACCGAAGTAAGAGGTGCCCCAACCGTTGATGTTGTATAACTCGCGAGAGTCGTCAATGGTCCATTTCTTCATTTTTCAATCAATTTTTGTAGCTTATCAACCGTAATATTTATCTTGTCGTGATTGTCGAGTAGGTTTATGTCGAGCGTGTAATTGGCCTTTGAATAGAATTGTTCGCGGTGTGCGAGTTGCTCGACGATAAACTCGCGTACCTGCTCAGGCGTCTTGTTGAGCAGCAGTGGTCGCACCGACTTGCCCATCTTCAGGTGCTCGTACAGCACTTCGGGCGAAGCCTTCAGATATATCACCTTGCCTTGGCGGTTCATGTAGTCGATATTGTCGAAGAAGCATGGTGTGCCGCCTCCGCACGAAATCACTACATTCTCAAACTCAGCCACTTCGTGCAGCAGGTTGTGCTCAATGCGGCGGAATCCTTCTTCGCCTTCAGCGTCGAATATCTGCTTCACAGTGCGGTGCATACGTGTCTCGATATACCAGTCGAGATCGTAGAATGTGACTCCAAGGGCCTTGGCGAGTGCCTTGCCTATGGTGGTCTTTCCGGCTCCCATGTAGCCAATGAGGATGATTCTAGTCATAAATGTCAGCTGAAAGTTGAGAGTTGAAAGTTGAGAGTTGAAAGTTATGATATGCATCGTTTCTTATATCTTTTACTTATGTAGTAACATAGGATGATTGGGTAATCATAACTTTCAATTCTCAACTCTCAACTCTCAACTATTTTTTTATTATTTCTTAGCCGCTCTCTTCTTCGGAGCCGGCGGATTTTTAATGATGTCCATGCACTGCTCGTAGGTGAGTTCGGCGGCAGTGGCGTGCAGTTCGCGTGGGATGCGGTAGTTCTTGCCTTCGAAGGCGATGTATGGACCATATCTGCCGTTGAGCACTTCGAGGTTGGGGTCTTCTTCGAATTTCTTCATGTGTCGCTCCTCCTCGCTCTTGCGCTTGGCTTCAATCAGCTCGATGGCGCGGTCGAGAGTGATGGTCATCGGGTCCTCGTCCTTCGGAATGGAAGTGTACATCTTGTTGTGCAGAACGTAGGGTCCGAATCGTCCGGCACCTATGGTCACGGTCTTGCCTTCGTATTCGCCCACGGTGCGCGGCATCTTGAACAGTTCGAGAGCCTCCTCCAGAGTGATGGTCTCCATGCTCTTGTCGGTAGGCAGCTGAGCAAAGCGCGGCTTCTCGTCGTCGTCGGCAGTGCCAATCTGAACTACGGGTCCGTAGCGTCCAATCTTTACGAACACCGGGTGTCCGCTCTTCGGGTCGTCGCCCAACTTGCGTTCGCCAGCCTTGTGCTCCGAGCGTGCGTTCATCACCTTCTCAACGGTAGGTTCAAATTCGCGGTCAAAGTGCTGCATCATGTCAGTCCACTCCTCCTTTCCGTCGGCTATCTGGTCGAACTGCTGCTCCACCTTGGCTGTGAAGTTATAGTCCATGATGTTGGGGAAGTTCTCCATAAGGAAGTCGTTCACTACGATACCTATGTCGGTGGGCAGCAGTTTGCCCTTCTCGTTGCCCGTTAGCTCCACCTTGCGAGTCGGTGTGACGATGAGTCCGCGCAATGTGTCGATGACGTATGGGCGCTCTTCGCCCTTCTTGTCGCCCTTTACAACATATTCGCGCTGCTGTATGGTAGAGATGGTCGGGGCGTATGTAGACGGGCGTCCGATGCCCAGTTCTTCGAGTTTGTGTACGAGGCTTGCCTCGGTGTATCGTGTGGGGCCCTGCGAGTAGCGCTCGGTAGATGTAATCTCGCGGCGCTTCAGAGTGTCGCCCTCCTTGATTACGGGCAGGTTGTGGGCGAATTCGTCGCGCTGCTCGTTCTGCTCGTCGTCGGTCGACTCGCGGTATACCTTCAGGAATCCGTCAAACTTTACAACCTCACCGTTAGCAATAAAGTGCTCGTCGGTGGTGCTGATGCCGATGGTTACGGTAGTCTTCTCAATCTGAGCTTCCGACATCTGGCATGCAGCCGTGCGCTTCCATATCAGGTCGTAGAGTCGGCGCTCCTGGGCAGTACCCTCTATAGTAGTATTGCTCATGTATGTAGGGCGTATTGCCTCGTGAGCCTCCTGCGCACCCTTCGAGTGGGTGTGGTAGTTGCGCGGCGAACTATACTCCTCGCCATACAGCTTGATGATTTCCTCCTTGGCTGCGTTGATGCACAGACTTGAGAGGTTTACGCTGTCGGTACGCATGTATGTGATAAGACCGTTTTCGTACAGACGCTGTGCCACCATCATGGTCTGCGACACCGAGAATCCGAGCTTGCGGGCAGCTTCCTGCTGCAGTGTCGAAGTGGTGAACGGAGGCGCCGGCATGCGCTTGAGCGGTTTCTTGCTCACGCTCTCCACCTTGTGCTCAGCCTTCTTGCACTTGTCGAGGAAAGCCAGAGCCTCGTCGTGTGTGGTGAATCGCTTGTCGAGTTCGGCCTTCACCTCCGACTGCGATCCGTCGGCGTTGGTTATGGCGAATATGGCGTTGATGCGATAGTATGGTTCGCTCTTGAACTGCTGTATCTCGCGCTCGCGCTCTACGATGAGTCTGACGGCTACCGACTGCACACGTCCTGCCGACAGAGCCGGCTTCACCTTGCGCCACAATACGGGCGAGAGCTTGAAGCCCACGATGCGGTCGAGCACGCGGCGTGCCTGCTGCGCATTTACAAGGTTCATGTCAAGGTGTCGTGGATTCTCTATAGCCGCCAGGATAGCAGGCTTTGTAATCTCATGGAATACGATACGGTTGGTCGAAGCCTCGTCCAGGCCCAACACCTCGCACAGATGCCACGAAATAGCCTCTCCCTCGCGGTCCTCATCGGATGCGAGCCACACCTTGTGTGCCTTCTTTGCGCTCTCACGCAGTTTCTTTACAAGTTCTTCCTTGTCCTTAGGTATGACGTATGCTGGCTGCAGCGTGTCCTTGTCTATGCTGATTTCCTTCTTCTTAAGGTCGCGTATGTGTCCGTATGAGGACATCACTTTGTAGTCGGAACCCAGAAACTTCTCTATGGTCTTTGCCTTAGCGGGGCTCTCGACAATCACTAAGTTTTCTTGCATGATTTTGCTTTGTGTTCTTTAATTTGGGCGCAAAAGTAAGAAAATTTTTGTTGTTACCTTATTATATGTCTATTTTTTATATTTTATTAAAAACTCAACTTTTGAGGTAAGAATTACATTTTGTGCAAGACTTTCAGTAACTTTGCATTTGTAACAATGTTTATCGATTATGGCAAATAATACTCTTTGGTCAGACGACTATTGGCTGCTTCTCATACAGTTGTATCAGAAGAAGCCTGCTGGTGTGAAATCCGAATTTTCACATCCGGTTGTGGAATTGGGCATAGAGCTACACATACCGCCCCGTACCATATACGAACAGATGTGCGCACTCGAAAAACGCGCCACTCCGTCGCTCCAGAGGCTCTGGGCGCTGTATGCCGACAACCCCAAACGTCTCGCGCGCGACATCAAGCGACTCAAGCAGATGGCTGGGTTCGGCGACTCCGGACTGTTCTACGAAGGCGTGCAGACCACTCCCTCGTTCGAGCGCGACTATCGTCCTATCGACAATTCGTCGGACATAACGCCCGTTATGCTCGTCATAATCCTCGAACTCTACTTCGCACTTACGCCCAACACCATGGTGAGCGAGACCCCCGAGGTGCTCGACATGGCTCGACTGCTGTCGCTCAAGCCCGAGGAGATAGTGCGCATACTCGAGATATACCAGACCTTCGACCCCATCTTGAAGCGCAAGGCTGCCGACCAGTCGCCCATTGCCGACGAGGCAAAGCGGGTGTGGAAGCGCTATTACAGCGAACAGCCCGAACTGCTGCACGCCGCAGCCGACAAGCTGAAGCTCTACTTCAGCTGAACTGATTGATATCGTCAACAACATCTATACACCACATCAACACGTCAAAAAATGAAACTCATACAAACACAAGAGCAGAAACTTCAGCAGGTGCAGCGTCTGTCGCAACAGCAGATGCTACAGGTGCACTTGCTTGAGATGCCCTTGACCGAACTCGAGCAGAGTGTCAACGCCGAACTTGACGACAATCCGGCTCTCGAAACCACTTCGCCTGAAGACGTTTTCGAGGGCGGCCACGTAGAAGGCAACGACTCTACAGCCTCGTATGGCGACGATTCGCAGCCCTCTTCGGGTGGCGAGGGCGCTTCCGACAACGACGACTTTGACGCACGCAACGAACGCGAGGAGCGCGATTCGGCTCTTACCGATGCCCTTGAGCGCATCGGCGGAGGCGACGACGACATGCCTACGGCAGGGTATACGGGTGGTTCGGGTGCCGACTCTGCCGACTATGAGGAGATGGTGTATGGCGACACAACGTCGTTCTACGACAAGCTGAAGGAGCAGATGGGCGAGACGGAGCTGTCGGATAAGGACGAGGAGATAATGGAGTATGTCATAGGGTCGCTCGACAGCGACGGACTGCTGCGCAAGGACAGCGAGTCGATATCCGACGAGCTTGCCATCTATCACGGCATCGACTGCACCATCGACGATGTAGACCGCGTGGTGCGCATACTGCAGACCTTCGACCCTGCGGGCATCGGTGCCCACACATTGCAGGAATGTCTGCTGCTGCAAATCAAGCGCCGCCCCAACGACTCGCTCAAACCTATGATGCAAAAGGTGATAACCGACTGTTTCGACGAGTTCACCAAGAAGCATTTCGACAAGATACGCTCAGCATTGGGTGTCGATGCCGACACCGCCGAACGTGTCATGGCTGAGTTGCGCCGACTCAATCCGAAGCCCGGCTCGTCACTTGGCGAGACTGAGGGTCGCAACGTGCAGCAGATTACGCCCGACTTCATTGTCGACACCGACGACAACGGCAACGTGACGTTCACGCTCAACGGCGGCAACATACCCGAACTGAAGGTGTCGCCCTCGTTTGCCGAGATGATGGAGGCTTACAAGAACAACAAGACATCGATGTCGCGACGCGAGAAGGAAGCACTGCTCTACGCCAAGGAGAAGGTGGAACGTGCACGCGGATACATCGAGGCTATAAAGGTGCGCCGCCGTACGCTCACCATCACTATGCAGGCCATCATCGACTGGCAGCGCCGTTTCTTCCAGGACGGCGATGAGGCCGACCTCAAGCCGATGATTCTGAAGAACATTGCCGACCGCACCGGACTCGACATTTCCACCATTTCGCGCGTCAGCAACATCAAGTATGCGCAGACCAACTGGGGCACATTCCCCCTGCGCTTCTTCTTCTCCGACGGCTACACCACCGACGATGGCGAGGAGCTGTCGACACGCAAGATAAAGCTCGCACTCAAGGACCTCATTGCCAAGGAAGACAAGAAGAAGCCCATGAGCGACGACGCACTGACCAAGACTCTCGCCAAGCTCGGCTATCCAATAGCACGACGCACCGTGGCAAAATACCGCGAACAGCTGGGACTGCCAGTGGCAAGATTGAGAAAGGGATAAAGGCAAAAGCAAAGCCCCACCCCCTGCCCCTCCCCCGTAGGGAGGGGAGTGATATGATTTGTTAATTGAGAAAAAATAATTATAGAAGGCTTACTAAGGCTCAATAAGGCATAAAGATGCCCAGTAAGGCTCAGGAATTATGAAAGAAAAGAATATTATTCTCGCAGCTCGCATTCTTAGCATGGTTTTCACGCCATTCTATCTGCCGCTTGTCGGACTGATAGCTCTGTTCACGTTCAGCTATCTCAGTCTGATGCCGTGGCCGTACAAGCTTACGGTGCTCGGTCTTGTCTACATGTTCACCATTCTCTTGCCCACACTGCTCATCCACTTCTATCGTGGCTATCACGGCTGGACACTCATCGAGCTGGGCAAGAAGGAGCGGCGTGTGGTGCCCTATCTGCTTTCAATCGTAAGCTACTTCGTGTGCTACTATGTCATGCACCGCTTCAACATACCCCACTTCATGAGCAACATACTCATGTCGGCACTCGTCATACAGATTCTGTGCGCCCTCATCAACGTGTGGTGGAAGATATCTACCCATACCGCTGCCATAGGCGGTGTGGCAGGAGCGCTGCAAGCCTTCTCGCTGATATTCGGATTCAATCCATTGGGCTGGCTCTGCGTGGTCATCATCCTCGGCGGAATGGTAGGCACAAGCCGCATGATTCTGCGACAACACTCGCTGCGCCAGGTATGCTACGGATTCCTC
This sequence comes from Leyella stercorea, assembly GCF_021531355.1. Lineage (GTDB taxonomy): Bacteria > Bacteroidota > Bacteroidia > Bacteroidales > Bacteroidaceae > Prevotella. The sequence continues at coordinate 13,893 of NZ_JADYTS010000042.1, read as the reverse complement.
TTGGGATTGGTAGTGGCGTATACGGTGATATTGGGATTATAAGCCCCACCCCCTGCCCCTCCCACGTAGGGAGGGGAGCGATATGCTTTGCCAATCGCGTCTTTTTCCCATTGATTGAACTTGCAAAGTTCGACCAAAAGAAACAAAAGTATAGATATTAATCGTATAAATAATAAATTCAATAAACCAAAGCCCAACTCTACACATTACTCCCCTCCCTACGGGGGAGGGGTCGGGGGTAGGGCTTTTAAATAATTAATCATTATGTCTCCATTAGTAAGCATCATCATGGGCAGCACAAGCGACCTGCCCGTTATGGAAAAGGCATGCAAGTTCTTGAACGACATGCAGGTTCCTTTTGAAGTTAACGCACTCTCAGCCCACCGCACACCTACTGCAGTGGAAAACTTCGCTAAAGGTGCCAAGGACCGTGGCATTAAGGTCATCATCGCCGCTGCCGGCATGGCTGCTGCACTGCCTGGAGTAATCGCTGCCAACACCACGTTGCCCGTTATCGGTGTTCCTATCAAGGGTATGCTCGACGGATTGGACGCCATGTTCTCAATCATACAGATGCCTCCAGGAATCCCTGTTGCCACAGTGGGTGTGAACGGTGCCATGAACGCCGCCATCCTCGCCTGCGAGATGATTGCCCTCGGCGACGCTGAGATGGCAAGCAAGATGGAAGTATACAAGGCCGGACTCGGTGCCAAGATTGAGAAGGCAAACAAGGAGTTGGCTGAAATGAAGTACGATTATAAATGTTAAAATGACAGACCTCTTCAACTATCGCCGTCGCTCATCGTCGCCCGTTCAGGTGGGCGACTTGCAGATTGGCGGCGATGCCCCTATACGCATCCAGTCGATGACCACTACCAACACCAACGACACTGAGGCATGCGTAGAGCAGGCAGAAAAAATAATTAAGGCTGGCGGCGAACTTGTGCGACTCACCACACAGGGCCGTCGTGAGGCTGAGAATCTGAAGAACATCAACGCCCAGCTCCGTGCTGACGGCTTCAACACTCCGCTTGTTGCCGACGTACACTTCAACGCCAACGTAGCCGACGTGGCTGCGCTCTATGCCGAGAAGGTGCGCGTCAATCCCGGCAACTATGTCGACCCGGCACGTGTGTTCAAGAAGATAGAATATACCGACACCGAGTATGCCGACGAACTGAAGAAACTTGAAGACCGCTTTGTTCCCTTCCTCAATATCTGCAAGGAACATCACACAGCCGTGCGCATCGGTGTCAACCACGGATCGTTGTCCGACCGCATCATGTCGCGCTATGGCGACACTCCCGAGGGAATCGTAGAGAGCTGCATGGAGTTTCTGCGCATCTGCAAGAAGGAGCAGTTTGACAATGTGGTGATTTCCATCAAGGCTTCCAACACTGTCATCATGGTGCGCACAGTGCGTCTGCTCGTCGACGAGATGGACCGCAACGACATGCACTATCCGCTCCACCTCGGCGTGACTGAGGCTGGCGAGGGCGAGGACGGACGCATCAAGAGTGCCGTAGGCATCGGAGCGCTGCTCGCCGACGGCATCGGCGACACCATCCGCGTGAGTCTGAGCGAGGAGCCAGAGGCTGAAATACCGGTGGCACGCCACCTTGTCGACTACATCATCAAGCGCGAAGGCCACCTCATGGTGCCCGCTACAGCGTCGCCCGACTTCGACTGGCTGCGTCCCGAACGCCGCAAGACACGCGCTGCCGGAGGCATAGGCGGCTCTAATGTGCCCGTAGTGATTGCCTCGCTGCCCAACGGTCAGACATCGGCTGACGTTGATTTCAGCACCGACACCACTCCCGACTACATCTACTGCGGCTCTTCGCTGCCCGCCAACCGCAAGGAAGGACAGAAGTATATCGTCGACTTCAACGCCTACACTGGCGCTAAGGACACCTATCCGATATTCCCCTACAACGCCACACCGTTCATTTCGAGCGTCAAGGCCGACGTGAAGTTCCTCGTGTTGCAGCTCGGCGCTCCGTCGGAGGAGTATCTGGCATGCCTCAAGGCTCATCCCGAAGTGGTGGTGATAGCCGTGAGCAACCAGCAGAACAAGCTGGGCGAGCAGCGTGCACTGACCCACGAACTGTGGATCAACGGACTCTTCAATCCTGTTGTCTTCGCCCAGATGTATCGCCACAGCGCCCAGGAGAAGGCCGACTTCCAGCTTGAGGCTGCTGCCGACATGGGAGCGCTGATGATTGACGGACTCTGCGACGGCATATGGCTGATGAACGACGGCGACATCACCGTGCGCGACATTGCCGACACCTCGTTTGCCATCCTGCAGGCAGCACGCCTCCGCACATCCAAGACCGAGTATATCTCGTGTCCCGGTTGCGGCAGAACGCTCTACGACCTGCGCTCTACCATAGCCAAGATTAAGGCCGCTACAGCCCACATGAAGGGTCTGAAGATTGGCATCATGGGTTGCATCGTCAACGGTCCGGGCGAAATGGCTGATGCCGACTACGGATATGTAGGTGCCGGACCAGGCAAAATATCGCTCTACAAGCAGAAAATGTGCGTGGAGAAGGCAATCCCCGAGAGTGAGGCAGTGGAACATCTGCTGCGCTTCATCGAAGAAGACCAGAAGAAAAAATAGCTATTTTTAGTTGAAAGCTATTTTTAGTTGAGAGTTGAAAGTTGAGAGTTGAGAGTTATGAATACTGAAATATTGCATATCATAACTCTTAACTCTCAACTTTCAACTCTTAACTTTTTTATTGCATATCATAACTCTCAACTTTCAATTCTCAATTCTCAACTAAAATCAACTCTCCACTGAAAAAACTTGTAGTTTTATTAATTATTTTGTAGCTTTGCATTATTGTAATGGCCATTAAATTAATGGCGGTTAAATTAAAATCAAACGCTTGCATTATGAAATTCTACGACAGAGAGAAAGAAATTGAGATATTGCGTCGCAATTGGGTGAGGAGCGAACGAGAGTCGCTCTTCACGGTGATGATGGGCCGTCGGCGTATTGGCAAGACAGCCCTGCTGCTGCGTACGCAGAACGAGCAGCGCATGCTCTATCTGTATGTGTCGAAAGACAATGAGCACGTGCTTGTAGAGAAATTTCAGCGAATTGCTGCCGAGAGCATTGGGTTGCAGATATACGGACGTATGGAGACGTTCGCGCAATTCTTTGAGGCACTGATGCAATACGGACGTGACAACCACTTCACCCTTGTGCTCGACGAGTTTCAGAACCTGCTGAAGATAAACCCTGCCATACCCAGTCATATACAGGACATATGGGATCGCTACCACAATTCTACTCATGTCAATCTTATAGCCTGCGGTAGTATATTCAGCATGATGCACAAGATTTTTGACAACGACGACGAACCGCTTTACGGTCGCAAGGATTGCGAGATAAGACTGCGTCCCTTCCGCATAGCTGTAATGAAAGAGATACTGCACGACCATAATCCGGAATACACTCCTGACGACTTGTTGTGCCTGTATATGCTCACTGGCGGTGTGGCAAAATACATAGGTCAGCTTATGGATGCCGGTGCCACTACCAAGGACAGCATGCTCGAATGGGTGACAGCAGCGGGCAGTCCGTTCCTTAGCGAGGGCACAGAGCTGATTATGGCTGAGTTTGGCAGAGACTACTCTAACTATCTGAGCATTCTGCAACTGATAGCCGGAGGCATGACTGTACAGAACCAGATAGACAACATCATAGGCAAGAATACGGGCACCTATCTCAAGAATCTGCACGAAGACTACAACTATATCAATCGTCTGCAGCCTATGTTCAGCAAGCAGGGCAACCGCAACATACGCTGGTCGATAGACGATTGTTTCTTCCGCTTCTGGTTTCGCTTCATTCTGCCCAACCAAAACCTCATAGAGATGGAGCGCAACGACCTGCTGCTCGAAATCGTCAAGCGCGACTACTGCGACTACACCGGACTTGTCCTCGAACAGTATTTCCGCCAACGCATTGCCGAGGAAGACCGCGTCACAGCCGTCGGCAACTACTGGGACCGCCAAGGCAATAATGAGATTGACGTGATAGCGCTCAACGACATCGACCGTACCGCACTTGTGGCTGAGGTGAAACGCAACCCCGAGAGATATAAGGAACATGTGCTGCAAGAGAAATATGACACCATACGACGCGAGTTTGCCAAGTATAAGGAAGTGAAACTTGTAGGTCTTTCGATGCAGGATATGTAGGCTGTAAGCCTCGCCAGACAATACAATATTTGCATTTCTAACCGCTCAAAACTATCAACTGAATGCACGAGGAAATCTTTAGCTCGAAATTCGTGAGTTTTGAGCGGTTATAGTTAACTTATTCTTAGTCAGTGTGTTATGATTTTCGGAACCGAAAATCGCAATGACAGACAACGTAAAAACCCTTCATTTTTTTGCAAAACGACTACATTTGCCTTCCAACTGTAGTCCTTTTACCTTTCAAAACGGCTACAGTTGCATAGCAAATGTAGTCCATTTGCACATCAAAGAAGCCTTAATTGAAGAGTAGGGGAGTGTTTTACTCTACAAAACCCTTCAATTAAGGCTTCCCGATTCTCTAGAATCAATTTTTCATTTGTAACACTTTTTTACTGCCAGTACGATATTTCGCTATATCGAATTAGGAATTAGGAGTTACGAATTACGAATTGGTTGCCTGCGGCAATTTTGAATTTTGAGTTTTGGATTTTGAATTGTTCTCGGCTGCGCCTGCGATTTTGAATTGTTCAATTTTGAGTTTATACAATTTCGTAATTGGCAATATAAGTAACAGTTCAGTATCTCCAATATACATTTTATATCTGTTAATGTCCATAACCAATGACATACCCACATTAGGGTCGTTTGCGTGATATGCCATTGCTTGAGTCACAACAAAATCTTTTATTGATTGAGTATTAACGAATTAAGAATAACAAAGAAGATAACTGCTAACGATTTAGAAACGAGCTATATTCTTTTTCTTTCACAACTTTGCAATATACAAAGAACGCTTTGATTTTGTGTGCAAAGGTAAGTCTAATTTTTGAAAAACCGATAAATTCTGAGTCCCTTTTGTGGTTTTTAAAGAAATTATCATGCTTCCTTATGGTGAATTATTTTCATTTGTTTGCTAATATACTATAAGATTTAGGCTTAAACTCACGTTGTACGGAATATAATGTGTATCTTTGCAGAAGAAAGGCTGCGGCTTGGCAATTGAAGCAAGTTTCATTGCGCTCGCCTTGCACTTTCTTTGCATATCGAAATACTTAAAATATGGCAAATCGTGATTTGAACAGGCTGAAAGTTGTGCTGGCAGAGAAAAAACGAACTAACCGTTGGCTGGCAGAACAACTTGGAAAAGACCAAACCACCATATCAAAGTGGTGTACTAATTCAAGTCAACCAGACTTGGCAAGTCTGATGATGACTGCAAAAGTGTTGAATGTAGAATTGACCGACTTGGTTCGGTTCGAGGAATTTAAAAATGATGGAACAGAATAAGAAAGAATTGCTCATGGAGCAAGTTAATAAAATAGAAGATGTACTTAATGTTCTCCGTACTCAGTTCGGAGGGAATTATCAAGATGAGATTAACTTCTTGGAAATTGTTAAAGGCAATTTGTCAAATAGCTAAAGGATAAAGTTATGGCATTACCTAAATTTCAAGATTTCTTATATCCGTTTCTAAAAAAATTAGAAGACGGTAAAGATGTGACCTCAAAAGAAATGAAATCATTTCTTATTGAGCATTTTGGATTGACACCAGAAGACAGTGCCTTAAAAACAAAAAGTGGGAAAACCATCCAGTTTGAGGACAGATGTAGTTGGACACGTCAATGGTTGCGTCGTGCTTTATTGATAACGCTTCCCCAAAGAGGCATGTACAGGATTACTGATAGAGGTAAGGATTATTTGAAAAACCATACATCTCTGAAAGAATCCGATTTGTTGGAATATCCCGAATACGCAGAATATGCAGGTAAATCTCCAAAGAGTAGTGGCTCTGTCCATATAAAATCCAAGAGTACTGATACAACGAATTCGATGCCAACACCGACAGAACAATTAGAATCAGCTTATCAGATAATAGTGAAAGACCTCGCTGCAGATTTATTGCAAAAGGTTTTAGAACAATCTCCAAAGCGGTTTGAGCAAATAGTTGTTGACCTCATGCTTGCTATGGGGTATGGTGGCTCATTGGATGACGCAGGAATGGTTACAAAATTTTCTCATGACGATGGAATAGATGGTATAATCAAAGAAGATAAACTTGGATTAGATAAGATTTATATCCAAGCTAAACGTTATGCTATCGGGAATACCATCGGGAAACCAGATATTCACGCTTTTGCAGGAGCTCTTGATGAAAAGAAAGCAAATAAAGGTGTTTTTATAACAACAAGTAGATTTAGTAGTGAAGCGCGCAAGTATGCAGAAGAAAAGGCAAGCAAGAAGATTGTGCTTATTGATGGTGAGGAACTTGCACGCTATATGATAGAATATAACATTGGTGTCAGTACAAGGTGAACTTTTGTAGTCAAACGTATAGACTCCGACTATTTTGAGGGTGATGAAAATGATGTATAAGTTTGTGGATTTATTTGCAGGTTGTGGAGGCCTTAGTTTGGGACTTCAGCAAGCTGGTTTTTCCCCATGGTTTGTTAATGAAATCGTGGAGCAATTCTGTAATACATATAAGTTTAATCATAATTTAAGTGATGAGCATTATTTTGTTGGGGATATAGCAGAACTAAACTTGCATTTAGATGAATACAAAGAAATACTATCGGACATTACGTTAGTTTGTGGAGGGCCACCATGCCAAGGCTTTTCCATGGCAAATCGCCAAAGGATATTAGATGATCCAAGGAACTCTTTGTATAAGCAGTATCTGATATTTCTTAAAAATGTGCGCCCAAAATTCTTTGTAATGGAGAATGTAAAAGGTATGATGAATAAGATAGAGGAAATTAAACAGAATTTCAAGGAATATCTTGGTGAAGAATACCAATTTGATTATGCTCTCTTCAAAGCACAGGATTATGGCGTACCACAAAATAGAGAACGTTTTATAATGATTGGTAACCGAGTAGGTGTATCACCACATTTGATTTTTGAGGAAATTTACAAACATAAGCGCAAGCCGTTTGTATTGAAAGATGCCTTGGAAGGTCTACCACATCTAATTGCGAAGAAAGAAAAGGGGTCAAAAGGCATAGAGTGTGCAGAGTCAGGGTTTACTGAATGTGATTTTACATATATCCATAACGATTTCTATAAGTTTATCAATGGAGACAGAGAAATAACAAAACTCTACAATCACAAGAATCGGTACAATAACGAGCGTGATATAGAAATATACCGTCGTTTACCGCAAGGTGCGAACTCCTTACATGAGTCAATTGCAGACATAATGCCATACAAAAGAAGAAACGACATATTTAAGGATAAGTATTTCAAGTTAGATGAAACTCAAATTTGTAAGACGATTACTTCACACATGAAATTTGACTGCAATATGTACATTCATCCTTGGGATGCAAGGGGGTTAAGCCCTCGTGAAGCAGCACGTATTCAGACGTTTCCTGACGATTATGTGATAACTGGTTCCCAAAACATGTGGTATGCGCAAGTCGGCAATGCAGTTCCAGTAAAACTTGCCAAAGCCATTGGCGATGGCATCATGAAATTTATGAAATGAGACATCTTGAATTATTTGCTGGTATAGGTGGCTTCAGAAGGGCAATGGATCTTCTGACCCAAGACCATATAATGAATTTTCACTGCATTGGTTATTCTGAGATAGATGCCAAAGCCGTGAAGACGTATTGTGCCAACTTTCATCCTGAAGCTGATGGAGAAGTGGCGTTGGGAGATATAGTTGAGTTTACCAGTAATGTGGACAACATAACCAATCTTCCAGACTTCGATTTGTTAACAGGTGGTTTTCCATGTCAGACATTTAGTATGATGGGAAAACAAGCAGGCTTTAATGAAGATAGAGGTCAGATGTTTTTCCGTATATTAGACATTCTTAGAGAACGAAGACCACGATACGTATTGCTCGAAAATGTCAAGAATCTCAAGAATCATGACAAAGGAAGAACATATACGAGAATAAGAGAAGAATTGGAGGCATTGGGATATAGTGTGTTTACAGATATCTTCAATACCGCCAAGTTTCATCTGCCACAAACTCGTAACAGACTCTTGATATTTGCCACGACAGAACCAGTACCAAACAATTTTGAGGATATGTTCACTTGCGAGAATGTCGCAGATACCTTTGAAGTTGTTTATGAGAGGCTAAGTACAAGTAATTATGCAACAGTAAATGATTTACTTTTGGAAGAAGTAGACCAGAAGTATTTCTTGTCTGAGAGAATAAAACCTACCATTTTGGCTGATGGCTCGGCAAATTTCAAGTCTCGCTCAGACATAAACATGAGTATCGCCAGACCATTGACTGCCACGATGCATAAAATGCACAGGGCTTGTCAAGATAATTATTACAGCCAGGATTTTATTGAATCTCATGGGGCGGCAAATCCTGTGAAAACTATGACAAAAGAGGAATTGTCTCAACTGCCTATCCGTAAGCTAACACCAGAAGAAGCGTTCATGCTGCAAGGATTCCCTGCTGCATTTGCGCTTAATGGACGCAATGCAGGAGTTGCAGATGGCTCTCTTTACAAGCAAGCGGGTAATGCGGTAAGCGTAAATACGATTTATGCTACTCTTTACTTCTTAATAACAAACAATATAATTCATGAATAAAATGTTTTTCTTCTTTTTCGATATTGAAAAGCGTATAGGCTTAAAGAAATTAAGCAGCGCAGATTTGGGCACAAAAGGTACAAGCAATCAAACCCACATAGGACTCTACAAAGATGTATTTCAATTCTTGGGTGACAATGTTGTTACAACAGCAATGCTTGTCTATGGTGACTATTGCCAAATGTTGGATTGCTATTTTGATAGAATTGAAAACCCCGACGGATCTCACAGAAGCCCTAAGATAAGGATGGGGAAAAAGAAAGAGGACTCTGTTGCTTCCAAGATTAGAGAATTTGCCTTGACAGATGTCAATGCGGATTGGTATCTTGTTTGGTCTGGACTAGAAAATAAGGACTTGGTGTTTTGGCTTATCAATAGTAAGTCAGTTGATTTCAATGTAATAAAAGACTTGGTTGGCTCAAAAACTCGCGTCATCACAGATGAAGACAAGGTGTATGCCAGTCTAAAGAACATAATGGTAAACAAGATAAACCAGTCAAGTGTCAATATACAGAAAGAGATAGAAATTATCTCACAAACAGGGGAGCAAAGCAAGAAATACAAGCCTTTTGATTTGGAAAAGGCAAAGAGAAACATGGCTTTAGTTGGCAAGAGAGGTGAGGAACTTGTAAACGAATACCTTGAACAACTGAAGAACTTGCATCAAGTAGAGTCATTTGAATGGATGAATAAAAGTAGAGAATCGGGATTGCCATACGATTTTATACTGAATGAAAAGCAGTATATAGATGTGAAGTCAACAAGATTTGATTTCTCACAAAATATTGTATTCAGTAATCAAGAGGTAGGTTTTGTAAATCAGCAAAAATCTGATTTTGATTATTCCGTATATCGTGTTTTCGACATTACTGAAGCAAATGCAAATCTGAAGATTTGTACGCAATGTATGCCGTATATGGAGCAACTTAACAAGAATGTGCAGACGTTTAATCAGGCAATAATACAAAGCAAAACACGATTGTTAGGGTTGAATGTCGCAGTATCTCCAACAGATTGCTTCGGAAACATACAGGACATTATAAGATTGTAAAGTATGGAAGAAATTGTAAAGCATATAAACGATACAAATGCTAGTTACCGTCAGCCAAATGCTGGTGATGCCAAGAATACAGATTTATTCTTGGATAATGAGCATTATTCTTTGTTTAAAGATAGCGGAGAGCAAATTATTGTTAGATATGATAAAGAAAATCTAACCAAGGCAATTTTGTTTATTGCATCTATCTTGCCAAGAAAATTTGACCAATCAGCGACACATGAGTTGGTCAAGTTTTCAAAAGAGTTTGTGCTTGACCAATTAGCGATTATTGATGCACTGTTCACTGAAGACGGCAGGTCTGTAAATACATTTACGCAAGTGTGGAATGCTCGTAAGGATGTTCCACAAAAAAATGGGAAGATAGATAAACGTTTCTATTTCAATGGACTATTAAAGGATGTTCTCTATACAGATTACACCGGTGTTCAGCGTAAGACAAAATTCACAATAAGGAATTATTTTGCAGGAGGATATTCCGACCTGCATATTATCAAAGCTGATGATGGAATATTTGACATACGCATATCCAATGCCAATGTTCCAACATACGACAATAAGGAAGATGGACTTGAAGATAAGGTATCAATAAATACTTGCACATCAAACGATTACCGCCCCTACATCACCGCCATCAAGTCAAAACCTTTCCTTTTGCTTGCTGGCATCTCTGGTACAGGCAAGAGCCGTATTGTGAGAGAGTTGGCAAGAGCTTGTTGGGATGAGGGCACGGAAGAGTACAATGCTCAGAAGCCGAAGAACTTCCAGATGGTGCAGGTGAAGCCTAATTGGCACGACTCAAGCGACTTGATAGGTTATGTAAGCCGGGTGAGTGGAAAGGCCGAGTATGTGGCAGGTGATTTCCTTCGCTTTGTTGCCAAGGCATGGGAAGATAAGGACACACCCTATTTCCTTTGCTTGGATGAAATGAACCTCGCACCTGTGGAGCAGTATTTTGCAGAATACCTCAGCGTAGTGGAGTCTCGCAAGAGTCATGAGGATGGCACGGTGACGACTGACCCGATACTTGAAAAGGTTGACGAGGAATGGTATTTCAACCTAACAGCTTCGCTGACTACAGACGAGAATGTGAGAAAGCAGTTCAATGAAAGCGGAATTAGTATTCCGCAGAACCTTATCGTTGTCGGCACAGTCAATATGGACGAAACGACATTTTCATTCTCTCGCAAGGTGCTCGACCGTGCCATGACCATCGAGATGAATGAAGTGGACCTGCATGGTGGACTGACAGAGCGTAATGAAGAGATTGGCAAGTTGGGCAAGGCTGAATTGATAGGCGATGCCGTGGAAGGTGTAGATGTATATGCCGACAACAAGGATGTCTGCGAGAAGGTGCTGGCTTATCTTGATGCAGTAAATGCTGTACTGAACGGCACTCCATTCAAGGTTGCCTACCGAACACGCAACGAGTTTCTGCTGTATGTGGTAAATAATCTTCCTTACAACAAGGATGAGAATGATACAGAATTGGAACAAGGATATGTCATAGCGCGTGCCTTGGACGAGATAACGAGCATGAAAGTATTGTCACGCATAGAGGGTGATGACACTAAGGTAAGCGATGCGTTTATCGACCGACTGAGCCAGACCATTGATGATGGACTAAAGGCGGTATCGGGCGAAGAACATGCCATAACCTCAATATCCTTGGCGAAGCTGAAGGAGATGAAGGCTAAACTTGCATCGGGATATACAAGTTTTTGGAGTTAAAAAGACATAGGGCGATATGGAACTATTGACGATTGAGCACATAGATTTTACAATGATTGTCGAATGTAGCAAGTTCGACAGGATTTGGAGCAAGGCCAAGAGTAATGTGGGAGAAGACAATCTGCTTTCCACTTACTCATGGTCGGAAGGAGTTATGTCCGTAAAACGCACTTTCGAAAATGGCACAGACATCTGCATAGAACAAGGAGTTCCTGCTCCTGCCGTATTCTTCGACAATGCCGACTATCCCATTTGGATAGAATTTGGAAGCCATGTAAAGAATGCCCAATTTGGTTCCATACTACAAAACGACAACGACCGTTTCTCTTTTCGCCGACATATCTTGGCTGGTTTCATCAACTACAAGAATGAGATAGGACGGAGTGAGATACAGCTCATATACAACACTGACAAGGAGACTAAGACATTCCGTTTCGGCTTTGAGGTGCTCAGCACCAAGCTCGACTATCATGAGCATTGGCGTGCCATCGTGGAGGACATTGAGCGTGAGTACCGTATGCTGTCGCTTGACTATATGCGCCGCACCTTTCATGGTTTTTCTCCTGACACCAAGGGCGAACACCCCGACATAATATGGTGGAGTGTGTTTCAAGGCGAACAGCAGAAGTTCATAAGGGCTTGCAAGAACATCATAGACCGCCCTCGCCACCGCCTGCATGGTGAGGAAACGTATGTTAGAGCAGACAAACTGAAGCAGACACCCCACGACATAGAGAACCGCCTTGTCGAACATCGCAGGGAGGCAGCCCACCTCTATCGTATAGAACAGCAGATACAGTCGAACGACACGCAAGAAAACCGCTTCCTAAAATTCGCCTTGCAACAGATAAGCAAGCGGTATGAAGAACTGCGCCAACGTATAGAAAACATAAAAACGGCATCAGACACGATGAAGGCTGCTATGCTCGGTACCTCCAACACTCTGAGACGACTGCAACGGCATCCGTTCTTTCGCACCGTAGGAAGATTCAAGGGAATGAGCCAAGAGAGCATGGTGCTGCAAAAGGCTACAGGCTATAGCCAAGTGTACCGCACATGGAATATGCTTCGCCGTGCCTATTCGCTCAATGACGGACTGTATCGCTTGCAGACAAAAGACATAGTAACACTCTACGAGATATGGTGCTTCATCGAGGTGAGCCATATCGTCAAGGAGCAGCTGCGCTTGGATGATGAGGATGTGGAGCACCGCAACCGCATGGAGATGAACGGTGTGTTCTCATGGGAACTCGGTAAGGGTGAGCACTCACGCATCCTGTTTCGCAAGGATGGTGTGGAACTGGCTGAGCTTGTATATAATCCTAAGAACACAGAGGCGGAGAACGACAGCGTAGGACTGAAAGATGTGGTCGTGCCCACTGTACCACAAAAGCCAGACTTAGTGCTGCAGCTCACCAAGAACGACTTGCTGCAAGGCATGAAGATGACTTATCTCTTTGATGCCAAATACCGCATTGACGGCAGGGAGCAAGGCGTGGATGTGCCGCCAGAGGATGCTATCAACCAGATGCACCGCTACCGTGATGCCATCTACTATCGTGACTATGATGCCAATGCCTTGAAGAAGGAGGTAATAGGCGGATATATTCTCTTTCCTGGTGACGGAGAGCCAAATGATGTGGCTGTGTCGAAGTTCTACAAGACGATAAAGGAGGTGAATATAGGAGCGTTTCCACTTCGTCCGAAAGACACGGAAAACAGAAAGCTGTTGGAACAGTTCGTTGAAGAACTGATTCACACCAAGTCATATGAGACAATAGCCCATGTTATTCCTCAGAAAGGCGCATACGTGGAAGTTGGCAATCGTGTGCTTATAGGATTGGTGAAAGAAGACAATACGCAATATCAGAAGTTCATGGACGGAACTGCCACTTTGTATTATACAGGCAAACAGTTTCCTACAACCATCGCCCTGCAAGACCTCCACTTCTTTATGCCCTATATCAAAGGACTGGGAGTACGTGATGTGTATGAGATAGTTAAAGTACGAACCATTACGAGCAAAGAGGCAAAGCAAACGGATAGGGACGATGCGGAAAGCAAGGCTCTACGCTTGGCTTTTGAACTGCGGTATGTGCGTAAGCAATATGCAGATTTTCATTCTGTTGATGCAAGTAAATGGATAGGCTACACGTTTATTGATACGACTTTTGATAGGTTGGATGAATGTGTGGTGATTAATAAATAATAAAACATATAAAATATGCCAAAAAGAAAAATTAGTTTTAATTAGGGAGTGTCGTTAAATATTAAGATTATTTACAACTATCTAATCCTCAATGTGATAGAAATTTTGTACCTTT
>NZ_JADYTS010000041.1 GCF_021531355.1 Leyella stercorea | reverse complement strand
CCTCCCCCGCAGGGAGGGGAGTGGTATGCTTTGATTGCTGCAAAAGCCCCACCCCCTTGCCCCTCCCCCGTAGGGAGGAGAGTGATGTGCTTTGATTGCTGTGGTTTGATTGCTGTGGTTTGATTGCTATAACGATTATACAGTGTTTTTTTGTTGATTGATGGAAACAGATATAAAAGACCCTATAATGCCAACATCAGACAATTCGTCAGATGAACACGAGAAGTCGATGTGTGAATCCGACGCTTCCGATGTGAGCGTAACCGAACATATCACTCCCCTCCATACGGGGGAGGGGCCGGGGGTAGGGCTTTGTGGGCTTTCCTCCATCCTCCACAAATACTGGGGATATCCTGCGTTTCGTGGTATTCAGGGCGACATAATTAGCAGCATATCACAGCATAAGGATACCCTCGGACTCATGCCTACCGGTGGAGGCAAGTCACTCACGTTTCAGGTCCCGGCACTTGCCATGGAAGGAACGTGCATTGTCGTGACACCGCTCATCGCATTGATGAAAGACCAGGTGCAGAATCTGCGCCGTCGTGGCATCATTGCCGCAGCCATATATTCAGGAATGAGTCGCCGTGAGATATTGGGCGCACTTGACAACTGCATACTCGGCGACACCAAACTGCTGTATGTGTCGCCCGAACGTATTGGTACCGAACTGTTCAAGGCAAAGCTTGAGCACATGAAAGTCAGCTTCATCACTGTCGATGAGGCTCACTGTATATCGCAATGGGGCTACGACTTCCGCCCTTCCTATCTGCACATCGCTGACATACGTGCGCTGAAACCCAATGTACCCGTACTGGCACTCACCGCCACAGCAACACCGCAGGTGATAGACGACATACAGGACAGGCTCGGATTTCGCGAGAAGAATGTCTTCCGCATGAGTTTCGAGCGCAAGAACCTCACCTATGTAGTGCGCAACACAGGCAATAAGGAAGAGGAACTGATACACATACTCAAGTCGACACATGGCAGCGCCATAGTATATGTGCGCAGTCGCCGACGCACCAAGGAGATAAGCGAACTGATAGAGCAGAACGATATCAGCGCTACCTTCTATCATGCCGGACTCGAACATGCAATAAAGGATCTACGACAACAGCAGTGGCACGACGACGAGAAGCGTGTGATGGTGGCTACCAACGCCTTCGGAATGGGCATTGACAAACCAGACGTGCGACTTGTAGTGCACATAGACTGTCCAAATTCCATTGAGGCGTATTTTCAGGAGGCAGGCCGTGCCGGACGTGATGGAGAACGTGCCTACGCCGTGTTGCTATATAACGACAGCGACCGTTTGCGTCTTGATAGGCGAGTGCTTGAAGAATTTCCCGACCGTCAAACTATCTGCAATGTCTACGACCATCTTGCCTATTTCCTGCAAGTGGCAGCCGACGATGGGGCAGGACATACCTTTGCGCTCGACCTCGACCGCTTCTGCCGCACGTTCAAGCATTTCCCGACCATAGCCAATTCGGCTCTTCGCATACTGGCACGTGCCGGATATATCGAATATGAGACAGATCCCGACTCGCGTACACGTATGAAGTTCATCCTCGAGCGCGACCAGCTCTATCAGCTATACTCTACCAGCCCAAACGAGGAGGCCGTCATCACCGCAGCATTGCGCGAGTATAGCGGCTTGTTCATCGACTATAGGTATATAGAGGAAAGCCGACTGGCGCAGCTCACCGGACTTACGCCGCAGCAGGTTTATCTAATACTTAAGAGTCTGAGCCAGCGCCATATACTACACTTCATCCCTCAGCGTTCGGTGCCGCTTGTCACCTACGTCAGAGACCGTGTCCTGGCTGAAGACATAGTCATTCCGCGCGAGGTGTACGAGGACCGTCGTGAGCAGTTTGAAGCACGCATACGTTCCATGATAGATTATGCATCTAACGACAGCGTGTGCCGCAGCCGTCAGTTGCTTGGCTATTTTGGCGAGACCGACAGCCATGACTGTGAGCGATGCGACGTATGCCTAAGCCATAAGAGCAACAACACGGATGCGCCCGAGCAGAAAGCGCGACAGCAGATAATGGCGTTACTTGCCGACCGCAAGCACCACCATGTCACCGAACTGCAGCAGATAGACTGTCCGCGTGAGGTGCTGCCAGTGGTGCTGGCAAACCTTGTGGGCGAGGAGCTGGTGGCTACCGAGCTAAATGAGATATACTTGAAATAAGTACGCGTACATATATATACACACGCTTGTTGCAATACCTACTTTAAGTGCACAAACCATATATTTGTGCGCATATTTGATAAAAAGTATTTTAAAATAAATTAAAACGCATACTGTTCTTTGCATTGCTCGTTATTTTTTGTTTACTTTTGTGCTAATATTAAGAAATACAAAAGAAGACATATATGTTCGAAAATTTAAGCGACAGACTGGAACGCAGTTTTAAGATACTCAAAGGTGAGGGAAAAATCACCGAGATAAACGTTGCAGAAACACTTAAAGACGTAAGACGCGCATTGCTTGATGCCGACGTCAACTACAAGGTAGCAAAGACATTTACCGATACGGTCAAGAAGAAGGCCATGGGTATGAACGTGCTCACAGCCGTGAAGCCAAGCCAGCTTATGGTGAAGATTGTTCACGACGAATTGGCTGACCTTATGGGTGGCGAAGCTGCCGAACTGCGCTTGACCGGTCGTCCAGCTATTATCCTCATGAGCGGTTTGCAGGGTTCGGGTAAGACTACATTCTCGGGTAAACTTGCCAATATGCTCAAGACCAAGCAGCACAAGAAACCGCTGCTCGTAGCCTGCGACGTTTATCGTCCGGCTGCTATCGACCAGCTCAAGGTGGTTGGCGAGCAGGTAGGTGTACCAGTATATTCAGAGCCAGACAACAAGGACGTTATCGCTATTGCCAACAACGCTCTGCGTGAGGCCAAAGCCAAGAGCTATGATGTAGTGATTGTCGATACTGCGGGTCGTTTGGCAGTTGACGAGGAGATGATGAACGAAATCTCAAATCTCAAGAACGCCATCAATCCCGACGAAACACTCTTCGTAGTCGACTCAATGACCGGTCAGGACGCTGTCAACACAGCCAAGGAGTTCAACGACCGTCTCGACTTCGACGGCGTAGTGCTCACCAAGCTCGACGGTGACACACGAGGTGGTGCAGCCCTTTCAATCCGCACTGTTGTGACAAAGCCAATCAAGTTTGTCGGAACAGGTGAGAAGATGGAGGCTATCGATGTATTCCACCCAGCTCGTATGGCTGACCGTATACTCGGTATGGGCGATATCGTTAGTCTTGTAGAGCGCGCTCAGGAGCAGTTTGACGAGGAGGAGGCACGCCGCCTTCAGAAGAAAATTCAGAAGAACAAGTTCGACTTCAACGACTTCCTCGGACAGATTGAGCAGATAAAGAAGATGGGTAACCTCAAGGATCTCGCTTCGATGATACCTGGCGTTGGCAAGGCCATAAAGGATGTCGACATCGACGACAATGCTTTCAAGGGCATCGAGGCCATCATCAAGAGTATGACTCCGAAGGAGCGCTCTAACCCCGAGATTCTCAATCAGAGCCGCCGCATGCGTATAGCAAAGGGTAGCGGTACCAACATACAGGAGGTGAACCGACTCATCAAGCAGTTTGACCAGACTCGCAAGATGATGAAACTCGTCACCGGAACCAACATGGCAAAGATGGCTGGAATGATGGGAAAGCTGAAGGGAATGCCCGGAATGCCTAAGTTTTAAAACATAACAATATGCAACTGATAGACGGAAAAGCAACTGCCGAAGCCATCAAGGCTGAAATAGCAGAAGAAGTGAAGGCCATAATGGCTAAAGGAGGCAAGCAGCCGCATCTGGCTGCCGTTCTCGTAGGCCATGACGGAGGTTCGGAGACATACGTCAAGAACAAGGTTCTGGCTTGTGAGAAGTGTGGCTTCAAGTCGACACTCATCCGATATGAGGATGATGTCACCGAGGAAGAGCTGCTGGCTTGTGTCGACAAACTCAACCGCGATGCCGACGTAGACGGATTTATCGTGCAGTTGCCGCTGCCGCGCCACATCAACGAGCAGAAGATAATTGAAGCCATCGACTATCGCAAGGATGTTGACGGATTTCATCCAGTCAACGTGGGTCGCATGGCCATCGGACTGCCGTGCTTCATCTCTGCCACACCGCTTGGCATCGTGACGCTGCTCAAGCGTTACGGCATTGAGACAGCCGGCAAGAAGTGCGTAGTGCTCGGTCGCAGCAACATCGTGGGCAAGCCTATGGCGCAGCTTATGATGCAGAAGCAGTATGGCGATTGCACCGTCACCGTGTGCCACTCGCACACCAAGGACATCAAGCACGAATGTCTTGAGGCAGACATCATCATTGCTGCAATAGGTCGCCCCGACTTTGTGACAGCCGATATGGTGAAGCCTGGAGCGGTAATCATCGATGTAGGCACAACACGTGTGCCCGATGCTACACGCAAGAGCGGCTACCGTCTTAATGGTGACGTGAAGTTCGATGAGGTTGCACCAAAATGTTCATACATAACACCTGTACCTGGTGGCGTGGGTCCGATGACGATTTGCTCGCTCATGAAGAACACGCTTCAGGCGGCAGTTGGTAAGTAGTTGTGATGTTGTCCACCATCTCAACATCACACCATCTCAACCTTAATATAACAACAATGACAGCAGAGGATTATTACAAGCTCGGTAATGAGCACAGACGCAAGGGCGACTGGAAACATGCACTCGATTGCTATCTTGAAGCGATAGCTCTCGACCCCGATTCGCCAGCCGTCGAAGCCAAACAGATGCTTGACGACATACTTGCTTATCGTTGCAAAGACATGTATAACCCTTAATCAAATAAACTACACACCCTAAAACAAAACGAAAAACTATGGGAAAAATGAAAGGTGTCATCGTGGTCAATACCGACCGGTGCAAGGGGTGCTCCCTTTGCGTGGTGGCTTGCCCAAAAAATGTGATTGCCCTGTCAGCGAAAGCCGTCAATGTACATGGCTATCGCTATGCTGAGGCAGTGCTTCCGGACGAATGTATCGGATGCGCGTCGTGCGGTATTGTATGTCCTGACGGATGTATAACAGTTTACAGAAAAAAAATGGAGGACTAATCGCTATGGCAGAACAGGAAGTAAAACTTATGAAAGGCAACGAGGCTCTTGCTCACGCTGCCATTCGTTGTGGCGCCGATGGCTATTTCGGCTATCCAATTACGCCACAGACAGAAGTCATTGAAACACTTGCCGAGCTCAAGCCGTGGGAAACAACCGGTATGGTTGTGGTACAGGCAGAGAGTGAGGTGGCATCCATCAATATGGTTTATGGTGGTGGTGGTGCCGGTAAGAAGGTAATGACCTCGTCGTCAAGTCCTGGTGTGTCGCTCATGCAGGAAGGCATTTCCTACATGGCAGGCGCTGAAGTTCCCGGACTTATAGTAAATGTACAGCGCGGAGGTCCCGGATTGGGCACCATCCAGCCATCGCAGAGTGACTATTTCCAGGCCACACGTGGTGGCGGCAATGGCGACTATTACGTCATTGTGCTTGCTCCGAACTCGGTGCAGGAGATGGCAGACTTTGTTGACCTCGCCTTTACACTTGCCTTTAAATATCGTACACCGGCTATGATTCTTAGTGACGGTGTAATCGGACAGATGATGGAGAAGGTGGTATTGCCGCCTATCAAGCCCCGTCGCACTGAAGAGGAGATTCTGCGCGAGTGCCCTTGGGCAACAACAGGACGTTCAAAGGGTCGCAAGCCCAACGTAATCACTTCGCTTGAGTTGAAGTCGGAGGTTATGGAGCTGCGCAACCTGCATCTGCAGGAGAAGTATCGCAAGATACGTGAGAATGAGGTTCGCTACGAAACCAAGTTCATGGACGATGCCGAATATATGATTGTGGCATTCGGTAGCGCAGCGCGCATTGCCGAGAAGGCCATTGAGATGGCACGTGCCGAACGCATAAAGGTGGGACTGTTCCGTCCTATTACGCTGTGGCCGTTCCCGACAAACGAGATAGCAGCTGCAGCAGCTAAGGTCAAGGGTATACTTGTAGCCGAAATCAATGCCGGACAGATGGTAGACGATGTACGTCTGGCGGTTAATGGCGCAGTACCTGTAGAGCATTACGGACGACTCGGTGGCATCGTGCCCGAGCCAGAGGAAATGGTAAAAGTATTAAAGGAGAAATTGGTATGAACGATATAGTATCACCCGAGAACCTGGTATACAAGAAGCCAGATCTTCTCAACGAAAACCATATGCACTATTGCGCCGGTTGCTCACACGGCATGGTACACAAACTCGTAGCCGAGGTAATTGAGGAAATGGGCATGCAGGACAAGACGATTGGCGTAAGCCCCGTTGGTTGTGCTGTGTTTGCATATAATTATATCGACATCGACTGGCAGGAAGCTGCACACGGACGTGCTCCAGCCTGTGCCACAGCTATCAAGCGTTTGTGGCCCGACCGCCTCGTGTTTACCTATCAGGGCGACGGTGACATGGCTTGTATAGGTACGGCAGAGAGCATTCACGCACTCAACCGTGGCGAGCACATTGCCATGATATTCATCAACAATGCCATATATGGTATGACCGGCGGTCAGATGGCTCCTACAACCCTCATCGGTCAGAAGACATCGACATGTCCTTACGGTCGCGACCCGCGTCTGCACGGATGGCCGCTCAATCTCTCTGAGATAGCAGCCCAGCTGCCCGGTACATGCTACGTATCGCGTCAGAGTGTTGAGAATGTAGCCTCTATACGCAAGGCCAAGGCAGCCATCAAGAAGGCATTCACCGCTTCTATGCAGGGCAGCGGATCGTCGCTCGTCGAGATTGTTGCTACATGCAACAGCGGATGGAAGCTCACACCAGTCCAGGCCAACAAGTGGATGGAGGAGAATATGTTTAAGCAGTATCCCAAGGGCGACTTAAAAGACACGACAAACCTATGAAAGCAGAAATAATCATATCAGGTTTCGGAGGACAGGGCGTGCTCTCAATGGGCAAGATACTTGCCTACTCCGGACTTATGGAGGATAAGGAAGTGACATGGATGCCAGCTTACGGCCCCGAACAGCGAGGCGGAACGGCTAATGTCACAGTCATCGTCAGCGACGAACGTATTTCATCGCCAATTCTCAGCCATTACGATGTGGCTATTGTGCTCAACCAGCCTTCGCTCGACAAGTTCGAGCCTAAGGTTAAGCCTGGTGGTATACTTATCTACGATGGTTTCGGCATCATCAATCCGCCGACACGTAAGGACATCAACGTATACCGCATTGACGCCATGGACAAAGCTGCTGAGTTGAAGAACTCGAAGGTGTTCAACATGATTGTATTGGGCGGACTGCTCAAGGTTTGCCCCATCGTAAGCACCGACGGATTGAACAAGGCTTTGTTCAAGACTCTGCCTGAGCGCCATCATGGCCTCATTCCTCTCAACATGCAGGCTGTAGAGGAAGGCATGAAGATAATGACAAAGATGTAGCCATATAGGCTGCAACAACACATCCAATAGAATTTCTATTGAACTTAATTTTTTATAACTCTCTAATTAATTATTGTGGGGGCGGGGTGCAGTGATGCAGTCCGCCTCTTTTTGTTGATATAGGTACGCAAAATACCACAATTTTCGATAAATCGTAAATTATTATAGATTTTTTTTTACATTTCTTTTGTTATTTATGATGTTTTTGTATCTTTGCATCCGGTAACTATTGTAAAGAACTTTTTGACAAATATTGCTAAAACGATAGTATTACGAGCTTAAAGTTGAATTTTTGAAACATAATCACTTAATATGGATGATCGCATGAAGACAAACACTTTGGGCGTATCCTGCGGTAGGATTCTTGAATCTGTAGGTATGCGAAATCTTGTTTTGGGATGTGCCATAGCTTCCTTATTCCAAATGGGGGGTAAATGCGCAAGCCCAAAATGTTAATGGTACGCCTCAATCTGCCACCACAGCTAAGGGGCAGATGTATCGAGGCGTTGTAATAGACGATGAGGACCAGCCGCTCCTTGGCGTTAGCGTTAAGGACAAGCATGGCAAGACCTTGACATTGACCGACCAGACCGGTGAATTCCGCGTAATGTTGCCTGCTGGCGAAACCACACTTACGTTCTCGTATGTGGGAATGAAGCAGCAGAAGATGCGCATGTCTACCGGCAAGAAGAATGTCATACGTCTTCAGGCCGATGCCAATGCTATTGGCGAGACGGTGGTTACGGGTATCTATTCGCGCAAGAAGGAGAGCTTCACCGGTTCGGCAGCATCCTATCGCAAGGAAGAACTCAAGGCCATCGGCAACCAGAATGTGCTGCAGAGCCTTTCGGCACTCGACCCTTCGTTCGTCATCATGGAGAACAATCTCGCAGGTTCCGACCCTAATGCCAAGCTGAACATCAACATCAACGGTACGACAAGTATCAACGGAACTCTCAGACAAGTACGGCAACGACCCCGACCAGCCGCTCTTCATTCTTGACGGTTTCGAGACCACCCTCCAGCGCATCTCCGACATGAGTATGGACCGTATCGAGAGCATCACCATTCTTAAGGATGCTGCGTCTACAGCCATCTATGGTTCGAAGGCAGCCAACGGCGTTGTAGTAGTAGAGACCAAGAAGCCTGAGGCAGGCAAGCTGCGTTTCACTTACAACGGCAGCTACAACGTGAGTTGGGCCGACCTAAGCGACTACAATCTTATGAACGCCAGCGAGAAGTTGCAGTTTGAGAAACTCTCTGGCTATTACGGCCGTCTCGACGAGAACGGCGAGATACTTGATGACCTTTACCGTGCTACATATTATAATAGATAGACTGTAGGTGGTGCTGTTTCACAGGGTCAGGGTCTTTACACCAACACCGTTGTTGTAAAGTACAAAAACAAGTAAAACAGATCGAACTATCGACAATTCAGTAACAATAAAAAATCGGAAGAATCCTAAGCGATTAGGAGGCTTCCGATTTTTTGTTGTGTTATTTTGCAAATTTTTTCAACCATTTTCTTATCGGCTCATCGTAGAATCGCATACTAAGCCATGCTATGCATACGCTGCACGCCATGGTTGATATAGCTATTGGCCATGTCTCGCTGAATGTGTAAAGCCTGGTCTTCATGAGCCACATATAGAAGGCGTACATCAACGGATAGTGTACTATGTAGAGTGGGAATGAGATGTCGCCCAAGAAACGGCAGATGCGTCGAGACGTATTGTCGGTGGTGGTGCCCGAAGCACCCAGCCATACTATTATAGGGAAAATACAGATGATGCATGCTACCTCGAAAATGCCGTTGAGGCTCATTGGTGTGCCACCGTCGATGAACGGTACATGGAAGAGGACAAGCAGGATAATGGTGCATATCCAGAAAGCGCCACGTACATTCTTTATCGGCTTGAACACTCGCGACATAAGCATTCCTATGGTGAATGGGCATAGCATACGCAGTGTACCGCCAAGCAGATTGGTTGTGTCGACGGTCCAGCCTACGCCTATTGAGCCGTAGCCCGACTGATTGGTCACGGCAAACCATGTCAAGGCACAGCAGAGCAATGCCGTGAGCCATGCCAGGGCGCGTGTAGACAACCGGCGGATGATGAGAGCATACAGAATGTTACCTATATATTCGAAGAAGAGCGACCAGCAAGGGCCGTTGAGCGGAAACATCTCACCGTTGCCACGCACGTCGCGTTGCATTCCCGGCAATGCCGGAATCATAAGCCATGAACATACGAGGGCTATCAGTGTCAGCAGTAGGGTGGAGTGGGTGCCGTCCCAACGCTCCATACTGGTGAGCAGGAATGATATGGCGCCTATCAATGCTCCAAGCATCACCATAGGGTGCAGACGTATCAGACGACGACGGAAAAAACCGCTCATTGTGAGCGACTTGCCCCAACGGTCGTCGTAGGCATAGCCAATGACAAAGCCGGATAGCATGAAGAAGAAGTCGACTGTGAGATAGCCGTGGTTGATAAAGTCGATGACGGGCTTATTGCCCGCAAACTGAAAACCTTCGAATACATGATACCATACGACAAGCATAGCAGCTACGCCACGCAGACCGTCAAGCAGGGCATAGTGGGGTTTGGAGTCGGAAAATGTCATTTTTATGATTGTTGTTTTTAAGATTTTGGTAATCCTTCATTTTGCCTATAGTTCACTGGCGACATTCCCACTTGTTTCTTGAAGAATGTGCCGAAGGCTGAGGCATTTGGAAAGTTCAGTAGGTCGGCTATTTCCTTGATACTCTTGTCGGTAGTGGTTATTAAGGAAATGGCCTTTTTTGTTATAGCCTTGAACACCAGTTGCTGTACGCTGCTGCCCGACACCGACTTGACGAGCGACGTAAGATATTTGGGCGACAGACACAGACGGTCGGCATAGAATCTTACGCCACGCTCATGGGTGTGATATTGGTCAATGAGTTGCATCAGCTGCATGTAGGTCTCGAGTTTGCGGCTTGAGGCATTGTCGCCGTCTTTTGATATTTCGCGGAATATGCCACATAGTCGGTAGGTGAGCGACAGCAGTAGCAGTCGGCGCTCATTGGCAGCGAACACGTTGTCGTCGCTGTTGTCTGCAGCTAGCAGTTCGGAATATTTGGTCAGTTTGCTTTCGTGTCCGGTGTGCATAACCCAGCAGTCTCGTGGATTGAGCATCTCTATAAACTTCATCCCGACAATGGTGCTGCCCAGAATGTCGCGTATGGAGTCGACACGATACATGATGATTACCACCGAGCAGTCGTCGCTGTGACTGGTGATGGAGAAGTAAACGTCGCGCGACAGAAATGCCGTCTCGTCCTTGTTTACCACATACTCCACATTATTGCAACTGATTTTGAATTTGCCCGATGTACACACAATGATGCCCACATCGGCAACCTTATAGTT
Organism: Leyella stercorea; assembly: GCF_021531355.1. Lineage (GTDB taxonomy): Bacteria > Bacteroidota > Bacteroidia > Bacteroidales > Bacteroidaceae > Prevotella. The sequence continues at coordinate 18,284 of NZ_JADYTS010000041.1, read as the reverse complement.
GTCGAAAAATACCTTTGGAAAAGAATTTATATTACCACACGAACAGCAGATGTCCTCATTGTTGGCCATCTGCTGTTCGAGTATATCAATGCCATTATTGCTATTCTTCATCGCTTCTGCCGTATGTTTGTGGCAAAGTTAGTGAAAAATATTGAATCTGCAAAAATAAAAAGAAAAGCCCTACGAGGGTGTGTCAAAATAGGAGTTAGAGGAAGTTAAGAAGAAGTTAATCCATCTACGATGGATGGAAGTTAACAGACAAATGCTTTATTTTCAGCAATTTATACATATGTCCGCTAACTTCTGTTAACTTCGGGCGAAGCCCAAACTTCTTTTAACTTCAATTTTGACACACCCTCGTGGGGCTGAGGCTAGGGCTAGGGGTAGGGCTTTCTCCCTCCTTACTTATCCTTCGATATATCCCTCTTTGGCCATGGCACCACGAGCATCAGTCCGGCGAGGATGACGCAGGCGTAAATGGTCCATCCCGACATCTCCTTGATAGCCGACAGGGTGGCTTGCACCTGCACCTTGCCCTTGGTAGACATGGCAGCCATGTTCTGTGCCTCCGTCTCGCTCTTGCCTTGATATTGCATTCCGCGGGCGGTCATGTCGTATGTCATGGCGGTCTCGGCATTGGTGCGGTCGTAGTCGTGGGCGTAGCGTGTGATGTAGTATTGCTGGCGGTGCTGGAACACTACCTGATACAGAGCCGAGCCTATGCCTGGTGCAATCACCATACGCACGGTGAGCATTATGCACACCCATGTAGAGAGCAACTTATACGGCATGCGCTGGTTGGCGTATACGGCGATGAGCGAGTATAGCAGCATCATACCAGTGGCACGTATCACCACGGGCCACTTCATGCGTTCGAGCATTCCTGCTGTCTGCACTTCGAAGTACATGAATAGCGATGCTGCACCAATCAGCAGGAATCCCATAGCAAAGAACCACTTGAAGTGTACACCCTTGTTGTTGAGTAAGAGTATGGTGACCAGTCCGATGAAGTAGCCCAGCAATACCCAGTTGCCCAGTTCTGCCACCTGAATCTGGTCGGTCTTCATGCCTACGCCTACGAATATGTTCACGAGCATAGAGCTGGAGTTGCATATCATCAGTCCGATGAAGAGCAGTATGCCGCCCTGGATGCTGCGCGACTTGAACGCCTTGAGCATGAAGTATGGCGAGCGGCGTGTCTTCTCCAGATAGAAGAACAGCAGCGACGACACCACACATATTGCTGTGGCCCAGCGTATGTTGGGGCTGTCGTACCAGTCGTACACCTTGCCGTAAACCGTGACATACACGAACGAGCAGCACATCAGGCAGAACACCACCACATTGCCAAACTTAGAGAACGACAGCGGACAATGCTTCGTGGGGTAGGGATTGTAAGGCATGCACAACAGTGTGATGAGCAGCGCCACGAGTATGGCACCAAGCATGGCATAGTAGACCATCTGCCAGTGGTAGTTGTAGGCAAACCATGCCGTTATCCATGTGCCTATCTGTCCGAGCAGCATGAAGAAGAAGTAGATGATAGGCTGACTCGCCTTCTTCTCGGTGTCGAGAGCGTCCCATCCTGCTTCGTCCTTAGGCTCGTTGCCCGGCGTAACGTTGCGTGTAGCCTCAATGCCAAATCCGTACTTGATAAGCGTGAAGAGGTTGCACATCAGAAGCGTCTGTCTGACAAATCCCATGATGAGGCTGTTGAGAGCCAGGATAAACAGACTGTCGGTGTTGGCACATATATAGCTCTGCACGGCCAGAATGGAGAATCCAACGAGACTCATCATCTTCTGGCGGCGCACACTCACCAGCGAGTAGAAGAACGGCGAGAACGCCGCCATACCTATCGATGTGACGAAGCTGATGAAGGCTATGTGTTCTGACTGGATGCCAAGCCCGCCCACCATCTCACTACTGTTGACGGTGTAGGCACCGCTTACCGTCATGATAGGTATGAAAAGGATGACGAGGAAGGCGATGCCAAGAGGCTTTGGCACCCAGTTGTAGAACGGAAAATTCTTAGGCATGTGCTCGGGCACTGCCGTATATATCTCTGCTTGTGTCATTTACTTAAGTTGAGCCTTTACTACAACCATCATTCCGGCAGCCAGCTTGTCGTTGTCTTCCTTCGAAATTCCCTCAAACTCTATGCGCACTGGCACACGCTGCTGTATCTTCACGAAGTTGCCGGCAGAGTTGTCGGTGGGAACGAGCGAGTATTTTGAGCCGGTAGCGCCTGATATGGCAGTAATCTTGCCCTCAAACTCCTTGCCCTCAAAGGCATCGACAGTCATTACTACCTTCTGTCCTACATACAGCTTCTCCACTTGAGTCTCCTTGTAGTTGGCTATTACCCACTTCTGTGTATCGGGCATGATGTAGGTGATGGTCTGTCCGGCATTCACCAACTGACCCTCTTCAAGGGCACGTCTGCCGAGCTTGCCGTCGCACGGAGCAGTCACAACACAGTATGAGAGGTTGAGCTTTGCCATCTCCAGAGCAGCCTGAGCGCGCTCAATGGCAGCAGCCGTATTCTTCTTGCGTGTCTGCACCTCGTTAACGCCCGAGTAGGCAGCCTTCTGCTGTCGGCGTACGGCATCGAGTTTCTTCTTCGTAGCGTTGTATTCAGTTTCAATCTGTTCGAGCTGTATCGGTGTGGCGGCATTGCGAGCCACGAGGTTCTGATAGCGCTGGCGGTCCTTGTCGAGTTTGGCAAGACGTATTTCGATTTCGGCAATAGAAGCCTCGTACACAGTAGCCGAAGTCTGAGTGGTCTGCACCGAAGCGTCAATGACATTGGCACCCGCCATAGCATCCTTCAGTGCTGCCTCTGCCTCCATCACACGAATACGATATTCGCGATCGTCGAGTACAAGAAGCGTGTCGCCCTTCTTCACGTCCTGATGTTCCTTGAAGTATATACGCTTGATATATCCCGATGCACGCATGTTCACTGGCGATATGTACTGCTCTATCTGGGCGTCGTCGCTCTTCTCGTTGCTCTTGTAGTCCATAAACATGCAGGCAATCTTCACGATGCCCCAAACCAGTATAGCCACACCTATGAGGCTGACTGCCACCTGGCGGATGCGCTGGCGCTTAAGCTGCTTGGCAGTTAGTTCGTGGGTAGACTGTGTGCTGTTGTCGCTATTATTGTTGTTTGTAGTGTTATTGTTTGTTTCCATTTTTTTGAGTTTTGAATTCTTAATTCAACATTGAATAATTCCTAATCGCAGGCGTAGCCGAGAACAATTCCTAATTCCAAATTCCTAATTCAATAGTTTTTCCAACTGTCCTGTGAGTTTCAGCAGAGTCAGGTTCGATACCTGATAGTTGAAGTGGGCAGTCAGATAGTTGTTCTGGGCGTCGCTCATGCTCATTTCGTCTTGCAGCACCTCGGTCATTGATGCAATACCCTCGCGGTAGCGGTCGCTCGTCACCTTATATACATCCTCAGCCAGCAGATAATTGTCGCGTTGCTTGCTGAAGTTGCGCTGATTGTTGGCAAGATCGTTAACGGCATTGGCGTATTGTGTCTGCATACCCTTCAGTGCATTCTCGTATTGTAGTCTGGCGTTGTCGATGTCCACCTGCGCCTTTCTAATCTTCGAACGCTTCTCAAAACCATCGAACACGGGTATGCGCAGCGACAGACCAATGCCGTTCGATTTATACCAATGGTTCGACTCGCCCGAGTGAAACCAGTTCTTGAAATTGTCGGTGAAGGCAGCGTAAGTCCAGTTGCCGGTGAGCGCGAGCGTTGGCAGATAGCCGCCCTTGGCAAGCTTCTTCTGCTGTTCGGCAAGTGTTTGCTGCTTTCTGAGCAGCTGAAGTTCCGACAGATTCTCGTTCAGTCCGGTGAGAGCCGCCATGTCCGTCAGCTCCACGTTAGCCTTCGTTACGGTAATGTCCTTGTCGGCAGGATAGTCGATAACGTATTTCAGCATGTTGTATTGCTGTGTGAGCATAGCCTTGGCGTTGTCGTATTGCACGCTGAGATTCTCCAGATTCACGTTCACACGCTTCACGTCCACGCTCAGAGCCATGTCGTTGTCGTGGAAAGCCTGTGTGATATTGCGCAGTTCTTCAAGTCGCTTGATGTTGTCCTTGATTATGCCAATCTGCTCCTCGGTGTTCTGCGCCAGATAATACATCTTGCTTATCTGCACAATCAGGTCTTCCTTGGCTTTGGCATACGATAGAGTGTTGAGTTGGTCGAGAGTCTTCGATATCTCCAATGCAGTGAGTGCCGTCTGACTATATAGTGGCATCTGTAGCTGAACACTTGCCGACGAGTTGTACTGCAGCGTCTTCGTCACGTTATACGGTTTGCCGTAAGCCTTACCATCCGTTACCGATACTGGCGGCGTGAAGTTGTCGTTCAGCGCTGCACCGATATTAATCTGTGGCAACAGACGCGAGCGGTTCTCGCTGATATTGTGCTTGCCTTTAAGCACATTACCCTCATAAGTCTTTAAATTAAGATTTCGTTCAATGCCCATCTGCAGGCATTGACCCAACGACAGCGTTTCCTGCGCCATGGAATAATGTGCAAGAAGTGTCAAGGAAAATGTAAACAATATTCTTTTCATACCTATATTAATAATTCAGCTGCAAAGTTACTGATTTATCATTGTGTAGACATATTCATATAATATCACAAGTTGTTCACATTTTCCCTTTGTTGTTGTTTTACTACAATAAAAAATGCATGTAAAATGCTTACCTTTTTCAAAAAGGCATATTCCTCCCGTTTTATATAATTATATATAAGGAGACATTAGTGTCCCGTTAGAATCGGGACCAGTTAAATATTAATCAAATAACTCCGGAAAGAGGGGACAATCGAGTTCTTTGACATTATTGAAATCAGTCCTTTCGAAGAGATCTACGAGTTGTGTCTTATCCATAAGAGTACAGCATTTGTATTGCAGATTTTTCTTGGCTCGCACAACAAAGAATGATTCATGCTGATGTATTTTGAAAAGTTCCTTGAAAGCATTGTATCCACGGTCGAATATGTAGTAAGATTCTGATTCATAAGGGATTTCCTTCATTGCCTTTGAGTCGAAGGCATACACATTGCCTTTCAACTTGAAGACATCCGTTACTCGTTTCTTCCTGGCTTGCTCCATCATATAGAAAGCAAAGTCTTCAAAGATACGGTAGTCACGATTCTGATTGGCTGAAGCAAATGTCGTTTTCGCAATGGGCTTACGCCCTAATCCAAGATGGTATTGCTTTACTCTATGTGCTTCAAAAGCAACAATCAAATCTCGCAAACTCTCTCGATTACTCAGTTGACCAAACATCATAGCAAGCAACTGATTCCAACACTTGTTATTGTCGAGGAATTCTATCAATTGGGCGAAAACGTATTTATCTTTGTTCATCGTGCAGTATTATAGATAACTGCAAAAGTACAAATTCAAATCATCGCACTCTTAAAATCTCTTGCAAAAGACTGTATTTCAATTAATTCAAAGAGCGATTAGTCCACTTTAACGGGACAGTAGTGATTAAGTTATTCAAATAGTTTTCTTAGATCCATGTTCAAGAAAACTTCTGGTGAGATACCTTTCTCGCCTACGATAAATATTGCCGACGGATGGAATAGATTGCGGAAACGCTCTAAGCCCGTGGTATAAGCCTCTCCATTACTTTTTACTTCTATAGCTATGAATTTCTGATTCTTCTTGAGGATGAAGTCAACCTCGTCGTTGCCTTCTCGCCAGTAAAAAACTTCAAAACGATGGGTAAAAGCTTCGCTTAATATGTAGGCTCCTATGGCGGATTCAAAGAATTGTCCCCATTGCTTACTATCAGAAACGGCTTCTTGAAAAGTTAAACCTAATTGAGAACTCAATAAGGCATTATTGTACACTTGGTATTTAGGAATACTGGCACGTTTGCGGGCTACATCTATAGAGAATTTCTGTAGTCCTGTGACAAGTCCGCTATCGCTCAAAAGATTTAGATAGCCTGCCAATGTAACTGTGTTGCCAGCATCTTGCAATATTCCCAGCATTTTTGTTAGTGAGAGTATCTTACCCGAATAAGCTACGCTCAATTCGAAAGTTTGACGAAGCAGAGCAGGCTTTCCTATTGGAGAATCCATCAAGATATCCTTGTTTATAGTAGCATCGATGATGGCTCCGCTAACATAGTTCTTCCAACGTTCTTCGTCACCAATAAGCATGGCAGCTCCTGGGTAGCCTCCAAAATAGATGTATTGTTCAAGAGTCATTCCAAAGGCTTCTTTCATTTCTGGATAACTCCAATGGCTCATTCTGATTTCCTCATATCGTCCCATGAGAGATTCTGCCAGTCCTTTTTCTAATAACACCCTTGATGAGCCTAATAATGCCACTTTGATGTTGATGTGATTTAGACTATCAGCGTCCCATTCTTTCTTTACATATTCACTCCAGTTTTTAAGTTTTTGTATCTCGTCAATAACCAAGATCATTTCTTCAAGTCCTTGTGTGCGCATTTGAAGACGCGCATTATTCCAGCAATCGCTAATCCAAGTGGAAGATGTTGAAGGTATGGTGTCGGCAGAATAGAAAAGAAACGGTTTACTTAAATCATCCAATACTTGCTTGATAACGGTAGATTTTCCAATCTGTCGTGGTCCCATGATTACTTGAATGAACATTCTTTGTTCACCTAATCTCTTGATTATGGTATCATATATCTTTCTTTTGTACATGGTCTGTTGCTTATAGATGATAATGTGATATGTATAGTCTTATTATATTTAATTGGGGCTTTTCAAGTTGTTTTACTCAGCATAATGAATAATTTTACTCAGTCGACTGAGTAATTTTACTCAACGGACTGAGTAAAATTCCATCTTTCGATGGCAAATATAGAACTTTTAGCTGAAATAACCGCATCTGGCATGTATATTTTTGATTATTTTACAAAAGTATTCTTTGGAATTACTCATTAAAACCCAAACAAAATCCACTCTCCTAAAAATAAAAATCCAAGCAAACCCTAATGACCGATTCGGATTAAAAGATATAAAGAAAAGAGGCGCTCGTTTTTAACTTCTACTGCTTTAGAAGGTCATTATATTGTGACTATGTCGAAAAAAATAGATAATAATAAAGGTTCATCCGGAATATGGAGTGGTTTACATCCAGTAAAAAAAATCGTATCATACCTCCCTTCCACCTTTCCAGTTGATATATGACAATCGTATCATGCAAGTATTCCTTTTTTAGATGCAATCACTACTGTCCCGTTAAAGTGGACAAATCGCTCTTTGAATTAATTGAAATACAGTCTTTTGCATGAGATGTTTATTGTGAAAAAAGGATGCAAATATAAGACAGGCAGTAAAAAAGTATTACAAAATAAAAATCGATTATAGAGATTCAAGAAGCCGTTTTTATATGTTTTAGCGGTGTCCGACACCATGTTTTTATTCAATTATAGCTTCTTTGCACTCCAAAGGGACAACTTTTGGAGGGCAAAGAAGCTCCATTTGCAATGCAACGGAGGCCAAAATGCAATGCAAAAGTAGTCCTTTTGCAATGAAAAGGATAACTTTTGTACTGTGTAAAATTGCACACTTCCGTCGTTAACGCTGTAAGTTGTTGTGTGTAAACAATATATATATTGCACGCTCAAAACTCACGAATTTCGAGCCAAAGATTTCCTAGTGCGTTCAACTCGTAGTTTTGAGCGGTTAGAAATGCAAATATTGTAACAGTGGCGGTTGCAATTTCATTATTCTTTATACCATTCGAAGAGTTTCTGCACTCCTTCTTCTATTTCCACTTTGTGTGTCCATCCGAGCGAATGCAGTTTGCTTACGTCAATGAGTTTTCGCATGGTGCCGTCGGGCTTGCTGGTGTCAAACTCAATGGTCCCTTCGAAGCCTACGGCTTTGGCTACGAGTTGTGATAGCTGGCGTATGGTGAGTTCCTTGCCCGTGCCAACATTGATGTGGCAGTTGCGTATCTCGCCCAATGACGGGATGGCACCGCCGCGCCCCTCGGAATTGTTGCGGTCGACCGCACCGTCGGTCTTTGCGCCATAGAAAACGCTGCTGTATTTCTCAATGCCAATGATGTCCTTGAAGTCTACATTCAAGAGCACATGAACACTGGCGTCTGCCATGTCTTCGCTCCATAGAAACTCGCGTAGGGGAGAGCCAGTGCCCCAAAGCACCACCTTATTATTATATATACCGTAAAACTCCAATGCCTTCAGTATGCGTTCGTGCGGATTGTTGCCGTCGACGTTGCCTTCGCCTATGATGGTGCGAAGCTTGTCGGTGGGGTTGATAGGACGCTTGTTCATGTCAGCCTCTATCGTGCGCCAATCACCCTCGTGAATAAGTTTCGCCAAGTATATCTTGCGCATCATGGCTGGCATAACGTGGCTGTTCTCAAGGTGGAAGTTGTCGTTTGGCCCGTAGAGGTTGGTCGGCATAACGGCGATATAGTTGGTGCCGTATTGCAGATTGTACGACTCGCACATCTTTAGTCCGGCTATTTTGGCAATGGCATATTCCTCGTTGGTGTACTCCAGAGGCGATGTGAGCAGACAGTCCTCCTTCATCGGCTGCGGAGCATTCTTGGGGTATATGCACGTAGAGCCAAGGAAAAGGAGTTTCTTGACACCATGCTTGTAGGCATTGTCTATCACGTTGCATTGCATCTTCATGTTCTGCATGATGAAGTCGGCACGATAGAGCGAGTTTGCCATGATGCCGCCAACGAAAGCGGCTGCCAGGACGACGGCGTCGGGACGCTCCTCATCGAAGAAGCGTGTCACTGCCATCTGGTCTGTAAGGTCCAACTCCTTATGGCTGCGCCCTACAAGATTGTTGTAGCCGCGAGCCTTAAGGTTGTTCCAGATTGCCGAACCCACAAGTCCGTGGTGTCCGGCTATGTATATCTTGCTGTGTTTGTTAAGCATGTTTATTTCACAATTCCTTTTTCCAGATACTCTGCAAGGTTCATTCGTACTTTTGCGGCGGCACCTTCGGATGCAACCTTTGCCATGTCGTGGTCTACCATAATCTTGACGAGTTGTTCGAATGATGTGGCGTTAGGATTCCAACCCAGTTTTGCCCTCGCCTTGGTAGGGTCGCCCCAAAGATTTACCACATCAGTAGGACGATAGAAGTCGGGCGACACCTCTACGATAGTTTTGCCTACGAGAATCTCCGGTCCGCTTACGCAGATGCCTTTCTCGTTCTCTTCCTTGCCCTCCCATTTCAGTTCGATGCCAACGTAGTGGAAGGCAAGTTGTGCAAACTCACGAACGCTGTGCTGAACGCCGGTGGCAATGACAAAGTCGTCGGGTTTTGGAGCCTGCAGAATGAGCCACATACATTCTACGTAGTCCTTGGCGTAGCCCCAGTCGCGCAACGAATCGAGATTGCCAAGATAAAGCTTGTCTTGCAGGCCCTGTGCTATGCGTGCTGCAGCAAGCGTAATCTTACGTGTCACGAAGGTCTCACCACGACGTTCGCTCTCGTGGTTGAATAGAATGCCGTTGCAGCAGAACATGTTGTAGGCATCACGATACTCTCGTATAATCCAGTAGCCATACTGTTTGGCGACAGCATAAGGGCTGAAAGGATGGAAAGGAGTGTTCTCGTTCTGCGGCACTTCCTCCACCTTGCCATACAGTTCGGATGTAGAGGCTTGGTAAATCTTGCAGGTGTATGCCAGTCCCACCTTGCGTACAGCCTCGATGATGCGCAGCACACCAACGGCATCCACATTGGCAGTATATTCAGGCGAGTCGAAACTCACCTGCACATGACTCTGTGCAGCAAGGTTGTATATCTCTGTAGGACGCACCTCCGACACAACTCCCACGATAGACATGGAGTCGCCGAGGTCGGCATAATGCAAATGAAAATGCGGTTTGCCTTCAAGGTGGGCAATACGCTCACGATAATCTACCGATGAACGGCGTATTATGCCGTGCACGTCATAACCTTTGTCCAGCAGCAATTCTGCCAGATAAGAGCCATCCTGACCGGTAATGCCCGTGATGAGGGCAATGTTCTGTTTGCTCATAAGCCAATAATCTTTTATGTTATGTGTTCCTCATACACATGAGTTTTCACTCCGTTATCAATGTTACGTCTGCAAAATGTAATAGAAATTGCAGAATATGCTGGCAAAGATACAACTTTTTTGCTGTTTTCGTGTCGTTATTACACAGACAATTACTGATTTCTAAAAAAACTTCCTACGTATTTTGAGAGCAGAAACCCGAAAAAGTTGCGATTTCCCGTGGAAATCTACCAAAAATCAATATATATCCACGACTTATCGATATGTTTTTCTATCTTTGCATAAGATAGGCAGCACATCGCAAAATTATGGACAAACTGACCAAGGAGCAACGCCATCGTTGTATGGCATCGATACGAGGGAAGGGTACCAAGCCGGAGATTCTGGTGAGGAAGTACCTGTTCGGCCGAGGGTTTCGCTATCGGCTGAATCATCCTCGTCTGCCTGGTCATCCTGACATTGTGCTGCGTAAGTATCGTTCGGTAATCTTTGTAAACGGTTGTTTTTGGCATGGGCACGAGGACTGCAAGTATTATGTGTTGCCAAAGACTAACACAGATTTTTGGAAAGCAAAGATAGAGCGCAATAAGGCTCGTGACTTGGCTGAACAGCACAAGCTTGCATCTATGGGATGGCATTGCATCACGGTGTGGGAATGTCAGTTGAAGCCGGCTGTAAGAGCAAAGACCTTGGAAGGTTTGGCGTTCACTCTCAACCGTATATATCTTAAAGACCATAGCGTGCGACGCTATGAAATACCAGAGGAAGAAAGATCAATGGCAGCAGAACCCAATGTGGAATGACAACCTATTTCTTTGGATTTTAGCAAAAATACTAGTATTATATGTTTGGATTTTTGCTAAAAACTAAAGATTATATGTTTGGATTTTAGCATTTAGGCGGTTAATGTCCCATATTTTTCTTATCTTTGCGCAACCTAAGTAATTTCAACTATCAACATATGGCAACAGTAGACGACAAGAAGATTATCTTTTCAATGGTGGGAGTATCGAAGATTATCCCACAAAACCGCAAACAGATTTTGAAGGACATCTATCTGTCCTTCTTCTATGGCGCAAAAATCGGAATCATCGGTTTGAACGGCGCTGGTAAGTCAACGCTGATGAAAATCATCGCCGGACTGGAACAGCCAACACAGGGCGAAGTGGTATGGAGCCCTGGCTATACTGTGGGTTATTTGCCGCAGGACCCACCGCTCAACGAAGCGAAGACCGTAAAGGAGAATGTTATGGAGGGTGTGCAGAAGGTGTATGATGCACTTGCCGAGTATGAGGACATAAACGCTAAGTTTGCATTGGAGGAGTATTACTCTGACGCCGACAAGATGGACAAGCTGATGGCACGCCTCTCGGAGGTGCAGGATATTATTGATGCCACTGATGCATGGAACATGGACTCTAAGCTCGACCGTGCTATGGCTGCATTGCGTTGTCCTAAGGGTGACCTTCCCGTTACTAACCTTTCAGGTGGCGAACGCCGTCGTGTGGCACTCTGCCGACTGCTGCTGCAGAAGCCCGACGTATTGCTTCTCGACGAGCCTACCAACCACCTTGATGCCGAAAGTATCGACTGGCTGGAGCAGCATTTGCAGCAATATGAGGGTACGGTGATTGCCGTAACGCACGACCGCTACTTCCTCGACGATGTGAGCGAATGGATATTGGAGCTCGACCGTGGCGAGGGTATTCCATGGCATGGCAACTACTCTTCATGGCTCGACCAGAAGACCAAGCGTATGATGCAGGAGGAGAAGCAGGCTTCAAAGCGTCGCAAGGCTCTGGAGCGTGAGTTGGAGTGGGCACACATGGCTCCGAAGGCACGTCAGGCTAAGGGTAAGGCCCGTCTTAACGCTTACGAGAAGATGCTCGGCGAGGAGCAGAAGGAGCGCGAGGAGAAGCTCGAGATTTTCATACCGAACGGTCCGCGATTGGGCAACAAGGTTATAGAGGCACAACATGTGAAGAAGGCTTTTGGCGACAAGGTGCTCTTCAACGACCTCAACTTCATGCTGCCGCCTAACGGTATCGTGGGTGTTATCGGTCCTAACGGTGCCGGTAAGACTACTCTCTTCCGACTCATTATGGGACTGGAGCATGCCGACGGTGGTACATTCGAGGTGGGCGAGACCGTGAAGCTTGCCTACGTAGACCAGCAGCATAAGGATATTGACCCTGAAAAATCGGTTTACGAAACGGTATCGCAGGGCAATGAGACAATACGTATGGGTGGCAGAGACGTAAACGCTCGCGCCTATATCTCACGCTTCAACTTCTCGGGTACCGACCAGAGCAAGCTTTGTGGCACGCTTTCGGGTGGTGAGCGCAACCGCTTGCAGCTGGCACTTGCACTGAAGCAGGAGGGCAACGTGCTGTTGCTCGACGAGCCTACCAACGATATCGACGTGAACACACTGCGCGCACTGGAGGAAGGTCTGGAGAACTTTGCCGGTTGTGCCGTAGTAATCAGCCACGACCGTTGGTTCCTCGACCGTATCTGTACGCACATCCTCGCCTTTGAGGGCAATGGTGAAGTGTTCTACTTCGAGGGTAGCTACTCTGACTACGAAATCAACAAGGCTCGCCGTATGGGCAACGAGGAAATCAAGAAGGGACGCTATCGCAAACTGATGGAAGACTAATCGGAAGAGCGAAATAAAGAAAATGCATAAAAAGAAAACGCCGGGGCAAGTCGTGAATGACTTGCTCCGGCGTTTTCTTTGTTTTCAGACTTTTGCTGAGTGTGTGTTTATTTTGACTTGGTCAGTGTTGCCTCTGTACGGTATGTCTTGTTGCCGTCGGTGTTGGTATACCAGAACTTGAAGACCTTAGTGCTTGGGTCGTAGGTTCCGCCACCATCGGTGATGCGCTTGCACACTGCTGCTGCCTTGCCCCACTTCTGTGCGTCATACTCCTGATTGAAGTAGTTGACGCCATCCAATCTGCGCTTGAAGTCGACATAGTACTTGTTGCCGTTGAACCAAGGGCTGGCTGCCTTTTCGTATCGCTTGCTGATGAAGTCGATGCATTCATCGTAAGTGGCACGTGGATAAGACATGGCATCCACACTTGCATTTGAGGGGATGGTGCTTGGAATCAATGGCACCGGACCATACTGGCGTACCAGACAGTAATAGTAGTGGGCCAAGAGGAAATTGCACTGGCCTGCCACGTCGCGACGCTCCGTCTCGCTCAGGTCACGGCACTTATTCATATTTTCCAATATCATGTATGCCTGACGGATACCCTTGTAGTAGTTGGCCCAGTTGTCAAAGTAGCCCGAATACTTGTCGATTGTAAGAGTTGGTCCAAAGCTGGTCGTCAGCAGGTATGTAGCTTGAGGCAGAATTGAGATACTGCATCAACAGACTCTTGCGCTGGAACACTGAGTCCAGGCTCGTCTGGTTGTAGAAGTACTTGTCGGTGTTGAGGTAGTCGTCGCAGGAAGTGAATCCTGATACCATAGCTACTGAAGCTATAACACCTAATAATATATGTTTGGTATTCATAATGGACATTTATAGTTCAAAAAGGTATAATATTTAAATTGTCGCAAGAAAATCATTGGATTTAATGATAATTGTACACATTATCGCATTGTAGAGCATCTAAAACCTTTGTTGATATTACACGTTAACGAGTATTTTGCTGTGTTATAATTAATTACGACGTTTTGATGATGGATTGTATAGAATACGAACAAGGGTTGTTAGAACACTAACAACCCTTATTCTCAAATATAAAGTTAATGCCATGTCACATGACAATGCAAATTATCGCGTTCTGACTATCAACCAAGGAGCTACGCCGTGGTATTTGTCTGTACGATATCTGGCAGCATATACATTCATTTTTATTAATAAATCATAAATAATAATGACAAGGGGGGGGAATTTTATCATAAATATTTTTTTTCATATCTTTGCAGACATTTTATATCAGGATGACAGCATAGGTGTCACAATTGACACATTTGAATGAATAAGTATTTTTAGAAAAAAAATCAACAATAGAGATTAATAAATTATGAAGGGTAAAAGTTATCTGCTTTCTTTTGCCAAAACAAAAGGAAGCATTGCGGCAGTTGCTTTAGCCGCAGTGCTGATGGCTGCAAATGCTACTGTAGCCTCGGCACAAAATAAAGCGACGGAAGACAACGGAACAGAAGAAACGGTTATTGGAGGGGTTGACGACCTTTCTGGCGTTGATCCTTCGTCAGCAATTTGTACAAGCAATGGAACGGCTGAAACCGACGGAGATAAGATTGTGTGTCTGTATAACATCGGGGCGAAAAAGTTTCTGAGCGTTGGCGGTATGTGGGGTACTCATGCCTCATTGGATGTTACGCCATATCCCATTTATATGAATTTGATTAGCGGTTCAGAAGGAACATATCGTCTGGAGAGCAAGGTTAAAGGTTCTATAAATCGGGCATATTTGGGAATCGACACAAAACATAACCAGGTGTTTATGGACCAAGGTGTTGTAGATAGAAGCGTTATCAGATTTGTTAAAGCCAATGGCTATTCAGAAACGAACAAGGTATATCTCGTCAGAATCGGCAATACATCAACATTAGGTTATCTCACGGCTTATCCTAACAACGAGGACAAACTTTGCGATTCTCAGGCAAACATAGCCACGGAGGGCACCCCGGAATACAATAACCAGGAATGGAAGGTGATTACAAAGACTGAGTATCACGAACTCTTCAACATAGCTCCTGCAAATATGAAATCGGTTGTTGATGCTTCTTTCCTTATTGCATGTCCAGATTTCAGAGCAAATGATGCGGACGCTCTAAAATGGGTCATCACAGGTAAAGATAATAAATTGCCAACAGACTGGGAAAGCTATATGCGCTTTGGAGACGAAAATATGTATAAGACGCATGACAAGCTACAGAGTACAGGTCCCAATAGCTGGAAAAACTATACAGAAGCTCATCAGCGCGACTACGGCCAGTATTTCTACTGCTACACCAAAGGCTTGCGCGGCTTCACATTCTATCAGGACGTGCAGGTACACAAGGGAGGATGGTACCTGCTGCGATGCAACGGATTCAGCACATCGAACAGCTCGGAGAACATCAAGCAGAACGGCAAACCGCTTGCAAACCTGTTCATTACAGTGCTCGATGCCAACAACAATCCGATTAAAGAGATATACTCAACAGCATCCCTCGACGGTATAAGTCAGGCTGATGCCTATCAGCTTGCCCAAACACACAATGGCAAGAACTACGAAGGAGCCGGTATCGGACATGCCTTCTTCGAGGGAGAGTATGAGAACCAGGTACAGATATGTCTCGACAAAGCCCTGGATGGGAACAAAATATCAGACAAGAATCCTGTTACGCTCCGCATAGGCTTCTACGTAGATCCTACACCCGACGGAAAGCCGGATGTAGCCGACAACGAGCTGACCGCCGTGGACGAATTCAAGCTGCTTTATGCCGGACCGCGACGCAACCCGGAGCTGATTCTCGACGAGGAATCTACCGACCTGCTCTATCTGACCGAGGCTGCTGACGAATACAAGAACAGCGTGCTGCATCTGAACCGCAAGCTGAACGACAATAAGTGGAACTCGCTCATTCTGCCCGTAGACCTGACATGGGGACAGATGAAACGCACGTTCGGAGATGCAGTGAAGGTGGCAAAGCTTGCCAAACTGACGGAAAACAGCGTGCAGTTCGTGACCGTGGAGCCAAAGAACGACGATGACGTGATGGTAACAGCATTCGAGCCATATATCGTGTACCCACCATATACACAGGTGAAGTCGGCACCCTACACCGTAGACCGATTCTATACATCAGCAGGCGAGGACAACAGCGAATGGCTTGGCACCGACTACAAACCGTCTTCCAAAGAAGACAACCGACTGACGAAGACTTTGAAAGCCGACCACTACGACATCACGATGGTGTCGCTCGACAGGGATAAGCTGAAGAATTATGTAAACACCACCAATTGGGAGTCAACAACAACCTTCTCTGCCACCGGCGGCAATCATGGCACGATGACCTGCAAAGGCACTATGGCGAAGACATACGACAATGGCAAGATTATCGAGGGCAGAGACGACCTCAACGGCGACTACTTCATGTATAAGGGAAAACTGATACAGGTGCCGCACGGCGATATGGCCGACGGCAATCCGTATTCATACGGACTGAAGGCGTTCCGCTGCTGGTTTGAGCTGGCGGGCAATACTTCTGCCGAAGTAAAACCGAGCCAAGTATCGCTGTTCATCGACGGAGTGGCAGACAGCACTACAGGCATCGACGACATACACGGCAGCACGGACCGCACATCATATAAGCGCGGCATAGAGGGCGTTTTCAACATGTACGGACAGATGGTGCGCCGCAGTTGCAGTCTGGAGGGATTGCCTAAGGGAATGTATGTAGTGAACGGAAAGAAGATAATTATCAGATAAACCCAAAATAACAGTTACGCAAAATGAAGAAGAAATATATAACTCCAGAAATAAATGTGATACAGCTCGAGGCTCTCTGTAGCGGAGGCCTCGTAACGGCGAGCGTATACCAAGGAAGTACCGATGGAGAATGTATCGGCAACTTTGGTGTAGTCGACGAGAGCCAAACCAAGGACGAATACTTGTGGGGAGAATCGAACAACAATAATTGGGGCGATGACTGACACCATCGTCTGCTATAGAAACAGATAATGAAAAGCGTTAAAGGGCTGGATTCCATATTTGGAGTCCAGCCCTTTGGCTTTTTCACACTTCCTTTCAATCCACCAATCCTTTTCCCTTATCATCCAGCTCTATTGCAAGAGCAAAGCCTGAATCTCTTTTTGAAGGGCACGCCAGGATTATAATAAAAAAGTCCTGCAAATGTTTTCTGTTTATCATCTCATTGCCTTTGTATTATGTTTATGAATTGCCCTTATGAAAGGGGGATAATACTACATCATGACCACTATCTTACCATAATTATTCAAATGCCTATAAGTCAAATATGACTCTGAAAGTTGTATCTTCATGTAGCAATATTGATTTTCAAGATGTTACAAACAAAGTCCTTTACCTTTGCTTGGTATTCTTCCTTGGTCATACCTCCAGTCTCTATCATTAAGTCAAGTACATCGCCAAGTTCATCAAAAGCAATATCATGATGATATTCTTTAGTCGTTCCATCCTTTTCTCCATAGATACGGTAGTAATCAGAGCCTTCATCCAAAGCAATATACACCTTGCCCTGAAATTGGAAACCATTCACCTGCATGACAAGAGCCGCCATAGTGAAGTTTTAGTAGTTTGGTTTTATCTTTCCCGTTTCGTCTATTCTCCAAGATGTTTTTATCGAATCGGTTCAAAAGTCCGTTAAATATACGCAAAATCGGCTCAAACAAAACCCGATTATTGGCAAAAAATGAGTAAATTTGAGCCGATTAATAAATAAAGAATATGACAATAGATATAGAAATATTACAGTTTTTACATTATCATCCCTTGGCAAATAGGGCAGAGATTATGGCTGGGCTTACGAAAGCTCCCAGTGATAGCACAATGAAAAGATAAGCAGACGGCTTCCGGGAAGACAAAAGAAGAAGCTATCATGTTGCTTAACCATAAGGATGCACTTGATTTTGTGCTTGACGTACCAGATTATTTGAAAGAACTGTCTGTGCACCGAATAGAGGATATTCATTCTATCCTGACAAAGGAGTTGGAAGTTGATAGAAATATCCGTCATCGTCGTGTTGGTATCACGGGAACCAATTATCGCCCTCTTGACATTAGTGCTATTATCGTATATTCAAGCTTTTGTGGATGGGAACAAGCGGACTGCAAGAATCACAAGCAATGCTATCTTAATAGCAAATGGATATTGCCCGATTTCTTTCCGAACCGTTGACTCCATCGACTATAAGAAGGCTATGCTCATGTTCTACGAACAGAATAACATCGCTGCTTTCAAGAAAATCTTTATCGAGCAGTTCTTGTTTGCTGTGAAGACGTATTTTTAGGGAAAATACCCGTTGGCGGAATGAGTCATAAAGTACATCGTTTAATAATGGTTTGAAATAGTCATCGTAACTTTGCACTCGGAATAAGAACAACTTTGTAGTCGTTAATAATGTGTATTTACACAAAATAAGTAAGTGATCTAAATTATTTTTATATATAAGTACTAACATGGCTCATTTTTCGTTTTATAGAAAAAGTA
>NZ_JADYTS010000040.1 GCF_021531355.1 Leyella stercorea | reverse complement strand
TTATCTATATGGGAAAAATTAAAGGATTTCTCTTTGCCGTACGACACAGAGAAATCCTAATGACCGATTTGGGATTAAGCAGAACAAGCAGGCTAACCGATAATAAAATTTGCACGGGACTTCTTTTCTGCAAATTAAGCGAGCTTTGTAAGCGTATCCGCGATGCTAGTAGATACGCTTACGAGTAGCGATATTTATGTACGATAAGAATCGTTAAAAAGGACAATGCAAATATCGTACAGGCAGTAAAAAAGTGTTACAAATAAAAAATCGATTCTAGAGATTTCTGAAACGGTTTTTTATAGTTTTTGAGGGGTAGGTGACCCCTCTACATACCATTTAGGGCTTCCTTGCCTTCCAAATGTAGTCCTTTTGGAAGGCAAAGAAGCCCTAAATGGTATGCAACGGGAGTACTATTGGAGGGCAATAGTTGTCCTTTTGCAAAAAAAAGGAGTCCTTTTAAGGTTTCGCTTTTTGCTCACCTTGCCCCGTCATAGTTATAACATTCTGGTTATAAACGAATTAAGTTCTGCACGCTCAAAACTCGAGAATTTCGAGCTAAAGATCTTCTTGTGCGTTCAACTCGCAGTATTGAGCGTTAGAAATGCAAATATTGTACATCAAAACTCCAATACCATGGTCTGGCGCGGACGCATTTTTACGTTATGACTGATTACGACATTGCGACCGGTTGTAACGTCAACAGCCTTTTGGGCATCGCCTATTATCTCGGCATAACGCTTCACATCGAGTTCGGCAGCCTCGTTCTTTCCGTTGATAACGGTCATTACACTCTTGCCGTTATACTGGCGTGCGACGACGTAAATGCCCTTATGTGAGCAGAACTGGGTCTGTGTGCCCTTTGTAATCACCTCGTTGCCCTGACGCCAATGCAGCAGTCGGCTTGTCCAGCTGAACATATCGTTCTGCGCCTTGGTACGTCCTTCTGCCGTGAAGGCGTTCTGCTTGTCGTCAGCCCAACCTCCAGGAAAGTCCTTACGCACGTTGCCGTCAGTAACGCTCTTGGTTCCGTTCATCAACACCTCAGTTCCGTAGTATAGCTGCGGAGTGCGGTTGATGGTCAGCAGCAGCGCCAACGCCTGCTTAAGAGCCAGAGTATCCTTGCCTTCTCCTAAGAATCGGTCGGTGTCGTGGTTCTCCACGAAAGCCATTACGCTCTTCGGGTTGGGATAAAGGTAGTCGTAGCACAGCACATTGTATATGCGGTTCATTCCGTTCCACCAATCATCGGTCTCCTCATGCTTAGCCTGATTGATACGGTCGAAGAAGGCGAAGTCCATGACAGTCTTCAGATAGCTGTTCTTGTCCGACAGTTTACTGTCCTTCTGCCATGCTGCCGTATAGGCAGGTTCGGTCACCCATGTCTCACCAACTGTGTTGAAGTTGGGATATTCCTTGTCGAGTGTCTTCATCCACAGTGCCATTCCGTCGCGGTCGGCATACGGATATGTATCCATACGGATGCCGTCTATGCCGACTGTCTCTATCCACCATTCGCTGTTCTGAATCAGATACTTCATCACGTGAGGGTTGCGCTGGTTGAGGTCGGGCATTGTAGGCACGAACCATCCGTCTACTGTTTCACGCAAATCTACCTTGCTTGCATACGGATCGAGCACCGGTGTAAGCTTATAGCTGGTCTGCAGATACTTGTCGTTGACCTTGGCATCGCCGTCCATGGTGTCCAGTTTCTTCTGATGCTCGGCTGTCTGATATTCGGGCGAGAGCCATTCGGGAGCGTTAAACCAGTCCTTCGAGGGCATGTCGGCTACCCATGGATGGTCGAAACCGCAATGATTGAAAATCATGTCCATAACCACCTTCAGACCTTTGCTGTGAGCCTCGTCTACAAGACGCTTATACTCGTCGTTGGTTCCGAAACGTGGGTCTACACGATAGTAGTCGGTAGTGGCATAGCCGTGATAGGTTGAGTTCACGCCATTGCTCGGACTGTCGTTCTCAAGAACCGGTGTAAACCACAGCGCCGTTACTCCAAGCTCGTTGAAGTAGTCGAGGTGCTGGCGAATACCTTCAAGGTCACCACCGTGACGCAAACTTGGGGCAGTGCGGTCGCAAGTCTTGTCGCGCATAGTTTTGAAAGCGTCGTTCTTCACATTGCCGTTGGCAAAGCGGTCGGGCATGAGCATATACAGCACGTCTTCGTTGCTGAAGCCAATGCGTTTGTCGCCCGCCATAGCGCGGTCTTTCAGCAGATACTTCACCTTCTTGGTCTGCTTGCCCTGCTTGAAACTCATTGTCATCTCGCCAGCCTTGGCACCTTCAAGGTTGAGGTATACCAACAGATAGTTGGGCGAGTCGAGTCGGGCTATAGAATCGATACGCACTCCGGGATAATTCACCTCCACATCGGCATTGCGCACATCCTTGCCATACACCATAAGTTGCAGCGAGGCATCCTTCATGCCTACATACCAGTTGGTAGGTTCGATACGGTCGACTGTCACCGCAGCGTTCAAGCTCATAGCACTCATAAGCATCATTAACGATACAAGTTTTTTCTTCATTATCTGATTTAGGTTTTTAGATAAATTAATTAGTTCTACTTCTGATAAAGTATCAATGCCGACTGCGCATTGACTTTAGCCTCACTGGCATTGAACGAGAGTCCGATGCCCTGCTCGTTTATCACTCCGTTGCAGCAAGCTACGGTGTATTCACCTTCGGGTATGGCTATTGTCTTCGCCTCCTTATTGGCATTGAGCACCACGATGATGTCTTTCCACGAGTCGATACCTTCAAGGTTCTTCAATCGGAAAGCTACAAGACAATCGTCGGTGGCTATAAACTCCAGATGCTCTCTCACGGCTTCTGCCTTGCCAAGACGGAATGCGGGATGATTATTGCGGAGATGTATCAAACCACGATAATACTCAAACACCTGAGGATACTGCTTCAGATTGTCCCAGTTGAACTCGTTGATGCTGTCGGGGGACGAAAAACTGTTGTGCACGCCTTTCTTGTCGCGCAGCATTTCCTCGCCTGCCAGCATGAAGGGCACGCCCTGCGACGTGAACACAGCCGTCTGTGCAAGCAGGTCGAGGCGTATCAGTTCTGCCTGTCGTTCGGCTTGGCTGCGTGTCATATCTTTCAGTCCGGACACGCTCGCCTTCAATCTGTCTACCAGACACATGTCGTCGTGACAGCTTACATAGCTTATCTGCTGCGTTGGCTCGTTGGTCCAAGGCTTCTTATCGTAGTTGACACGAGTCATGTCAACCTGATTATGGGCTATGCCACCAACTATTCCGAACTTCAGACTCTCCTCCTCGCCCTTTATTCCGGCAAGAAAAGCTCCCTTGGTGTCGTCGGAGAACGGACCGCGAAGAGCGTCGCGCATGTCGTCGCTGAACGCTCCGATGCCGTTAAGCTTGTAGGTTGAAGCCTTCATGGCAAGCTTCTCCTGCGGATAGGCACACGTTCCGGCACTCCATCCCTCACCATATATATAAATAGAAGGGTCTATTGCGTCGACAGCGGCACGTATCTGGTTCATAGTTTCGATGTCGTGAACGCCCATAAGGTCGAATCGGAATCCGTCAATGTGGAATTCGTTGATCCAGTACTTCACGCTCTCAATCATAAACTCGCGCATCAGCGGACGCTCCGATGCCGTCTCGTTGCCACAACCTGAACCGTCCGAATAACGTCCGTCGGCTGTCTTGCGATAGTAATAGTCGGGATAAGTGCGCTGGAAGTTGCTGCCTTCGATGTCGAACGTATGATTATAAACAGCATCGAAGATTACGCGGATGCCTGCCTTGTGCAATGCCTGCACCATAGTCTTGAACTCACGTATGCGCACTGCCGGTGTGTATGGGTCAGTCGAGTAGCTTCCTTCGGGCACATTATAGTTTTTCGGGTCGTAGCCCCAGTTGAACTGTGGGCGGTGCAGTTGCGTCTCGTCTACAGAAGCATAGTCGAATAGAGGCTGGAAATGGATGGCGTTGATGCCGAGACTCTTCAGATAGGCTATGGCGCGAGGTTCTGTAAGAGCCAGATACTTGCCCTTGTGCTGCATGCCTGAAGTGGGACTGATAGAGAAGTCGCGCATGTGAAGCTCGTAGATAACCTGGTCGGCAGGCGAAGCAAGAGCTGGACGACGGTCGTCAGCCCATCCTTCTGGATTGGTGTCAGCCATGTTCAGTATGGCTCCACGGTTACCGTTTACGCCTACAGCTTTGGCAAACGTGCCAGGACACTCGCCCTTGCCGATGTCGAAGGTGTAGAACATGCCGGCAAGATTGCCCTTGACTGTGGCTTCCCAACGGTCGTTGCCTATAGCCCGCATCTTAACGGTCTTGACGGGTTTGCCTCCCTGTCCGCTCTTGTACAGGCGGAGCTTGGGGGTAGAAGACGCGTTGAGATGGAATACGGTTTGTGTCTTGCCGTATTCCATCTCATTAAAGCGCCCCTGAGCATTGGCATTCAATGTAAGCATTGCGGCAAAAAATGCCGTAAACAAATAATTTCTGTTCATGTCAGTAGCGTAGTGTATTGTTATTATTTAGCAATGAGCGACACAGCGAAACCGCCACCGCGTGCCTCCTTAATCTTCAGCACATCGCCCTTCTTGACGGTCTTGTGCAGAATCTGATAAGCCTTAGGATTGTGCTCGTAGTCGGCATCCTTGGCGTCCTGATAGATAGCGCAGTCGTACTTGCGGCCCTTATCGAGGAAGTCGAGACGCACTGTAGCGGTGCGAGCCTCTTCGCCTGTCTTGCCTCCTACAAACCAGTTGTCAGTACCCTTTGCCTTGCGTGCCACGGTGATGTATTTGGCAGGCTCTGCCTCCAGATACTTCGAGTCGTCCCAATCGCAAGCCACGTCGCGAATGAACTGGAATGCGTCGTCATACTTCTCGTAGTGTTCGGGCAGGTCGGCAGCCATCTGAAGCGGACTGTACATGACCAGATAGAGCGAGAGCTGACCGCAGAGTGTGGTGTGAACGAAGCTCTTGTTCTGGCTCCACTCGGAGAGACGTGTCTCGAAGATGCCCGGTGTGTAGTCCATCGGACCACCCTGCAGACGGGTGAACGGAAGCATCACGGTATGGTAAGCTACGTTTCCGCCGAATGCCTCATACTCCGTACCGCGTGCACTCTCGTTGCCTACGAGGTTAGGCCATGTGCGGCAGATGCCCGTAGGACGTGTTGCCTCGTGAGCATTCACCATGATGTGGTGCTTTGCGGCAGTCTCAATGACACGCTGATAGTGATTGTTCATCAGCTGGCTGTAGTGATATTCGCCTCGCGGAATGATGTCGCCGACGTATCCGGTCTTAACGGCATCATAACCATACTTGTTCATCAAGCGGAAAGCATCCTCCAAGTGGCGCTCGTAATTGAGTGCTGCAGAAGATGTCTCGTGGTGCATCATCAGCTTAACGCCCTTAGAATGGGCATAGTCGTTGAGCATCTTTATGTCGAAGTCGGGATAAGGCGACACGAAGTCGAAGACATCGAGCTTCTGGTGTCCGAACCAGTCTTCCCATCCTTCGTTCCATCCTTCTACCAGAACTTGCTGCAAACCGTTCTTTGCAGCGAAGTCGATATAGCGCTTCACCTCATCGTTTGTTGCACCATGTGTGCCGTTGGGCTTGCACTTACTGTAGTCGGTCACACCGAGACGAACCGACGGAAGGTCGTTGGTATAGCTCCATGTCTTGGTGCCGACAATCATGTTCCACCACACACCGCAATACTTTGTAGGATGAATCCACGAAGTATCCTCTATCTTGCAAGGCTCGTTAAGATTGAGCGTAAGCTTGCACGAGAGCATGTCGCGGGCATCATCGCTCACCATTACTGTTCGCCAAGGCGTGTTGAACGGTGTCTGTATGAATCCCTTACGGCCCACGGCATCGGGCGTAAGCCATGACTCGAAGGTCAAAGTCTTTTCGTCGAGGTTGAGGTGCATTGTCGGATAATCCAAGCAAGCGGCTTCGTGTATGTTGATGTACAGGCCGTCGTTGGTCTTCAATTGCAGCGAAGTCTGCACACCGGTATCTGAGAATACTGTTGTAGACGAGTTGCTCTTGTAAGCCTCACGGTTCTTGGCTATCACTTCACGTATGCCCGTAAGCGGAGTGATGTTGTACTCATACTCCTGCGTGTCGTAGTCGCCCGGAATCCAGTAGGCAGTATGATTGCCTGCCATAGCAAACTGTGTGTGCTCCTCCTTTATCACGAAATAGTTGAGCGTCTGCTGCTGCGGGAACTCATAGCGAAGTCCCATACCGTAGTCGTAAACACGGAAACGGATGGTGATGTTACGCTTTGAAGACTTCTGAGTAAGGTTTACCTCCATCTCGTTGTAGTTGTTGCGGATGGTAGAAGTCTCGCCCCATACAGGCTTCCAGGTTTCATCGAAGGTCGATGTCTTGCTGCCTGTCTCTGTGAAACCGTCCATAAGGTCGGTCTCGTCCATTCCCTTTGATGCGTGCTTGTCCTTAGCCAGCTCCAATCCGAGATGAGAAGGCTTACACACAGCCTTACCCTTGTACGACATCTCGTATGTAGGCTGTCCCTTGTCTGAGAGCGAGAAGGTAAGCGCCACATTGCCGTTGGGCGACTTTACGGTCTGGGCTGCTGCCATCATAGGCAACAGCGCAGCCAGCATCATATATTTCTTCAGCATTTATATATTTGTTTTTAGGTTAATCTTGTCTGTGCTTTCAGACATCATTTTCATCTACTTGAATAACCGAAGTTCCTGCCAGCCTGACCGATGAGCGTACTAATGTCGTCGATAAACTCACCGTTTGCCATAAGATCCTCAATGTTCAGGTGCATACGATAGCGCCAGTAGTGCTTGGGATTGGCAGGTATGTTGATGCGCTCGGCATCGGCATCGGGCAGACGAAGACGGTCGTACATGGCGAGCCAGTCCTGAACGCTCAATACGCAGAGCATCGACGGCGAGTCGAGATGACGTGCAATGATGTCCTTGGCAAGCCATCCTGGCAGCGGATGAGGTGCCAGTCCCTGACGATGGAGCATCGAGTTGTAATAGTCTTGCGTGCGTTCGTAGTTCTCGTCCCACCACTGTCGCAGCGTAGGCATGTCGTGGCTGGATATGGTACATACCGAACGGTAAGGGTTCTGGCTGAGGTGTCCGAAACGTGTTGTTGTTGTCTTGGGCATGCTCTGCAGCTCAAGGCTGAATATTTTCAGTTCGTTCATCACCCATGGCACGCAATCGGGCACCATGCCAAGGTCTTCGGCACACACGAGCATACGGGTTGCCTGCACGAGCTTGGGCAGCTTCTTCATTGCCTCACGATACCAGAACTGGTTGTTGCGACGATAGTAATAATCGTTGTAAAGGCGGTTGAAGGCTTGCTTGTCGTTGTCGTAGAGCGACTCGTAAATGAAGTCGAGCTGGGCTGAAATGCGCGGATGGAACATGTCGGCACGGTTGCGGTCGCGCACGAAGAGCACATCGCTAACAAGCGAATACAATCCGTCGCGAAGCCAAAGGTCTTCCTGACGGGTTACGCTTGCGAAACGTGCCTCTATCTTGCGTTGTGTGTCTACTTCGGGTTTCATGCGGTAGCGCTCGTCGTCGATGCGTTCGAGATAGTTGCGACGCACCTCGTCGGCACGCTCATGGAACACGCGGTCAAGCACCCAATCGGTAATAAACGGCTCGGTGAATCGCTCC
Organism: Leyella stercorea; assembly: GCF_021531355.1. Classification (GTDB taxonomy): domain Bacteria; phylum Bacteroidota; class Bacteroidia; order Bacteroidales; family Bacteroidaceae; genus Prevotella. The sequence continues at coordinate 21,551 of NZ_JADYTS010000040.1, read as the reverse complement.
TCCTGGAAGTTCAGTCCATACTGCATTATCTCCTCACGGCTCATTGCCTGCGACGGAGCGAACTGTCCGGTCAGACCGTGAACGCAGTCGATAGGTATCTCCCAGATGCGGAAGAATCCGAGTACGTGGTCGATGCGATAGGCATCGAAGAAATGCGACATATTCTGGAAGCGACGAGCCCACCACTGGCAGCCGTCCTTCAGCATCTCGTCCCAATTGTATGTAGGGAATCCCCAGTTCTGTCCGTTCACGGAGAAATCGTCGGGCGGTGCTCCAGCCTGTCCGTTGAGGTTGAAGTATTTGGGTTCCATCCACACGTCGCAACTGTGTCTGTTCACTCCGATAGGGATGTCGCCCTTCAGTATTACGCCCTTCTGCTTGGCATACTCGTGTGCTTCCTTCATCTGCGACGACAGTATGTACTGTACGAAATAGTAGAAAGCCACCTCATGATATGCCTTTGTACGAGAATCGGACAGCATCGCGCGGTCGTCCTCATTCCATGTGTTATGGTCTTGCCATTGTGTGAAATCGGCAGTACCATACTTGTCTCTCAGCCATGAATACTGAGCGTATGGTACGAGCCAATTTTGTGTTTCCTGAAAGAACGCCTTATACTCTGCGCTCTTCATAATCCTTTTACCTTCTTGAGCAAAGACTCGCTGTAAATATTCTGATTTGAATGCGTTCGCTTTCTCATAATCTATCTGTGGCAGGGCGTTGAGTCGTTGGCGCTCTGCTTCCATCTCTGTGCGTGCTTCTTCGTCTTCCAGCTGCGGCAACTTGCGCAAATCGGCATACTGCGGATGTATGGCGAAGACGCTGATACAGCTATACGGATAGGAGTCGGTCCATGTGTGGGTGATGGTGGTGTCGTTGATAGGCAGGAGTTGCAGCACACGCTGTCCGGTCTTTGCCATAAGGTCAATCATCATCTTAAGGTCGCCGAAGTCGCCTATGCCTGCACTTGTCTTGCTACGGAGCGAGAAAACCGGTACAAGTGTACCAGCAAATCTTCGATCCCACATCTCAAAGAACGCCTGATCAAGACTGTACACCACTGTCTGACCGTTCTCGATTTGGGGCATGGTGATGATGCGGTTGCATCCGCACTCCCACATCATCACCAGTCCCGAACCATTCTCTACAACTAATTTAAACTCTATACTATCATCATGCAATAACGATGCATCTATATCGACCGCCCACTCACAATAGTTGTGAAGCGTCATGGGCAGCGCTTTGTCAAGATTCCACTCGCCCAGCGCTTTCTGAGTGCCTACAACAGCCAGACGTTGACCCTCACGCAACTGCGGTGCTCGCACCGTAAGACGCAGAGTCTTGGCATAGGCAGTGGACTGCATGGGCTGCGGCTCCAGATGGTTGATACAATCGGTGAAGGCACTGCTGTAGAGGTAGGAATCCTCGGGCATTGCATTCCAACGGTCGTAGACGGTGTAGTCGGTAGCTGCATCGCACGTAAGGTCGAGCACATGCTTCACCGTCTGCCATTCGCTACGCTCAACTGAATCGCCCACCTGAACCTTATAATAATACGCAAGTACACGGTCTGCTTTACTATAATTAAAGTCGCACCACCATTGCACTCCGTCAATGGTGGTCATGCGATAAGCCTTCACTTCATTATTCTTGATAATGTTGAGTGACAACTCTTCACCGAATGCTGTACGGTATTCTATATGAAAATGTATTGTCATTGTGTATTTTGGTTATTGGTTTGTTGGTACGATAATTTTATCCTTGATTTTCATAATGCGAAATTATGAAAAATTATGGTACACTATAACGCAAAAACCGAACATTCTTCACATAAAACCGTGCAAACGTTTGCATTTTGCTACGCCTGTTTCGGGCTTCTGATAGCTGTTACAGCCACTGCACCACATACAAGCAATGCGCCTGCTACAATCATCATATTGCTCTGATGAGAGCCTACAAGATTCAGTAAGTGACCACCACACATGGCTGCCACAATCTGCGGTACGCATATAGTGCCGTTGAAGAGTCCAAGATAGGCTCCCTTATGGCTGTAGCCCTCAAGGGCGTTGGTGACGAAGGCAAACGGCATGGCGAGCATTGCAGCCCAAGCGCAACCTACGAGTAAGAATGGAAGTACGAGCAGATTTCTGTCGTCCACGAATGGCACCATAGCGAAACCTATGCCGCCGATGACAAGACTCAAGGCGTATGCCAGCTTCTCGTTCTTGAACTTAGGCAGTGCCATAGCCCAACACACTGAACCGATAGCTTGCCAGAAGAACAGCACGCCAACCCAGTTGCCTGCCTCCTGATAGCCGCTGGAAGCTACGTCGGTAGTGTGCCATACGGTTTCGGCAATGGTGCCGTTGGTATAAGTCCACATATACATGAAGGCTGCCCAACAGAAGAACTGTACGAGTCCTACCTTCCAGAACATCGACGGTGCATTCTTCAAGAGTGTTATCCAGCCTGCACTCTTCTCATTAGCCTCGAGATCAGCCTCGTTATATTGAGCATATTCTTCAGGATTCCACTCCTTCACCTTCAATGTGGTGTAGATGACACAAAGAATGAGTATGGCAGCACCTACATAGAACGAGTAGATAACCGAGTCGGGGATAACGCCCTTAGGAGCTTCGTTGGCTATACCAAGAGCTGTGAACAAGAATGGGAACATATAGCCTACAAGCGAACCCGAATTGCAGAGGAACGACTGTATTGAATAAGCGAGCGACTTCTGCTTCTCGTTGACCATGTCGCCAACGAGCATCTTGAACGGCTGCATTGCCATATTAATGCTTGTGTCGAGAAACATAAGCGAGATAAGACCGAATATCATAGCCGTGCCAACAGCCATACCGAACGAACCCGCATTGGGCAAAAGGCACATAACAAGCACCGCCACAGTGGCACCTACAAAAAGATAAGGGATGCGACGACCGAAACGACACCATGTCTTGTCGCTCAAAGTTCCAATTATCGGTTGCACCAGTATGCCCATCAACGGAGGCAATATCCAGAAATAGCTAAGATTGTGGGGGTCGGCTCCCAATGTGGCAAAAATACGTGATATGTTGGCGCTTTGCAGAGCGTAAGCTATCTGTACGCCGAAGAATCCGAAACTCAAATTCCAGAGTTTCCAGAACGAAAGATTAGGTTTTTGAATCATTGTTATTTGGTTTTAATTTATATTTAAGTTCTGCTATCGACAGGAGCAAGCTCCTGAGTTCAACGTGTCGTGTCTCTCACCACCAGACGTGTGCGCACCACTCGCATCACCACCTCATTACGTGGCAGCGTACCTTCAACCTGACCTATAAGTATTTTGGCAGCCTCCTCGCCTACCGTCACACCACGTTGTTCCACTGTGGTGAGCATAGGGTCGCAAGCTATAGCACGGTTGCCATTGGTAAATCCACACACACTGATATCCAAGGGAACACGAAATCCCATGCGCTTGGCTGTATACAGTATGCCTATGGCTGTATCGTCGTTGATGGCAAAGAATGCATCGGGACGCTCATGGGCTGGCAATGAAAGAATCTCGGGAGTGATAGCCTCAGCCTGCATACGATTGTCGCATAATCTGACAAGAGATTCATCCACCTTCAGTCCATTCTTTACAAGTGCGTCATGATAGCCGTTGTATCGGTTATTCGACAACTCCAGATTCATAGGCGAGCCATAAAAGGCAATGCGCTTACATCCGGTTTCTATCAAATGTGAAACGGCAGAATAAGCTCCATTATAATCGTCCACTACCACTCGCGACCCATTTACGCCCGTACATATACGGTCGTAAAACACGAGAGGAACTCCATTGTCCATAAGCCGGCGGAAATGATCGTACTGCTTGGTGTCCTTGGCTAGCGACACAATGATGCCACACACCTTGTTTTTAAAGAAGTCGTCGCAGATAGCGACTTCCTTATCATATCGTTCATTGCTCTGCGCCACCATCACACGATAGCCACATGAACGGGCTTTCTCCTCAATGCCAGACAGCACTGACGCAAAATAATAATGTACAAACTCGGGAATGATGACTCCTATCACCTTAAGAGGCTGGATGCGGTTATGGCGCAATGCTTCACCAATTACGTTTGGATAGAAGTTATGCTCTTTGGCATATTCCTGGATACGCTTGCGTTGCAGCGAACTGATGCGCGGACTGTCGTTGAGCGCACGGCTCACTGTAGCTATGGAAATGCCCAATGCTCGGGCAATATCCTTCATTGTTATAGGTAAATTTTCTGACATGGTTTTCTGTTACGCTGCAAAATTAGCCATAATTTTCGAATTCAACAGTGCCATATTGCACAATAATAAAAAAACAGGGTGCAAACGTTTGCACTAAAAAAAGGACTGTTTTCCGTACAAAATGGATACAACCAAAACATAAAGACAATAAATTTGCAGGCAGAAAGACGAAAGGTCGATTACTTAAACCTCATACTCTATTAAAAAACCATTCTACCCTTAGCGAAAGTTCGATAACTGTTCACTACAAAGGCAAAATGTTTTTGATGAGATAGAATTGATTAAAAACAACATAATGTAGTAATAACTAAAAACATGCAAAAAATGAAGCAGTTGAGAATAAAATTGCCTCTGAGGACACTGGCATTGGCTGGTGGTCTTCTCCTTGCAACAAGTTCCTTTGCGCAGAACAATGCCATCAAGGGACATGTAAAAGATGCTTCGGGCGAACCTGTTATGGGCGCTACCATCACCGTTAAGGGTAAAGCAGTTGGCATTACCGACATTGACGGTAACTTCTCTATCGATGCAGCTCCTGGTACTGAACTAACATTCACCTTCTTGGGTATGTCGCCACAGACCGTAAAGGCTTCTGGCAACATGACCGTAACACTCGCAAGCGATGACAAACAACTTAACGAGGTAGTCGTCATCGGTTATGGTGTTGCCAAGAAGAACGACCTCACGGGTTCGGTGACAGCTCTCAAGCCAGATGAGAAGAACCATGGTATCATTACTTCGGCTCAGGACATGATCCAGGGTAAGATTGCCGGTGTAAACGTAAACTCAGCATCAGGTGCTCCTGGTGACGGCGCACAGATTCGTATTCGTGGTGGTGCTTCTTTGACAGCAAGCAACAACCCATTGATCGTTATCGACGGTATGCCAATGGATAACAATGACACTAAGGGTGTGAACAACCCTCTGTCTCTTGTCAATCCTAACGATATCGAGAGCTTCACTGTATTGAAGGACGCTTCGGCAACAGCCATCTATGGTTCGCGTGGTTCTAATGGTGTCATCATCATCACAACAAAGAAGGGTCGCAGCGGCCAGAAGCCACAGGTTTCTTACAATGGTACAGTCTCTGTAAGCACTATTGCCAAGAAGTTGGATGTGATGAACGCAAAAGAATATGTCGACTTCATCAAGAATTATTATGGCGAAGATTCTTCTGCCTACCAAGGATTAGGCTGGAAGGAATACAACGAGGATGGTACTCCTAACTATGCAGCAGGTACATTCGATACCGACTGGCAGGACGAAATATATCGTAATGGCATTAGCCATGAGCACAATGTCAGCCTTACTGGTGGCATCAACAAGCAGTCTTGGTCGATGCCTTATCGTGTCAGCGTGGGCTACACCGGTCAGGAAGGTATCTTGAAAGGTTCTGACTATAAGCGCATTACTGCAGGCTTCAACATCAATCCTTCTCTGTTCGACAAGCACCTCAACCTCAACATCAACGGTAAGTATTCTTACTCAAAGACTGTTCCTGGTGGAACGGATGCTGTAGGCGCAGCTATCAACATGGATCCTACTCGCCCTGTAAAGAGCAACGACGAGAAATTCAAGAACTGGGGAGGTTATTGGCAGTGGGCACTACCTACTACATCATACGACCCAACATTCCCATACAATCGCAATGATGACGCTCCTACAAACCCAGTAGAAAAGGTAGAGAACTACAACTTCTACAAGAGTGCACACGTTCTCTTGGGCAACATAGAGGCTGACTATAAGATTCATGGCTTCGAAGACCTTCACTTGCATGCCAACTTAGCCGGCGAATTCAGCAACGGTGGTGAGTACAACACCAATAATCCGCAGTCTACATACGGTTTCTATTATGGTGGCAATAGCGAAAACAAGGAGAAGAAGTATAACCTCCTGGCTACAGCATACGCTCAGTACACCAAGGATTTCAACAAGGCCAACCACTTCGACATCATGGCTGGTTATGAATATAGCCACATGAAGTATTGGGGCGACCAGTGGAGCAAGTCAATGTATCCTTCTACCTTCGAAGGTAAGAACGACGCTGGCGAGGCTCTCGCAGGAACCGTCAAGTCTTACGACACAAGCCTGTGGAAGGGTCAGACTTACCTCGTCAGCTGGTATGGTCGTGCCAACTATTCTTTGCTTGACCGTTATCTCCTTACTTTCACAGCACGTTATGATGGTTCAAGCCGCTTTGCCGACGGACACCGTTGGGGCTTCTTCCCATCAGCAGCCTTCGCATGGCGTGTTAAGGAAGAAAGCTTCTTGAGAGACGTTGATGCAGTAAGCGATTTCAAGTTCCGTCTTGGTTGGGGTAAGACTGGCCAGCAGGATACCGGTAAAGAGTACTACACCGCTACCTATGCAAAGAGTACAAGCAATCACCACCTCTATCCTATCGGTCCCGACAATACAGGTCTGCTCTATCGCCCATTGGCATACAATGACGAACTGACATGGGAGACAACCACAACATGGAACGTAGGTATCGACTATGGTATGTTCAACCAGAGATTGACCGTAAACCTTGATGCTTACTACCGCAAGACAACAGACTTGCTTAGTACAACTACCATTGCTGCAGGTCAGAACTTCGACAATGCCCTCCTTATGAATGCAGGAACATTGGAGAACAAGGGTTTTGAGGTTGCCGTTACAGGTCGTCCTATCCAGACCAAGGATTGGTTCGTAGAACTTAGCGTCAACGCTGCCTACAACAAGAACAAGATTACAGAGCTTGCAGGCGGTCGTGATTTGATGGAAGCAGGAATGAAGGTAGGTCAGGATCAGGCTATCACCTATCATAAGGTAGGAAAGCCAGCCAACTCATTCTTGGTATACCAGCAGGTATACGACCAGAACGGTCGTCCTATCATGGGCTGCTATGTAGACCGCAATGGCGATGGAACAATCGACGAGAACGACAGATACTTCTATAAGAATATCGTAGCTCCTTGGACAGGTGGTTTCAGCTTCAAGGTTTCGTACAAGAACTGGGATCTCGGTAGCAACTTCCGTGTAAGCTTAGGCAATTATCTCTACAATGGATACGCAGAAGGTGTGATAAACACTAAAGAGATTTGCAGCGCTAAGGGATATTACAAGAACACTACAAAGGATATAGCAGCTTTAGGCTGGACTTCTTACAACTATCCTCTTACCGACTACTTTGTACAGAACGGCAGCTTCTTGAAGTGCGACAACATCACATTGGGCTATAACTTCAACAACCTGTTGAAGGGTGGCAACTATAAGGGTATGTCAGGCCGTATCTACGCTTCATGCTCTAACGTATTCACTATTACAAAGTACAGCGGTATCGACCCAGAAATAAACTCAGGCAAGGACGACAGCATCTATCCACGTTGCCGCACATTCCTGCTCGGTCTGAACCTCAACTTCTAACAATAAAAAACTGATTTCGATATGAAACTCAATAAATTCAAAACAATTGCCCCTGCAGTAGCTCTTCTGCTTACAGCAAGTTTGAGCTCTTGTATGGCTGATTTGGACAAGGGAAACATCAATCCGAATGTTGACGGTACTCCAAACATTACAGGCTTGTACAGCAAGTGCTACGCAGGTCTTATCATGGAAGGCAATGACGGTAATGCCGATTTCACTATCGACGACGCTGGTAAGTCAACCCTTCTACGCAACCTGTTCAACTTCAACGAGATACCTACCGACGAAGCTATCTGCTGGTGGTCGGATGGCGGTATCGCAGATGTTGCCTACAATAAGTTCGATCCGGGTAATGCTACATTGAAGAACTTGTACTATCGTCTGATGTCAAACATCTCTTACCAGAACCACTTCTTAAGTCTCGACGCTGCCAAGGCAGAGCCAACCAAGTATGCAGAGGTGCGTGTACTTCGTGCCTATAGCTATTTCTTGATGCTCGACTTCTTTGGAGACCCGACATTCATTGACAAGATTTCAGCAGAGACACCACGTCAGGCCCACGCTTACAACGAAAAGTTTGAGGAAGGCAAGAGCTACACTCGCGCAGAGCTTCTTCAGATGGGTCGTGAGTTCTTGTTCAACTGGGTAGAAAACGAATTGCTCGCAGCTGAGCCAAACTTGTTGGAGGCTAAGCCAGAGACCGACAGCGATCCTGACTATGGCCGTATAGACAAAGGCACATGCTGGTTGCTCTTGAGCCGTTTGTACCTCAATGCTGGTACATATCTTAACAACGATGGTCAGAACAATCCTTATTGGAACAAGGCTCTCGAATATGCCGAGAAAGTTATCAACTCACCATATGCCCTCTTCGATGACAGCAAGATGTCTGCAGACGCCAAGGCCAACGGATACAAGCCATACGACTTGCTCTTCATGGGCGACAATGGCTCGAATGGCTCAAGCTGCGAGGCTCTTCTTCCTTTGTTGCAAGATGGAGAAAAGACTCATGGATACGGTGGCTCGATGTTCTTTGTTGCAGCTCTTTGGGATGCAACTATGCGTACAGTTGTAGGTAAGGATGCTGCCACTACTGCCAACACATGGTCAGGTATGCGTGTTCGTCCACAATTCGTAGAGAAGTTCTTTACCGATCCAAAAGTTGTTGTAAACAAGTCAGCTTCCGAAATCCGTGCTATGAACGTTGATGACCGTGCTATCCTTTGGGGTAAAGGCAACAGTGACGGCGATCGTACTCTGGAGATTGGTGCTAACGATAAGTTTGTCAAGGGTATTGCAACACCAAAGTGGAATAACAACTATTCTACTACTGGTAGTACTCCTCACGACAGCTATAATGTCGACATCGACTTCTTCCTCTTCCGTGTAGCTGAGGCTTACCTCAATGCAGCAGAGGCAGAGATGCACATCAATGGCGAGGGTTCGGCTAAGGCTAAGGGTTATATCGACGCTCTCCGCAATCGTGCCCATGCTGCCGTGCGTGCTTCTTACACTCTTAACGATGTTCTTGACGAGCGTTCTCGCGAGCTTTATTGCGAGGGTCAGCGCCGTACCGACTTGATTCGTTTCAATCAGTTTGGTGGAACTCAGGCTACATACAAATGGGAGCTTAAGGGTGGTAGCACTAATGGTACTACATTCGCTAAGACCAATAATCTATATCCTATCCCATCTTCAGAGATTCTTTCTAACAAGAACCTTACACAGATCGACGGATATAATGATGTTCAGAACTAAAGTATAAAAATAGAACTATAAAAGTAAACGCAATATGAAGAATAAATATATGATGGGTGCTCTGCTTTTCGGCATCATCAGCTTATTCGCATCATGTTCGGATGACAACGACTCTAACCCTACGCTTATACAGCCTACTGAGTTTACGTTGAACACTCCAGAATATGCCAATTCCACTATAGACCTGGAGCACTCCACAGGACTTGGTCTTACATGGTCACAGCCTAAGTATACAGCCGACAATGCTCCTATCAATGCGACATACGAGGTGCAGGTATCTCCAACTAACACCTTCACAGTTTCTACTGATGAAGCTGCAGCAGACGAGAGTGGCGAAAAGGTTCCAGACTACGCTATTCTTAGCAACACTACACAGAAATGTGACATCTCTGCCTCTGCCGAAGAAATGGACAAGGCATTGGTAAAGATACTTAAATGGACAGAAGAGAATGTTCCTGCCGAGCAGGAGATGTACGTTCGTGTTAACGCTTACATCCTTGAGGGCACAAGCCATCTGAACCCTATCGCTTCAAACTCAGTAAAGCTCAACGTAAAGCCTTACTATATTGAACTGAAGGATGCTGTTCCAACAATGTGGTATCTTGTAGGTAACATGTTCGGCGCTAAGTGGGCTGGCAACAAGAGCATCGGAGAAGACGCACTTCCGATGTTCCTCAAGCCTAACTTCTCTTACGACAAGAAGACTGGTGTTGGTGAGATTGAATACACCAACTACTTCCTTACCGGCGATTACAACGACAAGGCCGAGGTCGATGGAGCTGGCTTCAAGATTATGCCTTCAAGCTTCAACTGGGATTACAGTATGAACGCCGATGGCGCTACAAAGGGTACAATCGTCAACCGTAACGGTGGTAGCGACGGTGGTCACATCGTAGCTCAGGAAGCCGGTTACTACACCATCACTCTCAACACAGCTGACAATACAGCCAAGATGGTGAAGTATGAAGGTGCAGTGAAGGATTATGGCACTATCCAGATTACTGGTTCATTCAACGATTGGGTAGACACTCCAATGCTTCCTTACAACACTGAGGGCGTTGAGAATCACGCTTGGTACTACGTAATGACAGTTCCTGCTGGCGACCCGATTCAGTTCAAGTTCAAGATTGAAGGTTCTTGGGATACAAACTGGGGCTATGGTGCAGAAGATGGCGCTATCAACATGTACGGAAAGTGTGATGCAGGTGGCAAGAACATCGGCTTGGCAGAAGGCAAGTATGTCATCTCATTCAACGATATCACAGGTTCGTTCAGCATCGTTAAATTGTAAATCACTTTAAGCAAAGACAATTATGATCAAGAAAATATTATTGGGAATGACCCTGCTGATGTCTATGGTGTCTTGCACCGAGGACTTCACCGATTGGGGTAAACCACAGACCAATCCACAGGAGGATGCCGTAACATTCGGCAATGGTAGCGTAGCTCCAGTTGATGTCATCAACTTGGCTGACGTTAATACAGAGAAGGTAAAAGTGGCGAGCATTGTTGCTCCCACTTCTTCCAACGCTGCTTATACACCTAATTATAAGATTAACTTCGACGGTCAGTCATTCGACATTGATGCTGATGGCAACATGGCAACAGCCGAATTGACAAGCTATATCGTAGATAAGTATGGCAAGCGTCCTACAGAGCGCGACATTGATGCTACTCTTGACGCATGGGTAAGCAATGGCTCAACAGCCGTGAAGATGGCTACATCTGCAACATTCCAGGTTAAGGCCATTCCTGAGGCTCCGGTTATTGAAGAGGGTTACTACCTCGTTGGTGATATGTTTACTACAGAAGACGTAAATGGTTGGACGAAAGAAGTCGCAAAGGCATTCAAGCACAGCGACAAGGACGTGTATGAGGATCCTATCTTCACCGTAAGCTTCGAGACAACAAAGGCTGACCAGTACTGGAAAATTATTCCTAAGAAGAACATCGACTCTGGCGACCTTTGGGCTGCCGGCGTAGTAGGCCCTAAGGTTGACGGCGACGACAGCATGACAGGTTTGTTGACTAACACCGAAGCCAAGGCTGGTAAGATTGCCAAGGCTGGTAAGTATAAGCTCACTATCAACATGATGGACTACTCTTATACCTTAGAGGAGGTTAATTACGATCCATTCATTTACTTCATCGGCGCAACTGACGGCTGGAAAAACGCTGAGCAGAAGCTTGCTCTCGTAGACGATGCAAAGGGAGTATACACTGGTTACCTTTATTGTGCCGACCCTAACGGTTGGGGCAATCAGTTCAAGTTCCAGCGTGTAGCCGGTAGTTGGGATAATGAGATAAATTCTGGTGCATTCAGCACATTCTCTGGTGCAGCAACCAGCGAAGGTGGAAACATCGGCGTTAACGCAGGAGAAGGTGTATACTACTTCGATGTAAATCTTTCAGAAGGCACTATCACAGCCACTAAGGTTGAGACCATGGGCATCATCGGTGGCTTCAACAATTGGGCTGGCGACGCAGCCATGACTTGGAATGCTGAAGAGTATTGCTTTGAGGCAACAAATGTAGGTGTTACAGCTGATGGTTGGAAGTTCCGCGTAAATGGTGGTTGGGACATCAACCTCGGTGGAAGCCTCAACAACCTGACAGCAGGTGGCAGCGACCTTAAGGTTGCTGGCAACACAGTTAAGTTGTATCCTACAAGAAAGACTTCTGAGAATATCTACTGCACAGTGAAATAAGTAACTTCACCAGAATAAACACAGTATAATCAATAGGCGACTCTCAATCTGTGAGAGTCGCCTATTTTGTTGAAAAATGCAAACGATTACACATTTTATATGCACGTTTACACATTATATATATATACCAATAATAGAATTATTTGTAAATTTGGAGAGAATTATACAACTGTACTTTCAAAATCATATATAACTACTAACGCAAAGGTTAATTAAGGTTTTACACGTTTTAATTTGGATTGTATGAGACTGCTCACTATGTGTGAGTGGTCTCTTTTGTTATCAGGCGCTGATATGCAAACGTTTGCACATTTCATTTGCACGTTTGCACATAAATTATATACACCTATAATGGAATTTGAAGTAACTTTGAAGCATAAAAATAAAAGGTTCATTTAGTTGCGTGATGCAAGTAGTTGTAACCAAATAAGCAGTCATTTTATTATGTTGAAAAGTAGTAGTAAGTAATAGTAAATAGTTAGTAGTAGTAGTAAATAGTTAGTAGTAGTGATAAACCAATTAAACAAAAAGTAACTAAAAACAGAATAAGATGAAGAAGATTTACACGACCCTCGTTGCCCTTATGGCAACACTAAGCATGCAGGCACAAGGTTGGCCAGCCAACTACGACGGTGTGATGCTGCAAGGATTCTATTGGGATTCATATCGTGCATCGAAGTGGTGCAATCTGGAAGCCCAAGCCGATGATCTTGCGCCATACTTCAGTCTGGTATGGATTCCACAAAGTGCCAACTGCAGCAGCGGACGCTCTATGGGATATGACGACCTGTACTGGTTTAGCAATTACAACAGTTCGTTTGGCAATGAAGCCGAACTGCGCTCGATGATAAAGACCTTCAAGAGCAAAGGAATAGGCACCATTGCCGACGTAGTAATCAACCACCGCAATACACAGACAAGCTGGACCGACTTCCCCGTAGAGACATATAGGGGCTTAACCTACAAGATGAATTCTACCGACATCTGCAGTGATGATGACAAAGGAGGAACTTTGACATGGGCTAACAAACAGACACCAAAGGTTAGCCTCAGCAGCAATAAAGATACGGGCGACGGCTGGGACGGCATGCGCGACCTTGACCACAACAGCTCTAACGTGCAGAATGTTGTAAAAGCATATCTCGACATGCTGCTCAACGACTTCGGCTATGCCGGATTCCGCTACGACATGGTGAAGGGTTACGCAGGCAAGTTCACCGGCATATACAACACTGCTGCCAAGCCTGGCTACTCGGTGGGTGAATACTGGGACGGTGACGTATCGAAAGTCACAGCATGGATCAACGCCACAAAGGTGAACGGCACACCAACATCAGCCGCTTTCGACTTCCCCGTACGTTACGCCGTACGCGACCTCATCGCCAATAATTGGGGCAGCAAGGCAAAGGACGGACTCATCAGCAATACCTCTTATCGCCAATATGCGGTAACCTTCGTTGAAAACCACGACACCGAATATCGCTCAAGCGATAAACAGCAAGACCCGATACGCAAGGACACCATTGCTGCCAATGCCTACATACTGGCTTCATGCGGCACACCATGCGTGTTCTACAAACACTGGCAAGCCTACCCTACCGACATCAAGAAGATGATTAACGCCCGCCACATTGCCGGCATTACCAACACCAGCAACACCACATTCAACGTGAGGATGGGCGCAAACTACAACGTTCTGAAGACCGAAGGTTCACACGGAACACTGTATGCCGCAATGGGAGCCAACGCCAACAAATACACCGCACCTTCAGGATTCACCGAAATACTGCGTGGCTATCACTACCGCTACCTGCTCAGCAACAGCAGCAACGTGGCATGGATTGACCTGCCATCGGGACATTATGACGATGTACAGAAGGCTCGCCTTACAGCCGTAAGCGACAAGCAAGGCGCACAACTTGTCTACACCACCGACGGAACCGAACCAACTGCACAAAGCCGTAAGGCAGCAAGCGGAACGGAAATAGAAATACCAATGGGCACAACAACACTCAAAGTGGGACTGCTCACAGGCTCAACTGTATCGGCTGTAGCAACACGCACATACGAAATTTCAAAGCCTGAAGCATTCACTCCGTACAACATCACAGTATACGTAAATGTTGACAATGTTGGATGGAAAAGCGTGAACTTTTGGGCATGGGAAGACATGTCGGGCGAAAACTTCACGACAACGGGCAAATGGCCTGGCGACGCTGTAACCGCTACAAAAACAATAGATGGCAAGAAGTGGTACTACAAGACCTACCGCATAGCCAAACGCGACAATATGATATCGTTCGTTTTCAATACAAACTCAGGCAATACACAGACCATCAACGTATACGACCTGAAAAAAGATACATACATTGAAATTTCGAATGAAAAAGACAGCCAAAAACATTATACCATAAAAGATGTAACAGACCAAATGTCTACCGGTATCAATATCCAGACTGTCCACAAGCAGAATCTCTCAACTATCTGGTACGATATGCAAGGCCGACGCTACAACCATCGCCCCACACAACCTGGCATATATATCAATGGCGGAAAGAAGATAATGATAAGAAGATAGACTCTTTTCATTACAAAATAGACGTTAGAAAACGCGCTGAAAGGAAATAGAGACTAAAATTATGCTATAAATTTGGTGGTTCGGAATAAACGCTATAACTTTGCGTGGTATTAGCGCATATTATCGGAATAAATAAATACACTATAATATATATGTATAGAACAAACACTTGTGGAGAGCTGCGTCTCTCCGATGCCGGCAAGACCGTAACGCTTGCCGGATGGGTACAGCGCGTTAGAAAGATGGGCGGTATGGCATTTGTTGACCTGCGCGACCGCTACGGCATCACACAGCTTGTCTTCAACGACTCTGACGACTGCGAGCTTTGCGCACGTGCAGGCAAACTCGGACGCGAATACTGCATTCAGGTGACTGGCGTTGTGAACGAGCGCGAAAGCAAGAACGCCAACCTTCCTACCGGCGACATCGAAATCATCGCCACTGAGTTGAACATCCTTTCGGAGAGCGCAACACCTCCGTTCACCATCGAGGACAACACCGACGGCGGCGATGATATCCGCATGAAGTATCGCTACCTCGACTTGCGTCGTCCTACAGTACGCAAGAACATGGAGCTGCGCCACCGCATGACTATCCTTATACGCAACTTCCTCGATGCTCAGAACTTCATCGAGGTTGAGACTCCTATCCTTATCGGTTCTACACCTGAGGGTGCGCGCGACTTCGTTGTGCCTTCGCGCATGAACCCGGGTCAGTTCTACGCTCTGCCACAGAGCCCGCAGACACTGAAGCAGCTGCTCATGGTGAGCGGATTCGACCGCTACTTCCAGATAGCCAAGTGCTTCCGTGACGAGGACCTTCGTGCCGACCGTCAGCCTGAGTTCACACAGATTGACTGCGAAATGTCGTTTGTCGACCAGGACGACGTAATCAACCTCTTTGAGGACATGGCACGCCATCTGTTCAAGGAGATTCGTGGCGTAGAGCTGCCAGCCAAGCTCCAACAGATGACATGGCACGAGGCAATGCGCCGTTTCGGTAGCGACAAGCCCGACTTGCGCTTCGGCATGGAGTTTGTAGAGCTCATGGACGACCTCAAGGGCACCGGCACATTCTCTGTATTCAACGATGCTGCATATATCGGCGGTATATGCGTACCAGGTTGCGCCAACTACACACGCAAGCAGCTCGACCAGATTACCGACTTCGTAAAGCGTCCGCAGGTAGGCGCCAAGGGACTCGTGTACATCAAGTTCAACGAGGACGGCACCGTGAAGTCATCGGTCGACAAGTTCTACTCGCCCGAAGTACTTGCCAAGGTGAAGCAGACGACAGGCGCCAAGGACGGCGACCTCGTACTCATCCTCTCTGGCGACAACGCCAACAAGACACGCGTTCAGCTCTGCACACTTCGTCTGGAAATGGGCGACCGTCTCGGACTGCGCGACAAGAACAAGTTCGAGTGTCTGTGGATTGTCGACTTCCCACTGTTCGAGTGGAGCGACGAGGAGCAGCGCCTTATGGCTACACACCACCCGTTCACTATGCCTAACCCCGACGACATACCATTGCTCGACTCACATCCTGAGCAGGTACGCGCCAAGGCTTACGACTTCGTATGCAACGGCATTGAGGTTGGTGGCGGAAGCTTGCGTATCCACGACAGCAAACTGCAGGAGAAGATGTTCGGCATTCTCGGTTTCACCGAGGAGCGTGCTATGGCACAGTTCGGATTCCTCATCAACGCCTTCAAGTACGGAGCACCTCCTCACGCAGGTCTTGCTTTCGGAC
Source organism: Leyella stercorea (assembly GCF_021531355.1). Lineage (GTDB taxonomy): Bacteria > Bacteroidota > Bacteroidia > Bacteroidales > Bacteroidaceae > Prevotella. The sequence continues at coordinate 5,087 of NZ_JADYTS010000040.1, read as the reverse complement.
TCGACCGCTTCGTTTCGATCATGGCAGGACTTGACTCAATACGCGACTGCATAGCATTCCCGAAGAACAACAGCGGACGCGACGTTATGCTCGACGCACCGTCTGTAATCGACCAGAAACAGCTTGATGAGTTGCAACTCAAAGTTGACCTACGTCAAGAAAATTAAACAAATATAATGAAAAGCTCGCTTCGGCGGGCTTTTTTCATATATTTGTTATCCTTTTGAAAAAATATTTGACTAATTTTGTAAACGAATAAAAAGACAAACGCTAACGAGAAGCGTTATATTAATGTTATTTACACAAAATTATGGCAGAAAAGAAAGCAACAGAAAAGAAAACAAATGCAGCCAAGAAAACTACTGCAGTTAAGGCAACCACTACTAAGCGTGCAACCTGCAAGAAGGCTGTAGAGGTAGCAGTAAGCGCAGAAAACGCAGGTTTCCGTGCCGGTGACGTTTACCAGGCATTGGCAGCTGCAGGTAAGGCTATGAGCGTAGCTGAGATAGCTAAGGCCGCAAAGATTTCTACTGAGGAAGTTTACCTCGGTACAGGATGGCTCTTGAAAGAGGGCAAGGTAAAGAATGAGGACAATCTCGTTACTTTGGCCTAATGTAAAATAGAATATCCGTTTCTATCTTATAAGAAAGATAGCTGCATGCATATCGTATGTATGATATGTGTGCAGCTTTCTTTTTGTCAGTTTGTATAGGCGAAACTTTCCTAATGATATGCGCGAATCCAACAAATACGCTAACGATATAATCAGCGTGCTGTGCGAAGCCGGTGACAACGGACTGCCCGTGCGCAAGATAGCATTGCATGTATACAATACGTGCAACACACTGTTCACGCCCGTACTTATTGACGACATTTACAATAGTGTACGCCAATGGCTCAATGCCAATTCACAGTCGTGCGACTCGCTCGTGCGCCGTTGCGACAAGCGCGGATATTACAAAATCAACACATCGTCGCAAGCAGCGCAGCAACTTATGCTCGAGTTTAGTGACGACAACTACGAACCTTCACTACAAGAAGAACCCCAGAATATAGAACCGGAAATGGGATTTTTGTTCGACGACATGCTATAAAAGCAAATAAAAACACAGTTTTCTGAAAACCATAGCCTAAAAAGTTTCTGATGTAGCCAATTTTTCCTATCTTTGCAAGATAAACAACAAACTTTTTTATGGCTCGAGTAAGTAATCATCTTGTTATTATGGCAGGTGGCGTAGGCAGCAGATTCTGGCCTATGAGCACAGCCGACCGCCCGAAGCAGTTTATCGACATCCTTGGTGTCGGTCGCTCGCTTCTGCAACTTACATACGACAGGTTCAAAGGCATCTGCCCGCCCGAGAACGTGTGGATAGTGACAAATAAGAAGTATGCCGATGTCGTTCGCGAGCAACTGCCCGAAGTGAAGGCAGAAAACATATTGCTTGAGCCATGCCGACGCAACACAGCCCCGTGCATAGCCTACGTAAGCTGGCGCATAAAGTCGCAAGACCCTAAGGCAAATGTGGTGATAACACCCAGCGACCATATCGTGACCGACAACGAAGAATTCAGACGTATCATACGCCTATGTATGAACTTCACGTCCGAAACCGACGCCATCGTGACGCTCGGCATGACTCCTACACGTCCCGAGACGGGCTACGGATATATCCAGGCAGACCTCTCGACAGCATCACCACGCAACAAGGAAATATACCGTATCGACTCGTTCCGCGAGAAGCCCGACTACGAAACAGCCAAGGAATACATATCACATAAGAACTATTTCTGGAATGCCGGCATCTTCGTATGGAGCGTGTCGACAATAGTCAACGCCTTCCGCGTGTACAGCCCTACTATAAGTAAGGTGTTTGAGGGTATGCTCGACATATACGGCACACCCGAAGAGCAGCCCACTATCGACAACCGCTATCCCGAATGCGAGAACATATCGGTAGACTACGCCATAATGGAGAAAGCCGAAGAGATATTCGTATGTCCGGCAAACTTCGGATGGAGCGACCTCGGAACATGGACTTCGCTCATGGAACAGACCCACAAGGACCTCTACGGCAACGCTCTTATAGGCGAGAACATACACATGATAGACTCGCACAACTGCATAGTACACACCACCGAGGAGAAGAAAGTGGTGGTGCAGGGACTCGACGGCTACATCGTAGCCGAAAAAGACAACCAGCTGATTGTGTGCAAACTGTCGGAAGAACAGCGCATACGACTGTTTGCCGAAGAATAACCCAAGAGAATAAATGGAAACAAACAACACCAAAGAAGAACAAATACTAATCAGAATAACGGGCAACGACCGCCCCGGTCTGACCACATCCATAATGGAAATCCTTGCCAGCAAGGATGCCAAGATATTGGACATAGGCCAGGCTGACATCCACTCTACACTGTCGCTGGGCATACTCATACGCATTGACGAGAATGCTTCGGGTCAGGTAATGAAGGAACTGCTGTTCAAAGCCACCGAATTGGGAGTGAACATCGGATTCGCACCCGTCACCGACGACGAATACGAGAACTGGGTAAACGGCCAGGGCAAGAACCGATTCATACTCACGCTCATAGGCCGTTCGCTTTCGGCAAAGCAGATTGAAGCTGCCACAAGAGTCATCACAAATCAGGGACTCAACATCGACTCAATACTGCGACTCACCGGACGCATGAGCATAAAGCACCCGGAACGCAACGTGCGTGCCTGCATCGAGTTCTCACTGCGCGGCACACCTACCGACCGTGCTGCCATGCAGGAGGAACTGATGCACATATCGTCGGAAATGGAGATAGACTTCTCATTCCAACGTGACGACATGTATCGCCGCATGCGCCGACTCATCTGCTTCGATATGGACTCTACACTCATCCAGACCGAGTGCATCGACGAACTTGCCGAGCGCGCAGGTGTAGGCGCTGAGGTGAAGGCAATCACCGAGAGCGCCATGCGTGGCGAGATAGATTTCAAGGAGAGCTTTACACGTCGCGTGGCACTACTGAAAGGTTTGGACTCAAGCGTGTTTGAAGACATAGCCGTCAACATGCCTATCACAGAGGGTGTAGACCGTCTGATGGCTGTGCTCAAGCGTTGCGGCTACAAGATAGCCATCCTCAGCGGTGGATTCACTTATTTCGGCGAATTCCTGCAGCGCAAGTACGGCATCGACTACGTCTATGCCAATGAGCTGGAGATAGACGACAACGGCAAGCTCACCGGACGCTACGTTGGCGAGATAGTAGACGGACACCGCAAGGCCGAACTGCTCAAACTCATAGCCCAGGTGGAGAAGGTAAATCTGGCACAGACCATTGCCGTAGGCGACGGAGCCAACGACTTGCCAATGCTGGGTGAAGCAGGTCTGGGCATAGCATTCCATGCAAAGCCCCGCGTTGTGGCAAATGCCAAGCAGAGCATCAACACCATCGGCATCGACGGCGTACTCTACTTCCTCGGATTCAAGGACAGCTATCTCGGCGAACAGGGTAGATTTTAATATAATAATTGCAAAAAAATGCCCATTTTGTGCCCAAGACATAAATCTTTTTGTAATTTTGCAGAGTTATAACATTAACAATAAAAAAATTGGAAAATAATATGAAGAGATTTTTTATAGTGTTTGCCATGCTCATCGCATGCGTCAGCATGACAATGGCACAAGAGAAACAGGCTTCAATCAGATTTGAGAAGATAAACTATAACTTCGGAAAATTCTCAGAGAAAGAACCTGTACAGAAGTGCGTGTTCACATTCGTCAACCAAGGCACAGCACCGCTGGTAATCAATCAGGCCATTGCAAGCTGCGGATGCACAATCCCCTCATTCACCAAGACTCCTATCAAGCCAGGCGAGAAGGGTGAGATAAAGGTGACATACAACGGTCGAGGCACATTCCCGGGACATTTCAAAAAGACCATTACAGTCAGATCAAACGGCGTAACCGAGCTTACACGTCTGTACATCGAAGGCGTAATGGAAGAAGCAAAATAAAAAGCACATTCTAAAGACGGTCTCACAGATAGACCGAAACCAATATAAAGGCAGGGTACGCACAAGACAACAGCGCACCCTGCCTTTTTGTTTCATACACAATCCTTATCACTGCAAGCTTATGGTTTTCTACTTTTCATGCACAGGCAACACCCGCTGGGCAGCCAAAAGAATAAAATACTTCACAGGCGACAACATTGTCGACATTGCAGCCGAATGCAAAAAGCATGGTGGTAGCGATAAAATCCACGAATATACACTTGATTCGGATGAACCAATCGGATTCCTATTTCCCATACATGGATGGCGACCGCCACTCATGGTAAGGGAGTTTATATCCAAACTACGCATAACCAACGCCCAAGGACGCTACTGCTACATTATCTGCACAGCCGGTGACACCGTAGGCGAAGCAGTAGACATATTCCAGAAAGACCTGGCTGCCATAGGACTGAAGGCCGACAGCGCCATATCACTGATTATGCCCGAATCGTACATAGGTCTGCCATTTATGAATCTCGACAACGAGTCAAGTGAGATACATAAAAAAATGCAAGCCCACCGCATACTCACACAATTCATAGACAGCATACTTGACAAACAACGTGGTATTTTCAACATAACTAAAGGACGCTGGCCACGCATCAACAGCCGACTCTTAGGTCACGCCTTTGTCAATTGGATTATAGGCGACAGCAAGTTTCGTGTCGACCCGGACAGATGCATACATTGCGGCAAGTGCGCAAAGGTATGCCCCACAAGCGACATTGAATGCCAAAATGGAGAAACACCCGTATGGAAACACAACGGCAAATGCCTGTCGTGTTTCGCATGCTATCACCACTGCCCTACTCGCGCTATAGAATACGGCAGTCGCACTAAAGGTAAGGGACAATACTATTACGAACACTATGAACACTATGAGCACTCTGTCTACAATGCTAAATAACAAATAAAGCAGACAGACAAAAAAGAAGACAAAAACACAGTAAAATACAAACAAAAAAAGAGGGTGTGTCATAATTGACTATGGTCATTTATGGTGCACCCTCCTTTTGTATATCGTTTAGCGAGAGCA
>NZ_JADYTS010000003.1 GCF_021531355.1 Leyella stercorea | reverse complement strand
GGCTGAGGGTGGGGCCGAATGGGGCTTCTTACCCTAACAACAATGACCTATTTAGCTATCGACTTCGGCGGCGGCTCGGGCCGTGTCATTGCCGGAACTATAACCAATGAGGGCGGACGCAAGCAGCTCACCATGCAACTTGTTCACCGCTTTCAAAACCGACAGGTGCGCTTGGGCGAACATGTATACTGGGATTTCCCGGCTCTCTTCGAGGACATGAAGACCGGACTGCGCAAAGCCGCACAGCTGGGACTGGACGTGGCTGGCATTGCCGTGGACACATGGGGTGTCGACTTCGGACTCATCGACCGTCAAGGCAACCTCATCGGCAATCCTGTGTGCTATCGCGACGCGCGCACCCAGGGCATGGCTGAAGAATTCTTCAGCACTACCGACCCAACCGAACACTATGCCGTCAACGGCACTCAGGTGATGGAGATTAACACTCTGTTCCAATTGCTCAGCATGAAGAAAGCCGACTCCCCGCAATTGCAGATAGCCGACCGCATGCTCTTCACACCCGACCTCTTCTCGTTCTTCCTTACGGGCGAGGCAAACACCGAATACACCATAGCCTCAACATCCGAAATGCTCAACGCCCAGACACGCTCATGGGACTGGCAGCTGATAGACCGTCTGGGTCTGCCACGCCACCTCTTCTGCCCTATTGTGATGCCAGGCACAGTGCGCGGACGTCTGCGCCGCGACATTGCAGAGGAGACCGGACTGGGCGAAGTGGACGTTATAGCTGTCGGTTCGCACGATACAGCCAGTGCCGTTGCAGCCGTACCAGCCAAGGCCGACGAGCATCCCGTTGCCTTTATCAGCTCGGGCACATGGTCGCTGCTCGGTGTAGAGATTGACGCGCCGATACTCACCGAAGAGGCACGCAGCGCACAATTCACCAATGAGGGTGGCATAGGCGGCAAGATTACATTCCTGCAGAACATCACGGGACTGTGGTTCTTGCAGCGTCTGATGGCAGAATGGCGCGACGAGGGCGACGAACAGAAATACGACCCGCTGCTCGCAGCCGCCGACCGCTCGCCAATCAAGTCCATCATACCCGTCGACGCACCCGAATTCCAAAACCCCAAATCCATGCAGCAAGCCATTTGCGACTATTGCAAAAGCCACGGCATGGAGGTACCGCAGTCGAAGGGCGACACCACACGCGTCGTACTGCAATCACTCGCAGCCAAATACGCCGAAGCCACACGCGCACTCAACGCCATGCTGCCCTCGCCTATCAAGACTCTGCACATCATCGGAGGCGGATCGCAAAACAAGCTTCTCAACCGACTCACACAAGAGGCTATCGGCATACCTGTAGAGGCAGGACCTGTAGAGGCTACAGCCATCGGCAACATACTCACCCAGGCACTCGCCAAGGGCGAAGTGAGCGACATCAACGAGATGAGAAGCATCACGATAAACTAAAACAACCACCTATCTAATGAAACAATCTATCCTATCAAAGGACGGCGTGAGCTACGTCGTGCCCTTTGTGCTCATAACATCGTGCTTCGCACTGTGGGGCTTTGCCAATGATATCACCAACCCAATGGTCAAGGCATTCTCCAAGATATTCCGCATGTCGGCCACCGACGGCGCAATGGTGCAGGTGGCATTCTATGGCGGCTACTTCGCCATGGCGTTCCCCGCAGCCATGTTCATACGCCGATTCAGCTACAAGGCTGGCGTGCTCGTAGGTCTGGGACTCTACGCTCTGGGCGCTTTCCTGTTCTATCCCGCCAAGATGACGGGCGAGTACTATCCGTTCCTCGCCGCCTACTTCATACTCACGTGCGGACTCTCGTTTCTTGAGACATCGAGCAATCCCTACATCCTGTCGATGGGAACTGAAGAAACAGCCACCCGCCGACTCAACCTGGCACAGTCGTTCAATCCGATGGGTTCGCTGCTGGGCATGTACGTAGCTATGAACTTCATCCAGGCCAAGCTCAATCCGCTCGACACCGCAACGCGCGCCAATCTGTCGCCCGACGAGTTTGAGGCAGTGAAGGAGTACGACCTTTCGGTGCTCATAGGTCCATACCTCACCATCGGACTCGTAATCATTGCCATGTTCGCCCTCATCCTGTTCTGGCCTATGCCTAAGAATGGCGACAAGAACAAGCAGATAAACTTCCTGCCCACACTGCGCCGTATCTTCACCATGCCACACTATCGCGAGGGCGTCATAGCCCAGTTCTTCTATGTAGGCGTGCAGATTATGTGCTGGACCTTCATCATCCAGTATGGTACACGCGTACTCATGGCTGAGGGAATGGGCGAACAGGCTGCCGAGGTTATGTCGCAGCAGTACAACATCATCGCAATGGTGATATTCTGCTGCTCACGATTCATCTGCACCTTCCTCCTGCGCTACGTCAACACCGGACAGCTGCTTATGCTTCTTGCCGTCGCCGGTGGCGCACTGGTAGTGGGAGTCATCACCCTGCAGAACATATACGGTCTCTACTGCCTCGTCGGCGTGAGTGCCTGTATGTCGCTCATGTTCCCCACCATCTACGGCATTGCGCTTACCGGGCTGGGCGACGACGCCAAGTTTGGTGCTGCCGGCCTCATCATGGCAATCCTCGGAGGTAGCGTGCTGCCCCCGCTCCAGGCTTCGATTATCGACAAGGGCGAACTCTTCGGCATGCCAGCCGTCAACGTTTCGTTCATCCTGCCGTTCATCTGCTTCGTGGTGATAGCCATATACGGACAGCGCACGTACATGCGTAGCAAGGGAAAACTCTAAGAATTGAGAATTGAGAATTGAGAGTTGAAAGTTATGATATGTTGTACAATTGATAGATTGTAGCAAAAGAACAGCTATCAAGCTAATCATAACTCTCAATTCTCAACTTTCAATTCTCAACTAAAATATAACATTATAAATAACAAATAATTCATTCTGATGAACAAATCCATTATTTCAGTAGCAGCCCTTTCGTGCCTCGCAGCCACAATGCAGGCACAGAAGAAGGCTGCAGCACAACGCCCCAACATTGTGTACATCATGTGCGACGACCATGCCTTCCAGTGCATCTCGGCCTATGGACACGCCATTGGCAAGCTCGCACCTACGCCCAACATCGACCGTATAGCCGAGCGCGGAATGCGTTTTGACAAGGCATTCGTTGAGAACTCGCTGTCAACTCCGTCGCGTGCATGCTTGATGACCGGACTTTACAGCCATCAGAACGGACAGCGCCAGCTGGGCGAGGGCATTGACACATCGCGCACTTTCTTCACCGAACTGCTGCAGGATGCCGGCTATCAGACTGCCATCATCGGCAAGTGGCATATGGGATGCGACCCTAAGGGATTCGACTATTACCATATCTACAACGACCAGGGCCAGTACTGGAACCCGCAGTATCGTGGCACCGACACCCCCGACGGCAAATACATCGTTGAGGAAGGCTACAGCACCGACCTCTCTACCGACCATGCCATCGACTTTATGGACCATCGCGACAAGTCGAAGCCTTTCTGCCTCATGCTGCACCACAAGGCTCCGCACCGCAACTGGCAGGCCAACATCAAGAACCTCGGAAAGTACGACAACGTGGAGTTCCCTATGCCAGAGACATTCTACGACGACTACGCCACACGCGGCGAGGCTGTGCGCACCCAGAAGATGAGCGTCACGAAGCACATGCGCTGGGAGCAGGACTTCAAGGTGCCCGAGATGCTCGACATGAACAACGAGGACAGCAAGGACTCTTACAACGCTCTCATGGGCGAAATCAACCGTATGACTCCGGCACAGCGCTCGGCTTGGGGATGCTACTACTTCCCACGCAACCGCAAACTGCTCGAAGCCAACCTCAAGGGCAAGGATCTCGACAACTGGAAGTATCAGGCTTACATTCGCGACTACATGTCGGTAATTGCAAGTGTTGACGAGAGCGTGGGCCGTGTGCTCGACTATCTTGACAAGAACGGACTCACCGACAACACCATCATCGTCTACACCTCCGACCAGGGATTCTACATGGGCGAGCACGGATGGTTTGACAAGCGATTCATGTACGAGGAGTCGCTGCGCACACCGCTCATCATCAGCTATCCTGGACATACCAAGCCGGGCAGCGTCTGCCACAAGTTGGTGCAGAACATCGACTATGCTCCGACGTTCCTCGAACTCGCCGGCGTGAAGAAGCCGCAGGAAATGGTAGGCCGTTCGCTTCTCCCCATCTTCGACAACGGCGATGCCCAGAAGCAATGGCGCTCAAGCATCTACTACCACTATTACGACTATCCTACCTACCACATGGTGCGCAAGCACGACGGTGTACGCACCGACCGCTACAAGCTCATCCACTTCTATGGCAAGGGAGGACTCGACGCAGTGCCTGAGAACAAGTATCAGGGTATGGAGGGTACCGCAGAGAACGCTACACTCAAGTCGCTCATCAGCATTGGCTACTTCGAACCGAAGGACAACGAGGTGAACTACAACGAGCTGTACGACCTGCAGAACGACCCGCACGAGCTCAACAACCTCTATGGCAAGCCCGGTTATGAGAAGATAACCAAGCAGCTGCAGAAGGAACTCGACGCTTATCGCAAGGCGCAGAAGGTTGACGAATTCTAAAAATCCTATCGAGAGTGTGTCAAAATAGTAGTTAGAGGAAGTTAAGAAGAAGTTAATCCATCTACGATGGATGGAAGTTAACGGACAAATGCTTTATTTTCAGCAATTTATACATATGTCCGCTCGCTCGGCTTTGCCGCTTGCCTTAGCAAGAACTTCCGTTAACTTCGGGCGAAGCCCAAACTTCCGTTAACTCCTATTTTGATACACCCTCGCAATAAGACCTTCTTTGTTTTTCAAAAGTAGTCCTTTTGGAAAACAAAGAAGGTCTTTACGCATCTACAGCAGCTCTGGCAACTGGAACAGTTTGGTGCCGTTGCTGCCCTTTATGAGGATGTACTTGTCGTGCGGTTTGTCGGCAGCTATTGCCTCCTTCACCTTTTCCACATTGTCGAAAAGGCGGAAGCCGGACGGTGTGTCGCATCCCTCAAACTCCGAACCTACGAGCCATACCTGGTCGAGCGTCATCTCTCGGAGCTGGTCGACAATGCGCTGATGCTCGTCGTGACTCACCTCTCCCAATTCCTTCATATCACCTATAATCACCATTTTGCCCTTGGCATCGATGTCGGCGAAGTTGCGCAGGGCGGCAGCCATGCTCGTCGGGTTGGCGTTGTAGGCATCTACGATGAGTCGGTTGTCGGCAGTCTGCTCAAACTGCGAGCGATTGTTTGACGGCACATAGCTGCTCAGCGCCTGAACGATGCTGTCGGCAGGCACACCGAAGTACAAGCCTATGCTCACGGCAGCAAGCATGTTGGTTATGTTGTACTCGCCAATCAGATGGGTCGGCGTAGCGTGCGGAGCACCAACGGCAGTGCCGTCGTTGTGTCGCCAAGTGAAGTTGAGCATCGGCGAGCAGCTGTCTACGTGTCCGCTCACCCACAGTTGGTCGTCGTCCTTGCATCCGTAGCGCACGAGGTTCAGTCCCTCAGCTATGCCGTTGAGATAAGGATTCTCGCTGTCGATGAACACGCAGCTCTGCGGAGCCTTGCTGCCACACAGCATTTTTCCATTGTCAGTATTGTCGATTCCGTGGTTAGCACGCATGAAATCGTACAACTCGCCCTTAGTATGTATCACACCCTCAAACGAGCCGAAGCCCTGCAGATGTGCACGACCCACATTGGTGATGATGGCATAGTCGGGCTCTACCACGTCGACGAGAGCCTTGATGTCGCCAGGATGCGACGCACCCATCTCCACAACGGCAATCTCATGCTCCGGACGAAGGCGAAGCAGCGTCTTGGGCACACCTATGTCGTTGTTGAAGTTGCCCTGAGTGTACAGCACATTGTATTTCTGCTGAAGCACGGCAGCGGTGAGCTCCTTGGTAGTGGTCTTGCCGTTGGTGCCCGTGATGCCGATAATCGGCGTGGCGAGCGTGCGGCGATGGTATAGAGCAAGCTGCTTGAGCGTAGTCAGGCAGTCGTCGCACAGAATGTAGCGCGAGTCGCCCTCGGGGGCATACTCCGCCTCGTCAACTACGGCATAGGCACAACCCTTGTCGAGTGCCATGGCGGCAAACTTGTTGCCGTCGAACGATGCGCCCTTCAGCGCAAAGAACAACGAACCCTCGGGACAGTCGCGGCTGTCGGTGGTTACGACGGGGTGCTCGCTGAATATCTTATACAGTTCGGTGATTTCCATAATCATTCCTTGTTTTGTTATCGTAAATATCACAATGCCTTCACAGCCTGCTCCAGACGCTCCATGGCGTCCTGCAGCACGGCGCGGGGCGACGCAATGTTCATACGCATGAATCCGCGACCCTCCTCGCCAAACATCTCGCCGTCGTTGAGAGCCAGACGTGCGCCGTCAACAAAGAGACGGTTGAGCGCGTCGTGGTCGAGATTGAGGTCGCGACAGTTGAGCCAGATGAGGAACGAGGCTTGCGGACGCAGCGCCTTTATCTGCGGAATGCGTGTCTTGAGGAAGTTGTCCACGAAGTCGATGTTGGCCTCAACATACTCCAGCATCTGCTGGCGCCACTCCTCACCATTCTGGAATGCTGCAATAGTGGCAATGGGCGAGAAGATGGTAGGCTCGCTGAGTTCGTTGGCGTCGAGCCACTCGAAGAACGGGCGGCGCAACTCCTCGTTGGGCACAACACAGTAAGAGCTGACTATACCGGCAATGTTGAATGTCTTCGACGGTGCTCCGAATGTGATGCTGCACTGGGCTGCACGCTCCGAAACCGACGCAAACGGATGGTGCTTGAATCCCTTGTGAGCCATGTCGCAATGTATCTCGTCCGAGATGACAATGATGCCGCGCTCCCAGCAGAAGTCGGCAAGGCGGCTGAGGGTGTCCACATCCCACACGATGCCAGCCGGATTGTGAGGATTGGCGAGTATCAGCACGCGGCACTTCTCGTCAGCCACCTTGGCAAGACCCTCGAAGTCCATCGAGTACGATCCGTCCTCATTCATGATGAGCGGATTCATCACCACCTGGCGCTTGTTGCCCAGCGGAGTGAGGCGGAACGGATGGTATACCGGCGGCTGGATGATTACCTTCTCGTCGGGCTTGCAGAACACGTTGACAACGAAGCCTATGCCCTTGACGATGCCCGGAATGAATCGCATCCATCCGCTGTCGACATTCCACTGATGATGGTCGGCAATCCATTTTGTCACCGTAGGCCAGAAGTCGGCAGGCATATCGGTGTATCCGTAGAGCGAGTGGTCGAGACGGCGGCGCAGTGCGTCGGTGATAAACTCAGGAGTCTCGAAGTTCATGTCTGCCACCCACATCGGCGTAAGGTCAGGTCGGCCGTAGCGTTCGTTGAGTACGTCAACAGCCAAAGCACCCGTGCCGTGGCGGTCGATGATTTTGTCGAAGTTGTATTTTGTAGACATATAAATATGTATGCGTGTTATTTTTATTACACTACAAAAGTACATTCTTATTGCTTATCTAATCGTCAATAACTTGTCATTATGTTTTACATTTAGCAACATTTGCACATAACTTGTTTTTTTTAACAGAAAAATTTTACATCACGAATGCAAATACATAAGTAAAAACCGTAAATTTGCAGTTACTAATTACCACGCTATGAATATAAAACATCTACTACGAATTGCAGCATTGGTGGCAGTATTGTTCAGTATTACAATACAAAATACAAGTGCTGCCAACGATAATCTCACGCAATATGTCAACCAATATATTGGTACGGGTGGCCACGGCCATACCGTGATGGGTGCCAACGCTCCCTTCGGACTCGTCATCGTAGGTCCAACAGAGCCACTGCGCGGATGGGACTGGACTTCGGGCTATCACTATAGCGACAACGAGATTATAGGCTTCGGCCACATGCACCTATCGGGTACGGGCATAGGCTGCCTGGGCGACATAGCCCTGCTGCCCATAAGCAATCCCGACCAGCGCTCCACTTTCTTCACCCACGACAACGAGCGCATGCATCCCGGCTACTACTCGCTGCGACTCACCGACCCCGACGTGCTCGTAGAGCTGACAGCCACCAAGCGCTGCGCCATGCACCGCTATACATTCGGCAAGGGAGCCAAGCAGCAGTTGGCACTCGACCTGTCGCAGTGCATAGGATGGGACACTCCTACCGACTGTATGCTGTCGCAGGAGTCGCCCACACGACTCATAGGCTATCGCCGCTCTACGGGTTGGGCTAAGGACCGCCGTATATATTTCGCAATGGAATTTTCACGCCCCGTATACGTGGAGCGTTCCGATTCGATGTACCGTGCACTGCTGTCGTTCAACAGCCTCGACACACCACTGATTGTAAAGGTGTCGCTATCGCCCGTCGAGCCTGACAAAGCCAAAGCCAACATGCAATTCGAGATGCCCGGATGGGACTTCGACGCTGTGGTAAGCAAGGTGGACGACGAGTGGAACACCCAACTCTCTCGCATACAGATAGACACCAAGGACAACACCCGTCGCCGTATATTCTACACTGCCATGTATCACCTCATGACCTCGTGCATGACATTCAACGACTTCGACGGACAGTATCGCGGTGCCGACGGCAAGGTGCATCGTGGCGACTTCACCAACTACACCACCCTCTCGCTGTGGGACACCTACCGTGCCGCCCACCCACTCATGTCGTTCCTATTCCCCGACATGCAGCGCGACTTCGTGCAGACATTCCTCAACATCTACCGCCAGCAGGGCCGTCTGCCCGTATGGCATCTGATGGGCAATGAGACCGACTGTATGATAGGCAATCCTGGAGCCATCGTGCTTGCCGACCTCACGCTGAAGGGATTTGCCAAGGGACACGAGAAGGAAGTGTTCGAGGCTCTCAAGACGACACAGAGCACCGACATACGCAGCCTTGACATTCTGAAGAAGTACGGCTATATACCCTGGGACAAGGTGCCCACCAACGAGACCGTTGCCAATGCGCTGGAATACTGCATTGCCGACGACGCTACAGCCAAGATAGCTGCCATGCTGGGCAAAGAAGCCGACCGCCAGTACTTCTACAACCGCTCACGATCGTACGCCAAATACTTCGACCCCGCTACGGGATTTATGCGCGCTATAGGCACCGACGGCAAGTTCCGCACGCTGTTCGACCCCTTCAACGCCGAGCACCGCGCCAACGACTACACCGAAGGCAACGCCTGGCAGTACACATTCCTCGTGCCGCACGACGTGCACGGACTCATCAAGCTGTTCGGTTCGGACAGCAAGTTCATGAGCAAGCTCGACTCGCTGTTCATCGCTGAGGGCGACGCCGGAGCCAACGCCTCGCCCGACATGTCGGGCATGACCGGACAGTATGCCCACGGCAACGAGCCGTCACACCACGTGATATATATGTACAACTACGCCGGACGACCCGACAAGGCTGCTCCGCTACTGCGCAAGATGCTCACCGAGATGTATCACGACCAGCCCGACGGACTCTCGGGCAACGAGGACGTGGGTCAGATGTCGGCATGGTACATCACGTCGGCATTGGGTCTGTATCAGGTTGACCCCGTAGGCGGACGCTACATCATCGGCTCGCCGCTGTTCAGCAAGGCAAAGGTCGATGTAGGCGGTGGCAAGACATTCACCGTCGTTGCACGCAACAACTCCGACCGCAACATATATGTGCAGTCGGCACGCCTCAACGGACGCAGATACTACAAGTCGTATATCGACTTCAAGGACATAACACGTGGCGGAACGCTCGAACTCACCATGGGCGCAAAGCCCTCGAAGTGGGGCACAAAGAGCGTGAACCGTCCGTAACAAAAAAGCAATCATAAATCTAATTTCTACTGTTATGAATCTTCATTTAAGCTCACAGATTGTACTTAACAAAGTACCCGAGCAGTACTACCGCCCTCGTACGGCAGTTGAACGTTCGGAAATGACACGTTGCGAGAAAATCTTTACCGACATATACCCGAAGATAGAGGAGGGTGCCAAGGTAATAGCCGATGCCGTAGAGAAGGAAATAAAGCGCTCGAAGCAAGCCGGCAAGAAGTGTGTGCTGGCTCTCGGCACTGGTCTGTCGCTCACTCCTATCTACCAGGAACTGGCACGCCGCCACAAGGAGGAAGGACTGAGTTTTGACAATGTAGTGGTGTTCAACGCCTACGAATACTTCCCACTCAACGCCGACAGCAAGCACAGCGCCATCGGACAGTTGCGCGAGCGTCTGCTCGACCACATCGACATCAAGGAAGAGAACATACACACTCCCGACGGATACATTGCCCAGGACGACGTATATGAGCACTGCCGCACCTACGAACAGCTCATCGCTGCTGAGGGAGGCATCGACATTGCCATGCTCGGCATAGGCCGTATGGGCAACATCGCCTGTAACGAGCCTGGCTCGCACATTTCTTCTGCAAGCCGCCTGATTCTGATCGACCAGATGTCGCGCGACGAGATGACCAACAGCTTCGGCACTCTTGAGCAGGTTCCGCCGTGCTCTATCACCATGGGCATCAGCACACTGCTCTCTGCCCACAAGCTGTTCCTCACAGCATGGGGCGAGGAGAAGGCCGACATCGTACAGAAGATTATCGAGGGCGAGATTACCGACGCCATTCCTGCTACATTCGTACAGACACACAACGACGCCAAGCTCATCTGCGACCTCGCTGCTGCCAGCAAACTGACACGTATCATCCACCCATGGCTCGTCACCAACTGCGAGTGGAACGACAAGACTATACGCGCCGCTGTGGTTTGGCTCTGCCAGCTTCTGGGCAAACCTATCCTGAAGCTCACCAACAAGGACTACAACGAGAACGGACTGTCTGACCTGCTGGCACGCTTCGGCTCGGCTTACAACTGCAACATCAAGATTTTCAACGACCTGCAGCACACCATCACTGGATGGCCTGGCGGCAAGCCTAACGCCGACGACACCAACCGTCCGGAGCGTGCCATGCCTGCTCAGAAGCGCGTGATAGTGTTCTCGCCCCACCCCGACGACGACGTTATCTCTATGGGTGGCACAATACGCCGACTCGTTCAGCAGAACCACGACATCCATATCGCATACGAGACATCGGGCAACATCGCTGTGGGCGACGAGGAGGTGACACGCTTCATGCACTTCGTCAACGGTTTCAACCAGATTTTCTGCGACAGCAAGGACGAAGTTATAAAGAATATGTATGCCGACATCAAGCGATTCTTCAAGGAGAAGCGTGCATCGGACATGGACACTGCTGCCGTACGCAAGATTAAGGGTCTCATACGCCGAGGCGAGGCTCGCACAGCCTGCACCTACAACGGCATTCCACTCTCGCAGGTTCACTTCCTCGACCTTCCCTTCTACGAGTCGGGCAAGATTGAGAAGCTGCCTATGACCGAGAAGGACGTGGAGATAGTACGCGAACTGCTGCAGAAGGTAAAGCCTCATCAGATATACGTAGCCGGCGACCTTGCCGACCCGCACGGCACTCACCGCAAGTGTACCGACGCCGTACTGGCTGCGCTCGACCTTGAGAAGCAGGCTGGCGCCAAATGGATCAACGACTGCCGCGTATGGATGTATCGTGGAGCATGGGCTGAGTGGGAAATCGAGAACATCGAAATGTGCGTGCCTATGTCGCCTGAGGAGCTTCGTGCAAAGCGCAACAGCATCCTGAAGCACTCATCGCAGATGGAGAGCGCACCGTTCCTCGGCAACGACGAGCGCCTGTTCTGGCAGCGTGCCGAAGACCGCAACCACGCCACTGCCGAGCTTTATCACAGTCTGGGACTGGCTTGCTACGAGGCAATGGAGGCTTTCGTACGATACAATCCGTAATTTAAAGGAGACAAGAGCAACACGCTCTACCCTTGTTGTTTGAACGACAATACAGACAATGATCGACAATAGGAGATGCAATATTATCAGTTGCACACTTGAATATTATAAAAATTGTCGAACATTGTCTGTATTGTCGTTAAATAAAAAATGTTTGTGTACCTTTGCACCCAGTATTAAGGATAATGAACAAATAATTTTTTTTTCAAATCATGCTTGACTTACCCAAAGACCCGATGATGCTCTTCAGCGTCATCAATATGCGTCTGCGCGACATCTATCCGTCGCTCGACGCTCTGTGCGACGACCTCCACGTCGACAAGAAAGAAATTATCGACCGCCTGGCTGCTGCAGGGTTCGAATACAACGAACAACAGAACAAATTCTGGTAATGACTTCACAATACAACAACCACTACCGCACGCTGCTATCCATTGGCATTCCTATCATGATAGGTCAGCTGGGAATGATTATTCTCAGTTTTGCCGACACCATGATGGTGGGCCATCATAGCACCAGCGAACTGGGTGCTGCCTCGTTCGTCAACAACATCATGAACCTCGTAATCATCACCGGTACGGGATTCTCTTACGGCCTTACGCCTATCGTGGGCGGTCTGTTCGGGCGCAAGCAACTGGCCGAAGCAGGTCAGGCTTTGCGCTGCTCGCTGCTCGCCAACACTCTGGCAGCGGTGATAATGATGGCAGCATTGACCATACTTTACTTCAATCTTGCCAACATTGGGCAACCCGACGAACTCCTACCCTACATGCGGCCCTACTATCTGGTGCTGCTGGCATCACTGCCCTTCGTCATGCTGTTCAATGCCTTCAAGCAATTCACCGACAGCATCACCGAGACGCGCACGTCGATGTGGATATTGTTGTCGGGCAATCTGCTCAACATCATCGGCAACTACATATTGATATACGGTAAGATGGGAATGCCCGAAATGGGAGTTGTAGGCGCCGGTGTGTCAACACTGGTTTCCCGTATAGTCATGGTGGGCATATTCCTCACAGTATTCCTCTGCAAACGCAGTATGCAACAATACCGTGAGGGATTCTTCAGCCTCGGATGGTCTCGCCAATTGGTGCGACGACTGAGCACGCTCGGCACTCCGATAGCTTTGGAAATGGGTATGGAGACAGCCTCGTTCTCACTGTCAATCATCATGGTGGGATGGCTTGGCACTATCGCTTTGGCTTCGCATCAGGTAATGTCCACCATATCGCAGTTCACGTTTATGGTGTATTACGGACTCGGTGCTGCCGTGGCTGTGCGCACAAGCTATTTCCACGGTCAGGGCGACACGCTCAATACGCGCCACGTAGTGACTGCCGGACTGCGTCTTATGGTGCTGCTCGAAGTGCTGTTGGGAGGCATAATATTCCTCCTGCGCAAAGACATCGGCTCGTGGTTTACCGACTCGGCTGAGGTGTCGTCATCAGTGCTGTCGCTTATGCTGCCCTTCTTCATCTATCAGTTTGGCGACGGCTTGCAGATAAACTATGCCAACGCGCTGCGCGGCATAGCCGACGTGAAGCCGCTTATGGTGATTGCCTTCATAGCCTTCTTCGTCATCTCGCTGCCCGTAGGCTATCTGTGCGGATTCGTAATGGGCTACGGACTCGTTGGCGTATGGATGGCGTTCCCCTTCGGACTGACGAGTGCCGGCATCATGATGTGGTGGAGGTTCAGAAAAATGATGGATATAATCAGTCGCGGCTGATTATATCCATATATTCTTTATAGGAAATGTATCGTCCGCCCATCGACTTGAGGTGAGGAGTCTCAAACTGGCAGTCGATTATCGAGCCGCCATGCTCACGCATGAAGTCGGCAAGGTATATCAGTGCCAGCTTGCTGGCGTTGGGCACGAGCGAGAACATGCTCTCGCCGAAGAATGCGCGTCCAATTGTCACGCCATAAAGTCCGCCCACAAGCTTGCCGTCCTGCCACACCTCCACGCTCTGCGCAAAACCCTGTCGATGCAATTCGGTATAGGCACGTATGATTTCGTCGCCCAGCCATGCACCCTCGTGCACGTTGCGTCCGTTGGCAGCGGCACATCCGCTTATCACTCCGTCGAAACATTCGCCCATCGACACCTCAAACACTCCCTTGTTCATCAGCGTGCGCATAGAGTGCGACACGTGTATCTCGTCAGGAAAAATGACGAAGCGCTGCTGCGGACAATACCACAGCGGCTCCTTCTCGTCGCGAAACGAATACCACGGGAATATGCCGTTGCTGTATGCCAGTAGCAGGCGGTCGATACTAAGGTCGCCGCCTACGCACAGCAGTCCGTCGGGCTCTACGTCGACGGGACGCGGAAATATCAGTTCTTTACCTATTCTGTATATCATAATGTGGAATGTGGAATGTGGAATGTGGAATGGTTGTAGCGCGTTGCACTACAATGTACAATGTAGAATGTGGAATGCTTATTGTTTGGTCGCAATATTCTGCCGTGCTGTTTTCGTTATAGCAACCAACATACGTTTCAATTCATCGCAATCCTTATATATGGAGTCAAACTGCTGCTTGTTTATATACTTTGTTCTTTCAAGAAGACGTAACCAATAAAGCGTTTCATTACACTCCTTCAAGGAAATATACGTTTTAGCAACAAAATCATTTTTGGTTATTGCACATTGCGCTTCTGCAACATTCGCACCAATACTTGTACCACTTCTGAACATCTGGTCTGCAATACGGTACTCATGCTTTTCTTCGTTTAAAAAACGGCACAGACCAACAATACGTATTGAGAAATTCATACATTTCTCTTCTACTAAAGAACCAAAGTCACTCATATTATATTTTATTGTGGTTAAACAAATAAACATTAAATCATCATTCAACATTGAACATTGCCGTAGGCAATCATTCAACATTCAACATTCCACATTCAACATTAAACTCTCCCCCCTTTTTCAGGCTTCCGAAGAGCAGCTCGCGCATAAGCAGCGGCTTGAGCATAGAGCCTATGACGCGGTCAATCTCGCGTGCTCCGTACTCGGGGGTGAAACCACGATTGAGCAGCAGCTGTCGGGCTGAGTCGGTGAGGTGCATCGTCACGTTCTTGGCGGTGAGCTTGAGCTGCAGCTTGGCGAGTTTCTTATCGAGGATGAGCAACGCCATCTGTCGGGTCATGTCGCCAAACACAACGATGTCGTTAAGACGGTTGATAAACTCGGGCTTGAACGTCTTCTTCACCTGTGCGAGCATTGCCTCGCCTCGCGACACTCCACCCATGAATCCGATGCTTGCACGCGAGGCGTACTGGGCACCAGCGTTGGATGTCATTATTATTATGGTGCCACGCAAGTCGGCTCGCTGACCGTGGTTGTCGGTGAGCGTTGCGTAGTCCATCATCTGAAGGAAAATGTTGAATATGTCGGGATGCGCCTTCTCTATCTCATCGAACAGCAACACGCAGTTGGGCGACTTGCGCAGAGCGGCAGTCAATTGTCCGCCGTCCTCGTAGCCCACATATCCTGCCGGCGCACCGATGAGCTTTGCCACAGCGTGCTTCTCAGCATATTCGCTCATGTCGAAACGCACCAGATTAACGCCCATGCAACGTGCCAGAGTGCGTGCCACCTCGGTCTTGCCCACACCCGTAGGACCAACGAACAGCAGCGACGCCATCGGTTTGTCGTCGTCGCCAAGTCCGGCTTTAGCCATCTGCACAGCCTCAACCACCTCGTTCACGGCACGGTCCTGTCCGAATATCTCGGCACGCATGTCGTCCGACAAAGTCTGCAACGCCACATTGCTGGTGTCGCGCAGCGCGGCAGCGTCTATCTTGCACATCTTGGCAAGTATCTCGCCCATCAACCGGCGGTCGACGGTCTGGCGTTTCTGCGTGGTGAGCGGATGGGTCTCGCGATAGGCTCCTGCCTCGTCGATGAGGTCGATTGCCTTGTCGGGCAGGAAGCGGTCGCTGATGTGTCGGGCTGTCTGGCGCACGGCAAACTCCATTGCACCCGTGGCAAACTTCACTCCGTGGAACTTCTCGTAGCCCGGACGCAGTCCTTCCAGTATGCGCACGGCGTCGTCGATAGACGGTTCGGCAATGTCAATTTGCTGGAATCGGCGCACCAGCGACTTCTGGCTTGCTATATAGCGGTTGTATTCGTCGTAAGTAGTGGAGCCGATGAAGCGTATCTCGCCGCTTTCGAGGTAGGGCTTGAGCATGTTGGAGGCATCGAGCGAAGCGTCGCCGCCCGAACGTCCTGCTCCAACCATGTTGTGTATCTCGTCTATGTAGAGTATGGCGTGACCTTCGGCGGTGAGTCCTTCCATCACCTGCTTGATGCGCTTCTCGAAGTCGCCGCGGAATTGTGCACCTGCTATCATCGTTCCCATGTCCATCATGTAAATGCGCGACTGCTTGAGGCGGTCGGGCACGTCGCCACGAGCAATGCGAGCTGCCAGTCCGTACACCAGCGCTGTCTTGCCGACACCTGCCTCGCCGACGTGCAGCGGATTGTTCTTGTCCTTACGACAGAGCACCTGTATGGTGCGCTCCAGTTCTGCCTCGCGTCCGATGAGCGGATTGTGCTGGGTGTAGGTGTCGGATATGCACGTCACAAACTCGCGCCATGCCTGACGGCGCGACTCGGTAGCCGTTTCCACTGCCTCACCATTGTCGATGGCTTTCTGCGCATCGTAGTAGCTCACGAGCGACGCCATGAAATCGCCTTGATTGTCGCCTATAAAGCGATTGAGTTCATAGGCAGCGCGCGACTCTTCGAGCATAAGCATGGCGGCTATGAGCTGTGGCACGTCGACAACGTCGATGTCGGCATACTGTGCCTGACGCACAGAGAGAGTCATCATCTCGGAGAATTGGTGCGAGCCTTCGATGGTGTAGTGCACGCCTTCGGGCACACGGTCAAGCGAGTCGAGATATTCACCTATGGCAGCCGAAAATTCCTCGGGGTCGACATTGATATCGAGCAAGGCGACCTGAAACGGCTCCTGACGGCTGACGGCAAGAAGCACGTGTTCGGGCGTCACGAACTCGTGGCGCCACGTGTCGCACGACTCTATTGCCATGCGCATGGCGGCTGATGTATTATTGCTATTTTTCAAAATTTGTAATCTTACGTATGGTCTTAAAAACGGTTGGCTTTAGGGTTTGCCCGGTGGTCTATTCGGGTTTGCATTCCAGTCGGAGGGGGAAGTTCTGCTCGCGCGCCATAATAGTGGCTTTGCGCACACGCGATGTGGCTATGTCGTAGCTGTATACACCCACTACGGCACTCCCACGCTCGTGCACGTCGAGCATGAGCGCCTCAGCCTCGGGCTGACTCTTATAGAATACTGTATTGAGGACATGAACGACAAACTCCATTGTGGTGAAGTCGTCGTTGTATATTATCACCTTGTAGCGACGCGGTTCGCGCAGGTCGGTATTGGTGCGATTGCGCACTGAAGTTTGTTGTTTTGCCATAATTGTACAAACTTACAAATAAAAATCTACAAAAAGAACAATATTATAGATAAAATGACGCAAATTTCCACAAAAAACGCTTGCTTGGTATCCATTTTTGGCATAACTTTGCAACCATACCTCTAAAACAACTAATTATTCATTAACAAAAACACAATTTGGTATGAAAAAGTTATTCTTAATGGCAGTAATGGCGCTTGCAACCGTATCGTCATTCGCACAGCACGCAGTTGGTACATTCACAATCCAGCCTAAGGTAGGTCTTAACTTGGCTAACGTGACTAAGGGTGACGGTGACATCCGCGTAGGTGCTGTTGCCGGTGCAGAGTTCGAATATCAGGTTAGTGACATCTTCAGTCTCTCGGCAGGTGCTCTCTACTCTATGCAGGGATGCAAGGGCGAGGTAAATGTAGAAGGTTTTGACGTTGACGCTACCGTTAAACTCGACTATATCAACATTCCTATCCTTGCCAACGTTTACGTTGCTAAGGGCCTGGCTGTTAAGCTCGGTATCCAGCCTGGCTTCAACGTAACAAGCAAGGTTTCTGCTGAAAAAGGTGGCACTAAGGTTTCTACCGAACTCGACGGTATTGAGAGCGTTGACTTCTCTATCCCTGTAGGTCTCTCGTACGAAATCAACAACTTCGTTATCGACGCTCGCTACAACCTCGGCGTAAGCAAGATTATGGATGGCTCTGACTCAAAGAACAGCGTATTCCAGTTCACACTGGGCTACAAGTTCGCTTTGTAATAACTCACAAACTATACAGAGGGTGTGCAAAAGTCTAAGCAGCACGCCCCGAAGGGGGCAGAAGCATTTAGCCCAGGGCATCGCCCTGGGTAAAATATAGCAACCAACATACGCCCTGTAAGGGCAAAAGCGTTAATAATCAATGCTTTTGCCCTTACAGGGCGTTTTGTTTTCATCAATTCCCAACACCCAGGGTGTTGCCCTGGGCTATGTGCTTATTGGGCTTTCAGCCCGTGTTGTTTGAGTTTTGACACACCATCATTGAGAGTTTTACTGTAATCATAACTCTCAACTCTAAACTCTCAACTTTCAACTTCCAACCCTCAACTCTCAACTATAAATCAAGGTTGGCTTTCGCCCTCAACGTATTCTTCGAGGAACATATGCTCGCCGTCGAACACTGCATACGTGAACTGCGTGATCCAATCGCCGAGAATCATCATACGCGACTTGCGCGAGAGGATTAGGTCGAGCTCGATGTGGCGGTGGCCATATATGAAATAGTCTACGTTGGGATGGGTCTTCATGTATTGCTTGGTGTACAATACGAGGTGCTCGCGCTGCTCGCCCATGTAGGGCGGTTCCATTCCGTCGACACGCTTGAGGCGCGAGTTCTTAGCCCAAGTGAGTCCGAACCACATGCTCCAGCGCGGATGGAGCGTACTGAACAGTACCTGACAGAGGCGGTTGTGGAACACACGCTTTATGAACTTGAACTTGCGGTCGGGGTCGCCCAGTCCGTCGCCGTGCGCCAGATAGAACACCTTGTCGTATATCTCCACCGTCTCCGGACGCGTATGAATTATCACTCCGCACTCGTCGTGCAGATAGCCATACGACCAGATGTCGTGGTTGCCCGTGAAGTAGTGCACCTCAACGCCCATATCGGTAAGCTCCGACAGTTTGCCGAGGAAGCGCGTGTAGCCCTTGGGCACCGCATAACGCCACTCATACCAGAAGTCGAACATGTCGCCCAGCAGATATATGGCACGTGCCTTGGTCTTTATCGAGTCAAGAAAACGCACAAGCCGGCGCTCCTGAGTGCGGCTGTGTTCTATAGCCCACGACCCGAGGTGGGCGTCAGAAAGGAAATATACGTTCTTCATCCTGTCAATTCAAAATTGAACAATTCAAAATCGGCGCAGCCAATCAATTCAAAATTGAATAATTCAAAATCGGCAAAGCCGACCAATTCAAAACTCAAAATTCAAAATTCAAAACTCGATTAATCGAACCCCAGTTCTACGCGAGCCTCTTCGGTCATCATGCTCTGGTCCCATTCGGGTTCGAACACGAGATTGACGTTCGACGACTTAACGTGTTCGAGCGAGTCAACCTTCAGGCGCACGTCTTCGAGAATGAAGTCGGCAGCGGGGCACGACGGTGCTGTGAATGTCATGTCGATGTCAACATGTCCGTCGTCCTTGACATCAATCTTATAGATGAGTCCGAGGTCGTATATGTTGACGGGGATTTCGGGGTCGTAAACAGTCTTCAGCACATCAACGATGCGCTCCTCTATCTGAGTCTTTTCTTCCTGTGTCATTTGTATGTATTATTGTTATAATGATAGTCTCTTGCAAATTTAATTAAAAATTCTGTAATACGGGAAGAAATACAAAAAAAGTCCGGATACCTCCGTTTATGTTCACACACAAACGGAAGATCCGGACTTCGAAGAATTGAAATCTACGATTTGATTTGTCGTATTTGTTTACTCAGCAGTGCCTACGCAGATAGCAACGCGGTTGTCGTCGTTTGACGGGAACGGCTGCTCAACGTCACCCTTGAAGGTATAGCTGATGCGGTGTGCCTGGATGCCATACTCCTTGGTGAGGATGTTGAATACAGAGAGTGCACGACGCTCTGAGATGCGCTTGTTGTAAGCTGCTGTACCTGTGTTCTTGTCGGCATAGCCTACGATGGTAAGCTTAGCGTCCTCATGATTCTTCATGAAGTCGGCAAGCTCCTTAATCTTGTCCTTGCCAGCCTGGTTGACTACTGAAGAGTTGATCTTGAAGTGGATATCGCGACGGATTTCCTCCTTCTTCACCTCTGGCTGAGGAGCTGGTGCAGGCTCAACATACTTGTTCTCTACAACAGGTGCCGGCTGAACGGGCTCCTGATAAGGATGGCTCTTCTTGCTCTTGCCGAGATTGATCTTTATACCGGCGAGTGCATTGAAGTACCAGTCGCAGTTGCCTGCCTTCTTTGAGTTGTACATATCGGTGAGGACGTTGGCGTTAGCCTCGATGCCGAGCGAAACGGCGTCAGAAAGACGGAAGTCGAGTGCCAAACCAGCCTTACCAACGGGGCGTACCTTGGTGCCGTCCCAGAGATACTGCATCTTATAGCCACTTGCAGCTACGTTCTGAGCCTCGTCGTTGCTGAATGCTACGTTAGCGCCAGCGCCGATAAGTGCTGTAACGTTAAACACGCGGTGCGGGTTGTAGCCGCAGAAAGCCTGCGAGAGGTTGAACATGAAGTCAACGGTAGGAGCTACGTACTTGTACTTGTAAACGATGTTACCGTTTGTGCCATCATGAACCTTGCCGTTGAAGCCACCCTTGCTCTGCCAAGCATTGACAGCAATGCGAGCACCAAACCAAGGATTGAACTGATAGCCAAGACCGAACTGCACATTCGGCGAAATCAAATCGCCGAACTTAGCCTCACCCAGAGTGTACTGAGCACCACCCTGAAGCTGCATAAATACATGCTTCTTAAAAACAGTGGTGTCACCATTAGCCTC
Organism: Leyella stercorea; assembly: GCF_021531355.1. GTDB lineage: Bacteria > Bacteroidota > Bacteroidia > Bacteroidales > Bacteroidaceae > Prevotella. The sequence goes on along the minus strand of NZ_JADYTS010000003.1, from coordinate 143,623 downwards.
AAGATAAGTGGCCTGTGCCATAGCTGACGTACTCATTCCGAGCAGTGCAGCTGCCATAATAGTTTTAACTGCTTTCATTGTCTTTTATTTTTTATTAAAGTTGTTATTCATAGATAAAGGATTCAGCAAGAATGCAAAAAGGTTACTTTTTCTTCTCCTCTGCCTTCTTTGCCTTCATCTCTGCAGAATACTCCTTCTCCATAGAGTCACGCTTCAGCGGATCAATAACTGTGCGGTCGCCATGGTCTGAGTCCATTACGCCCAAGCACCACTGTCCGAGCCAACGCATTGGCTTGAAGAACATCTTAGTAGTGATGTCAGGAATATCCTTGCCATTGCCCTTCTTAATCATAACGTTGCACAGAACTTCGTTTTCGTAGGACTCACTGAACTTGATATACTCAATGGTATAGCTCTCCATAGGAACTGACTTGAGCATACCCATCATATTTTCAATCTCCTTATTGTCGAGAGGCTGTGGCTCTGACTTAGGATTCTTGTAATCGATGCGATAGAGCATCTGAGTAGCTCCTGCTAAGTCTTTTTGCTTTACAAGGCTGAAGAATTCGTCTACGAGGTTGCGCACGGCGATGGAGTCCTGACTGGTCATACCCATCTCAAACTCGGTGGGTTGTGGACCCTTCTGTTCCTTCTTAGAGTTGCATGATGTGAAGCCTCCTATCACCACCATTATAAAGGCAGCAAGAAGCAGGAGGCAAAATTTACTTCTTCTCATAGTCATCAAATAATTTAAAGCAAAAAGGGGCAGGTAAGCTTAAAGATATGTCTTTGTCTTACCTGCCCCATTATGTGTTGTATATAGCCTACGGCATGATGTTGCTCTTTGTCAACGGATAACGCAGGCTATTATACGTTGTAGCTGTTCTGTACAGATTAGTTGTTATCAGTCTTCTTGATGTTAACAACAATCTCAGTGTAGATCTTACCCCAGTCGTATGTGATTACAACAGGAACCTTAACCTGGAAGTCGTGAACAGCAACTGTAGTCTTCTTCTCATAATTGATAGTACCGAAGGTCTTAGCCTTATCATTAGCAACACCATCCATGAGAGTAGCAACACCTGAATATGTAACTACAAAGTCATCAGTGTTAAGCTCAGCCCATGTACCAGAGAAGTTACTTGTTACCTTGCGATCCTTATCCTGTGCAATTGATGCTACCTTATAGTAATCGAACAAGTCGAATGCCTTGTTGCTGGTCTCGTAAACCTTCTTGTTATCATAATCACGCCAGTCAATGAAGTTGAATGTAGCCTTAGCCTTATATGAGCTCGGCTTAGAGTCGATGATTGTAGCAGCTGCACTTGTAACAGTGATTGGACGGAGGAACTTCACGAAGAACTTGTTGCCAGTCATTGTGATAGCGTCCTCAGCAGGAGCACATGTTGTAGCAGTAATGATAACCGGAGCCTCGAATGTCTTACCCTTAGCAAGCTCGCTATGAGCAGCGTAGTTCAAGATATCCTCAGCAACTTTATTCTTCAGATAAGTGATAACACCAGTTGTATTGTTAATTTCGGCAATCTTAGTACCTGTAACTGTTACATTGCTCTTCAGACGAGCATCCTGAGCGAATACAGCATTGTCAGTGCATCCAACGAGATAATAATCAGCCTTGTTTTCCTCAGCGCTACCTGCATTGAGAGTAACACCCTTATCGAACTTGTAAACGAGCTTAGCGCTGTTTGCCAAATCCTCATAACCAGCAGCTTTGAGTTTAGCCTTCAGAACATCAACTGGATCGCTAACGGTCTTACCAGTAGCATCCTTGAATGTTGACTGAGCAACTGAGAATACGAAGTTGTCTGTTGCATCAGCCTTAGCGGCCTCTACGTGAGCGTGGAGAGCAGCCTCACCCTTATTGTTAGAAACGCCATCGAACCATGTAGACTCGACCTTGTCAGCCATAGTGATGTTCCAAGCTGGAGTAATCTTGCGGCTTGCAGGCTTCCATGTAAGAGTTACGTATACATTGTTGTACTTAGTAGTACCATTATAAGGTACAAAGCGTACAATAACCTTCTTCTCTACATTCTCCTTGTTAGCAACGAAATCGTAAGCCTCATTGTTGCTGATAGTCCAAACGAGAACGTTTGTCTCATCTTCCCAGTTGTCGCGAACTGTCTTGTTTACAACACCGAAGGCATGTGCCTGATTAAGTGGCTGATCTGTAACCATATCAGGGAACTGCTTAGCAACATAAGCTGTAGTACCACGCCACTCGCGATCAAGGTAGTAAGTCTTCTTGAACTCCTCACGTGAGATACCGAGCTTATCGAAGATAGACTCCATCTGATCCCATGTTACCTTAAGAGTTGCAAAGTCATTAGTACCACAAACAAGCTCATACTTGTTGTTGAATGAGAATGTACCACCATCAATAGGTTCAGCCTTTACGTCAGTAATCTTAACAGCAGCGTAGCCTACAGATACGACCTTATTGTCGTGCTTTGTATCAACAAGCTTAACACGAACAAGAGCTGTACGACCAATGCTTGAACGCTTGTTTACCGGAGTAAGAACACTGTTCTCAAGCTTCACGTGAGCATTCTGATCAGTATTCTCTTCACCCAAAGTGAAAGGAACGAGCTCGTACTGGAACTCGAAGCCAGCAGCCTTCTGCTTGCGGTATGACATTACCTGCATTTGCTCACCGTTAGGCATATAAGCGGCACGGATAGTTGTATTGAAGTCGAAAGACTCGTTGTATGCTACAGAGAATGTTGTGTTATTAGAATAATATGCAGCACGAGCCTCATCAATAGCATTATCAGTGATGTAACCTGCGAATCGCATACCAGAACGGTCAGCACCGTAAATGATGTCGAATTTGTTTGTCAGAGCACGGTGGAGAGCTGCAAAGTCAGAAGTAACTACAGTGTCACCATCGTTGTAGCGGAGAGCAGCTACAGTAACAGCATTATTCTCCAAGATATTCTTGATGGCCTGATTATTCTCGTTAACGCTTGCATTTACATATACAAGACCCTTTGTAGCCTGATCAGCCTCTACTGAATTTACCTGGAAGTCGTTACCGAAGAGGAAATCGTTAGCACGTGTGTAGTTAACATCTTTAACGATGAAGTTGAACTTGCTAACATCCTTAAGATCAACGAGTGCGTTAGACGGGTTGAGATAGTAACCAAGGCTTACGTTAGGAACGTAAGATACAGTAGCGTCTGTTGCAACATCAGTATAGTCCTTAGCTACGAGGCTTGAAGAAGTTCCCTTTGTAAGGTGGAGAGGCTTCTTAGCGTCAAGCTTAAACAATGTAATCGGGTTGTACTCATAAGCGTCAACCTGAATAGCCTCAATACCCTGATAGTACTCCTCAGGGTTGAAAACGAGTGCACGAAGAGCAGCACCCTTAGCTACACGGATAGTCTTAAGCTCACCGTTGATAACTACGTTACCGAGAGTTACGTATGTACCATAATCAACAGCTGAGATACCCATACCGAGCCAAGAGATATCAGTATGCTTTACGAATGTGCCATCAGCCTTGTACTCATCGAATGTACCGTTTGTATTCGGACGATAGTAGTGGCCAGCCTCACCTGGAGCACCTGGAGCACCAGCTTCGCCCTGAGGACCTTGAGGACCCTGAGGACCTTGAGCGCCAGCTTCGCCCTGGTCACCCTTGTCACCCTTAGAACCAAGAGCATAGAAATCGGTCTTCTCAGCATTCTTGTACCAGTAACCATCTGTTCCGATAGTCCAAACATCAGCATCCTTACCAGCTGCGCCAGTAGCACCAGCAACGCCATCCTTACCGTTGCTAACGGTATAGCTCTGACCATTGCTCAAAGTGAACTTAACGCCAGCACCATCCTGAGTGACATTTGTGATGACACTACCACTCTTAATAAGAGCCTCAATCTTCTCGATAGCTGATTTGTTAGCATCGATCTGATTCTGCAGATTAGTGATGTCGTCATCGTAATCCTTACATGAAACGAGTGTGCCAGTTGATGTCACTGTCAGTGCACCAATAAGCAACGCGCCTAAAAATTTTTTATTCATACGACAAATGTTAAAAAAATTAATTATATTAAAATATTTATCTTCTATTGCTAAAGATTCTGTATTAATAGTACTTTCTCGCAACCCTTTTAGGTCGTTTTGTCCAGCATTCGAGTAAAAACCTCCTGCTGGAATATATTTCTGTGCAAAAATAGAAAGAATTTCCGTATCACACAAATAAAATTGATTATTTTTTTGTTATTGTCACAAAAATGTCTGTTTTATATCAAGTGGCTAAAAGCGCATATATAATAAATAAGGTATAGTCCCCAGGCCGCCTTGTCGCTTCTAATGACAAAGATGGTCGTCTTAGGGTCAGGAGGGGTGATATACTGTTCATAATTATTTGCTTTAGTTTAGAGAGTGCAAAGTTACGAAAAAAATCGCAAACCGCGCAAACACAATGAAACAATATTCGCAGCAACAGCGTATAAATGTGAAAAAAAGCACATATATTGTTGTTTTTTTACTACACGGCTCACGTTTTCGAAGCAAAACACCGTCTATGTCAAAACTTTTTTGTTTATTTGCATAGACTAAGACAAAACACTTAAAAAAATACACGACTATGGGAAAAGGAAAAAAGGGCGGCAAGCGCATGACCAAGAAACAGCTTGTCCCGAAACTTGAGGAACTCTTCACCTCCAATCCCGGCAAGACAATGTCGTTCAAGGAGATTTTCCGTACCCTGCATCTTGACACCCACCCGCTCAAGATGCTCGCCATCGACATAATGGAGGAGATGGCGTGGGACGACTTCATCACCAAGGTAAGCGACAACTCCTACCAGCTCAACATGAAGGGCCAGGTGCAGGAAGGCGTGTTCCAGCGCAAGACCAACGGCAAGAACAGCATAATGCCCGACGATTCGGACAAACCAATCTTCGTGGCAGAGCGCAACTCGATGTGGGCATTGACGGGCGACCGCGTGCGTTTTGCATGTATGGCACGACGCAAGAACCATATCAAGGAGGCGCAGGTTATCGAAATACTCAAGCGTGCAAAGGATACGTTCGTCGGACGATTGTCGTTCGACCACGACCTGTGCACGCTCATCTCGCCATCTAACGTACTTGCCAACAGCATCATCATTCCGCGACGCAAGCTGAAGGGCGGCAAGGACGGCGACAACGCTGTCGTTCACATCGTGGAATGGCCCGACCAGGACCATCGCAACATGATTGGCGAGGTGGTGGACGTGCTGGGCAAGGCTGGCAACAACGACGTCGAGATGAACACTATCCTCGCGCAATACGGTCTGCCGTACAAGTATCCGAAGAATGTGGAGGAGGCAGCCGAGAAGATTTCGGCTGAGATTACGCCCGAAGACTATGCCGAGCGCGAGGACTTCCGCGACACTTTCACCTGCACCATCGACCCGAAGGACGCCAAGGACTTCGACGACGCCCTGTCTATAAAGAAGCTTAAGGACGGACTGTGGGAGGTAGGCGTACACATTGCCGACGTGAGCCACTACGTCAAGGAGGGGTCGGTGATAGACAAGGAGGCGGTGAAGCGTGCCACGAGTATATACCTCGTCGACCGCACCATTCCGATGCTGCCAGAACGTCTGTGCAACTTCATCTGCTCGTTGCGCCCCGACGAGGAGAAATTAGCGTTCTCCGTCATCTTCAATCTCGACGACGACGCCAACGTAAAGAAATACCGCATCGTACACACCGTGATAAAGTCAAACCGCCGCTATGCCTACGAGGAGGTGCAGCAGTTGCTCGAAGACAACGGCGTGGTGGACGGAACGGGCAACCCTGCTCCTCCAGCACCTAAGGGCGGATACCGTGGCGAGAACGCTGACGCACTCATCCAACTCGACCGTCTGGCTAAGAAGTTGCGCGCGGCACGCTTCAAGAACGGTGCCGTGAAGTTCGACCGTGAGGAACTGCACTTCGACGTTGACGAGAACGGCAAGCCAACGCGCTGCTACTTCAAGCGCTCGAAGGATGCCAACAAGCTCATCGAGGAGTTTATGTTGCTCGCCAACCGCACGGTGGCTGAGTCGGTAGGCAAGGTGGCGAAGGGCAAGAAGCCCAAGACCCTACCCTATCGCGTACACGACAATCCCGACCCGACGAAGCTGGAGACGCTGCGCGAGTTCGTGGTGAAGTTCGGATATAAGATGAAGACCGACGGCACGAAGGGCGCATTGGCGAAGTCGCTCAATACGCTTATGTCGGCTTGTGAGGGCAAGCGCGAGCAAAACCTCATACAGACCGTGGCTCTGCGCGCCATGATGAAGGCTAAGTACTCCATCCACAACATCGGACACTTCGGTCTGGCGTTCGACTACTACACTCACTTCACGTCGCCCATCCGTCGCTATCCCGACACCATGGTGCACCGTCTCATCACACGCTATCAGCAAGGTGGACGCTCTGCCAACAAGGAACACTACGAGGAGCTGTGCGAACACTCATCGGAGATGGAGCAGGTTGCAGCCAATGCCGAGCGCGACTCGATAAAGTACAAGGCTGTGGAGTTTATGTCGGAACGCATCGGCAATGTCTACGATGCACACATCTCGGGCATCCAGTCGTACGGCATCTACTGCGAGATAGACGAGAACCACTGCGAGGGACTTGTGCCCATGCGCGATCTTGACGACGACTACTACGACTTCGACGAGCGCAACTACTGCCTCGTGGGTCGCCGACATCACCACAAGTACCAGCTGGGTGACCCAATAAAGATTAAGGTGGCGCAAGCCAATCTCGAAAAGAAACAGCTCGACTTCACGCTGGCAGAGTAGGGATTCAGTTGAGAGTTGAGAATTGAGAGTTGAAAGTTATGAATGGTATTGAAAATTCATAATTCAACAATTCATAAATCGCCGTAGGCGACCAATTCAAAACTCAAAAATCAAAAACTCAAAAATCGCGTAGCGAATACACAATATTTGCATTTCCAACCGCTCAAAACTGCGAGTTGAACGCACGAAGAAATCTGTTGCCCGAAATTCGTGAGTTTTGAGCGTGCAGCTTTATTTCACTTATATCCAATACGTTACACGACAAATGGGTGTAAGTGAGCAATTATCAGGAATGCAAAAGTAGTACATTTCGTTGCAAATGTACTACTTTTGCATTCCATTTATAGCCCAATCGCATCCCAAATGTATTCGTTTTACCTTCCAAATGTACTACATTTGGAAGACAAAGAAGGCTCATTTGACAAAAAACATGGTGACGAGCACTGCAAAACGCCACAAAAACGGCTCTTCAGATCTCCAGAATCAATTTTTCATTTGTAACACTTTTTTACCGTCGACACAATATTTGCACATATCTTTTATATAGCAAATTTGGATTAAGTAACAGTTCTGAATTATCTTTACATATAGTAGGAGAGGCTTGACAATCATGGCAGAGTAGAGGAACTTCTCTGTAACCGGCAAGGCGATTGCAAAAGATGTAAAGACTGGGAGAGGGGACGCCCTCGTCCCCGAAAGAATTAGGGGAATCGATCGCTTTGTCGGGGACGAGGGCGTCCCCGCTCCCGGCAATGATGAAACTGCTAAAACAATGATTAAATGTACTCATCCTAGTAATAGCTATGCTTATACAATATATGTAAGGATAAAAGTATTTGTAAATCAATGGTTTCTCAATGATTAAATGCCCTGCAATCCGCTCCTTAATAGAACAAAGAACTGGCATTTCGTGTTAATGCATGTTAATATGTAAATTATTATATTCTAAATAAACAGAATAAAGAGGCAACGACAAAAGAAAACGGAAAAAATGTTTGTTGGTTTCAGAGCAAATGAGTACCTTTGCACCATGAAAGAAGTGTGTACGAATTCACCTTTCGTTTCGATATGCACTATAAAAAGACAAAACGGATTTCATCACTATTCGATGGGATCCGTCTTTTTTTTGTTTATATCCGTAATCACAACACAACAACATAAAACACAAAGAGGGTGTATCAAAATAGGAGTAAAAGGAAGTTTGGGCTTCGCCCGAAGTTAACGGAAGTTAGCGGACATATGTATAAATTGCTGAAAATAAAGCATTTGTCTGTTAACTACCATCCATCGTAGATGGATTAACTTCTTCTTAACTTCCTCTAACTCCTATTTTGACACACCCTCTTTCGTCTGTGGTGCCACCAGGAATCGAACCGGGGACACAAGGCCAATTTATAGACAATGTCAGTCCTTTGCTCTACCAACTGAGCTATGGCACCAAACAAACGGACAACAACAAGGGGGCAAAGATTAAAGTTTAAGGCAACAAAAAAAGCAGCTACTCGTTTGAGTAACTGCTTTTTAACTGTGGTGCCACCAGGAATCGAACCGGGGACACAAGGATTTTCAGTCCTTTGCTCTACCAACTGAGCTATGGCACCAACTGCATTTCTGAATTGCGAGTGCAAAGGTAATGCTTTTTGTTGGTTCCCGCAACTTTTTATCAGTATTTTTATACACAAACACTAAAATTAGTGCAAAAAACTGCTCAAACCCACTCTACGGGCATGACATTCCACATAAAATGCACTTCTTTGGAAAGATTTTACGAAAAAATTGCGTGTATATCAGAAAAAACCTGTACCTTTGCACTCGCTTTTGAGACATAAATGTCGCAACCGAAGCAATCGGGATGTAGCGCAGTTGGTAGCGCACTACGTTCGGGACGTAGGGGTCGCAAGTTCGAATCTTGTCATCCCGACCCTAAAGACAGCTGAAACAATTTGTTTCAGCTGTCTTTTTTTTGCCCTTTACACTACTTTTAGTAACTTTGCAGTTATAACCCGAGATACTAAAAACTTCAGCTTATGAACAAATCTTTAGCTTTCGCAGCAGCATCGCTTGCCGTCACCGCCACAGCAGCTGCAGCCCCCAACGACAACGCGAGCAGCGCACGTCGCCCCAACATCATTCTGTTTCTTGTCGACGACATGGGTTGGCAGGACACCTCACTACCCTTCTGGACCGAGCGCACACAATATAATAAGGTGTACGAGACGCCCAACATGGAGCGCCTGGCACGCCAAGGCATGATGTTCACGCAGGCTTATGCCGCCAGCGTCAGCTCACCTTCGCGTTGCAGCCTCATCACGGGCGCCAACAACGCACGCCACCGTGTGACCAACTGGACGCTCGAACGCGACAAGTCGGTAGACTTCCCGAGCGACGTGGTGGACTGTCCCGACTGGAACATCAACGGCGTATCGCAGGTGGCAGGCACTCCACACACCTATGTGGGCACATCGTTCGTAGAACTGCTGCGCCACAGCGGCTATCACACCATACATTGCGGCAAGGCGCATTTCGGCGCTATGGACACCCCGGGCGAGAATCCTACACACTGGGGATTTGAAGTGAACATTGCCGGACACGCTGCCGGAGGACTCGCCACATACCTGAGCGAGCTGAACTACGGACACACCAAGGACGGCAAACCTACTTCGCTGATGTCTATACCGGGACTGGAGAAGTACTGGGGCACCGGAACTTTCGTCACCGAAGCACTCACCAAGGAGGCTATAGGAGCACTTGACAAGGCAAAGAAGTACAACCAGCCCTTCTTTCTGTATATGTCGCACTACGCCATACACATACCTATCGACCGCGACGAACGCTTCTTCTCGAAGTATGTGCGCAAGGGCCTCAGCGATAAGGAGGCGGCTTACGCTTCGCTCATCGAGGGTATGGACAAGAGTCTGGGCGACCTTATGGACTGGGTGGAGCGCAACGGCGAGAAGGACAACACCATCATACTCTTCATGAGCGACAACGGCGGACTCGCAACCAACCCCACATGGCGCGACGGCGAACTGTATCATCAGAACTATCCGTTGCTCAGCGGCAAGTGCTCGTTGTACGAGGGTGGCATACGCGAGCCTATGATAGTATCGTGGCCGGGCGTGACACGCGCCGGATCGAAGTGCGACAAGTACACTATGATTGAAGACTTCTACCCCACCATTCTCGAAATGGCTGGCGTAAACAAGTACAAGACCGTAGCGCCGGTAGACGGACTCTCGTTCGTACCGATGCTGCGCGAGACGGGCGACACGTCGAAAGGCCGTGCACTGGTGTGGAACTTCCCCAACATCTGGGGCAACAACGGACCCGGCATCAATCTCAACTGCGCCATACGCAAGGACGAGTGGAAGCTGATATACTACTACGACACGGGCAGAAAAGAACTCTTCAACATTCCTGCCGACATAAGCGAGCAGCACAATGTGGCTGCCGAACACAAGGACATCGTGAAGCGTCTGTCGCGCGAACTGGGCGAATACCTGCGCCGTGTAGGTGCCCAGCGACCCACGTTCAAGTCTGACGGAAAGCCATGTCCATGGCCCGATGAAGTATAAAATGACACGATAAAAGGCGTATAAAGTTACGGTTTGCTTCGAATTATCGAATAATTTTTATAATTTTGCACCCTCGATAGGATATAAATTATAAAAACACATGTCACAAGAAAGAGTAAACTTCGGAAGCAAACTGGGAATGATTCTCGCAACGGCGGGTTCGGCGGTAGGACTGGGCAACGTATGGCGTTTTCCATACATGACCGGCCAGAACGGCGGAGCCGCCTTTATACTTATATATATAGCGTGCGTGCTGGTGCTCGGCATACCCTGCATGATGAACGAATTCATCATAGGCCGCCACGGAGCAGCCAATACGGGACGCGCCTACGGCGAGATAGGCACTGCAAAGGCATGGCGGTTGGTGGGCTGCATGAGCGTGCTCACCGGATTTATCATCACAAGCTACTATGCAGTAGTGTCTGGATGGTGCCTGCAATACATCTTCGCCTCGGCATTCGGCGAGCTTAACGGCAATCCGCAGTACATCACCCAGTACTTCCAGGAATTCTCCGCTTCGCCCATACGTCCCGTATTCTGGACGGTGGCAATACTCGCGCTGACCCACTTCGTGATAATACACGGTGTGCGCAGCGGCATAGAGCGTGCGTCAAAGATGATGATGCCGACGCTGTTTGTGCTGCTCGTAGTGGTTGTAATAGGCTCGTGCATGCTGCCCGGAGCCGGTAAGGGCGTGGAATTCTTGCTACGTCCCGACTTTTCAAAGATGGACTCAAGCGTATTTCTTGCCGCTATGGGCCAGTCGTTCTATTCGCTCAGCATCGGCATGGGCTGCATCTGCACCTTCGCAAGCTATTTTTCGCGTAAAGCCAACCTCATGAAGTCGGCTGTCAATATCGTTGCCATCGACTCACTCATAGCCATTCTGGCAGGATTGATGATATTTCCAGCCGCCTTCTCGGTTGGAATCAATCCCGACTCGGGTCCGTCGCTGATATTCATCACCCTCCCCAACGTATTCAAGGAAGCTTTTGCCACAATGCCTATTATAGGCTCAGTGATAGCCATCATGTTCTATGTGCTGCTGTCGCTGGCTGCACTCACATCGCTCATCTCGCTCCACGAGGTGTCGACAGCCTTCTTCTACGAAGAGCTGCACACCACACGCAAGAAGGCAGCAACGCTCGTCACGGTGTCGCTGTGCGTGCTCGGTGCCCTGTGCTCGCTGTCGATAGGCGGCAGAGACTGGCTCGTGATAGGAGGCAAGTCGCTGTTCGACCTCTTCGACTTTGTCACCGGACAGATAATGCTGCCTATAGCCGGATTCCTGACATGTATATTCATGGGATGGGTAGTGCCGCGCCAGACCGTTAAGGACGAGTTCACCAACTGGGGAACCCTGCGCTCTACGCTCTTCGGCGTGTACATATTGCTGATACGCTACGTCTGCCCCGTGTGCATCGTAGCCATATTCCTCAACCAACTCGGCATAATCTAACACTATGAGCAATAATTCAAGAGCAGGCTTCGCCACCAAATTCGGGGCGGTGCTTGCAACGGCAGGCTCGGCAGTGGGCCTCGGCAACGTGTGGCGCTTCCCGTATATGACGGGCCACGACGGCGGCGCTGCGTTCATACTGGTATATATAATATGTGTACTCATGCTCGGAATACCGGGCATGATAAGCGAGTTCATCATCGGCAGACACGCCGGATCGAACGCTGCACGAGCCTATCGCCGCCTGGCTTCGGGCAAGTGGTGGATGCTGGTGGGCGTGATGGGAGCCATCACGTCGATGATAATACTCGGATTTTATGCCGTCATAGCCGGCTGGTGTCTGCAATATCTGTACGCGTCGCTTATGGGTGGCATCAGCGGCGACGCAGCCTACGTGGCTGAATACTTCAAGGAATTCACCACCGACCCGATCATGCCAGCCGTATGGACGGTTGCATTCATCGTGCTGACACACCTCGTTGTGGTGAAGGGCGTGCGCAGTGGCATAGAGAAAGTGTCCAATCTGCTCATGCCTACGCTGTTCATCCTGCTCATCATCATCGTCATTGCCTCGTGCATGTTGCCCGGAGCGTGGCGCGGCGTTGACTTCCTGCTCAACCCCGATTTCTCGAAGATGAACCGCGACGTATTCCTCGACGCACTGGGACAGGCATTCTTCTCGCTGTCGCTGGGCACGGCATGCCTGTGTACATACGCCTCGTACTTCAAGCGCAGCGCCAACCTCTCGAAGACGGCTTGCCAGATAGCACTGATAGACATGCTTGTGGCAATACTCGCCGGACTCATGATATTCCCTGCCGCCTTCTCCGTAGGCATCAATCCCGACTCAGGTCCGTCGCTGATATTCATCACTCTGCCCAACGTCTTCCACGAAGCGTTCGGCTCAATGCCCGTCATAGGCTACGTGATAAGCGTACTTTTCTACATGCTGCTGGCACTGGCTGCGCTCACTTCGACCATCTCCATGCACGAGATAGGCACCTCCTTTCTGTACGAGGAGTTGCACGTGTCGCGCCGAACGGGTGCCACCATCGAGACCGCAATATGTTGTGTGATAGGTATAATGTGTGCGCTGTCGTGCGGAGCGTCCGATGCGTTCGTGTTCTTCGGCAAGTCGCTGCTCGACTGCTGCGACTTCTTCACGGCACAGATACTCATGCCACTCGGCGCTTTCCTCACAAGTATACTATTAGGATGGATTGTTCCGCGCCGCCTGGTACACCGCGAGTTCACCAACAGCGGCACCGTGTCGCGCCACGTATGGCGCATCTACCTTTTCGCCGTACGCTTCGTGTGCCCAATATGCATCATCGCAGTGTTCCTGCATCAGGCAGGAGTGATATAAAACTTTTCCAGTTGAAAGTTGAGAGTTTAGAGAGTGGAAAGTTTAGAGTGGAGAGTTTAGAGTGGAGAGTTATGATTGCCTATAAACATTTACAAGTATGTTCACAAATTATTATTGACGACACAGCATATCATAACTCTCAACTCTCCACTCTCAATTATCAACTCACCCCATAACTCTCAACTCTCAATTTTCAACTCTCAACTAAAAAAGAAAAGCCTCGCAAATCTTTCGACTTGCGAGGCTTTTCTTTTGCGCTTCAAGATGGACTTGAACCAACGACCCCCTGATTAACAGTCAGGTGCTCTAACCAACTGAGCTATTGAAGCATTATATCTCTGCAACCTTGTTTTCTTGATTGCGGGTGCAAAGTTAGTGGTATTTTTCCTTTCCTCCAAACTTTTTGCAAGAAATTTTCGCAAATTATGTGATTTTTCTTTGTCAATACGTAAAATAAGGTACAAAACGAGTGTTTTGTGAGGTTAATGTATTACTTTTGCATCAGTCTATTGACATATACATATTATTAATAAAGCAACATTTCATAAACACAATATGCACTTACGCAAATACACCAAAACAATGCGCAGCCTGATGCTGATGGCACTCATGGCTGTGGCTATGCCAATACTGGCACAGAACACCAGCGACCACAACTTCCGCGTGGCAAAGAACCTTGACATTTTCAATGCCATCTACCGCAACCTCGACTTGATGTACGTCGACTCGCTCGACGCCGACAAGACCATCGGAACGGCTATACGCTCGATGATGCGCTCGCTCGACCCGTACACAGACTACTTCCCCGAGGACAAGGCGGCTGAATACAAGCAGATGATGACGGGCAAATATGCTGGCATCGGCTCGATAATAAGCTATAGCTTCACACGCAAGCGTGTCATCATAAACGAGCCTTACGAGGGTATGCCGGCTGCCGAAGCCGGACTGAAGAAGGGCGACATCATTCTGAGCATCGACGGCGAGTCGATGGCTGAGAAGAGCACTGCCTACGTAAGCGACCACCTGCGCGGCGAACCTGGCACAACAATGGTGATGAAGATTGAGCGTCCGTCGACGGGCAAGAAGATGACCGTCAAGGTGCAGCGCAAAGCCATCCAGATGCCTTATCTGCCCTACTACGGCATGCAGAAGGATGGCATCGGATATATCAACTACAACCAATATGTAGAGAACAGCGCCAAGGACGTGCGCCGCGCATTTATCGACTTGAAGAAGCAGGGCATGAAGGGACTGGTGCTCGACCTGCGCAACAACGGTGGAGGCTCGGTGCAGGAAGCATTGCAGATTCTGAACATGTTCCTACCGAAGGGCCGCCACCTGCTCTCGATGAAGGGCAAGGTGAAGAACGCCAACAGCAGCTACAACACTACAGTAGAACCGATTGACACCGTGATGCCTATCGTGGTGCTCGTCAACGAGGCTACAGCCAGTGCCAGCGAGATAACGAGCGGAACGCTGCAGGACTACGACCGCGCCGTAATCATGGGTACACGCACATACGGCAAGGGTCTGGTGCAGATACCTAACGTGTCGCTGCCATATAACGGAAAACTGAAGCTGACCACTGCAAAATACTACATTCCATCGGGACGATGCATACAGGCTCTGCGCTACAAGCACACTGACAACGGATATGTAGCCGAGAACGTGCCCGACTCGCTCACCCATGAGTTTCGCACTGCTGCCGGACGCATTGTGCGCGACGGCGGTGGCATCAAGCCCGATATCGAGGTGAAGCCCGACTCGCTGCCCAACATCGCCTTCTATCTCTCGCGTGTTGACACTACCGACATTCTGCTCAACTACGAGATTGACTACATAGCCGCCCACCCCACAGTGGCAAGTCCTAAGGACTTCGAACTGTCGGATGCCGACTACGAGCAATTCAAGCAGCGTGTGATAAAGAGCGGTTTCACATACGACCAGGTGAGCGAGAAGATACTCAAGGAGCTGGAGAATCTGGCTCGCTTCGAGGGCTACTACGACGACGCAAAACCTGAGTTTGAGGCGCTGCGCCAGAAGCTGAAGCACAACATAGCCAAAGACCTCGACTATCCGTACAACAAGCAGAAGATAAAAGAACTGATAGCCGCCGACCTCATGGCTGCATACTACTTCGAGAAGGGTTCGCTCGAAAACTCACTGCGCAACGACAAGCAGTTTGCCGAAGCCGCACGTCTGCTCGGCAACGCCGAGGAATACCAAAAGCTGTTGCAACCGAAAAAATAGGAGGGTGTGTCAAAATAGAAGTTAAAGGAAGTTTGGGCTTCGCCCGAAGTTAACAGAAGTTAGCGGACATATGTATAATTTGCTGAAAACAAAGCATTTGTCTGTTAACTTCCATCCATCGTAGATGGATTAACTTCTTCTTAAATTCCTATAACTCCCATTTTGACACACCCTCGTTGAGAGTTGAGAGTTATGATATGTATTGTTTTGTAATATTTTTAGCTATATATAGCTTTAAAAGGTAATCATAACTTTCAACTCTCAATTCTCAACTCTCAATTAGAAAAACTCTCACGCCATTCCGTAGGATTCGCTCCATAGGCCTTCTTGAAGCATTGTGAGAAGTAGCGTGGCGAATTGAATCCGTATTTGTATGCCACATTGGCTATCGTTGCCGTAGGATCATCACGCAGATAGTCGGCAGCACGTGAGAGGCGCTGCTTAATCAGATATTCATTGGGAGTCATGCTGGTAATAGCCTTGAACTTCGTGAAGAAACTCGTATGGCCTATCAGCAACTGACGCGCCATGTTGTCGACCGAGAAGTCGGAGTCGGCAATATGCTTGTTGACAATTTCGTCGCAACGCTGCATGAATTCGCGGTCGAGCTTGTTGACAGCAAACTGCTGAGCATCAGCCATGCGCATATTGCCCTTAGAGAAGCGTTGCTGCAGAAGCGAGCGCATGCGCAGCAATGCCGCAACACGTGCAAGCAGCACCGAGGGATTGAACGGCTTAGCCACATAGTCGTCGGCACCGCAGCGCAGTCCCTCCACCTCATGCTCCGACGCACTCATGGCGGTGAGCAGAAGCACCAACGTGTGGCTCACAGATATGTCGTTCTTTATAGCCTTGCACATCTCCATGCCATCCATTACGGGCATCATCACGTCGCTCACCACAATGTCGGGCGACTCGGCACGCGTCATGTCGAGTCCCTCCTTGCCGTTGTGGGCAACGACGACATGATACAATGGCGAGAAGATGTCGCGCAGCGTGGCGAGCAATTCGTCGTTGTCCTCTACCACCAGCACCTTCGCCATGCCTTCGGTTGCGACTGACTCTTCTATCACCTTTGGCTCATCAGCAGGAGCCTCAACCGTCTCTATCTCGTCAGCGGCAAACTGGGTGCTGTCCTTGCACAGCTGTACGACAAACACCGAACCATATCCTTCAGAACTGACAACATTGATAGTGCCATGATGACGCTCAACGATGTTCTTGACAAGCGCCAATCCGATTCCAGTGCCACGTGTAGCCACCGCCTTGGTCTGACCATTGTTGGCCTGATAGAAGCGGTCGAAGATGCGGTCGATGTCGGCAGAGGCAATGCCCACGCCATTGTCAATGACACGCAATAAGGCATGACGGTCGTCCTGGTCGAGCTGCACTTCGATAGTGCCCGTCTGCTGACTGACGTACTTGAAGGCATTGGACACGAGATTGTACACCACCTTTTGCATCTGACGCTGGTCGAACCAGCACTCTATGCGTGGCGACGTAGACGAGAACGTGAAGGTGATAGACTTGGTGCGCGCCATATCGTCAAACGCCATCGTGATGTCCTTGACAAACTCCACGAGGTCGTGCTTGCCCACACTCAGATGGGTATAGCCCTGCTCCATCTTGCGGAAGTCGAGCAATTCGTTGACGAGTTCGAGCATCATGCTCGCATTCTGATTGACACTCTTCAAGCTTCGGGCTATGGCGGTGCTCTTCTGTACATTCTGCATCACATAGTCGAGCTTGGCAATGATGAGCGTGAGCGGCGTGCGGAACTCGTGCGATATACTTGTGAAGAACTGCAACTTAGCTTTGCTGAGAGCCTCCTCGTTCTGACGGTCTTTCTTCTCGATGGCGAGCGACGTCTCAAGCAGCAGCTGTGAGCGCTTGAAATAATAGAACGCACAAATAAGACTAAAGAATATGGCAATGTATATGATATATGCCAAGGTAGAGAGATAGAACGGCGGGCTTACCTTCAATTTCAGAGTCAACTTCTCCACGTCGCCTTCGGTCTGCCATGTAGATGGCTTCATTCGTACCTCAAGCGTATAGTTGCCGGCAGGCAGTTTCGGATAGGATATGCTGTGGCCAGTGGTGGTATACCATGTATTGTCGTAGCCACGCAATCGGTATTCGAAAAGCGGCTGGTTGAAGCTGCGTGTATAGTTGTCGGTGGCAAAGCCGAATGTGATATTGTTCTGATCGTGATTGAGGTGTATCTCGTCGGTGAGATAGACTGCCTTGTCGAGAATGTCGGTGCCGTCGCCAGGCAGACATTCCTTGCCATTGATATACAGACGCGAGAAATACAGACGGCCGTAAGAACGCATGGCAAGCAGACGGCTCACGTCCATAGCCACCATTCCATTGGTGCCACCCACAAATATGGTGTTGCCCACAGCAAACAATCCGCAGCCACGATTGATGCCAACAAGGGGGAAGTCGTGCGAGAACTCGACATTACGGAAGGAGTCGTCGGTGGTATTGAGCACGCCAATGCCATGCTCGGTGCTATATATCAGCTGTTTGCCCACATTGGCAAAGGCATAGCAGAAGTTGCTCATAATGTCGCTGTTGTCGGTGTCGAACACCTGAAACGTATGTTTCTTCTCGTCGAGGCGGTATATTCCGCCGCCTACCGACGCTACATAGATGCGACCATTGCTGTCCTCGCGGATATCAGTGAATCCCACTTCGCCCAATCCTGCCTTGCCTGCCTCATAATAGCGCAGCACACGGCGCGACTGCACAGAAATCTTGTACAGTCCCGACCCGTCTGCCGCCCACAGATAGCCACGACGGTCGGTATAGATGCGACGCTCGCCATAATCATTCAGTTGAGGGATGAGTTCCTCCACCTTATACGTGTCGGGGTTGAGCATCCACAATCCGCCGAGCGTGGTGAAGAGCACACGGTCGTGCCATCGGGTCATGTCGACGATGCGATTGCCCGAACGCTTCGTCTCCTCAGGATAGAGAGAGAGCAGATTGGTGAACTTGCCACTCTTGATGTCGAGCACTGACACTCCACCCATATACGTACCTATATATAGACGGTCGCGCGAGGGTTCGTAGACTATATCCTTCAGATTGTTCTGTGGCAGCGAATTGGCATTGTTGCCCGTCATATAGTAGGTCACGGTATGAGTGGCGTGGTCGATGCGGTTGAGTCCGCCGCCCTCAGTACACACCCATATATCGCCACGCTTGTCGATGGTGATATGTCCCACAAACGGATTGGACAAGCAGTTGGGGTTGTTGATATCAGCCGCATAGAACTTGAACGAGTCGTTGTCGGAAGTGAAATAGTTGACTCCGCCATAATAAGTACCAGCCCAGATAGTGCCCTCGCTGTCTCTGACAAGCGGAAACACCGACTGATGGCTTATGCTCTGCGAATTGTTGGTGTGGATATATACATTGAATGTACCAGTTGTGGGGTCGAAACGGTTGAGGCCCAAGAAGGTGCCAATCCATATATATCCGTTGCTATCCTCGGTAATCTCACGCACACTGTTGCTGCTGATATGATTCTGTGTGCGCCAGTCCTTGTTGTGCTGCACGGCATTGTTGTTCTCAGCCTTGGCAGTGTTTTCGTCGACCGAGAATTGTGTGGTAGTGCCGTCGGACGCAATGCGATAGCATCCACGGTCGCGCGATGATGCCCAAATGTTGCCATGCGAGTCCTGGAAGATGTATTCGATATAAGGTCCGCTGAGTCGGGGTGTCAATCTCCGGGTCTTCGTAGACAACGTGTATAGACCGTTGACAGCAGCAACCCACACCGTGCCACGACGGTCGATGTAGATGGCATTGGGACGGGCACCCTCCGTTGAAGCAATGACTTTTGTCTTCTTGTCGGCTATACGATAAGAGCAGAGATGGCCTTTACGAGCATAGTAGAGATGGCCCGCATGACACGCAAGAGCCGACACGCCGTCGGGGACAATCACCTTGCTGCCTTGGGTAAGATAGTCGATGGCTACGACCGAACGGCCGAGAAGAAAATACACGTTGCCGTTGTCGTCGCCACAAATACGTCGCACCTCAATATTGTGCGGATTCATGCCGCGAAACTTCTTTATAGCCGTAACCGTATTGCCATCAAATATATTTACGCCCTCCTCAGTGCCAAACCACATACGTCCAAGACGGTCTTGATATATCGACAATACGGACAATTGCGACAGTCCATCCGGCATCGACAGATGACGGAAACGCATGGCTTGGATATTGAGAGCGAATAAGCAGACAATTAGTATTAGTAATAATCGTTTTATAAACCTAATGTATAACATTGTATAATTTTATGGTTGTAGTGGGCGTAAAATTACAAATTTTAAACTAAACAAACAAAAGTATACTTTCAAAATTTTCACACAACCTATTATTACGAAATAAAAAGCATGCTAAATGGGGGTAGACACATCAAAAAACAATAGATTCGCAACGTAAAAGAAACTCATTATTGGCAGGATGGCAGGATAAGTTAAATAACGAGATACGTACGAAAAATACACACAAAACGTATATTTGTATACGGCATTCATGCTTTATTTATTCTAAATTTGCAACCGAAAGATAAAATTTACCTAAAACAACCAGTGAGCCATTAAGCACACACAGCATCTGAAGTAAACGTACACTACATCTGAAGTAAGAGCACACTACAACAGAAGTAAGCGTATACTACATCTGAAATAAAATTATACTAAATCTGAAATAAAAACCCAAACAAAAGATCTATGCACAAATCAAATCTTTTACTGAAAGGCTTGATGCTTGGTGTTACAGCCAGCATGTATCCAGCATTTGGAAATGCAACTGCCACGTCGCCGGCAACAAATAATGTTGCCAACGTACAGCAGGAGTCTACAACCGTTACGGGTATCGTCCTTGACGATATGGGCGAGCCAATCATTGGCGCCACTATCAAGATTAAGGGACAGGACACCGTAGGCACCATTACATCTATTGATGGCGATTTCACACTGAAAGGCTTGAAGAAGGGCCAGACACTCGTAATCAGCTACATCGGATTCCAGACACAGGAGGTGAAGTACAACGGCGAGAAGTCGCTCAAGGTAACTCTCAAGTCCGACTCAAAGAGCCTCAACGAAGTTGTTGTTGTAGGTTACGGCACACAGAAAAAGGTGAACATGTCGGGTGCTGTTGCATCCATCAATATGGACGAGCTGACTGAGAGCCGTCCCGTCACCAACGTTTCGCAGGCCCTCGCAGGTCTAGCTGCCGGTGTAAACGTTTCATCGAGCAGCAACCGTCCGGGCGATGACAACGCATCAATCCTTGTGCGTGGTCAGGGTACACTCAACTCATCGGCACCTCTTATCATCATCGACGGTGTAGAGCAGGGCATCAACACCGTTAACCCGCAGGATATAGAGTCGGTATCAGTATTGAAGGATGCTGCCTCGGCTTCAATCTATGGATCGCGTGCAGCCAACGGCGTTATCCTTATCACTACAAAGAAGGGTAAATCGGGAAAAATCAAGGTCGACTACAACGGATACGTATCTTTCCAGTCTATCCGCAAGACTCTGACTCCGGTGTCAAACTATGCCGACTACATGGAACTTATCAACGAGGGCTACTACAACTCTAACCCTAAGTCGGGCAAGAACCAGTACTTCTCAGAAGATAAAATCGCTGAATGGCGCAATGGCAACGACCCTCTGAAATATCCTAACACCAACTGGATTGACGAGACATTCAAGCCGTCGACATCGACCAACCACGTAGTATCACTCAGCGGCGGTAGCGACAAGATTCGCTTCTACGGCTCGTTCGGATACATGAACAACCCTGGCGTTTTGGAGAATGCCGGTATGAAGAAGTACACCGTACGCCTCAACATGGACGCCGACGTGACATCATGGCTCAACATCGGCATGCAGATTGGTGGCTACGTGAGCGACCTGGAACCGGGTGCTGAGGAGATTGACAACATCTTCACATATACAGCGGCTACAACTCCGGGTATGGTTTTCCGCGCTCCCGACGGACGCTACGGTGCTTTGAACAACAGCGAGGACAGCGGCCAGTGTGCCAACAACAACCCGCTCATCCGTCTTAACAAGTGGGCAGGTCAGGACCGCAAGAACAACGTTCGTCCACGCTTCACTGCCACATTGAAGCCGTTCAAGGGCTTCTCGCTCACCGGTTCGTACAGCTACGAATTCCTCGACCGCGAGACTCACCGCAAGCCGGTATTCCTCAATGCATACAACTTCCTCACCGACGAGCAGACATGGACCAACCGTGGCAAGACATCAATCAAATATACCGACAGCAAGATAGAACGCTACTTCAACGACCTCGTGGCACGCTACGACACCAAGATGTTCAAGAACAACCTCACTATCGGAGCTATGGCTGGTCTCTCTAACGAGCTCTACCGCTCGAAGAATTTCTCGGCAACACGCCAGGACTTGACCGACCTCTCAATGGACGTTATCAACGGTGCTACCGGCGAGTCGACATCATCAGGCTCAAGCACAGAGTGGGCTATGCGCTCATTCTTCGGCCGACTGAACCTCAACTGGCAGGAGAAGTACCTCTTCGAGTTCAACCTCCGTGCCGACGGTTCGTCACGCTTCTCTAAAGACAACCGTTGGGGCTACTTCCCGTCAGCATCAGCAGCATGGCGTATCGACCAGGAGAAGTTTATGGAAGGCGTATTGGGTGGCAACCTGAGCAACTTGAAGCTTCGCCTGTCGTACGGTGCACTGGGTAACAACTCGGTAGGCAACTACGACTACCAGTCGCTCTACACCACAAGCGGCAACAACTACGTGCTCGGCAACCTTATGGTACCTGGTCTTGCACTTGCAGCCATCTCTAACTCAGCCCTTACATGGGAGTCGACCAAGGTATTCAACGTAGGTCTTGACTTCGGATTCTTCAACAACCACCTGACCGGTACTATCGACTTCTTCAACAAGAAGACTACTGGCATCCTTATCAACCTCCCGGCTCCGGGCGTACACGGTACAACAGCACTGCCTAAGCAGAACAGTGCAGAGGTGACCAACAAGGGTATTGAGTTCACACTCGGATGGCAGGACAAGATAGGCGACTTCACCTATGGTGCAAACGCCAACTTCGCTTACATTACTAATAATGTAGACAAGTTCAAAGGCAAGGACAAGGGCGGCATGTCAATCAGCGGTGCCAACCTCATCTGGGAAGGACACAGCATCAACTCACAGTATCTGATGCGCGTAGACCGAATCCTGCAGACCGACGAGGACATGAAGATTGTAGACGAAATGATAGCTAAGAATCCTAACGCATTCAAGGCACTTGGCAAGCCTCAGAAGGGCGACTTCCTCTACAAGGATATCGACGGCGACGGTTGCATCACTCTTATGGATAAGGAGATCGTGAGCGACGGCACCAACCCGAAGTTCACATTCGGCCTCAACCTCAACGCTGCATACAAGGGCTTCGACGTTTCGGCATTGCTTCAGGGACAGCTCGGCATCAAGACATTCTGGATGAACGATGCATACAACACTCCTACCGTGCGCTATGGCTACCAAATCAACAAAGAAGTAGCAGACGGCCGCTGGTATGAAGGTCGCACCGACGCCAAGTATCCACGTCTGATACAGTATCAGGACACACGCAACACCAAGCCCAGCGACTTCTATCTGCAGGACCGCTCATTCCTGAAGATACGCAACATCCAGCTCGGCTACACCGTTCCGCAGAACCTCACACAGATGATAAATGTGCAGCGCGTGCGTGTATACTGCAGTTTGGAGAACTTCTTCACATTCACAAGCTTCAAGGGCTTCGACCCCGAAGTAAGCGGAATGAACTATCCTACAATGAAGCAGTGCACACTGGGTCTTAACATATCATTCTAACCATTAAGCGAAAATTCATTATGAAAAAGATAACAATATTATCAGCAGCACTTGCCTTGACTATGTCTCTGACAGGTTGCTACGATCTGGATAGATATCCTACCGACAAGCTCTCTTCAGCCACATACTTCAAGACTGAAGACCATGCCAAGTCGGCAATGATGGGCGTTTACAGCCGTATGCAGGCCGACCACGTATTCGGACTGAAATTCTCTATGGACGTACTGGGCGGAGTAGCCATGGGCTACGACAATCAGTCGTTCCAGAAGTTTGCCTGCGGCACTTACGATATGGCAGATACATGGGTGAACTACCGCTGGACCAACCTCTACGAATCAGTAGCACGTGCCAACATCGTAATCCGCAACGTTGACAACTGCAACATGAGCGACCAGCTCAAGGCTCAATACAAAGCTGAGGCACGATTCATGCGCGCCCTCTTCTACAACGAACTGCTCAACTACTTCGGTGGTGTGCCTCTGTACGACGAGACCACCGACGTTACTACAGAATATTCTGAAATGAAGAAGCCACGCAGCAGTGCCGACGATGTTCGCAAGTTCATTATCGACGACTTGAACGAGGCATACAATGTGCTGCCACAGTCGTGGGAGTCGGCCGACTACGGACGCGCCACAAAGTATGCTGCACGTGCTCTTATGGGCAAGATATATCTCTACAACAAGCAGTATACAGAAGCCAAAGAGTGCTTTAAGGATGTAATCGAGCACGGTGGCTACGAGCTGTACAACGACTACGCCGGACTCTTCCTCCCCGGAGGCGACGAGAGCAAAGAGATGATTTTCGCCATTCAGAACATGGGCGGTGTAGGTACCGACTACGGTATGCCTATGTGCTTCTACATGGGTTCACGCGCTTCTTATGGCTCTTGCTGGAACAACGTGATGGTGGCTACAACATTCGCCGACTCGTACGAGTGGAAGGACGGACGCCAGTTCAGCTGGAAGGAATTCTTCAAGGACGACCCCGTAGCCAAAGACTACGAAACCAACGACGCTACTAAGAAGAAGGTGTTCAACTCGACCTTCAAGAATTCAAAAGTAGTTGCATATACTCCGTACAAGGAGAAGCTGCAGCAGATGTACGCCAACCGCGACCCACGTATGGCTGCATCGCTTATCACTCCGTACAGCAGCTATTTGGGATGGTACAAGAACAAGGTGGCTCCAAGTGAATTCGTACTGCCTACAAAGGGTCTTAACGACGGCAATGGCGTAATCCGTGTAAACGGCAACTACGACTGCTACTTGTGGCGCAAGTTCGTTCCGGAAGGCGACATGAACGGTGCAATGAACAACCGTGCCGATACTCCTATCAACTTCCCGCTTATACGCTACGCCGACGTGTTGCTGATGATGGCAGAGTGCGAGTGGGCATTGAACAATGATGCTGTTGCTATTGATTATATCAACCAGGTGCGCCAGCGTCCGTCGGTAGAAATGCCTGCACTGACATGGCAGGGCGAGGAAAGCCCAGTCAACGTGAAGACTCACGACGAAGTGTTCACACGTCTGCGCCATGAGCGTGCCGTAGAACTTGCAGCCGAGGGACAGAGCTTCGACGACATGAAGCGTTGGGGACTGCTCGAGACTCTCAACGGTAAGCCTGAGAAGGAAATTACCGGCTCTATACGCTACACTCATGGTGTTTCAAGCCGCGACTATCTCTGGCCTATCCCGTCGGGCGAACGCGAGAAGAATCCTGAACTCATCCAGAACCCAGGTTGGGGTGAGAACTAAAGCTGATTGAAGACAGCATGTCAAAGACATGCAAAACTTATGTAATGTATAATTGGTTTTATAAAATAATTTATAGGTAAATAATGAAAGGCTGACGGAAGTTATACTATAGCAGGATAACTTCTGTCGGCCTTTTGTTTTAGCAGAAACTCACGTAATATGAAAAAAGTCATTTTAATATTAGCTGTATTTGCCGCCTCGCTGATGGGCACAAATGCCTACGAGAAGCGCGACTTGCTGCAACGCTCTGCAACAGAGGCTGAGGTTAAAGCCAGTCTTGTGATGGACCAGAAGTGGGTGCCCTACCCTGCCTACTCTGACCGCAATGGTTGGAACAATCTGCTTGGCGACTATCGCGACAACATTATAAAGACAGGCGAGAAATGTCTCGACTACAAGTGGGAGGTGGTTAAGGCAAGCCAATATCTGGAGTTTGAGAAGTCGGGCAGCCGCGACATTATGGAGAAACCCAACAATCGCAACTCTACAGCATTCGGCAAATTGCTTATGGCTGAGCTTGCTGAGGGTAAGGGACGATTCCTAACAGACATTATGGATGGCGTGTTCTACTTCTGCGAACAGACCACATGGGCTGAATCGGCCCACCTCGTGCGCTTCCAGAAGTCGGGACGCGCAATACCCGACTATCGCACCGACGTGCTCGAACTGAAGCAGGGTGGACTGGCACAGATGCTGTCGTGGACATACTACTTTTTACACGACCAGCTCGACAAGATAGACCCTATCATCTCTATGCGCTTGCGTCATGAACTGCAGAAACGCGAACTCGACCCGTTTATCAACCGTACTGACTTCTGGTGGATGGCATGGAAGGAAAGCCCTACTGTATTTGTCAACAACTGGAATCCTTGGTGCAACGCCAACGCCCTGCTGTGCTACATGCTGCTTGAGAACGACCGTGACAAGCTTGCTAAGGCTGTATACAAGTCAATGATTTCGGTAGACCGATACCTTAACTACGTAAAGGCTGACGGAGCCTGCGAGGAAGGCGCCACATATTGGGGACACGCCTTCGGCAAACTGTTCGACTATCTGCAGGAATTGCAGATGATAACCGGCGGCAAGGTGTCGCTCTTCAACAACAAGCTCGTTAAGGACATGGGCGAATTTGTAGCCAAATCGTACATTGGCAACGGCTATGCCGTGAACTTTGCAGATGCGTCGGCACACGTGAGCAATTATATGGCACTGGTATACCGTTGCGGCAAGGCATTAGGCAGCAGAGAGATGATGGACATGGCTGTAGACTGCTTCAAGGAGAAACCGGAGACTGTAACATCGGTATGGCTCGACACTTACAAGCAGATTGAGGCATTGAAGGTACTTAAGGAGATGAGCCAGGCTAAGGGCGGATATAAGGCAGATGCCTTCACTTGGTATCCGCAGACCGAGTTCTGCTACATGCGCAATGCCGAAGCTTTCTTTGCGGGTAAGGGCGGCTACAACGACGAGAGCCACAACCACAACGATATCGGCTCGTTTGTGCTCTACTTCGACAACACGCCAATAATGATTGACGCTGGTGTGGGCACATATACACGCCAGACATTCTCATCAGAGCGTTACACTATATGGACAATGCAGGGCAACTACCACAACATTCCGATGATTAACGGTGTACCCGAGATGTATGGCAAGAAGTATAAGGCAACTAACGCACGTGCCGACCGCCGAACAATGAGTTTCAGCGTGGAGCTTGCCAGTGCTTATCCTAAGGAGGCTTGTGTAGACAGTTGGGTGCGTTCATATCAGCTCAAGAAGAGCAAACTGACGGTAAGCGACAACTTCAAGCTCAGTCAGACAAAGGCTGCCAACATCGTCAACTTCCTGACATGGGGCGACGTCGACATAAGCAAGAATGGCGTAGTGAGCATCAATGTCAAGGGCGTGAAGGCCCAGCTCAACTACGACACCAACACCTTCGAGCCGTCGATAGAAACCATCGAGCTGAACGACAAGCGTCTCTCAGACGTTTGGGGCAAAAAAATATACCGTCTCTCGCTAAAGGCCAAGACCACAGCGAAAAGCGGCATATACAAGTATGAAATAAGTAAGAAGTAAAGAATAATATCAATTAGACATTCGTAAACGTGTCCCTTGAAATTTGTAGAGGGACACGTTTTAGTCGTCAAAATTAAGTTCCAATTGCGTAGCTCCCATCAGATTATAACTCATACGATGATATGGTGAAGGACCATGATCACGAATTCCTTCTCGATGGGCTTTCGTAGGATAGCCTTTATTTTTTTGCCAGTCATAGTAAGGATACTCGTTGGCTAAGCTATCCATATATTCATCACGGAATGTCTTGGCAAGAATGCTTGCAGCAGCTATCGACTGATACTTACCGTCACCTTTGACGATGGTAGTATAAGGAAGGTCACGGTATGGATTAAAACGATTACCATCAACGATAACTGCCTCAGGACGAATTGTAAGCTGGTCAAGGGCACGATGCATAGCAAGAAAACTGGCATTCAAGATATTTATCTTATCTATCTCTTCGGGAGTAACAACACCTACAGCCCAAGACACAGCATCACGTACAATCTGGTCACGTAGCACCTTTCGTCGCTTCTCAGTGAGTTTCTTGGAGTCATTTAGCAAGGGGTTATCATAGTCTTTGGGCAATATTACAGCGGCAGCATATACGCTACCAGCAAGACAACCACGACCGGCTTCATCACATCCTGCCTCAATAAGATTGGAATAATAATGAGGCAAGAGATGATTAGAGGAAACTGATTTCTTCATATATAACAATAATCAATACCTGATATACGTTCAGTTAACGTAGTAAGAGGTAGAAAAAGGTTAAAGATGATAAGTAAAAACAGGATAGAAAACACAAGAAAAATAAAGGCTGGTAGAACTTTTAAGTTCAACCAGCCCTCTTTTATTGAGATAAAGTCGATAATGCGAATTATTCAGCCTTTGCCTCTTCTGTAGCCTCAGTTGCAGGAGCCTCTGTAGCAGGTGCCTCAACAGCCTCTGCTGACTTGCGGCTACGGCGAGTCTTCTTGCCAGCCTTAGCAGTCTTAGCCATGTTCTCGTCGAAGTCAACGAGCTCGATGAATGCGATAGCAGCAGCGTCACCCTTACGTGTACCGAGCTTGATAACGCGTGTATAACCACCGGGACGGTCACCTACCTTCTCAGCAACAGTGCTGAAGAGTTCCTTGATAGCATACTTGTTCTGGAGGTAGCTGAATACTACACGACGAGAGTTTGTGCTATCATCCTTGCAGCGTGTGATCAGCGGTTCTACATACATCTTCAAGGCCTTTGCCTTGGCGAGAGTCGTAGTGATTCTTTTGTGCATAATCAGCGAGATAGCCATGTTAGCGAGCATAGCGTTACGGTGAGATGCAGTACGACCCAAGTGGTTGAATTTCTTATTGTGTCTCATTTTGTTTTATTCTTTATCTAATTTGTATTGAGAAATATCAGTTCCAAACGACAGATTCAGACTCTCGAGCAAATCATCAAGCTCTGAAAGCGATTTCTTACCGAAGTTACGGAACTTCAAGAGGTCAGTCTTATTGTACTGAACCAAGTCGCCAAGAGTTTCAACATCGGCAGCCTTGAGGCAGTTAAGCGCACGAACCGAGAGGTTCATGTCGACCAACTTGGTCTTCAAGAGCTGACGCATGTGAAGTACTTCCTCGTCGAACTCCTGATTTCCCTCGTGCTCCGGGCTTTCGAGAGTAATCTTCTCGTCGCTGAAGAGCATGAAGTGCTGGATGAGGATCTTAGCAGCTTCCTTGAGTGCGTCCTTCGGGTGAATGGAACCGTCCGTAGTGATTTCGAGCACGAGCTTGTCGTAGTCGGTCTTCTGCTCAACACGATAAGGCTCTACAGCGTACTTCACGTTACGGATTGGGGTGTAGATAGAATCGATTGGAATTACGTTAACGTCAGTGCAGTATGCTCTGTTCTCATCAGCCGTAATATAGCCACGGCCCTTATTGATAGTCAGATCAATCTGCATAGAAGCTTTGACATCTAAATGACAAATCACCAAATCAGGGTTTAACACTTCAAATCCAGTCAGATACTTGCCTATATCACCTGCCTTGAACTCAGTTGAATTCTCAACGGTGATACTAACTTTTTCGTTCTCGAATTCTTCTACTACTTGCTTGAATCTTACTTGCTTCAAATTCAAGATAATGTTAGTTACATCCTCCTTTACGCCTGGAACTGAAGAGAATTCATGCTCAACACCAGAGATTTTGATGGTATTGATAGCATAGCCCTCCAGCGACGAAAGCAGAATGCGGCGCAGGGAGTTACCGATGGTAACACCGAATCCTGGCTCCAACGGACGGAATTCGAACTTGCCGAACTTGTCGTTGGAATCCAACATTACAACTTTGTCAGGTTTTTGAAATGCTAATATCGCCATTAATTTAATGATTATTTAGAGTACAACTCAACGATTAACTGTTCCTTAATGTTCTCGGGGATATCGGCACGCTCCGGCTTGTGGAGGAACTTACCGCTCTTTGTGTTCTGGTCCCACTCGATCCAAGGATACTTGCTGTGGTTGTAACCAGCGAGAGCAGCCTCGATTACTTCGAGAGACTTAGACTTCTCACGAACACCGATAACCTGACCCGGCTTAACTGCATATGAAGGAATGTTCACTACCTGTCCGTCAACCACAATGTGCTTGTGACCAACGAGCTGACGAGCAGCTGCACGAGTAGGAGCGATACCCAAACGGAACACTACGTTATCCAAACGGCTTTCAAGATTCTGAAGCAAAACTTCACCGGTGATGCCGTCAGCCTTAGCTGCCTTCTCGAACATGTTACGGAACTGGCGCTCGAGAACACCGTATGTGTACTTTGCCTTCTGCTTCTCTGCCAACATGACAGCGTACTCAGACTGCTTTCTGCGACGGTTGTTGCCATGCTGTCCAGGAGGGAAGTTTCTCTTGGACAAAACTTTGTCAGCGCCGAAGATGGGTTCACCAAAACGGCGTGCAATTTTAGATTTCGGACCTATATATCTAGCCATAATAAATAATATGCTTTATTGTTGTTTGTATCTTTTAAGAGTTGCAGACCTAAAATTATAAGAGTCTACAAAGGGAAAATTAGACCTTACGACGCTTCGGAGGACGGCATCCGTTGTGTGGAAGCGGAGTAACGTCAACGATCTCTGTAACCTCTATACCGCAGCTGTGTACACCACGGATAGCTGACTCACGACCGTTACCCGGACCCTTAACGTAAGCCTTTACCTTGCGCAGACCAAGGTCGAATGCTACCTTGCCGCAATCCTCTGCTGCCATCTGGGCTGCATACGGTGTGTTCTTCTTAGAACCACGGAAGCCCATCTTACCTGCAGATGACCATGAAATTACCTGTCCCTCGCTATTTGCTAAAGATACAATAATGTTGTTGAACGAGCTATGAACATGAAGCTGTCCGATAGCGTCAACCTTTACATTTCTTTTCTTAGATGTTGCTGTTTTCTTTGCCATAATTTTGTTTAGTTAAAAGTTAAAAGTTAAAAGCCTTCCCGTCAGTCACTGACAGTACATGACTTTGCTTTCAACTAAATTTTACTTAGTAGCCTTCTTCTTGTTAGCAACAGTCTTCTTCTTTCCCTTACGAGTACGGGCATTGTTCTTTGTGCTCTGACCGCGAACAGGAAGACCGTTACGATGACGAACTCCACGATAGCAACCAATATCCATCAGTCGCTTGATATTCATTTGGATCTCAGAACGGAGATCACCTTCTACTTTGAATTCAGCGCCGATAATTTCGCGGATCTTGGCAGCCTGATCGTCGTTCCACTCGCTGACCTTCAGGTCGCGGCTAACGCCGGCTTTGTCCAATATCTTTGCTGAACTACTTCGACCGATACCATAGATATAGGTCAATGCGATTTCGCCACGCTTGTTCTGGGGCAAATCTACTCCAACAATTCTTATTGCCATTGTTTAATAAAATTGATTGATTAATTAATTTGTTTATTTTTGAGTTCCAGACTGTCCTCGTCACGAGTAACAAATGTCCAGTCCTCGGAATGAGTTTTAACCCTGACGCATTTTGAACTTAGGGTTCTTCTTGTTGATAACGAACAGACGACCCTTACGACGAACGATCTTGCAGTCGGGTGTACGTTTCTTTAATGATGCTCTTGTTTTCATATATTTAAAATGTTACTTGTATCTGAAAACGATTCTACCCTTAGTCAAGTCATACGGACTCATTTCGACCTTCACCTTGTCACCGGGTAGGATTTTTATGTAGTGCATTCTCATCTTGCCTGAGATGTGGGCGATAATCTGCACACCATTCTCCAACTCGACTCTGAACATTGCATTGGACAACGACTCAACGATTGTGCCGTCTTGCTCAATTGCGGATTGTTTTGCCATAAATAATTTAAAATCTATATTAGGAATGTTCTATTTCTTCAAACGTAGACAGTATCTCAGCCTTGCCTCTCCTTATAGCAATTGTATGTTCAAAGTGAGCGGCTGGTTTCCCGTCGCGCGTACAGATACTCCAGCGGTCGGGCATAAGCCATACCTTTCTATCGCCCATGGTTATCATAGGTTCTATAGCTATGCACATGCCTTCTTTAAGCATGACGCCATTGCCACGCCTTCCATAATTGGGTATCTGCGGATCCTCATGCATTTGCTTGCCAATGCCATGCCCGGTGAGTTCTCTCACCACTCCATATCCATGGGCTTCACAAAAAGTTTGGATTGCATCGCCGATATCACCGACATGATTTCCTGCCACAGCCATTTCAATACCTTTTGTCAGTGACTGTCGTGTCACTGTCAGTAAATCTCTGACATCTTGGCTGACTTCACCGACACAAAACGTGTAAGCAGAGTCTCCATTATAACCAGCAAGAAGTGTGCCACAATCGATAGAAATTATATCTCCATCCTTGAGAATTGTCTTTTCATCGGGAATTCCATGTACAACGACATCGTTGACAGAGGTACAGATACTTGCGGGAAACGGCCCTCCAAATGGATTGGGGAAATTCTTAAACGTTGGAACAGCACCGTTGTCACGAATAAATTCCTCCGCTACCCTATCCAGTTGAAAGGTCGTCACGCCTGGTTTGATATGTTTGGCCAATTCCGCAAGAGTTGCTCCGACTAATCGGTTAGCCTTGCGCATCAGCTCAATTTCATCTTCTGTTTTTAGAAATATCTTCATTTCAAAGATAAAATCAATATGCAGAAACTACTCCGTTGCGAGTGCGACCAGAGTTTAGCAATCCGTCATAATGACGCATCAGCAAGTGACTCTTGATCTGCTGAATGGTGTCAGAAACAACACCAACAAGAATGAGCAGTGAAGTACCGCCAAAGAACTGCGAAAAAGCCTGCTGAACATTCAAAAGTCCAGCGAGAGCCGGCATGATAGCGATGAATGCTATGAACAATGAACCCGGGAAAGTGATGCGAGTCATGATTGTATCAATATATTCGGCTGTGTCCTTACCAGGCTTGATGCCAGGGATAAAGCCATTGTTACGTTTCATGTCCTCAGCCATCTGTGTAGGATTCAAAGTGATAGCTGTATAGAAATACGTAAACGCTATGATGAGAATCACATAGATGCAGTTGTAAGGCAGACTGCGGTTGTCCATAAGAGCCTGAGCCCAAGATGAACCACCATCGCTCTGATAGCGTACGAATGCCAATGGGATAAACATCAGTGCCTGAGCGAAGATGATAGGCATTACGTTAGCTGCAAATAATTTCAGAGGTATGTACTGGCGAGCGCCGCCATACTGTTTATTACCTACGAGACGCTTGGCGTACTGTACAGGTATTTTTCGGGTACCCTGAACAAGCATGATTGAAGCACATATTACTGCATACAGAACCAAGATCTCGATGATGAACATCACAAGTCCGCCGCTTGAAATAGCTGTGAACCGTGAGCCCAGTTCCTGCACGAATGCCTGTGGCAGACGTGCGATAATACCAATCATGATGATCATTGAGATACCATTACCAACTCCCTTGTCAGTGATGCGCTCTCCGAGCCAAAGGATGAACATAGAACCAGCAGCGAGGATAATCGTAGCCGGAATCATGAACATAGGCCATGAGATACCTGAGGCGAGAGCCGAAGCGGCTTGAGCCTTAAGGTTGAGAAGGTAAGAGGGAGCCTGTACGAGAAGGATACCCACAGTAAGAATACGCGTGTACCAGTTAATCTTCTTGCGGCCGCTCTCACCTTCGCGCTGCATCTTCTGGAAGTAAGGCACTGCCACTGCCAGAAGCTGCATAACGATAGAAGCTGAGATGTATGGCATAATTCCAAGCGCAAAGATAGACGCATTGGAAAATGCTCCACCAGAGAACATGTCGAGCAGTGACATAAGACCACCCGCTGTTTGCGACTGAAGTTGATCCAACTTGCTCGGGTTGATGCCAGGAAGCACAACGAACGAGCCAAAACGGTAAATAGCCGTAAACAGGAGAGTAATGAGGAGCCGCTGACGCAGATCCTCAATTCTCCAACAGTTCTTTAGTGTCTCAATAAACTTTTTCATCTACTTAGATAATAGTTGTGTTACCTCCTACTGCCTTGATAGCTTCCTCAGCTGACTTAGAGAAAGCGTGAGCCTCTACTTCGAGCTTAGCCTTAAGTTCGCCGTTGCCGAGAACCTTAACAAGCTCCTTGCCGTTAGTGAGGTGAGCTGCCTGGAGCTCCTCGAGTCCGATCTTAGTGAGGTTCTTCTCCTCAGCAAGCTTCTGGAGAGTAGAGAGGTTTACTGCGAAGTATTCCTTGTGGTTGATATTCTTGAAACCAGCCTTCGGAACACGGCGCTGCAAAGGCATCTGACCACCTTCGAAACCGATCTTTCTCTTGTAACCTGAACGTGCCTTGGCACCCTTGTGTCCACGGGTAGAAGTACCACCGAGTCCTGAACCAGGACCGCGACCGATACGACGACGTGAGTGTGTGGAACCTGCAGCAGGCTTTAAATTATTTAATTTCATAATTTGTTCCATTAATGATTTTATTATTCAACTACAGTTACCAAGTGGTGAACCTTGCGAAGCATACCACGGGTGCTCGGAGTATCCTCAACCTCAACAATCTGAGAGATCTTGCGGAGTCCAAGAGCCTGAAGAGTAGCCTTCTGATCCTTCGGATAACCGATTTTGCTCTTTATCTGCTGTACTTTTATTGTTGCCATTGTATGAATCTCCTATTAACCGTTAAACACCTTGTCCATAGAAATGCCACGCTGACCTGCTACTGTGTAGGCATCACGGAGCTCAGAGAGAGCAGCGATAGTAGCCTTCACGAGGTTGTGGGGGTTAGAAGAACCCTTAGACTTAGCGAGGATATCCTTTACGCCTACGCTGTCGAGAACGGCACGCATAGCACCACCGGCTACAAGACCGGTACCGGCAGCAGCCGGACGCATGAACACCTGAGCGCCGCCGAAGCGAGCCTCTACCTCATGAGGGATAGTGCCCTTGAGCACCGGAACCTTAACGAGGTTCTTCTTAGCTGCCTCAACACCCTTAGCGATAGCAGCGGTAACTTCGCCGGCCTTACCCAGACCGTAGCCAATTACGCCCTTGCCGTCACCAACAACGACGATAGCAGCGAATGTGAATGTACGACCACCCTTGGTAACCTTAGTTACACGGTTGATAGCCACGAGACGGTCCTTCAGATCAACGTCATTATAATTTTTTACTTTATTCATTGCCATAATCGTTTAGAATTTGAGACCGCCATTACGAGCTGCGTCAGCAAGCTCCTTAACACGTCCGTGATAGAGATAACCGTTACGGTCGAAAACCACTGCAGAAACACCTGCTGCGATAGCGTTAGCGGCTACGAGCTCGCCAACCTTAGCAGCCTGCTCCTTCTTAGGCATCTTCTCGAGTCCGAGAGATGAAGCTGAAGCGATGGTAGTGCCAGTCAAGTCGTTGATAACCTGTGCGTAAATCTGCTTGTTGCTGCGGAACACGCTCAGACGGGGACGCTCAGCAGTACCGCTGATGCGCTTACGAACTCTATATTTGATTTTGATTCGTCTTTCTACTTTCTTTGTTGTCATGATCGTAAAATTTAAAATGTTACTTAGCTGAAGCTGACTTACCAGACTTTCTGCGGATGACTTCTCCCTTGAACAAGATACCCTTGCCCTTGTAAGGTTCAGGCTTGCGGAAAGAACGAATTTTAGCACAAATAAGACCGAGCAACTGCTTGTCGCAAGACTCCAGAGTAAGAACCGGGTTCTGGTTGCGCTCGCTCTTAGCCTCTACCTTAACCTCTGAAGGAAGTTCGAGGAAGATAGGGTGAGTATAACCGAGGGAGAACTCGATGAGGTTGCCCTGGTTAGAAACACGATAACCGACTCCGACAAGCTCGAGAACCTTTGTATAGCCCTCGCTTACACCGATAACCATGTTGTTAACGAGTGAACGATAGAGACCATGGAAGGCTGACTTCTGCTTATAGTTTACAGGGCTGTTCTCATCTACCTCGAAAGTGATGTGGCCATCCTCAATCTTAGTGATGATAGACGGGTCTATCTTCTGTGACATCTCGCCCTTAGGACCTTTTACGCTTACAACGTCATTAGCGAAAGTGACGGTAACGTTAGCAGGGATACTAATTGGTAATTTTCCTATTCTTGACATATTCTAAATCCTCCAATTAATAAACATAGCAAAGAACCTCACCACCAATCTTCTGGGCAGAAGCTTCCTTATCGGTCATAACGCCCTTAGAAGTTGAGAGGATTGCGATACCCAATCCGTTAATTACTCTCGGCATGTCCTTGTATCCGACATACTTGCGGAGACCAGGAGTAGACACACGCTTCAGCGAAGTGATAGCGTTGGTCTTTGTGGCAGCGTTGTACTTGAGAGCTACCTTGATTGTACCCTGAGGACCGTCCTCAACGAATTTGTAGTTGAGGATGTAACCCTTCTCGAAGAGGATCTTTGTGATCTCTTTCTTCAAGTTAGATGCAGGCACCTCTACAACACGGTGATGAGCCATGATTGCGTTTCTGAGTCTTGTCAGAAAATCTGCTATTGGATCTGTCATTTTATAAAAATGTTTAATTAATCGGGACTACCCCGACAATATTAAAGTGAAAAAATTGAATTACCAGCTTTATGTGTGGCGCGTGGTTTACCAGCTTGCCTTCTTTACGCCCGGGATAAGGCCCTGTGAAGCCATCTCACGGAACTGAATACGAGAAATGCCGAACTGGCGGATGTAACCCTTCGGACGACCGGTGATCTTGCAACGGTTGTGCAGACGGATAGGGTTAGCATTCTTAGGAATAGCCTGGAGCTTGCGAGCAGCCTCGTAAGCCTCTGCAGGATCCTCAGATGTAGCGATGACCTTCTTCAGAGCGGCACGCTTCTCAGCATAGCGAGCAACGAGCTTGGCACGCTTTACCTCACGAGCCTTCATTGATTCTTTTGCCATATTGCTTAATCGTTTTTAGCGTTTTTAAATGGAAGACCGAATGCCTTGAGGAGAGCGTAGCCCTCTTCGTCTGTGTTGGCAGAGGTCACGAATGTGATGTTCATACCCTGGATGCGGTCAATCTGGTCGATATTGATTTCAGGGAAGATAATCTGCTCCTGAATACCCAGTGTATAGTTACCACGGCCGTCGAACTTGCTCTCGATACCCTTGAAGTCGCGGATACGGGGAAGTGCGATGCGAACGAGCTTCTCGAGGAACTCGTACATGCGCTCACGACGGAGAGTTACCATAACGCCGATAGGCATCTTCTTACGAAGCTTGAAGTTAGCGATATCCTTCTTAGAATATGTAGCAACTGCCTTCTGGCCAGCGATAGTAGAAATCTCGTTGATGGCTACGTCGATGATCTTCTTGTCCTGAGTAGCGTCGCCAAGACCCTGGTTGATGACGATCTTCTTCAGAACTGGAATCTGCATTGATGAAGAGTAGTTGAACTGCTCCTTCAGTGCTGGAGCGATGCTCTCAGCATAGAACTTCTTTAACTGTGCTGTATCCATTATTTGATTTCCTCCCCAGACTTTTTAGCGATGCGTACTTTCTTGCCATCCTCTGTAACCTTGATGCCCACGCGAGTAGCCTTGCCACTCTTCGGGTCAACGAGGCTCAGGTTAGAGATGTGAATCGGAGCTTCCTGCTTAACGATACCACCCTGAGGGTTCTTAGCAGAAGGCTTGGTGCTCTTTGAAACCATGTTCACACCTTCAACGAGTGCGCGGTTCTTCTCAACCAGCACTTTGAGCACCTTACCAGTCTTGCCCTTATCCTCACCGGCAAGAACAACGACTGTATCATTTTTCTTAATATGTAACTTACTCATTACTTGTTTGCGTTTTAATCATTAAAGAACCTCAGGTGCCAAAGAAACGACCTTCATATTCACTGCACGCAACTCACGGGCTACCGGGCCGAAGATACGGCTACCACGGAGCTCACCTGCGTTGTTGAGCAGTACGCATGCGTTGTCGTCAAAGCGGATGTATGAACCGTCAGCACGACGGATTTCCTTCTTTGTGCGAACGATCAAAGCCTTAGATACCGCACCCTTCTTCAAATCACTTGATGGGATAACGTTCTTGACAGCAACGACAATAACGTCTCCTACGCTTGCGTAACGACGGCGTGTGCCACCGAGGACACGGATGCAGAGAGCCTCACGAGCGCCGCTGTTATCACATACTGTAAGTCTTGATTCTGACTGTATCATATTTTACTTAGCTTTTTCTACGATTTGTACTAATCTCCATCTCTTGGTCTTGCTCAAGGGACGGGTCTCCATGATGAGAACTGTATCGCCAATGTTAGCCTCGTTCTTCTCGTCATGAGCATGGTATTTCTTTGTCTTCTGGACGAACTTACCATAAATAGGGTGCTTCTCCTTGAACTTAGCTGCAATAACAATGGTTTTATCCATCTTGTTGCTGATAACGACACCCTGTCTTGTTTTTCTTAAATTTCTTGTTTCCATCTGGACCATTGTTATTTGTTAAGTTCTCTCTGGCGGATCTCTGTATTCAGACGTGCTATGTCACGACGAACAGCTTTAATCTGTGATGGATTCTCAAGCGGAGTAACTGTGTGGTTGAGCTTCATCTGAGCGAGCTTCTCCTGGAGGTTCTCCTTAGTTTCTGCCAATGTCTTGGCATCCATTTCTCTTACTTCTTTGATCTTCATAAATTAAGCGTTTTTGTCGTAGTCGCGTCTTACAATGAACTTAGTCTTAACCGGCAGCTTCTGGGCTGCGAGGCGAAGAGCCTCCTTAGCGATGTCGAAGCTTACGCCTTCCACCTCGAAGAGGATGCGTCCGGGAGTAACCGGTGCTACCCATCCTGCGGGATCACCCTTACCTTTACCCATACGTACGTCGGCAGGCTTGCGAGTGATTGGTTTGTCCGGGAAAATGCGGATCCAGACCTGACCCTGACGCTGCATGTAACGGTTTACTGCAACACGGGCAGCCTCGATCTGACGGCTGTCGATCCACTTTGCCTCAAGTGTCTTGATGCCGAATGAACCAAAAGCCAACTGTGTGCCTCTGTGAGCGTTGCCTTTATTGCCACGTCCATCTTGAGGTCTTCTATATCTTACTCTTTTTGGCTGTAACATTGTAGTCTTTTACTTTTAACGGTTATTGTTTCTCTTGCGGTTACCGCGGTTACCACGGCCGTTGTTTGAACCACCGTTCTGCTTCTCCTGAGTGAAGTTAGGTGTGAGGTCACGGTCACCGTAAACCTCGCCACGGCAAATCCAAACCTTGATTCCGAGGAGACCTACCTTAGTGAGGGCCTCTGCCTGGCAATAGTCGATGTCTGCGCGGAAAGTGTGCAGTGGGGTACGTCCCTCTTTGTACATTTCCTTACGTGCCATTTCGGCACCGTTCAGACGGCCAGTGATCTGGATCTTCACGCCCTCGGCACCAGCGCGCATAACGTTCTGGATAGCCATCTTGATAGCGCGGCGATAAGCGATCTTGCCCTCTACCTGGCGAGCGATGTTGTTGCCCACGATAGTAGCGTCGAGATCAGGCTTCTTCACCTCGAAGATGTTGATCTGGATGTCCTTCTTGTAGAGCTTCTTGAGCTCTTCCTTGAGCTTGTCTACATCCTGACCACCCTTACCAATGACGATACCCGGACGGGCTGTGCAGATTGTGATAGTGATGAGTTTCAGTGTGCGCTCGATAACGATCTTTGAAACGCTAGCCTTCTCAAGACGCTTGTTGAGGTAAGTACGGATGTTCTTATCCTCTACGAGGTTGTCTCCGAAGCTCTTGCCACCGAACCAATTTGAATCCCAGCCGCGGATAATACCGAGACGGTTGCTTATTGGATTAACTTTCTGTCCCATTCTACTTATTATTTTTCGTCATTAGTTTTGGTATCAACAAACAGAGTAACGTGGTTGCTACGCTTGCGGATGCGGTAGCCGCGACCCTGCGGAGCCGGACGCATGCGCTTCATAGTAACACCTTCGTCAACGAACACCTTAGAGATGAAGAGTTCGCCGTCCTCAGCCTTGCGGTCATTCTTAGCTTCCCAGTTTGCAATAGCCGAACGCAACAGTTTCTCAACGTCAACAGCAGCCTGCTTCTTAGAGAAGCGGAGTACGCCGAGTGCGCGGTTAACCTCCAAGCCACGAACCATGTCTACAACGTAGCGCATCTTGCGTGGTGAAGAAGGAACGCCGTTGAGCTTTGCGAAGTACAAGTTCTTACGGGCTTCTTTTCTTTTTTCAGCCGATATATGTTTTCTTGCTCCCATTATTTGTTTCTATATTTAAAATGGTTTAAACCCGCTTACTTTCTGTTACCTGAGTGGCCACCGAAGCGACGTGTCGGAGAGAACTCGCCGAGCTTATGTCCTACCATGTTCTCAGTGATGTAAACAGGGATAAATTTGTTTCCGTTATGAACTGCAACAGTGTGTCCCACGAAGTCAGGTGAGATCATTGATGCTCTGGCCCAAGTCTTGACAACTGTCTTCTTGCCACTCTCGTTCATGGCGAGAAT
Organism: Leyella stercorea; assembly: GCF_021531355.1. GTDB lineage: Bacteria > Bacteroidota > Bacteroidia > Bacteroidales > Bacteroidaceae > Prevotella. Next base: position 103,444 of record NZ_JADYTS010000003.1, on the reverse strand, counting down.
CTTCTTCTCAAGCGACACGTTGATATATGGACCTTTTTTTAATGAACGACTCATAATTTACTCTTGTTTGATTATTTGTTAGCTCTTTCGATGATATACTTGTTAGACTGCTTCTTAGGTGCACGTGTCTTGAGACCCTTAGCATACAAGCCCTTGCGTGAACGTGGGTGTCCACCAGACTGACGGCCTTCACCACCACCCATCGGGTGATCAACAGGGTTCATAACAACACCACGGTTGTGAGGACGACGGCCCAACCAACGAGAGCGACCAGCCTTACCTGACTGCTCAAGAGCGTGATCAGAGTTTCCTACACTACCAATTGTGGCCTTACAAGCGCTCAACACCTGGCGTGTCTCACCAGAAGGGAGCTTAATAACACAGTAACTGCCTTCACGAGAAGTCAACTGAGCGAAATTACCAGCCGAACGAACGAGCAGAGCACCCTGGCCTGGACGCAACTCAATGTTGTGGATCACAGTACCAACGGGAATGTTTGCGAGCGGAAGAGCATTACCTACCTCAGGTGCAGCCTCTGCACCAGACATAAGCTTAGCGCCTACTTCCAGTCCGTTAGGAGCAATAATGTAACGTTTTTCGCCGTCAGCGTAGAACAGGAGAGCGATGCGAGCCGAACGGTTCGGATCATACTCGATTGTCTTCACTACAGCGGGAACACCATCTTTCTCTCGCTTGAAGTCGATCAGACGATACTTACGCTTGTGACCGCCGCCCATGTAGCGAACTGTCATCTTACCGGTGTTGTTTCGACCACCAGTAGCGCGCTTTCCGAAAACGAGAGACTTCTCTGGCACGGATGCAGTAATCTCCTCGAACGTGCCAATAACCTTGTGTCTTTGTCCCGGTGTAACCGGTTTAAATTTACGTACTGCCATTTTTTATTTTAGATATTGCTGTAAAAATCAATTACATCGCCCTCTTTCAGAGTAACGATAGCTTTCTTGAACGAGTTCTTCTGTCCACGAACGAGACCCTTGCGTGTGTAACGGCTCTGGCGCTTGCCAGCATGTACCATTGTGTTCACGTCGAGTACAGTAACGTTGTAACGTGTCTCGATTTCCTTCTTAATCTCAAGCTTGTTAGCCTCGGGAAGCACGATGAAGCCATACTTTGTCTCGGCCTTCTTTGTGCGCTCCTGACCCTTAACCTTATATGTCTTGGCTACAGAAGACTTGTCAGTGATCTTGGTCATCTTCTCGGTAACCAACGGTTTTACGATGAATGTCATGTCTGTTGCCTCCTATTATTTTGTTAAGATTGAGTCGATAGCCTTGAGCGAATTCTCAGTGATTACGAGCACGTCTGAGTTCAAAACCTTGTAGGCATTGAGGGCTGTTGCTGTCATCACTTCAGCACGCTGCAAGTTACGAGTTGACAAATATACGTTTTTATTTACTTCCGGCAAAAGAAGAAGGAGCTTTTTGCCCTCAACTTTCAGATTTTTAGTAATGTTTACGAAATCTTTAGTCTTTGGAGCCTCCATTGCGAAGTCTTCTACTACTACGATAGCAGCCTCCTGAGCCTTGTAAGACAGAGCTGACTTACGAGCGAGAGCCTTCACCTTCTTGTTGAGCTTGAAGCTATAGTTGCGTGGCTTCGGACCGAATACGCGGCCACCACCTACGAGCACCGGTGAGTTGATATCACCACGGCGAGCACCGCCGCCGCCCTTCTGGCGACCAAGCTTACGGGTAGAACCGCTAACCTCGCTACGCTCCTTTGACTTAGCTGTGCCCTGGCGCTGGTTAGCGAGGTACTGCTTAACGTCGAGGTAGAGAACGTGATCGTTAGGCTCAATTCCGAAGATTGCGTCGTTCAACTGAACCTTTCTTCCGGTCTCCTGACCGTTGATATTTAATACGCTAACTTCCATTATTTCTTGATTAATACGGTTGAACCATTGCATCCGGCTACAGAACCCTTAACGATAATGAGGTTCTTGTCCGAGATTACCTTTAACACTTTGAGATTCTGGGTTGTAACGCGGTCGCCGCCCATCTGGCCGCCCATGCGCATTCCCTTGAATACCTTTGCTGGGTAAGAACAAGCACCGATAGAACCCGGCTTGCGAGCGCGGTCGTCCTGACCGTGAGTGCTCTGACCTACACCACCGAATCCATGACGCTTAACAACACCCTGGAAACCTTTTCCCTTAGAGGTGCCTACAATGTCAACGTATTCTACATCTGCGAAGAGATCTACGGTGATAACATCACCGAGGTTGTACTCCTCGTCAAATTTGAACTCGGCCAAGTGCTTCTTAGGTGTTGTACCTGCCTTCTTGAAGGTGCCCATCATAGGCTTAGTGGTGTTCTTTTCCTTAGCCTCACCATAGCCCAGCTGAACTGCCTTGTAACCGTCTGTTTCAACGGTCTTGACCTGTGTTACAACACATGGACCAGCTTCGATAACAGTGCACGGAACATTCTTACCGTCGGCACTGAAAACGGATGTCATTCCGATTTTTTTTCCAATTAATCCTGGCATTTCAAATGAATATTAAAAATGAAAATTACTATACTTTGATTTCTACTTCTACACCGCTGGGAAGCTCGAGCTTCATAAGAGCGTCAACTGTCTTAGCTGTTGAGCTATAGATGTCGATAAGACGCTTGAAGTCAGAGAGCTGGAACTGCTCACGTGATTTCTTGTTAACGAAAGTACTGCGGTTTACAGTGTAGATACGCTTGTGTGTAGGCAATGGAATTGGACCGCTTACGATAGCACCAGTAGCCTTCACAGCCTTTACGATCTTCTCAGCTGACTTGTCTACGAGCTTGTGGTCGTAGCTCTTCAGCTTGATACGAATTTTTTGACTCATAATTGTATTTAAAGTTTATAATGCAATTCTTAATTGGCGCGTTCAGCGTGATTATGGTCTCAACTTGGAGTGCTGAACAGCCGAAAAAAGGAGGTGGGGTACGTCACTTAAGAGTCATTCGCTAAGCGACGCCCCATGTCCCTTTAGTTTTTTATCTTGTGAGATAAACCTGAAGAGAGGAGTCAGGAGTTAAGCCATTTGCTTGGTTTGCCAAACATTTGGCTTAACTTCTGTATTCTTCAATTCTGAATTCTTCTCGTTTAACGTGCTGATTACACGAGGTCTGCGCGACCCTTAACCTCCTCGAGCACTGCCTTAGCGATAGCGCTTGACAGAGGAGAGTGATGATCGTACTCCATAGAGCTTGTAGCACGACCTGAAGTGATGGTACGGAGAGCGGTTACATAACCGAACATCTCTGACAGTGGCACCATAGCCTTAACGATACGGGCGCCAGAGCGAGCCTCTTCCATGCCTTCTACCTGACCACGACGCTTGTTCAAGTCGCCGATTACGTCACCCATGTTCTCCTCAGGAGTAACAACCTCTACCTTCATGATAGGCTCCATAAGAACCGGACCTGCCTTCGGGCAACCGTTCTTGTAAGCATTGAGGGCAGCAAGCTCGAATGACAACTGGTCAGAGTCAACCGGGTGGAATGAACCATCGGTGAGGACAACCTTCATGCCAGTCATAGGATAGCCACCGAGGATACCGTTCTTCATGGCGTTCTCGAAGCCCTTCTGAACTGAGGGGATGAATTCCTTAGGAATGTTACCACCCTTAACCTCGTTAACAAACTGCAAGTCGCCTTCCTTGTAATCCTCGTCCTTCGGGCCGATTGTTACGATGATGTCAGCGAACTTACCACGACCACCTGACTGCTTCTTGTAAACCTCGCGGAGCTGTACAGGCTTAGTGATAGCCTCCTTGTAGTTAACCTGAGGCTTACCCTGGTTACATTCAACCTTGAACTCACGCTTCAGACGGTCGATGATGATGTCGAGGTGAAGCTCACCCATACCAGAGATAATGGTCTGACCACTCTGCTCGTCGGTACGAACGGTGAATGTCGGGTCCTCTTCAGCAAGCTTGGCAAGACCGTTATCGAGCTTAGCGATATCAGCCTGGCTCTTCGGCTCAACTGCGATAGAGATTACAGTATCAGGGAATGTCATTGACTCGAGCACGATAGGATGTGCCTCGTCGCAGAGAGTATCACCTGTGCGGATATCCTTGAAACCTACACCTGCGCCGATATCACCAGCGTCGATTGATTCCATAGGAATTTCCTTATTTGAGTTCATCTGGAACAGACGTGAGATACGCTCCTTCTTGCGTGAACGTGGGTTGTAAACGTAAGAACCAGCAACTACCTTACCTGAGTATACGCGGAAGAATACCAAACGGCCCATGAACGGGTCGGTAGCAATCTTGAACGCAAGAGCCGAAGTAGGCTCTGTCTCAGAAGGCTTACGATCCTCCTCTTCCTCAGTGTCAGGGTTTGTACCTACGATAGCGGCTGTATCGAGAGGTGAAGGAAGGAATGCGCAAACGTAGTCGAGAAGTGGCTGAACACCCTTGTTCTTGTATGAAGAACCGAGGAGCATAGGAGTAAGTTCCATTGAGATTGTACCCTTGCGGATAGCTGCGATAAGCTCCTCCTCAGTGATTTCCTCACCCTCGAGATACTTCTCCATGAGAGCGTCGTCGAAGTTGGCAGCAGCTTCTACCATCTTGTCACGCCACTCGTTAGCCTCGTCAACGAGGTCGGCAGGAATTTCCTCAACATCGTACTCAGCACCCATTGTCTCGTCGTGCCACAGAATAGCCTTCATCTTGAGAAGGTCTACAACGCCCTTGAAGTTCTCCTCAGCTCCGATAGGAATCTGGATAGGACAAGGATTAGCACCGAGGATGTCCTTCATCTGCTGTACTGTCTCGAAGAAGTCAGCACCTGAACGGTCCATCTTGTTAACGTAACCGATACGAGGAACGTTGTACTTGTCGGCCTGGCGCCATACTGTCTCAGACTGTGGCTGAACACCGTCGGCTGCAGAATAAGTAGCAACTGCTCCATCGAGTACACGCAGTGAGCGCTCTACCTCAGCGGTGAAGTCAACGTGTCCCGGAGTGTCGATCAAGTTGATCTTGTACGAGTTGCCAAGATAGTTCCAGTTACATGTTGTAGCAGCAGATGTGATAGTGATACCACGCTCCTGCTCCTGAACCATCCAGTCCATTGTGGCAGCACCGTCGTGAACCTCACCAATCTTATGAGTCTTACCTGTGTAGAACAGGATACGCTCAGAAGTAGTGGTCTTACCGGCATCGATGTGGGCCATAATGCCGATGTTACGAGTCAAATGTAAATCGCGATTTGCCATTTTCCTTTTACCTTATTATTATATTAGAATCTGAAGTGAGCGAATGCGCGGTTAGCCTCGGCCATACGGTGCATATCTTCCTTACGCTTGTAAGCACCACCCTGGTTGTTGTATGCATCCATAATCTCAGCAGCAAGCTTGTCAGCCATGCTCTTACCACCACGCTTGCGAGCGAAAGCGATAAGGTTCTTCATTGAGATGCTCTCCTTGCGCTCCGCACGAATCTCTGTCGGAACCTGGAAAGTAGCACCACCGATACGGCGGCTCTTTACCTCAACCTGCGGAGTGATGTTGTCGAGGGCCTGCTTCCAAATCTCGAGAGCCGACTTCTCTTCCTTAGCCATCTTCTCCTGAACTGCGTCAAGTGCATTGTAGAAGATTTCGTATGAGGTATTCTTCTTACCGTCATACATCAAGTGGTTTACAAACTTAGAGACCTTCTGGTCGTTGAATTTCGGATCCGGAAGGATCACGCGCTTCTTTGGTTTTGCTTTTCTCATTTTGTTTTGAAAAAATTTGTCTGCGTGGGGTTGTTTCTTACTGTTCTTCAACGCCCTCTCTTGGGCATTTACTCAACCTGTCTATTAACAATTCTCCAGCAAAACGATTTTAAAAAATACGTCCGACAATTAAATTATCTTCTGATTACTTCTTGGCTGCCTTAGGACGCTTAGCTCCGTACTTTGAACGACGCTGTGTACGGTTTGCAACACCTGCCGTATCGAGTGTACCGCGAACGATGTGATAACGTACACCAGGAAGGTCCTTTACACGACCACCGCGAACCAATACGATTGAGTGCTCCTGAAGGTTATGACCCTCTCCCGGAATGTATGAGTTAACTTCCTTAGAGTTTGTCAAACGTACACGGGCAACCTTACGCATTGCCGAGTTAGGCTTCTTAGGTGTTGTAGTGTAAACACGAACGCAAACACCACGACGCTGAGGACATGAATCCAGAGCCGGTGACTTGCTCTTGTCTACGAGCACCTTTCTGCCTTTTCTTACCAACTGTGAAATTGTAGGCATAATTCTAATTTTTAATTTATATATTTTTTATTTCAATTGTCGATCTTATAAAACAGCTAATATCAAGCCGTTTTCGGGGTGCAAAGGTACGAACTTTTCTTGAAAATACCTAATATATAAAATTACAATCTTACTGCTGTGGTATAAATTTATGGTTTTACAGGCTATTTTAACGATTTGTTAACAATTCGAAAACAAATAAGCCCATCTTAGCCAATAATTACAAATTAAAATCTCAAAAACTTGTAGAGCGTTGATACACAACCACTCCCCACTTATCCACTTCATCAAGCAGGGCTTTATTGCCGACACGGTTGCGCGCACACAGATCAATCTGCCATGGCAACAGCAAATCGTCCAGCCGAGCATCTATCATAGACAAATCACCGATAGTCAAGCGTTCGCCTTCCAGCATTATATCAATATCAGAGTTGGAACGGAAATTTCCTTTTGCCCTTGACCCATATATCAGGGCGCGCTGTACATTTTTTACCGACGACAAGACATTAACAATTGCTCGAAGATTGTCGACACCTAATCCAAAGTCTCTCATTATTAGGCAAATATATCATTAGGAGTTGATGTCGCCAACTCATTCATTTTATAGTAAAAAGCTGTCAGCTCGGGATAGAATACATTCAGTATATTATCTACTACATCACTAGCAATATCCCCATTATAATTGTGCGATGTCTCGTTACGACTTTTTATCATATCCATCCATATCTGTCCGTCAGGTATTAAGTTCATTTCGAAGGCTTTACGCGTGGCATCACGTGAACCACCGATACCATCATAACCTTGATACTCAGCATACGCTTTCATCAACTTCCACGACAATTCATGCGTAAGCTCAAAACGTTGTACAAGCCCGTCACGCTCAAAATCATTGAGCGCTCGCAACTTACTTGCGTTAACAATTTCAGCCAAACGCGATAATGCTTTGTGATAACTTTCAAGTCGTTGTTCCCAACGTGATAAATCTGTCATGTCTACCGTTTATATCATATAATGTATAATGTTGCAAACTTACAGAAAAATAGCGAGAATCAGAACATAACAACAAAAAAAATGCAACAAAAAAGGCAGACAAGCTAAAATAAAAAGCCTGTCTGCCGTAATCTCTTTGTTCTCTCGTTACTTAACGATTATGCCTCTGCCGGCTGCTCAAACGGAGTAGCTGTGCGTGGCTGCTGCTGTTCGGGCAGATTGATCTTGCCGAAGTTCTGCTCGTATTTTACGATATTATCGTTGAGGGCCATCAAAAGACGCTTTGCGTGCTCGGGAGCCATCACTACGCGGCTGCGAACCTGCGGCTGCTGCATACCGGGAAGCATGCATGTGAAGTCGAGGATGAAGTCTGACGAAGAGTGAGTGATAAGCGCGAGGTTAGCGTATACTCCTACTCCGATTTCCGGCTTCAGCTCAATCTGAAGACCCTGGGGCTGCTGATTCTGGTTGTTTTCTTCCATTTTCTTATTTGTTTAGGTTTAAAAATACGTTGTTTAACTCAAAACAATACGCCCCGCGCAGCCATAACCTTGCATGGTTTGGCTTCGTGGGGCGTATGTTTGTAATGCAAAGATAGCATTTTGTATGCTAACCTGCAAATTTTTATACGATTTATTTCATTTTCAATTTCACAAAAACGGGATAGTGGTCTGACGGCAATAGGCGCTGTGCCGGGCGGAAGTCTATCTCCTGCGGAGCGTCGCTTGCCTTGTTTGCCTCATCTACTTTTGGCGCTGTCCAATAGCAGTCGGTGAGAATTGCGTAGTTGTCAACGAGGAAATTGGACGACACAAACACGTGGTCGATACGACTGTCGGTGTAGGTATCGTTGTTGTAAGCATTGAAAGTGCCGTTCTCGGCATAGCGCAGACGGGCTGCGGTATAGCTGTCGCGTAGCAATCCCGAATTAGTGAAGATAGCATATATCTCGTTGTTTTGGTCTACATTGAAGTCGCCCGTGAGTACCACTGGCGCATCGCCTGCTATCTCGCGTATCTTTCGCACAACGAGTTTTGCACTCTCACGACGTGCCACTATGCCCACATGATCCATGTGGAGGTTGAAATAGAAGAACTTCATGTGCGAACGCTTGTCCTCGAATTTTCCCCAAGTACATATTCTGATACATGCCGCATCCCATCCGAGATTGGGTCGTGTTGTGTCCTCAGACAGCCAGAACTGTCCTTTGTCGAGCAGTCGAATATTGTCTTTCTTGTAGAATATGGCGGCATACTCACCCCCACGCTTGCCGTCATCACGACCTACACCTATATATTCGTAGCCGTCGAGCGTAGCGAGCATGTCCTTCAACTGCGGATACAGAACCTCTTGAGCACCGAACACATCGGGTTGTTCGAAGTTGATGATGCCGCAAACACGCGGACAACGCTGTTGCCAGCTGTTTCCGTTCTTAGCATCCGAATTATTCTGGTAGCGTATATTGTACGAACCGACAAAAAGGTTTTGGGCATTCAGCCCCATTGCTGCCATGACAAACAGCAGCGACATAATGATTTGTTTCATTTCTTGTTTTTAGGTTTATTATAATTATGATTGAAGTCTTGTTCAACTGCGCTTGCGCTGCGCGTCCCATATCTCCCAACTGTTTATTATGTTCTGCCAAAGGATATAGCATCCGGGACCAACTGACGACAGCGGCGTGAGATAGGCGCAGGCAATCCATATTGCAAATGCCGTGTTTTTCTGTCCGAGCGCCTGACCAGCGTTGATTGTCTGACCGAAGCGCGAGCCTATCGCCCTGCCGCAGGCAAACTGGAACAGACATAGCAGTAGCGAGCACGCTGCGATAGTTAGCAGGAATGTCACAGTTGTGTTGGCATGAAGGATGTTCTTCATCGTGGTGCCCGAAACTATCAGCAACGAACATCCCCAAAGATAATACGAAAGGTCTTTCACAGATGTAATGCACTCGCATAGTCGCTTGGCATGATGCTTCACGAGATATGCCAATATCATCGGCACCACCAGCACCGTGAATACCTTATATAATATGAGCGTGAATGCCTCTAAGAAATGTATGTCGGCAGCCTTGTCTATCATCGGAAAGCAAACGGGGATGAGCAGCGCTGTGATAAGGTTGGAGACGAAGGTGTATGTAGTCATCTCCTCAAGGTTGCCTCCGAGTTTTTGCGTGACAACGGCAGCTGCCGAAGCGCAAGGACAAATGATACATGTCAGCACAGCTTCGGCAAGCGTCAGGCTGTCGCCCGTAAGATTAAAAGCCATGATTACTGCCACAACCGCTGCAACTGTCAGCACCTGAAACACGCCTATCCACAAGTGCCAAGCCACGGGGCGCAACTTGTGGAAGTCGACCTTGCAGAACGTCACGAACAAAACAAGGAACATGAACGTCGGGAGCATCGTGTCGAACACTGGTTCGGCTGCCGTTGCAAATCCGTCGAGCGCAGGCACGAGTGCAAAAATCAGATAAACGATTATGCCGGTGCCAATAGCTACCGGCAGAGTCCAGTCTTTTATGAATCTAATCACCTGCATATAGTCATTACTTTGCGTTAAGCAAGGGCAAAAGTACAAAATAAATGGCAATATAAAGGGCAAATATCAATAAATATGGTTCATACGATATTTGTGACAACTAATATGCACTGGCTAACTGCTCAGGAGGGTGTGTCATAACTCAATTATACGGGCTGAAAGCCCAATAAGCACATAGCCCAAGGCAGCGCCTTGGGCTTACGGATTGATAAAAGCAAAACGCCCTGCAAGGGCAAAAGCATTGATAATTAACGCTTTTGCCCTTACAGGGCGCATTGTTATTTGGGACATTTTACCCAGGGCGTTGCCCTGGGCTATGGGCTTCTGCCCCTTCGGGGCGTGCTGCTGTGACTTTTGACACGCCCTCGCTTCAATCAGTTTATGCCTCAAGCTTCTTCTCCAGACGCTCGCGTATTGCAGCGATGAATCCGGCAGAAGTCTTAGTCTGCGGAGTAACGCCTTCCATCAATCCAGCGAGGTCCTTAGTTACGATGCCTTCGTTGAGGGTATCGAAGCAAGCAGCCTCAAGCTGGTTACCGAAGTTAACGAGTTCGGGCAGGTTGTCCATCTCGCCGCGCTTGCGCAATGCACCGCTCCATGCGAAGATAGTAGCCATCGGGTTGGTAGATGTCTCTTCACCCTTAAGGTACTTGTAGTAGTGACGTGTCACTGTGCCGTGAGCTGCCTCATACTCATACTTGCCGTCAGGCGAAACGAGTACAGAAGTCATCATTGCCAATGAGCCGAATGCTGTAGAGACCATGTCCGACATAACGTCGCCGTCGTAGTTCTTGCAAGCCCAGATGAAACCGCCCTTCGAACGGATAACACGAGCTACAGCGTCGTCGATAAGAGTATAGAAGAACTCCAATCCGCGCTTCTCAAACTCTTCCTTATACTCCTCGAACACTTCGTAGAAGATGATCTTGAACTGAGCGTCATACTTCTTAGAGATGGTATCCTTTGTAGAGAACCAGAGGCTCTGGTTGGTGTCAAGAGCGAACTTGAAACATGAGTGAGCAAACGAACGGATAGACTTATCGGTGTTGTGCATAGCCTGGAGCACGCCAGCGCCCTTGAATGTATGCACTACAACCTCCTCGTGCTTGCCGCTTTCGCCGTCGAATACAAGCTTGGCAACGCCCGGCTCGTCAGCGCGAATCTCAACGCTCTTGTATACGTCGCCGTATGCATGACGTGCGATAGTGATAGGCTTCTCCCAGTTGCGCACTGCGGGATGAATGCTCGGGATAGTGATAGGAGTACGGAAAACGGTACCGTCGAGAATAGAACGGATAGTGCCGTTCGGACTCTTCCACATCTGGTGGAGCTTGTACTCGTCCATACGCTGATGGTTAGGTGTAATGGTGGCGCACTTCACAGCCACACCAAGACGCTTTGTAGCCTCAGCAGCATCCTTTGTTATCTGGTCGCCAGTCTCGTCACGCTTTACCAGTCCGAGGTCGTAATATTCTGTTTTGAGGTCAACGAACGGAAGGATAAGCTCATCCTTGATCATCTTCCACAATATACGGGTCATTTCATCGCCATCCATCTCCACAACCGGAGTGGTCATCTGAATTTTCTTTTCCATAGTAGTATGATTTTTGAGTTTTGAATTTTGAGTTTTGAATTGTTGCGCGGAGCGCAATTTTGAATTTTGAATTTTGAGTTTTGAATTGTTGCCAAAGGCAATTTTAAGTTTTGAATTTTGAATTGTTGTCTGCCAATTCCAAATTGAATAATTCAAAATCGGCGTAGCCGACAATTCAAAACTCAACATTCAAAATTCCTAATTGCTTCATCTTTTCGATGAAGCATAGTAATTCATCAAGCATCCGTCTGCCAGGATCTGACGCTCGTTGGCTGTCAGGTTCTGGAAGAAGAGGTGGATAGGCTTAACGCCGTCCTTGGTGATTACCTGAGCGTCAATCTCCTCCTTGCCAGCGAGTATAGCCTCGCGAATGCCAGGGATGAATACCTTATCGCCCGGTTCGTAGTTGAATTCTACATCCTTAGCGATGGTGAACGGTACGATACCCCAGTTGATACAGTTAGAGCGATAGCGCTTTGTAGCATACTCGTAGCAGATGTTGGCGTCGCCACCGAGCACCTTCTGGCAGCTGGCAGCCTGCTCGCGTGCCGAACCGTCGCCCGGACGATTAGCGAATACGCATGAGCCGAACGATGTATTCTCAGCAGTAGCGCCTACAGCCTTCAATGCCTCAGCCACATTCTCGCTTACATTACCCTCACGGCGTGCGAGGTCCTGCTTCTGTATCTCCTTGCTCAGTCCTACATACTCAGGTACGCGGCGTGAGAGGGCAAACTCAGAGAGTTTCAACGGGTTAGAGCGGTAAGAGCTTGTCTCGCCTGAAGGAATGAGTTCGTCGGTTGTTGTCACCGGGTCGTGGATAACGGCAGCAAGCTCTACGAGCATGTTCTCCTGCATCGGATACATCTTAGGCCAGTCCTTGATGTTCGGACCATAGCGAAGTTCGGTCTCTGGCTTAGCCTTGCCGAATCCGTTATATACGCGGCACTTGTAAATCTTGTCGTCGTATACGTATGGCTTGTGTGTGTTCTCGTATTCTACGTCGGTAGCTGCTGTGATAACACCGCCGTTGGCAGCTGTAGCAGCTATAGAGCGTGCGTCCATAAGGGCTACCAATGAGAGCTGTCCCTGACCCGGCTTCGATCCCTCGCGGTTGGGGAAGTTACGTGTTGTATGACGTATACTCAAACCGTTGTTTGAAGGAACGTCGCCTGCGCCGAAACACGGACCGCAGAATGCAGGCTTCATCACAACGCCTGCCTCAATCAGGTCGGCTGTGATGCCCTCGCGTGTCACTGCCATAGAAACCGGAGTTGACTGCGGATAAGCCGAAGCTGTGAAGTAGTCGTTGCCGATGTTCTTGCCCTTAAGGATAGCGGCAGCCTCAGCGAGGTTGTCGTATGTACCGCCCGAGCAGCCAGCGATAATACCCTGGTCGGCCTGTACCTTACCGTCAACCACCTTGTCAACAAGATGTACGTCCACCTTATCACCGAAACGCTTCTTTGCGTCTTCCTCTATGCGTGTAAGTATACCTACCGGGTCGGCCTGAAGCTCATGGATTGTAACAGCGTTCGACGGGTGGAACGGCAGTGCAATCATCGACTCCTGTGTAGAGAGGTCGATGCGTATCATCATGTCGTAGTAAGCTACGTCGCCCGGCTTCAGTTCACGATAGTCCTGCGGACGCTCGTGGATTTCGTAGTGGTGCTTCACCTCTTCGTCGGTCACCCAGATTGAGCTCAAGCAAGTGGTCTCAGTAGTCATGATATCGATACCGTTACGGAAGTCGATAGGCAGGTTCTTGACGCCAGGGCCAGCAAACTCCAGTACCTTATTCTTAACCACGCCGCTCTCGAATGTAGCCTTAACGAGCGAGATGGCAACGTCGTGCGGACCAACACCCTTCTTAGGTGCGCCCTCAAGCCATACCAATACCACCTCAGGTGCGTTGATATCCCATGTGTTCTTAAGAAGCTGCTTGACAAGCTCACCGCCACCTTCGCCGACACCCATGTTGCCCAATGAGCCATAGCGTGTGTGTGAGTCAGAGCCGAGTATCATGTTGCCGCACTTCACCATCATCTCGCGGGCATACTGATGGATAACAGCCTGATTGGCAGGAACGTAGATACCGCCATACTTCTTGGCAGCCGAGAGACCGAATACGTGGTCGTCCTCATTGATAGTTCCGCCCACAGCGCAGAGTGAGTTGTGGCAGTTGGTCATTGCGTAAGGCAGCGGGAACTCCTCGAGTCCACTGGCGCGTGCAGTCTGAATGATACCAACGTATGTTATGTCGTGCGACATCATAGCATCGAAGCGGATGCGCATCTTGTTGCCCTTACCACCGTCGACATCGTGCGAACGCAAAATACCGTATGTGATTGTATTCTCGCGGGCCTCATCGGGGGTCATGCCCTGATAGTTGTCGCGGATTTCAGTTCCGTTAAGGAGATAGACTCCATGATTGATAAGTTCCACCATAATGTCAATGTTTTTAGATTTTCAAAATATAAAGTTAGTAATTATTTATCATTCTCCATTGTTTGCGTTAACAAAATCACCTAAAAGGTATTAAAAATACACTTTTTCGGTATATTTGTTGCAAATAATTCAATCTTTTCGGGTTATTCCGAACAAAAAGACAACCAACGCCAACATGTCGGCACTGCCTCCAGGCGATATGTTCCGACTCACAAAGTCGCGGTTCATGTCTTCTATTCCTGCCTCCGTGAAGTCCTCAAGCAAGCGTCTTGCCTCGGTCTTCACTTGCAGCATCGTGTCGTAGTCGGTGCGATATACGATGTTGGTATCGTCGAGGTCGCACATGATACGCAGCAGGGTCTTGTGCTTTACGTACGAGTCATCGCCTTTGATGCGTGTCTCGTAGAATGGTAGCCATTCGCCGAAGAGTTGGCTGTAGCCTTCGCGGGCATTGTCGAGCGCACTCTTTAGCTTGCGCCCTGCCTGGGCAAGCTGTTTGGCACGGCTGCCATGTGTGCCGCTGGTGTCGGGAAAACCGTTGGCCAATTGTATTATTGTCGTAGAGATCAAGCTGTTCGGCACATACTCTTTCCCGTGAGTAGTAGTTGCCACTTCGCCTCTACCTATTATATATGTCGCTGCTGTCACTGCCAGTCCCATCGAGAAGAGCGCTCCCTTGTAGGTGTTCACGCCTCCCGTCGAATTGAACATAGCCTTCTCGGCTTCTATGCCTATGCGCACTATTTCATCGTGGGCGGGCAGTTGGGGGCTGTCGTAGCCCAGTGTGGCGAGCCTTACGAAGTATGGATGCATTGCACGTATGCTGCGCATCATCAGTGCGTGGTCCATATCGCGGTGTGCTCCGCTGTCGTGGGTGTCCACGAGTCCCGGCTTTGGCGTAGTGTTCAGCTCTGCCTTCAGTGCCCGTGTTGCCAAGTGGGCTACTATATAAGGTACGGTGGTTGGCGGAACGAGTCGTGCAGCCTGTGCGAGATGATTCTCCACTATCGCCTTGCGCACTCTTGATGCGCTCACCGCTACCCCACTCTGCTGCAGTCGTGCCACCTCGCGCACGTCGGGCAGCATGCTCTTCATCAGTTCGTTGTAGCGTCGGGTCAACGGGTCGTCGGGTTCGGTTCCCACGAAGCGCACCGTTGCGCCCAGTGCCGGAGCTATATGTCGTCTATATAGGTCGATGTCGAGTGTCATCTGAGTGTCTGACGCATCCGACAGACACTTCAGAAAGTACGTTGGAAATGTGGTTGCACTGATTGAGTATTCGCTACCGTCGCACACCACTACATTGTCCAAGTGTGCCACTCCACGGCTGATAATAGCCTTTCGTTCGTCATAGCTGAACATCGAGCAGTCTTCTCTCACCACCAGTATATACAACGTCTCCACTTGCTGTGCCGCCTGCTCTATCAGATAGCGGTGGCCGAGCGTGAACGGGTTGCAGTTCATTATGATTATACCGCTGGGCGGAGCAATCGGTTGTGGAGTTGAGGGGTTGAGATGGTGAAGTTTGCCATTGGATTTTTCACTTTTCACTTTTCCCTTTTCACTTTTCAACTCTTCACTGTACCTCTTTATTCCTCCAATGCCCGTCTCCATCAGTATAGCCTTTGGCGCTTCGGCGAGGAGTCGGAACGACATGCTCTCGAACATCCTTTGGTTTTGCGGCTTGGTGAAGAGTTTCACACATTGATGTCCATCGGCGTTGGCTTGTGCTATCAGGTGCGACACAATCTGGTTGGCTACAGCCTCACCCTTGTGTCCGTCAGCCACTGCCACGCATTTTATTACGCCTCCCTTTAGTCCACCACCGGCTACTATTTCGTCGGTCGTCTCGTCGACGAGAGTGGCGTAGTAGTCTACATCGTCAAGACGCAAGCCGTTGTCGCCCAGAAACTGTTCTATGCGGCGACGTTGGCGCGGTATGGCTGGATTGAGCTGTATTATTTCCAATGTAAGATGCGGATTGTTAAATGTTAATGATAATCGTTAGTTGTTTGATTCGTAAAGATTTAAGCTTGCTGTTGCAAGGCATAGTCGTCAGTCATCTGCTTTATCCTTGCCCATATTTCCTCTTGTGTGTGCCATCGCATTCGCATGCAATATCTGGCTTCATGGTCGCATACGAGGCAGCGACGTGGCTGTCCTCCTACTCTGTCACGCGACACCGGAATGCCTTGTGCGTCAATCACGTCGATGTCGAAGAGTCGACCCAACGGATGTGTGTCCTCAATATCTACCGCCACGCGCTTGGCTTCAAGCAATGGCAGCGGGGTAATCAGATAGGCTTCGTAGCCTGTATTAAGGTCGCGTTCTACAAGGCATTCCCCTGCTTCAGTCTTTAGTTCATTGGTTAGTAATTCTGTTTCAGGTAATAGGTCATCACTTATATTATATGCTTTTCGCATAGCCTTCACGGCTGCACGTGCTACAATGAGCGATTGCTGATTACGCTTCACGCTTCCTGGCATAACCACCGTCAGACACACCAGTGTCTTTCCCGAGTGTTCAGCCATCAGTTTTTGCTGCATAGCATGGCGTGCGTCGCGGCTCGCCAGAAGTTCGTCAAGCGTAATAGGCATATTTTTCATTTCATGAGTATTTAAAGGGTTATTCGGCTAATGGCATTGAGCCATATATACGACGTATCTCTCACAAATGTTTTTATCATTGTGAGGGCGATCTTAAAGCAAAATGAATAGGGAATGAGGGCATCCACCGCAATGGTTTTTAATACTATCCACGTAAATACGACAACACTCCCTTCCATAAAATGCTGAAAAGAACCGCCTTCGATACTTACGCTCACGCGAGTGGTATGTATAGATTTAATTTTATGGCGTAAAGTTACATCTTTTGCTCGAAACAAACAAATTTTTGGAGCGAAAAATTCATACAATCCTTCATTATAGACTACTTTGCTTGACAAATGTAAAATCATAGGAGGCTATAGCGTCCCCGCTATAGTCTGCGCAATCAGCTATAACTTGCTGACATTCAGCTTGCGCAGACTACGGCGAGGACGTCATAGCCTCCTATGAGGGGGATGCAAATATTGTACAAGCAGTAAAAAAGTGTTACAAATAAAAATCTGATTATAGAGATTTGGTGAGCGGTTTTTGATGGTTTTTTCAACGTTCATCCCTACCCTACTGCTCATTCAAGCCTTCTTTCCCCTGCAACTGTAGTCCTTTTACAACTCAAAAGGGCTACAGTTGGAAGGCAAAAGGACTACAGTCTGAGTGCAAAAGTTGTCCTTTTGCCATAAAATGTAGCGTTTTTACGTTGCGACAATTCGCGCCTCAACGTCTCAATTCTAATAACTCATTGAGTATAAACAACATAACAAAAACCGCTCAAAACTCGAGAATTTCGCGCCAAAGATTTCCTTGTGCGTTCAACTCGCAGTTTTGAGCGGTTAGGAATGCAAATATTGGAACGACGGACTCCCGTCCGACGCACATTTTTCATTTAAATAGCAGAAACATCTACTACTATCCCACATAACATCATATAGGATATGCTTATACTATTAATGTGAGCATCAGCAACAGTTCGTTTGTTCCGAGACGTTGGCGGAGCGACTGAATGGCTCTGAGTTTGTGTACACGTACGGTTTCTTCGGCTATGCCCATAGCATCGGCAATGTCGTGGTTCTTCTTACCGCTCATGTACATTGAGAAAATGTCACGCTGACGCGGCGACAGTTCGTCGATAGCATTGAACAGTCGCTGGTATACCTCAGCCGTGAAGAAATCGTCGTCATCGTTGGGGTTGTCTGTGCCTTCGGGAATTCCCGAAAGCATTTCAGCATAACGCCACTTCACCTTCTGGTGGCGTATGAAGTCGAGTGCACGATGGCGCACACTCATATAAAGGAAAGCGCGAATGTCGGTGTCATCGTCAATTTCATCGCTTCGTTCCCATAAGTCGACAAACACTGACTGGACGATGTCCTCGGCAGCCTCACTGTTTGCAGTCATACGCACTGCATAGACAGCCAACGACTCGTAGCAAGCATCATATAGCTTACGAAAGCCCTCGGGAGTAAAAAGGTCGAGATGTTTAAAATCAGTGTTCATAATAGTATGCTAAATAGCAATAATATCTTATCAAATCGCAAAGATATACATATTTTTTAAATTGTTGGCAACTTTAGGAATTATTTTGTTATAAATGTCGTCTTTTCGGGGAACTAAAATAAACTATTCTGGCACTGTCGGAATTTCAGGAATAATGCAGTCACTGTCTGCAACAGACAGATTCTTAAAGAACATTACGTAATAAACGGGCATATATGTTATGCCTTTATCATCATACACTTTCTGTTCATTGCTTAAAACGACTGCACGACAGATGTGATAGTCGGGAGTGGCTATAAAACGGTCGAGAGCGCTATGCACCTTATAGTCCTTGCCCGATTTAACTTCTATAGGCAACACCGTAAGACTATCATAGTCGTCGATAAGGAAATCGACCTCGCCACGCTGCTTGTTGTCGTAATAATGCAGTTGGAAGCCATGGGCATGGAGTTCCTGCGCCACTACCGACTCATACACCGACCCAAGGTTTATACTAAGCACATCACCAAGCACAGCATTGACATTAGTTCCAAAAAGCAAATTTGTCAGTAACCCTACATCACTAAGATATAATTTCAGGAGATTCTTGCTTTCTGACTCCAACAACGGGAACTTAGGATTGCTTATGGCACGCACCTGCAATACTACACCTGAGTTGGTGAGATACTCAAACTCCTCGGCATAGTCGCTATACTGCTTGTGTCCGGATTTTCCCTCTATGTTCTTTACAATGATACGCTTCTTCTTGTTCTCCATATTGGAAGGTATAAGGTCGTAAATATTGCGTATCACAAGTTTCTTCTCCTCGTCATACTGCGAAGCGTCTATCCGATACAGAGTATGGATGTCGCGCTGAATGCTGCGCACTTGCGTTATGTTACGGTTTTCCAAAAACTTGTTTATTGCATCGGGCATACCTCCTACCAACAGATATAGTTTGAACTGTTGAAGCATATAGTTGTGCATGGAATCGTTGAGCGACTGTCGATTCTCAAAGCTTCGCCTTACTCCATCAATTGTATTCTGACCACATCCCATGGCAAGCAGAAACTCCTCAAAATCCAAAGGATACATCTGCTCTATAGCGATACTGCCTATAGGTACGGATGGAGTCTGTGCAAGAGCTACGTCAAGTTCCGAACCACTCGCAATGTAGCGATATCTGCCTTCTTCGTTCAGAAATTTCAGCATGGTCATCAAGTGAGGATA
The DNA here is from genome assembly GCF_021531355.1 of Leyella stercorea. GTDB lineage: Bacteria > Bacteroidota > Bacteroidia > Bacteroidales > Bacteroidaceae > Prevotella. The sequence continues at coordinate 84,307 of NZ_JADYTS010000003.1, read as the reverse complement.
GCTCTGTATCTCGTCAAGGAAAACAATAGTGTCTTGCTTGTCGCCGAGCTTGTCGCCAGCAATGGCGCCCAGCTGTAGATAGAAGTCGTCGACACTTCTCACCGATTGGAATATGCCCATACCTTCCTTGTCTGCCTTCAGATTTATCTCAACGAAATTCTTGAACAGCTGCTTTCCGACATATCTGATGATATACGACTTTCCTATCTGTCTTGCGCCATTGACAAGCAGAATTTTACGAGGTTCATTATTGAGGAATTCCTCCAAACGTCTTGCAAACTTTCTATATAGCATATATTAATTCCTTTTACTTATTGATATTCTGCATGTTACAGTTGCAAAGATAACAATAAAAAGCAAGCAAAACAAGACTTTTCAGGAATTATTCCATGTTTTTACATGCTGTTTTCAGGAATTATTCCGTGTTTTAAGGTACTGTTTTCAGGAATTATTCCGTTATTCACAATAAAAAAAGAAAGTTTGGAATCAATAAGCCTGCTATGGCTTTCAACTCCAAACTCTCTGAGCTTAACTTAAATATATCACTTTACCTTTACTCTTCGATGTTCTTGATTACATCCTGTACCGAACCGTCGCGGTTGAGTACTACGCCTACAACCTTGTCGCCGAACGGCAACGGAGCCGGTGTGCCGATGATAGAGAGGGCACGGTCGCGGAGCTCTTCAAGTGTAACGAGAGGCAAGCCTGCCTGACGCATACGCTCAGCGATGTCGTGACGCAACGGATTGACAGCAATGCCATACTCTGTAACGACTACGTCGACTGTGCGACCCGGCGTGATGAGTGTCGTAACCTCATCGACGATGCACGGAATACGACCGCGAAGCATAGGACAAACGATGATGCTGAGCGCTGAATCTTCTGCTGTGTCAGGATGACCGCCTACCGCTCCGCGTATAATACCGTCGCTTCCTACGAGCACGTTAACGTTGAAGTGAACGTCAACCTCAAGGGCTGAGAGGATAACGATGTCGAGACAGTGGGTAGCCGAGCCTTCCTCGTGCATACTTGCATACTCGTAAGAGGCAACCTCCTTGTGTGTTGGGTCGTTCTTCAATGACTCTGCTGCAACCTTGTCAAACGACTGAACGTCGATGAGACGCTCTATGAGTCCTTCCTCGTGCATCTTAACCATGTGGGCTGTGATGCCACCAAGTGCGAACGAAGCCTTGATGCCTTGGTCGATCATGCTCTGGCGGATGTACTTGACAGCTGCCAACGAAGCACCACCCGAACCGGTCTGGATAGAGAATCCCTCCTTGAAATAACCACTATTGACAATAACCTTGGCTGCCTGCTTGGCGAGAAGGATGTCGCGTGGGTTCTTTGTATCGCGAATAGCACCTGAAGCAATCTTGGAAGAGTCGCCTACGCTGTCCACTTCAACAACGAAGTCAACGTCGTGCTCAGAAATCGAGTTAGGTGTATTGGGATAGGCAACGAGGTCGTCGGTCAAAATCACTACCTTGTCGGCATAATGAGCGTCGGGCAATGCATAACCTAACGAACCGCAGATACTCTTGGCGTTGGGCGAACGCGAATATCCGCAGGCGTTGCCGAGAGGATCGGATGAAGAAGCACCAAGGAATGCTACGTCGATATGGAGTTCGCCTGAAGCAATAGCTTCACCACGACCGCCATGCGAACGGAACACAACGGGATGCTCCATAAGTCCGTGCGAGATCTCACGTGCCAAATCGCCACGCAGACCAGATGTAGAAATCTCGGTGATTACACCATTCTTGATATGGTCGATGAGCGGAGCGTGAACGTCCTGCAAACTTGAAGCAGCAAGGTGAAGGTTCTTGAAGCCCATAGCAGCGAGCTTGTCGACAACCATATTGACTACCTTGTCGCCTCCACGGAAGTGGTGATGGAACGAGATAGTCATGCCGTCGCGCAAACCAGAGCGGCGAATAGCCTCCTCGAGTGTGACGAGTTTGGGGCTCTTGCGCTGCAACTCCATACGCGGAGCAATCTCCTTGAGCTTCGGCTCAACTTCGTTATATATACTCTTGCCCATAGCCTGGGCCATCTGACCTATGAGGGTCTGTCTTTCTTTCAGTGTGCTCATGCCAAGTCCTCCTCTTTAATTACGCCCGAAGCCATGGCGAGGTCAATCACGCGCTGAGCGCGGATAACAACCGGGCGGTCAACCATTTTACCATTAACGGCGATAACTCCTGAGCCCTTGCGTTCAGCCTCCTTGATGGCGGCGATAACTGCCAGGGCCTTGTCGATGGCTTTCTGTGTAGGTGTGAACACCTCGTTAATAATTTCAATCTGACGTGGGTTGATAATCGATTTGCCATCGAATCCAAGCTGATGAATCAGCTCTACCTCCTTGCGGAATGTCTCCATGTCGTTGAGGTTGCTATATACTGTATCAAGAGCATCGATGCCAGCAGCGCGTGCAGCCACAACGATGGTCTGGCGAGCCATAAGCAGCTCCATACCTTCGGGCGAGCGCTGTGTCTTAAGGTTGGCGCAATAGTCCTCAGCACCAAGAGCGATGCCCATCATGCGCTTGGAAGCGGTGGCGATGGCGTAGGCATTGACAACGCCGAGTGTGCTCTCGATAGCCGCCATAATCTGTGTGCGGCCGAGGCAACCAATCTCGCGCTCTACCTTTTCAATCTCGCGCTCCACCTCAACAACCTCTTCGGCGGTCTCGGTCTTAGGCATACGTATAACGTGAACACCAGCCTTAACAACGGCCTCGATGTCCTTCTTGCCATAAGGAGTATTTAGTGGATTGATGCGCACAACCATTTCGGTGGTGCCATAATCGATGGTCTTCAATGCGTTGTGCACCAACAGGCGCGCAGCGTCCTTCTCGGCCATAGTGACTGAGTCCTCAAGGTCGAGCATAATGGAGTCTGGACGGTAGATATACGCGTCCTGCATCATGCCAGGATTATTGCCAGGCACGAACATCATAGTTCTTCTTAGTCTCATAGTTATATTTTCTTAGGTTAGTCTTTCCACACATCGCATCCCGTTGCTCTTACAGCAGCCGCAGTGGTGCGAGCGCGTATAGTGCAGTCGAGCGCGCCTTTATCGGTGGCGTGTACCTCGGCCTGAGTGATGCCAAGACCTTCGAGTGTCTCGTGTATCACGTTCTTGATCTGGTCGCCAAACTGGAAGGCAACCGAACTCTGCAGTTGGATGTCAAGTCCCGGGCGGTCGCTCGGGGCAATCTGAATCATAATGTCGCCGGACTCCATGGTTCCAGCAGTAGCCTGTTTTAATTCCATAGGTATAGCAGTTATGTTATTAAAAAGTTAAATAAAATCATCAGGTTTAACGTGGGTAAAGTTACACATTTAAAATGTAATGGCAATCGAAAAAAGCAATAATTTTATTGATAACCGCTCTATTTCTTTGCCGTTCAGCGCAAAAGCAGTAATTTTGCACATAGTTATGGACAAAATCATCAAGAACATCATCTTCGACCTGGGCGGAGTGCTCGTCGGGCTGAATCCGGAACGCTGTATCAATGCGTTCAGAGAGATAGGATGCGGGGTGCTTGCCTCGTATGTTGAGGAACATCGTACTGAGGATCTGTTCCTCGAAACCGAGCTTGGACACATCGACGAGGGCGAGTTCTGCAACGAGGTGCGACGCATTGCCCATACCGACACGCCCGACAAGGACATAGTATGGGCGTGGAACCAGTTGCTCACCGGTATTCCGCACGAGAAACTGCTGCGTCTGGCACGTCTGAAACAGCAGGGCTACCGACTGTTTCTGCTGTCGAACACCAACTCAATGCACTGGAACCGCTGTCGCGACTACTTCTTCACGGCTTGCGGACTGCGTGCCACTGATTATTTCGAACATATATTCCTCTCGTACGAAATGCATCTGGCAAAACCGGACGTGGAGATTTTCAACGAGGCTCTGACCGTTGCAGGCATCAATGCTGCCGAAACAATATTCATCGATGACAGCGAGGCTAACTGCATCGCTGCCGAAAAGGCGGGCATCAGTACCCTGCACGAGACATCGGGCCACAGATGGCTGTACGAGATTTAAGGACACAAACATTTCAGCAACATCAATCCATTGGAACATAACGCATCTTTTGCGGCTACTATAGGTTTCTTTGACGGTGTACACAAGGGGCATCAGTTCCTCATAAACCGACTCAACGAAATGGCTCACCGCGACGGACTGAAGTCGATGGTAATCACCTTCGACCGACATCCGCGCCAGGTGGTGCATGCCGACTATGTGCCGCAACTCATCACACCGCTCAACGAGAAGCTGCGACTGCTCAACCTCACTGGTGCCGACCGCGTCGAGGTGCTCCACTTCGACACAAGTATGGCAGCGCTGTCGGCTCACGACTTCATGCTTGAGGTGCTACACCGTCAACTGGGTGTGGGCACGCTGCTCATAGGCTACGACAACCGTTTCGGACACAACCGTGCTGAGGGCTTTGACGACTATGTGCGCTACGGCAAGGACATGGGCATCAATGTGGTGCAGAACACGCCGATTGACGTGGAGGGAATGCGTGTGTCGTCGTCGCTCGTGCGCCGACTGCTTGCCGAAGGCAACGTAAGCACTGCTGCAACATTTCTCGGACGGCGATTCGAAATAGAAGGAACCGTGGAGCACGGGTTTGCCGAAGGACGCAAGATAGACTTCCCCACCGCCAACCTGCGCCCCGACTGCGACTGCCAACTATTGCCCAACGACGGCGTTTACGCTACGCGAATATGCGTAGACGGCGGTCCGTGGATCAAGGCGATGACCAATATAGGCACCAACCCGACATTCGAGCGCTCTCGACAGACTATAGAGACGCACATCATCGATTTCAACGCCAATATATACGGACAGCATGCCCGTATAGAGTTCTGCAAAAGACTGCGCGGCGAACAGAAGTTCGACAGCGTAGATGAGCTGAAGGCCCAGCTTCAGCGCGACCGTGAGGCGACGCTGGCATATAGGTATTAACCATCAAAACCCATATTTTATGAAACGTACATTATTGGATACGGCATGGTATCTCGTTGCTTTTCTAATCATACAGTATGTCTGCATGATGGCAGCAATGATAGGTTTTCAGACTAAAGCCATCACCCCTATGGTGAACATCGTGTCGACTATCGCAGCCAGCATTATCACAATAGCGCTGTACGGATGGCGTAAATGGGCACCGCTCAACAGCATATATCTTAACACCCGTCCATGGTTCACATTGTTCTGGGTAATATGCCTCACCATCGGTTCCTCCATTCCGCTTACGGCAGCGCTTGATGCCACCGGATTGCAACTGCCCGAGATATACAAGCAGATGTTTAAGGGCATGATGCACAACGATATGGGATTCATAGCAATTGGCGTGCTGGTGCCGATAGCCGAAGAAATGGTGTTCCGTGGAGCCATACTGCGCCGCCTGCTCGACCTTACGGGCAATGAGAAGCGATGGATTGCCATCGTCACATCGGCTGCACTGTTCGGTCTGGTACACGGAAACATGCTGCAAGGGCTCAACGCTTTCGCCATGGGACTGATGCTCGGATGGATGTACGTGCGCACACGCAGCATCGTGCCGGGCGTGGTGATGCACCTCACCAACAACAGCCTTTCGTATATTATGGAACGTATGTACCACGGAGCCGACGACATGACGCTACGCGAATTCTACGGTGGCGACATGACCAGGGTGTGGCTGAGCGTGGTTTTCTCGCTGATGATATTCGGAGCAGCATTGTATCAGCTAAATATGCGGCTGAAGAAAAATTAGCATATACATTATTTATTATATACAGATTTAGATTTTTACATTGAAGACATTTGAAGAATTGGGCGTAAGCGAGGAGATTCGCCGCGCCATTGAGGAGTTAGGATTCGAGCACCCCATGCCGGTCCAGGAAGAAGTGATACCCTATCTGCTGGGCAACGGCAACGACGTCATTGCTCTGGCACAGACCGGCACGGGCAAGACGGCAGCATTCGGAATTCCGTTGCTCGAACGTACCGACCCCACCAACCGCAGCACGCAGGCCGTAGTGATATCGCCCACGCGTGAATTGTGCCTACAGATAGCCGACGACCTGAAGTCGTTTGCCAAGTATATCAAGGGCATCAACATCGTTGCCGTATATGGCGGCACTTCCATTATCGACCAGATTCACGCCCTGAAGCACGGGGCTCAGATTATAGTGGCTACTCCGGGACGCCTCATCGACCTCATGCACCGTGGCGCAGCGAAGGTGCAAGAGGTGCGCAACGTGGTGCTCGACGAGGCTGACGAGATGCTCAACATGGGCTTCTCCGACTCTATCAACGAGATATTCGACAACGTGCCTGCCGACCGCAACACACTCCTGTTCTCGGCTACTATGAGCAAGGACATCGAACGCATTGCTCTCAACTATCTGCACGACCACAAGGAGATTGTAGTGGGTTCGCGCAACGAGGGTGCCGAGAACGTCAACCACATATATTATATGGTGAACGCCAAGGACAAGTATCTTGCCCTGAAGCGCATCGTCGACTTCTATCCGCGCATATACGGCATCATCTTCTGCCGTACCAAGGCGGAAACGCAGGAAGTAGCCGACAAGCTCATACGCGACGGATACAATGCCGAGCCTTTGCACGGCGACCTCTCGCAGCAGCAGCGCGACATAACCATGCAGAAGTTCCGCCAGCACATCACACAGTTGCTCGTGGCTACCGACGTGGCTGCACGCGGACTGGACGTTGACGACCTCACTCACGTCATCAACTATGGTATGCCGGGCGACACCGAGAGCTACACCCACCGCTCTGGACGTACCGGACGTGCCGGCAAGAAGGGCACATCTATCAGCATCATCCACACCAAGGAGCGCGGACGTGTGCGCGAAGTGGAGCGCACTATAGGCAAGGAGTTTGTCGACGGAACGCTTCCTACTCCGCAGGAGATATGCTCTAAGCAGCTGTTCAAGGCTATCGACGAGATTGAGAAGGTGGACGTTGACGAGGATCAGATTGCTCCGTTCATGGAGGACATCAACCGCCACTTCGAGTATTTCGACAAGGAGGACATCCTGAAGCGCATCGTTTCGCTGGAGTTCGGCAAGTTCCTGAAGTACTACGCCAACGCTCCCGAGATTGTAAAACCTTCTACACAGCGTGACCGCAAGGACCGCAACGAGGGTCGCGACGGACGCAAGCGCGAGAAGCGTGCACCGGAGTCGGGCTATCGCCGACTGTTCATCAACCTTGGCAAGGACGACGGTTTCTATCCGGGCGAGGTGATGCAGTTTATCAACCGTAATGTACACGGCCGTCAGGACGTAGGACATATCGACCTGCTGGGTCGCATATCATATATTGAGGTGCCCGAGGAGGATGCCAACAAGGTGATGCGCGCGCTCGACGGAGCCAAGTATCGTGGCAGAACCGTACGTTGCAACGATGCCGACAGCACTCCTTCAGGCAAGGGCAGACGTACTCGTCGCAGTTCTAACGAGCGCAGTCAGCGTGCCTCAAACGAGCGCAAGCCTCGCGCAAACCGTGGCGGTTCGCGCTACGAAAGCGGCCGTCAGGACGATTGGCGACAGTTTATCGACAATCCCGACATCAAGCTTGTGGGCGACGAACCCGACTTTTCGGAGGAGGGATGGGCACGTCGCAAACCTCGTAAGAAGAAGTAATTAATAGTGATTAATCACAGTCGACGCTGTGATTAATCACACATAATATTGTCTAAAAGGGACTCAAAAGTCTAAAAATATATGAAAACTTGATGCGTATGCATAGTTTTTCGTAACTTTGCACACGAAATATCCGTGTAATGAAATGAATTTCACGATGATAGCATCACATCATTAGATTTCCGTATATGACAAAATCGCATATCTTGCTCGCTTTCGCTGCGGCTACAATGACGCTTACTTCCTGCTTTAAGGAAGAACCGCTCAATGCCGAATGCGACATCGAGAAAGCTTATATACATGTTGACGAACCGCTTGATATGTTCGTCAAGAAAACCGATACATTGGCTACTACCGACCAGACTGCCAATGTAGTGACGTTCTCGGTGCGCAAAGGCACCGACCGCACAGCCGTGGCACCATTGTTTCAGATTACTCCGGGTGCTACAATTTCTCCTGAAAACGGTTCTACTCAAGACTTTTCTAATGGCGGTGTTACTTATACCGTGACTTCTGAAGACAAGGCTTGGAGTCGTACCTATACCGTACGTGTAAACGAAGTGGCTGACCACTCGCCTTCGTACGACTTCGAAAACTTCTTCCTCGAACCCGACAAGAACAAGTATTACATCTGGACCGACCTCACTGAGGACGGTACACGACTGCTCAACTGGGCTTCGGGCAACGCAGGTTTTGCCATTGTGGGTGGTAATAAGGCACCAGATAAATATCCGACAGTCCCTCTCGAAGAGGGATATAAGGGTCATGGCGTATGCCTTACTACACGTTCAACGGGTACAGCAGGCAACTTATTCAAGATGCCTATCGCTGCGGGAAACCTTTTCACGGGCGAATTTATCAGTAATACGGCTACAACAAAGCCTTTGGAGTCAACCCATTTCGGCTCAGGCGACTTCTGCGTGATTACCAAGAAGCCTCTTAAGTTTAGCGGCTATTATCAGTATACTCCGGGTGAGAAGGTTACCAACCGCAAAAAGGAGGTGCTTGAAGGTGTAGTGGACAAAGGCGACATCTATGCCGTATTGTTCCGCAACACCATAAAGGACGAGAATGGCGAAGACCAGATATTCTATCTTGACGGCACCAACGTAAAGACGAGCAAGCAGATTGTTGCAATTGCCGAGGCTGGCGAGATAAACAAGACCGAAGGTGGATGGCATAAATTTGAAGTAGTGTTCAACTATCTTGCGGAAATCGACCCCGTCATCCTTGCCAACCGTGGCTATAGCCTTGCTGTTGTATGTACATCGAGCATAGAGGGCGCCAACTTCCAGGGAGCTGTTGGCAGCCAACTACTCGTTGACGAACTCCATGTACTTGTCGACGAGGAATAAACAGTCGGCTACAAGCAACAACATCTAACACCGCAACAGATATGAAAAGATATATTCTTGCCTTATTGCTCTTAGCACTTACTACAGTACAAAGTATGGCAATAGGCATTTTCGACGACCTGCGCTATCACGTGCGACTGGGCTACAACATCGGTGGCACAGCTCCACTGGGCATGCCAGCCACAATACGCACACTCGACAAGTTCACATTGGGCAACAACATGACAGTAGGACTCGACGCCTACAAGCCTCTGACTGAGCGTTGGGGACTTATGGCTGGATTCCACTACGAGAACAAGGGTATGCAAACCGATGCCCGTGTGAAGAACTATCATATGGAGATGCGCTACGGCGACCAGGTGATTGAGGGTATGTTCACGGGACAAGTCGTTACAAAGGTGACCGAATGGATGCTTACCATGCCGATACAAGCCACATATAACGTGTCGAAGAAAGTACGCCTTAAAGCAGGACCTTACTTCTCTTACGTAATGTCGAACGACTTCTCGGGCTATGCCTACGACGGCTATCTGCGTGAGGGCGATCCAACGGGACAGAAAGTAGAATTGGGACATGACGACGGAGAGCGTGGCGACTACGACTTCACAGACGATTTGCGCCACTGGCAGTTTGGTGTTGACGTGGGAGCCGACTGGTATTTCTCAAAGCGCGTGGGCGCTTATGCCGATTTGGCGTGGGGACTTTCTGCCATATTCCATAAGCGATTCAAGACAATTGAACAAAAGCTCTACCCCATCTACGGCAGCGTAGGACTGATGTACAAACTGTAATATAACATTATATAATATAAAACAAGACAACAATTTTATAAGAAAGGAATAATTATGAAAAGATTTTTACTCCCGGCTTTCGCGCTTGCTCTCGCAGTAAACGCTAACGCCACAAGTTTTCAGGCGAATATGGCTGCTGAGCAGCAGGCTGAAGCTAAAGCTGCGCAAGAAACAGTAACATATAAAGGAAAATTGAACATCGAAGTATATGGCGGACATTTAGATCCGACTGACGCAACAATTGTTGTTTCAAAAGAATCTAACGGTACATATACTTTTGTCCTGAAGGATTTCTCTGTAACAGTTGCTGGTCAGACATTGAATATTGGTGACGCTACCATTTCTAATCTTGAGCCTAAAGAAAGTAATGGAGTAATCACATTGGAGTGTACAGACAAAGATGCGCCCGTCACTAATGGCGGAATGGATGGCATCTTGAAAGACAACAAGGTTATAATAACCATGAAGTCTACTATAGACAATTATGTCTTGACAACAGACATAAGCCAACTGACAGTAAGACTTATTGATGAAGAAGAGGATCTGGGATATAGTGAAATACCGGTTAAGGCTGATTTCAAGTCGGAATCTTACACTCTTCCTACTGCAACAGCTCCACAACTTAATGATTTCAGTGGCGATTGGGAGACTTGCATACCTTGGGACAGCAAAGGTAATACAGAATCATCTGGAACACAGCCTAAAGGATGGCATATATCGAACGTACAAACAGCCCTCGGAGCAGTAGTAGCAGGAGCAAAAGCCGAAGGTAGCAATGGCACTACAGTTGCCGTTAAGCTAACAAATCAGGAAAAGGCCGGACAAATGATTCCTGCATATATGTCATTGGGTACGCCTTGGGCGACAGCTGAAACAAAACTAATTAATGTACGCAATGCAGACGGAGGAACGTTCGGTGGACTTGAGTTTACATATCGTCCTGATGCTATTAGCTTCGACTATCAACGCAACAACTCTAATGGCAAAGAGAATGCGACTGCCATAGCCTACCTATGGAAGGGCACATGGACACAAACAAATGTTCCTGGAAATACAGCTGTAAGCTTGAATCCTTTAGAATATGGCACTGCAACTAAATGCACCATGGTCAACCGTGACCGCAACATCCTTGGCAACGAAACATCTGCTACATTAGGCGACCCTGCTAAACCATCAGAAGACGCAAAGCTCATTGCCAAGCTCGAGCAGCCAATCTCAGAGAGCACTAAAGGCACATGGAAGAGCATGACAATACCTTTCACATACAATGACGATACTGCCGTACCTGAGCATATCAATGTGATATTTGCTGCCAACGACTACTTCGGCGACCGCAAGAGCATTATCAAGGGAAACTCGCTCACCATCGACAACGTTAAGCTCGTGTACTATCACGCTCTTAATAGCCTGACATACAACGGCACTCCGGTTGCCAACTTTGATGAGGGAACAACAGAATACACATTGAATGGTAAACTTGCAGAGGACTTCGACAAGGTTGAGTTCACTGTAAAGGGTGTAGGTGCCTCTTACGACGTAGCAAAGGACGAGGCAAACAACGTTGCTACAATCACCGTAAAGGGTAACGACTACGACGTTAATCCGTCAAGCAAGACCGTTTATACAATCAAGTTCGACGGTACTGTAGGCATCAACGGCATCACAACCAGCACCAACACTGCCAATGGCGCAATCTACGACCTCTCTGGTCGTCAGCTTAAGACCATGCAGAAGGGCATCAATATCGTTCGCGGTAAGGACGGTAAGATGATCAAGGTGATGAAGTAAACACGTCGACAACGACAGTTCGCAATAACAACTGCGGCACAGAAGCAATGCAAAAAAGCTTCTGTGCCGCAGTTTTTTTTATTATAGCAAGTAAAGTCAAAAGTCGAAAAGACAAGAACAAGGCAATCTGTAGGAGGCTATGGCGTCCCCGCCATAGCCTGAGCAGTTAGCTTGAGTATTCTTGTTATTAATCATTTGCGACGTTGCTTGCTCAGGAGGATGTGTCAAAAGTCAAACAAAGCGGGCTGAAAGCCCCAAAAGCACATAGCCCAAGGCAGCGCCTTGGGTGTACGGATTGAAAATAGCAAAACGCCCTGCAAGGGCAAAAGCATTGATAATTAACGCTTTTGCCCTTGCAGGGCGCATTGGTTTTTGTGATACTTTTACCCAGGGTGTTGCCCTGGGCTATGGGCTTCTGCCCCTTCGGGGCGTGCTGCTTTGACTTTTGACACATCCTTCTCCTACTCATTGCTTGCGGCATTATTCTCCGCAAATTTGCGGAGAATAAACCAGTTAATCTCCGCAAAACTTGCGGTAATCGTCGATAAATCGTAAATTTGCCAATAAAACATTTCAGATATGGCACACAAATACAACGGAGCAACACAATATATATGGCAACACGCCGATTGGCCAAGCATGACGGTAGACATGCAGGCTTTGGCAGGTCTTGTTGCTGAGACAAACTTGCTGCGCGGTCAGCTTATGGGACGCGTGTCGATGTTCGGCTTTGAAGAGCAGAACACATCAATGCTCGAAACGATGACTTCCGAGATTGTACACTCGTCAAAGATTGAAGGTCAGATGCTCAGCGCCGACAGCGTGCGCTCTTCGCTTGCCACCCAACTCGGATTGAAATACGACGGATTGCCTCCAACCGACCACTACATAGAGGGCGTTGTGCAGGTGATGCTCGATGCTACACACAACTTCAGCCGTCCACTTAGCTTTGAGCGTATGTTCGGATGGCACCACGCTCTGTTTCCTAACGGATACAGCGGAATGTACAAAATCAGTGTAGGCAAATGGCGTGAAGGCAAGGAGGCAATGCAAGTGGTGTCGGGAGCGATGGGAAAGGAACGTGTACACTATGAAGCTCCGCCTTCAGAAGAGGTGCCACGCATGATGAACGACCTGCTCGAATGGATTGAGGCGGACGACTCCAAGACCGATCCGCTCATAAAGGCGGCTATAGCCCACTTATGGTTTGTCACCATTCATCCCTTCGACGACGGCAACGGACGTATATGCCGAACCATCACCGAGATGCTGCTGTCGCGGGCAGACCATACGGGCAAGCGCTACTACAGTCTGTCGTCGCAGATTCTACAGAACCGTAAGGCTTACTATGACTGCCTCGAGCATGCGCAGAAGGGCGGAATGGACGTGACGGAATGGGTGGCGTGGTTTCTCAGTACACTGAAGGACGCTATCAACGCATCGCTCACCAAGACCGAGAACGTTGTACGCAAACGCCAATTCTGGAACCGGCATGAGCAGACGCCGTTCAACGAGCGCCAGCGCAAAATGCTCAACCGACTGTTTGACGGATTTGAAGGCAAGCTGAATTCTTCAAAATGGTATAAGATATGCCATTGCTCGCAGGACACTGCAACACGCGACTTGAACGACCTTGTCAATAAAGGCGTACTACGGAAAACCGACGATGGCGGTAGAAATACAAACTATGAATTGAACGAATAATACACTTACATATATGAACGTAAAGATAGAACCCTCATGGCACGAGCACTTGCAGCAGGAGTTTGAGCAACCTTACTTCGCCCAGCTCACCGACTTCGTGCGCCAGGAATACACCACCCAGACCTGCTATCCGCCGGGTAGCCTCATCTTCAACGCCTTCAATCTGTGTCCGTTCGACAAGGTGAAGGTGGTGATAATAGGTCAGGACCCTTACCACGAACCTCGTCAGGCGCAGGGTCTGAGCTTCTCCGTTGCCGACGGAGTGCCGTTTCCGCCGTCGTTGCAGAACATTTTCAAGGAGATACAGAACGACCTGGGCAAGCCGATTCCTACCTCGGGCGACCTTACCCGTTGGGCTAAACAAGGCGTATTGCTGCTCAACGCCACTCTGACTGTACGTGCCCACCAGGCTGCATCGCACCAGCGCCACGGATGGGAGACGTTCACCGATGCCGCCATACGTGCTCTCTCAGCCGGTCGCGAGCACCTCGTATTCATTCTGTGGGGCGGATATGCGCGCTCCAAGGCGCAACTCATCGACCGCTCGCGCCACTTCATCCTCGAATCGGTTCACCCCTCACCGCTCTCAGCCAACCGCGGCGGATGGTTCGGCAACCACCACTTCTCACGCTGCAACGCCTATCTCGAACAGAACGGAATAGCACCGATTGAGTGGTAAGGAAACTGACGTTTCAGTTGAAAGTTGAAAATTGAGAGTTGAGAATTGTGATTTCCTCATTAGAATTGCATATTGATAAAGACTTGAAAGATAAATTATATGATATTAGAAATTTCGAATGTATTGGTGTCGAGCGACATCATCACCGAGCAGTTCTGCTGCGATCTGGACAAGTGCAAGGGCATCTGTTGTGTGGAAGGCGACGCCGGAGCACCCGTGACTATGGACGAGATAGCCGGCATTGAGTCAGCTCTTGACACGGTGTGGGGCGACATGTCGGCATCGGCGCAGGCTGTGGTCGACCATCAGGGCGTAGCCTACACCGACCGCGACGGCGACCTCGTGACGAGTATTGTGGGCGGCAAGGACTGCGTGTTCACCTGCTACGAGGGCAACTGCTGTCTGTGCGCGCTCGAACGAGCCTACCGCCAGGGCAAGACCCAGTTCATCAAGCCCATATCATGCGCCCTCTACCCTATCCGCGAGAAGCGTTTCAAGGACGGCACCGTGGCTCTCAACTACAACCGTTGGGACGTATGCGAGGACGCAGTGAAGAAGGGCAAGGAGTTGGGACTGCGTGTATACCGCTTCCTTGAGGGTCCGCTGGTGCGCCGTTTCGGTCAGGAATGGTACGACGAACTGTGTGCCGTAGCCGACGAATACATCAAGGCTTATAAGTAGACGGGACGCAAAAATGACGATTTTATTGAGATATTCCAAATTTAATGGGTAATTTTGCACCTATTATAATAATAACAACGTATCTCAGAAAATATGGTACTCAACTACATCTGGATAGCCTTCTTCCTCATAGCATTCGTCATTGCCACCGTGCGGCTGGTGTTTATGGGCGACACCGAGGTGTTTCCAGCCATTATGAACTCCACGTTCGACACGTCGAAGACTGCGTTCGAAATCTCGCTCGGACTCACCGGCGTACTCTCGCTGTGGCTCGGCATAATGAAGATTGGCGAGAAAGGCGGCGTCATAAACGTTGTGGCGCGCGTGCTGTCGCCCGTGTTCACACGTCTGTTTCCCGACATTCCGAAGGGTCATCCCGTCACGGGCAGCATCTTCATGAATGTGGCTGCCAACATGCTGGGGCTTGACAACGCTGCCACTCCGCTCGGACTGAAGGCTATGGAACAACTGCAGGAGCTGAATCCGAAGAAGGACACCGCCACCAATCCGATGATTATGTTCCTCGTGCTCAACACGTCGGGACTCACCTTGATTCCCGTGAGCATCATGGTGTATCGTGCGCAGATGGGGGCAGCGCAACCTACCGACATCTTCGTGCCCATTCTTCTCGCCACGTTCTTCTCTACGCTGGCGGGTATCGTCTTCACCTCGCTCTACCAGCGCATCAATCTCATCAACCGTACAATGCTGCTCACGCTCGGCGGCATGTCGGCTGTGGTGGCTGCTATAATATGGGGCTTCGCACAGATGGACAAGGCGCAGATGAACGTTGTGAGCACTTCGGTGGCTAATATCCTGCTGATGCTCATCATAGTGATGTTCATCCTGGCTGGCATGCGCAAGAAGGTGAACGTCTACGACGCCTTCATCGAGGGTGCAAAGGACGGATTTAACACTGCCGTCAGAATCATCCCCTATCTCGTGGCTATACTCGTGGGCATCGGGGTGTTCCGTGCTTCGGGCGCAATGGACATGCTGGTGGACGGCATCAAGTGGACCGTTGCGGCTCTGGGTGGCAACACCGACTTCGTGGGCGCTCTGCCTACGGCGCTGATGAAGCCTCTCTCGGGCAGCGGAGCACGCGGCATGATGGTCGACGCTATGACCACCTACGGTGCCGACTCGTTCGTAGGCCGACTCTCTTGCATCTTCCAAGGCTCTACCGACACCACCTTTTACATCCTCGCCGTCTACTTCGGCAGCGTAGGCATACGCTATACCCGTCACGCAGTAGCCTGCGGACTGCTGGCAGACTTGGCTGGAGTTATAGCGGCGATAGCTATCTGCTACATGTTCTTTTAAAGGTAAAAAAGTAAAAAGGTAAAAGAGTAAAAGAGTTAAGTAATAGAAATCAAGCAATAAAAGAATCCACCCCTATGCAGCAAAATCCATTCAACCGTCCTACCAATCAGCCCGACAGCTACAAGACGCTGATTGTTTTCCGTAAGTCGGAGTGCGTCTACGACATCACTTTCTACTTCGTAAGCCGATTTCTTGAGCGCAGTCACGACCGCACGGTCGACCAAATGCAGCAGGCGGCACGCTCGGGCAAGCAGAACATAGTAGAAGGCTATAGCGACGCTGAAGGCTCTACCGAGATTGAACATAAACTGACGGTAATAGCCAAGGGCAGCCTTGAGGAACTCAAAGAGGACTACAAGGACTATCTGCGCAACCATGGTCTGGAGATATGGGGGCCTCAGCATCCCAAATACCGGATGGCACAGCCACTGTGCCGACGCATCAACGACAGCGCATGGTATCGAAGGCAGATAGAAGGACGCTGCGCTGAAGAAATAGCCAACATCGCTCTGATAGTGATTCATCAGACTCTCGCCATGCTACGCGGACTCATCGACTACCAGAACCGCAAGTTCTTGGAAGAAGGTGGAATAAAGGAGCAGAGATACAAGGCAAGAGTTGACTGGAGAAACGGAAAAAGATAGGTGTGCGCAGGATTAGTTTGGTGGGTTTGGTAGGTGGCGTAGGTATAGTAGGTATAGTAGGCAGCAGCCAAAACCTACAAAACCTACCAAACATACAAAACATACAAAACAATAACAAAAAGTCAATATGGCAAATCTCAAATCCCTTGCTAAGGACACCGCCATTTACGGTCTTAGCAGCATCGTAGGCAGATTTCTTAATTATCTGCTTGTACCTTTGTACACGGCAAAACTGTCTGCCGCGAGTGGAGGCTATGGCATCATCACAAACGTATATGCCTATACGGCTTTGCTGATGGTGATTCTCACATACGGAATGGAGACCACCTTCTTCCGCTTCGCCAACAAGGAAGGCGAGGATCCGCAGAAGGTATACTCTACAACATTGATGTCTGTAGGATTCACATCGCTGCTGTTCGTGGTGCTGGTGCTTACGTTCATCAGCCCGATATCATCGTTCATGGGCTATGCCGACCATCCGTCGTATATATGGGTGATGGCTGTCACGGTGGCGATAGATGCCTTCCAGTGCATCCCCTTCGCCTATCTGCGATACAAGAAACGCCCTATCAAGTTCGCTACCCTGAAGCTTCTGAACATCTTTATGGCAATAGCACTCAATCTGATGTTCTTCCTCGTGCTGCCTGCCATATACGAAAGCAACGGCGCGACGGGACTCATCGCACAGATATACGACCCGACGATAGGCGCTGGCTATGCCTTCTATGTCAACCTTTTCTGCTCGGCAGCGCTCACGTTCTTCTTCTGGAAGGAGCTGGTGGGCATCAAATACCAGTTTGACAAGGCGCTGCTGCGCCGCATGTTCTCCTACTCATGGCCTATACTGGTGCTCGGCATAGCCGGCATTCTCAACCAGACTGCCGACAAGATTCTCTTCCCCTACATCTACGAACGTAGCGACGCTCACGCCCAGTTGGGCATATATGGCGCCGCATCGAAGATTGCCATGATTATGGCAATGATCACACAGGCGTTCCGCTACGCCTACGAACCGTTCGTGTTCGGCAAATCGAAGGACAAGGACAACCGCGAAACGTATGCCCAGGCGATGAAGTTCTTCATCATATTCACTCTGCTGGCGTTCCTCGTAGTGATAGGCTATCTCGACGTACTGAAGCATATCATCGGCCGCGACTACTGGTCGGGACTGCGCGTTGTGCCCATTGTGATGGCTGCCGAGATAATGATGGGCGTGTACTTCAACCTCTCGTTCTGGTACAAGCTTATCGACAAGACCATCTGGGGAGCCTGGTTCTCGGGCGCAGGATGCGCCGTGCTCATCGCCGTCAACGTGCTGTTCGTGCCGCGATACGGCTATATGGCGTGCGCATGGGCTGGTTTTGCAGGCTACGCAACGGCCATGGTGCTGTCGTATATTGTGGGTCAGAAGAAGTATCCGATAAATTATCCGCTCAAGTCGATAGGCGTTTACGTGGCTATAACGGTGCTGTTCTACTTCTGCATGAACTTCGCCAACGAGCATCTGCCCAACTGGGCAGCGCTCGCAGTAAACACTGTGCTCGTGATAATGTTCGTAGCGTACATCATATATCATGATATGCCGCTGAAGAGTCTGCCCGTTGTGGGAAAATATTTTAGGAAATAATCAACAATCAATAACAATCTCTAAATGAAAAAGAATCTTATTCTCGCGGCTGCCATGCTGTTGTCATCAGC
Source organism: Leyella stercorea (assembly GCF_021531355.1). Taxonomy (GTDB): domain Bacteria; phylum Bacteroidota; class Bacteroidia; order Bacteroidales; family Bacteroidaceae; genus Prevotella. The sequence goes on along the minus strand of NZ_JADYTS010000003.1, from coordinate 65,962 downwards.
CGCCGCCCATGCCGACGAAGGCATGTGGACGCTCTACAACCTGCCACACGCAGTGTACGAGCAGATGAAGACGTACGGATTCTCGGCTCCCTACGAGAAGCTGTACAAGGGCGAAGACGCCATCATGAAGTCGGTTGTCAACTTCTCGGGCTACTGCTCGGGCGTTGTCGTATCGCCCGACGGACTCGTGCTGACCAACCACCACTGTGGTTTTGAAGCCATCCGTTCTCATTCTACTGTTGAGCACGACTACATGCTCAACGGATTCTACGCAAAGTCGTTCGCCGAGGAGTTGCCCAACAAGAGCATGTTCGTAAGTTTCATGGTTGAACAGAAGGACATCACTCCCGAACTGGAGAAGCGTGGCATCAAGAACATGACCAACGACGAGCGCGCCAAGCTCTTGAACGAGGTGGAGAACGAAATGATCAAGGAGGTACACGCTAAGGACAAGACTCTCGACCTGGAAATAAAGCCGTTCTACGAGGGCAACAAGTACTACGCCACTACCTACCGCACATTCCGCGACTTGCGTCTGGTGTTCGCCATTCCTAAGTCAATGGGCAAGTTCGGAGGCGAGACCGACAACTGGATGTGGCCGCGCCAGACATGCGACTACTCTGTATTCCGCATCTACGCCGACCCGAAGACCAACGGACCGGCAGAATATTCGAAGGACAACGTGCCCTATCACCCGCAGCACTGGACAAAGGTTTCGATGGACGGATATAAGGAAGGCGACTTCGCCATGACCATCGGCTATCCCGGTTCGACCGAACGCTATCTCTCAAGCTACGGCATTCGCCAGATGCGCGACGCTGAGAACGCTCCACGTGCACAAGTACGCGGCGTGAAGCAGGACGTTATGATCAAGCACATGCGTGCCGACGAGGCTGTACGCATCAAGTACGACTCTAAGTATGCACAGAGTTCCAACTACTGGAAGAACTCACTGGGTATGAACAAGTGTATCGACTCTGTAGGTATCGTTCGTCAGAAGGCCGACTTTGAGGACCGCATCATGGAGTATCAGAAGTGGACCGGCTACCTCAAGGGTAAGCTCGACTTCGACAAGATGGCACAGCTCTATGCCAAGCAGCTTGACGTTACTAAGGAGTTCACAGCTCTGCGCGAGACATTCGGCGGCACTTCTGAGTTCAACTCACGCGCCATACGTCTGGCTATGATGGTGCCTGCAAAGGACAGCAAGGCTGCCAAGAAGGGCAAGTCGACCTATGTATTCGAGGACAACAGCGCCGAATGGGACGCAGCTCTTGACAAAGACGTGCAGGCAGCGCTCATCGACAACTTCCGCAAGTATGTATCTGCCGACCAGCTTCCGGCCTTCTACAAGACCATTGAGGAGAAGTTCGGCGGCGATTCGCGCAAGTATGTCGACTGGTTGTACCAGACTTCGGTAGTGATGAAGAGCGGCAAGAAGATCAAGCTCGACGAGAAGGCTCTCGCCAAAGACCCCGGCTATCAGTATGGCAAGCAGATTAACGAGATGATGAACAACTGCCGCAAGCAGCTCATGCCGCTCCGCGAGGAGATAGCCGAGCAGGAGAAGTATCTCTGCGACGCCAAGGTGCGCATGGAGCAGGAACTGCCCCACTACTCAGATGCCAACTTCACCATGCGTCTTTCTTACGGTCAGGTAGGCGGTTATCTGCTCGGTGGCAATCCGTCGGGCTACTACACCGACGCTGCCTCAATCGTTCGCAAGATGGAGTCGGGCGAAAAGGGCACCATCGACTACCAGGCTGAGCCTATCATGAAGCAGCTCCTCTCTGCCAACGACTTCGGCAAGTACACCGACAAGACAACTGGCAAGATGCAGCTCTGCTTCCTCACCAACAACGACATCACCGGCGGTAACTCTGGTTCGCCCATGTTCGACGGCAAGGGCAACCTTATCGGTCTGGCATTCGACGGCAACTGGGACTCATTGTCAAGCGACATCTGGTTTGACAAGCGTCTGGCTCGCTGCATCGGTGTAGACATCCGCTACGTACTCTTCCTCATGGACAAATGGGGACATGCTGATCGTCTGCTCAAGGAAATGGGCGTTTCGGGCGAGAAGTAAAAAAAAACAATTGAGAGTTGAAAATTGAGAGTTGAGAGTTATGATTTGCATTGTTATTAATGCTATGATTTTAAATATTAAAAATCGGTAATCATAACTCTCAACTCTCAATTCTCAACTCTCAACTTATATTATAAAAAAGAGTTATCGGCTAGCCCAGAAGCGAGCGCCATTGACAGCCATGCGGGCTTCGAACACGCCTGCCTCATCTGGCTTAACGCGTAATGTCTGACCGTCGCTGAGACGTGCCTGGATAGTACCGTCAGGATTGAAGCGGAAAATCTCAACCTGCTTGCCATCCTGCTCCTGCGACCACGAATTGGTCTTCTTATCGTATATGAAACTAACAACTTCACCATTTGGCGAAGTTATTTCATAACCATTGCGCAGCGTCTTAACTGCATAAATCAGTCCGTCCTTACCCGTCACTTCCTGCACAGTGCCCACCTTCTGAGCCATAGGGTTGCTCCCCGACCAGAATTCGATTGTGTTAAGCACCAAGGCATCAGCAACTGCACACACAGCATAAGCCGGCGAGATAAGAATGAATATAATCTCGTTGAGAAACTTCGAGTTTGTAGCGTGGGTGTTCCACTTGGCAACACGGCCAAACAGTGAGAATGAACCAACGCACGAGCTTGTTAGCAAGGTGGCGGCAAGCAATAGCGCCGAGACCTTAAGATGTCTGATTTTCATAAGCATATAATTTAAAACATCCGTAAAGTTAGTAAAAAAAACGTATCGTTGGTTATATCCATGCCTATTTAACAGTTTTATGCACAAACACATTGACAAGTTATAACTAAAAAAAATCTCGGTATATCAGATTTATTTAGTACATTTGCAATTATTTTATACTAATATAAACCATACATAGATGACCTTACCTGACTTAAGAGACATAACAGTAGAATACGCCATACGCATGTGCGGAGGCAACCATATCGGCAATGACATATTAATACTGGACGAGATTGCAAATATACCCTTGCCTCGCGAGCCGCGTCGTATACAATGCCTGCTCTTGGCATTGTGCACAAAAGGATCAGGACGATACGTTGTCGATTCTGTAGAACATAACGTCGTAGCCGGCGACCTTATCATCATCAATCAGGGACGCGTCATCTACGACTGCACTGTGTCGCCCGACTGCCGTGGCATGGGCATCATCATCAGCTACGACTTCTTCAACGAGACCATTAAGAGCGTGCACGAACTGTCACAGCTTTTCCTATTTGCACGCACCCACCCCGTGTTCAGCCTGCCGGCTGAGAAGGCAAGCTTCATACGCAACACACTGACATGCATGAACCAGAAGATTGACGAACCCGACAACCACTTCCGCCGTGAGATGATGCAGTCGATGTTCCTTTCTATGGTTTATGAGGTGAGCAATGTGATATACAACGTACAGTCGCAGAAAGACGAGCGAAACACACGTGCCGAAGAGATTTTCACCAAATTCATATTGCTTGTCGAAAATAACTTCCGCAGCGAGCGTCGTGTTAGCTGGTATAGCGAACAGCTCTGCATATCGCCCAAATATCTGTCGGAAACGGTAAAGAACGTGTCCAAACGAACACCCAACGAGTGGATAGACGCATACGTTACGATGGAGCTGCGCATGCTTCTGCGCAACACACAACGCAGCATCAAGGAGATAGCACAAAGCCTTAACTTCTCCAATCAGTCGTTCCTCGGCAAGTATTTCAAGGAGCATGTGGGTATGTCGCCGTCGGAATACAGACGCAGTTGAAGTTACATTCCGTAGCAATAAACATGCAGCTATGTTACAAAACGGTACTTTACATGTCGATAACATTACAAAATAATACATCTTTCTTGCTATAAATCAAAAACAGTATTTATTTTTTCGATTTTTATATTGCTTTTTGAAAGTAAATCATTAAATTTGCAAACACTTTGATAGGTTTTTCAATGGTTTACTAATTAAAAGCAATTGAGATGGGAAAAACACAAGGCCATCAAGCCAGCCATGCAATGGTTGGTGAGAAATTTTCAGGACTTTACAATGCCGCCTACGAACACGACGCGTGCGGTGTAGGAATGGTAGTGAATATTCATGGTAACAAGAGCCACGAATTAGTAGACAACGCGCTGCGCGTACTTGAGAATATGCGCCACCGCGGAGCCGAAGGTGCCGACAACAAGACTGGAGACGGTGCGGGAATCATGCTTCAGATTCCTCACGAATTCATACTGTTGCAGGGCATTCCGGTGCCTGAGAAGGGCAAATACGGCACAGGTCTCGTCTTTCTTCCTAAAGACGAGCCACAGCAGCAGGCCATTCTGTCAATAATGATTGAAGAAATCGAGCGCGAAGGACTCTCGCTCATGCACCTGCGCACTGTGCCTACCAATCCCGAATGCCTCGGCGTGTCGGCACTTGCTACCGAACCGGCCATCAAGCAGGTTTTCATTACGGGCGTGACCGACGACAAGGTGCCCACTTTTGAGCGCACATTATATATTATACGTAAGCGCATTGAAAACCGTGTCAATAACAAGGACTTCTACATCTGCTCGCTTTCGAGCCGAAACATAGTTTATAAGGGTATGCTGTCGTCAATGCAGGTACGCCAGTACTACCCCGATCTCACCAACAATTACTTCACTTCAGGACTGGCGCTTGTTCATTCGCGCTTTTCTACCAACACGTTCCCAACATGGAGCCTTGCCCAGCCGTTCCGCCTTCTGGCACACAACGGCGAGATAAACACCATCCGCGGCAACCGCTCTTGGTTCAAGGCACGCGAGAGCGTGCTCTCAAGCGAGGCATTGGGCGACATCCGTGGCATATCACCTATCATACAGCCCGACATGTCAGACTCTGCAAGTCTCGACAACGTATTCGAGTTTTTCGTGATGAGCGGACTCTCACTGCCGCACGCCATGGCTGTGATGGTGCCTGAGAGCTTCAACGACAAGAACCCGATACCCGAAGATTTGAAGGCTTTCTACGAGTATCACTCTATACTTATGGAACCGTGGGACGGCCCTGCCGCACTGCTGTTCAGCGACGGAAGATACACCGGAGGAATGCTCGACCGCAACGGTCTGCGCCCGGCACGATATACTATTACCAAGAATGACACCATGGTCGTGGCATCCGAAGTGGGTGTCATGGACTTTGACCCGACTGAGATTGCCGAAAAGGGACGCCTGCAACCAGGCAAGATTCTCCTTATCGACACTCAGGAGGGCAAAATCTACTACGACGGTGAGATTAAGGAGCGCCTCGCAAGCGCCCATCCTTACCGTCAGTGGCTATCAACTAACCGTATACAACTTGAAAAACTGCACTCCGGACGTAAGGTTGACAACTCTGTCGACGACCTCACACGCAAGGAACTGATGTTCGGATTCGGCGAGGAAGATGTCGACGGCACAATCGTTCCGATGGCTACCAACGGTCAGGAACCTACCGCCTCAATGGGCAACGACACTCCGCTGGCTGTACTGAGCGGCCACGCGCAAGTGTTCTTCAACTACTTCCGCCAGCAGTTTGCGCAGGTTACCAACCCTGCCATCGACTCTATCCGCGAGTCATTGGTCATGTCTTTGTCGGAATATATTGGTCGCGTGGGCTCCGGTATTCTCTCGCCCGACGAGTCGAACTGCAAGATGGTGCGCCTGCCCCACCCCATTCTGACCAATACTCAGCTCGATATACTGTGCAATATACGCTACAAGGGATTTAACACAGTCAAGTTGCCTATGCTGTTTGAGTGCAGCAAGGGCGAAGACGGACTGCGCGAGTCGCTCGATGCACTCTGCAAGAAGGCCGAACGCAGCGTCGACGACGGCTACAACTACATCATCCTCAGCGACCGCGATGTCGATGAGAATCATGCAGCAATTCCTTCGCTGCTCGCAGTGAGTGCCGTTCACCATTACTTGATATCTGTAGGCAAGCGCGTTCAGACCGCACTTATCGTAGAGAGCGGTGAGATTCGCGAGGTGATGCACGCCGCATTACTCTTGGGCTACGGTGCTTCGGCACTCTGTCCGTACATGACATACGCCATACTCGACGACCTTGTGAAGCGCGGAAAGATTCAAGAGAACTATCCGACAGCCGAAGCCAACTACATCAAGGCAGTGAAGAAGGGTCTGTTGAAGATTATGGCAAAGATGGGTATCTCAACCATCCGCTCATATCGCGGAGCCAAGATATTCGAGAGCATAGGTCTGTCGGAGGCGTTGTTGAAGACCTACTTCGGTACAGAAGTGAGCACTATAGGCGGCGTTGGACTCGAAACCATCGCCCGCGACGCAATCAGCATGCACAACAAGGCCTTCAACAACCACAAGAAACTCGACTTCCTGCCCAACCTCGGACAATTCCACTGGCGCAAAGACGGCATACGCCACGCCTGGAACCCCGAAACCATCGCTACACTTCAGCTTGCCACACGCACTGGCAATTACGCTAAATACAAAGAGTTCACGAAGTTTGTCGACGAGAAAGAAGAACCTATCTTCATCCGCGACTTCTTCGATTTCAAACAAAATCCGATACCAGTCGACGAGGTAGAACCCGTCGAGAACATTGTTAAACACTTCGTGACGGGTGCCATGTCGTTCGGAGCTCTGTCAAAGGAGGCTCACGAGGCAATGGCTCTTGCCATGAACAAGCTCGGCGCACGCTCAAACACAGGCGAAGGCGGTGAGTTGAGCGAGCGTTTCCACGAGACTGTGGACGGCGTTTCGCTTTCGAGCAAGACCAAGCAGGTTGCTTCGGGACGCTTCGGCGTAACTACAGAATACCTGGTCAACGCCGAGGAGATACAGATTAAGGTGGCGCAGGGTGCCAAGCCGGGTGAAGGCGGACAGCTGCCGGGCTTCAAGGTGAACGAGGTGATTGCCAAGACGCGTCACTCTATTCCCGGAATCTCGCTCATTTCGCCTCCTCCTCACCACGACATCTACTCTATTGAAGACCTGGCTCAGCTCATCTTCGACCTCAAGAACGTCAATCCTAAGGCAGCCATCAGCGTGAAGCTCGTTGCCGAGAGTGGCGTTGGCACCATCGCAGCTGGCGTTGCCAAGGCCAAAGCCGACCTCATCGTCATCTCAGGAGCCGAAGGCGGCACCGGCGCTTCGCCCGCATCGAGCATGCGATTTGCAGGTATTTCGCCCGAAATCGGATTGTCTGAGACCCAGCAGACACTCGTCAAGAACGGTCTGCGCGGTCAGGTTCGTCTGCAAGTGGACGGCCAGTTGAAGACTGGACGCGACGTCGTGCTCATGGCTCTGCTCGGTGCAGAAGAGTTCGGATTCGGTACTGCAGCGCTAATCGTGCTCGGTTGTGTGATGATGCGTAAATGCAACCTCAACACATGTCCAATGGGCGTAGCCACACAGAACCCCGAACTGCGCAAGCTGTTCCGCGGCAAGGCAGAATATCTGGTCAACTACTTCACCTTCGTGGCACAAGAGGTTCGCGAATACTTGGCTCAGATGGGCTATCGCAGCCTCAACGAGATAGTAGGACACACCGAACTCGTCGTCACCAAGAAGGACGAGAAGAACCCCAAGTCGGCTCTGCTCGACTTCCACCGACTTCTGTTCCAGGAGCCCAACGGTTGCTCGCTCTATCATACAGCACAGCAACGACACAAGCTTGGCGACGTATTGGACCAGCATCTGATACGTGGAGCGCAGAACGCGATAGAACGTCAGGACGAGGTTTCGCTCGATTTCGCCATCAAGAACACCGACCGTGCCGTCGGCGCAATGCTCAGCGGAATGATAGCTCAGAAGTATGGCGAGGCAGGACTGCCCGACAAGACCATCAACGTGAAGTTCAAGGGCTCGGCAGGACAGAGCTTCGGCGCATTCCTCGTTAAGGGTGTCGACTTCAAACTGGAAGGCGAAGCCAACGACTACTTCGCCAAGGGTCTCTCAGGCGGACGCATATCAATACTCCCGCCGATAAGAAGCAACTTCGCAGCCGAGGACAACATCATAGCCGGCAACACCGGACTGTATGGCGCAACAAGCGGCGAACTCTACATAAACGGTAAGGTTGGCGAACGCTTCGGAGTGCGCAACTCGGGAGCCACAGCCGTAATCGAAGGCGCAGGCGACCACTGCTGCGAGTATATGACGGGCGGTCGCGTAGTAGTATTGGGCGAGACGGGACGCAACTTCGCCGCCGGTATGTCTGGTGGTGTAGCTTACGTTTGGGACAAGAACCACAACTTCGACTACTTCTGCAATATGGATATGGTCGAAATCAATCTTGTCGACGACAGCAACTACCGCAAGGAGCTGCACGAACTCATACGCCAGCACTACCTATACACCGGTTCGAAACTCGCACGCACCATGCTCGACGACTGGAACCACTACGTGGAGGACTTCATACAGATTGTCCCCATCGAGTATAAGCGTGTGCTGCAGGAAGAGCAGGTACGCAAGCTGCAACAGAAGATTGCAGACATGCAGAGAGACTACTGATTTGCGCGAGAGCGCAAATCGGAGTTTTGAGTTTTGAATTTTGAATTTTGAATTATCGGACAGAGCCGATTAGGAATTGTTCAATTTTGAATTGATTGATAGAATCATGTTAAAATCAATACTGAACAACCCAAAACTCAAAACTGAATAATTCAAAATGCGCAAAGCGCACAACTCAAAATTCAGAACTCAAAACTCAAAATTGCGACTGCAAGTCGCAACAATTCAAAAGTCAAAAGTCAAAATTCAAAATTAGGAATTATGGGCAATCCAAAAGCATTCCTCACTATACACCGCAAAGAGGCGGGCTACCGCCCCATACACGACCGCATTCACGACTTTGGTGAAGTCGAACAAACACTCAACAGCAACGACCGCCGTCAGCAGGCATCACGCTGTATGGACTGTGGCGTACCCTTCTGTCACTGGGCATGTCCGCTGGGCAACAAGGCACCCGAATGGAACGACGCTCTCTACAAGGGCGACTGGGAGCTGGCTTATCGCCTGCTCAACTCAACCAACGACTTCCCCGAGTTCACCGGACGAATCTGTCCGGCACTGTGCGAGAAGGCTTGCGTGCTCAATCTCGTTGAGCACGAACCTACAACCAACCGCGAAGACGAGTGTGCCATTACCGAACACGCATTTCAGGAGAACTACGTACGAGTAGAACAACCCGAGCGCAACGGCAAGAAAGTATGCGTCATAGGAGCCGGACCAGCCGGACTCGTGGCTGCCAACCGCCTCAACCACATGGGCTACTCGGTCACCGTGATGGAGAAGAACGAAAGCGCAGGCGGCTTGTTGCGCTACGGCATTCCTAACTTCAAACTCAACAAAGCTGTCATCGACCGCCGTATCGCCCTGCTCGAAGAAGAGGGCATCGTATTCAAATACAACTCGCCAGTCGACGTAGAACATCTGCCCGAAGGATTCGACGCTTACGTTGTATCAACCGGTACACCTACTGCACGCGACCTCAAGATTCCCGGACGCGAACTGAAGGGCGTACACTTCGCCCTCGAAATGCTCTCACAGCAAAACCGCGTATTGGCTGGTATGGAGTTCAAGAAGGAAGAACTGGTCAACGCCAAGGGCAAAGACGTGCTCGTAATAGGCGGTGGCGACACCGGATCAGACTGCATCGGCACGGCACACCGTCAGGGATGCAAGTCGGTGACGCAAATAGAGATTATGCCGCGACCCGTAGACGGACCCGACGACCCGAAGAATCCTTGGCCAAACTGGCCTCGTACACTCAAGACTACCTCGTCGCACGAGGAGGGTTGTACACGCCGCTGGAACATCAACTCGTTGGAGTTCCTCGGCGACAAGAACGGCAAGCTTACCGGAGTACGTGTACAAGAAATAACATGGAAACCCAACCCCGATGGCGGACGTCCGCTCATGGAGCCAGTGGGCAAGCCAGAAATAATAAAGTGTGAAATGGTGTTGCTCGCAATGGGATTCCTCAAGCCCGAGCAACCAAAGTTTGCCTCGAACGTATTCGTAGCGGGCGATGCAGCAAATGGAGCATCGCTTGTTGTAAGAGCTATGGCAAGCGGAAAGAAAATAGCTGCTGAAATAGATAATTTCCTATCGAAGTAATTGCTTTTATACGTCCTGTTGTTGAAACAGAACATAATGCAGCTATATAGAGACGGGGTCGTCGCCGAAGAGGCAACGACCCCGTTATTTTTTGTCCTTAAAGCGATTGGCTTACTCGCCCATCACCTTCTTAGGCAATACAAGATTGAGTATAACGGCAAGCAGGAACACTACAGCCACGCAGTTTTCGGCAAATACGGTGCGCACGATTTCGGGGAATATGGCAAACATTCCGGTGGCTTGGGTGAAGCCAAGGCCTACACTGAGCGACAGACTGACAATGACCATGTTGCGCTGTGAGAAACCTGCGCGTGCCATCATGCCGAATCCGGCAAACAGAATGCTTCCGAACATCATGATAGTACAGCCGCCGAGCACAGCCTGCGGGATTGTGGTAAGGGCGGCACCGATAGCGGGGAACACGCCGCCGATAATCATCACCATGGCACCTACGCCGATAGTGAAGCGGTTTACGACACCCGATATGGCTGCCAGACCTACGTTCTGGCTGAACGATGTGATTGGAGTACAGCCGAACAGACCCGATACAGAGCTGACGAAACCGTCGCAGCAGATGGCAGAACCCATCTCCTTGGTCTCAGGGTCGCGCTTCAAGGCGCTGTTGCAGAGTGCTGAAGTGTCGCCGATAGTCTCAGTAGCCGACACCAGATATACGGCTACTACAGAGAGGATGGCGCCGATGTTGAATTCGGGAGTGAAGGGAATTAAGCGCGGCAGGGCAATGATGGAATGTCCGCTGAGGCTGTCGAAGTTGACCATTCCCATGAAGCAGGCGAGCACATAGCCCACGATGAGGCCCACAAGAACCGAGAGCGAGCGCAGAAAACCCTTGGCAAACACCTGGCAGAGCAGGCAGGCAAGAAGCGTTACAGTGCCCACAATCCAGTTGCTCATGCTGCCGAAGTCGGGCGCACCCATACCTCCTGCAAACGAGTTGGCTCCGATGGGCAGGAGCGAGAAGCCGATAGCCGTAACGACAGTAGCCGAAACGACATGCGGGATGAGCTTAATCCAGTATTTGACGAAGAGTCCGAGCAGTCCTTCAACAAGTCCGCCGACGATGACGGCACCTATAAGCGTGCCCATACCGTATGTTCCGGCAATGCCGATGGCAAGCGAGAGGAACGTGAACGAGATGCCCATGACGATAGGCAGACGTGAACCTATACGCCATACGGGGAAGAGCTGCACCAGAGTACCGATACCGGCAATCACCATACAGTTCTGTATGAGCGCGGCACTGACTGCGCTGTCGAGTCCGACGGCAGCGGCAAGAATCATGATTGGAGTGATGTTGCTGACAAACATGGCCAGCACGTGCTGTAGACCGAACGGGAGAGCTTTTCCCAACGGTACTCTACCGTCAAGTCGGTAGAGATTCTCAGAGGAATTTGACATTGTTTTTATATGTAAAGTGAATTGATATATCACTCAGAAATTGCGACTTTGCACAATATAGGGTGCAAAGTTACAAAAAAAATGCTTTATTGGTTCTCCTTGTTTATCAAGTTCACTACAACCTTAACCATTACATCCTTCTCCTCTGTACGGCTCTCTGCAATCATCAAGGTTAGTGCAACGAGGGAATGGCACGTCCCATCAGCCGCACCACGTCCTTAAGCTCGTTGTATCGGTCGAGCTTGAGCTGCTGGTTGATGACGTAGCCTTTGATGAGGTATTGCTTGAGAACGGAGGTTGCCCAACGACGAAACGATGTTGCATTCTTGCTATTTATTCTATATCCTACGGAAATAATCATATCAAGATTTTAATATGGTATTTCTCGAACTATCTGTCTTTGTCCCTCTATTCGAACCTGTGCATTTTTTGCACAAGTTGAATTCTCTTCGAGTTCTTCCGATTTATAGATATTACGAATATGACGTACTATTGAAGTTCTATCTACTCCAAACAACTCAGCCATCTGACTTTGTGTAAGCCACACTGTCTCATTCTCCAACTTAACGTTAAGTTGTACGCTGCCGTCTTGCGAACGGTATATTTCTATTTGATTGTTCATATTTGTTTTCTTTTATCAAATTAAGATCAAAAAGTCCTTTTTACTTTTTAACCCTTTTACTTTTTTACTTTTCAACTCTTTTACCTTTCTAATACAACCTTCGCTCTGCCCAATCGCCTCTGTCGAGATTTCTATAACCAATGGCTTCGCTGATGTGCTGCACCTCTACACGCTCCGAACCGTCAAGATCGGCAATACTACGTGCTACTTTCAGAATACGATTGTAGGCGCGTGCCGACAGCAAGAACTTCTCCATGGCTGTGCGCAGAAGAGCGATGGAAGCGTCTTCGGGCTCGGCAAACTCGTGAATCATGCGCTCTGTCATCTGAGCATTGCAATGAATGCCACGGTATTCTTTGAAGCGTGCAGTCTGAATGTCGCGCTCCTTGATCACACGCTCGCGTATTGCCGAGCTGGGTTCGCCCGGTTCGGCCTTCGATATGTCCTTGAACGGCACGGGAGTGATCTCGCATTGAATGTCTATTCGGTCTAAGAAAAGAGGGGCCGCTGATTGTCCCACTTTTTGGCTCGCTCCATGCCATCTAGCACTACGCCTACGATGATTTATCAAGGACATAGATGAATGGCCATTGTTTATGTTCACGATGCAAAGATAATACTTTTGTTTAATTAGTCGAGTCTTTTTGATTAGAATTGCTCCATTGTGCATAGACTCTATACATTCCCACATGGGCCAGGTGAATTTCTGATAGACAGAATCTAAGGAATATATTTCGACGAGGTTGAGTCCGATAACATGTTTTTTGAGGTCTGTATTGCGGTATTGCTTCTTTACGACAGCATAGGCGCGTCCCAGATCCTCAAAAATGTAGGGCGCAACGTCGGCGAAAGGTTCCGATTCAAGACCATCCATAGTGATAATATAACACTCGGGAACCACATCATTATATGTGAACCCCCACCAGTATGCCACTATCTTCGAACAGATAAATAGGTGATGCGGTTTTATTCTTCAAAAAGCAGCAATTTTGTTGATAAAAAAATTGCAAATGCGAAATATTATCATTAACTTTGTTGCATCAAAATACGAGAGGAATGGAAAGTACGGAGATTATAAAGAACGCAGGCCTAAAAATCACTCCGCAACGTAAAGTGGTTTATGAGGTTATGATGGAATTGCGTCATGCTGCCATTGATGAAATAATCAAGTGTGTGCAATCCAAAGATAATGAGATAACCATCTCAACCATCTATCGCATTCTTGATTCGTTTTGCAAGGCTAATCTGTTATCACTTGTGTTCCATCCCGAAGTGGGGAAAAGCTATTATGACATTACCGTGACAGAGCATCACCACATATTCGAGGGAGAGAGCATCTTGGATTATATGGATGAAGGGCTTACGGAATTGATACGACAGTATTTGAAAGAAAAGAATTTTGCATCGGTTGACATTAGCCGAATACAGGTGCAGATAACGATAAATAACCCAAAGTTAAACTCTAAAAAGTAAAAAGTATGAGAAGTATCACGACTTTCGATTTGCAGTATGCACATCGGTTCTATGGCTTCCAAGGCGAAGCCCAGTATCTTCACGGTCACACTGGCACACTGACCATTGAGGTGGAAGATACGGTTGAAGAAGGTGTAAACATGGTGTACCCTTGTAATGAAATCCAAAAGGTAGCATGGAGCCTGTTGAAGAATTTTGACCATGCCTTGGTGCTCCGCGAAGATGACCCTTTGCTTCCTGCCATTCTTGATGTGTATGAAAAGCAAGGCATCAAAAACGGCCATCCGCAAAACAAAATGAAAGGAGAGGCCTTCAAGACCGAATTGGCAACGGCTTACCCCAATGCCCGTCTGGTTGTTACCAAAGAAACCATGACAGTGGAAGGTATGATTAAGATTGTATATGACTTGTTGAAAGACAAACTGAACATCGCTAAAATCACTTTCACAAGCGGTGTGAATGCCGCGTCTGCCGAGTTTACCACAAAGAATAACATCGACCGCTGTCCTCTTTGCGGTGTCGCCCTCAATGCGGATGGAGTATGCCCAAAATGTGGTTATCGTAAAAAATAATCCACGTAAAGCTGCATATAAAATAAAGCGATGATGAAAATATGGGGCTGTGTCGTAATTAAGGTTTACGGCGCAGCCCCGTTTTTTACAAGTTAGAAAAATAATTATTGCTGTCCGGTAAACAATAATTCACCCTTATATTGTTTTGTTGTTCAGTGTTTTATAGCAATATTTACTAAAGGGGCTTGCCTGTATACTATGCGGGCTGAAAGCCCAACAATCACATAGCCCAGGGCAACGCCCTGGGTGTTGAGTGTATAGGTTGAGTAGTGCGCCCTGTAAGGGCAACACCTTAATAATTAGGCTTTTGCCCTTTCAGGGCGGATGGAGATGTGGGGATATAATGCTTACCCAGGGCGATGCCCTGGGCTATGTGCTTTTGGGCTTTCAGCCCGTCTTTGACCTCATTATTAGTTTTACCGAACAGCAATAATAGTGATTATTCTTTATCCTTGCTAAGGGAAGCATCGTGGCATCACCAAGTTTTTCTTGAGGGGGGACGCACGTTCGTGAGGTCCTTAAGGTTCGGCTGACTACCTCTCCGCCCAATCGCCACGGTCGAGGTTGCGGTAGCCTATGGCCTCGGCGAGGTGGTGTGGCTGCACTCTGTCGCTGGCGTCGAGGTCGGCGATGGTGCGCGCCACCTTCAGTATGCGACTGTAGGCGCGTGCCGACAGTGAGAAGCGCTCCATCGCCATGCGTAGGAGGTCCATGCCGGCATTGTCGAGTTCGGCGTATTGGTGAATCATGCGCTCGGTCATCTGCGCATTGCAGTGTACGCCCTTGAAGTCTTTGTAACGGGCGGTCTGTATGTCGCGTGCCTTGATGACGCGCTCACGGATAGCGGCACTCGGCTCGCCGGGCTGCGCTTTCGAGATGTCCTTGAACGGCACGGGCGTTATCTCGCACTGGATGTCAATGCGGTCGAGCAGCGGGCCCGAAATCTTGTTCATGTAGCGCTGTATTTGTCCCGGCGTGCAGCAGCATTTGTGCGTTGGGTCGTTGTAATAGCCGCATGGGCATGGGTTCATCGAAGCGATGAACATAAAGGAGCATGGAAATTCAACAGTATATTTAGATCGTGAGATGGTTATCTTATGGTCTTCGAGCGGCTGGCGCAGCACTTCGAGGGTCTGCTTGTTGAATTCCGGCAACTCGTCGGCAAAAAGAACGCCGTTGTGAGCCAATGAAATCTCGCCCGGCTGGGGGTTCGTGCCACCGCCGACGAGCGCCACTTCGCTAATAGTATGATGTGGCGAGCGGAACGGACGTTGCGAAATGAGCGACGTTCCGCGCTTCAACTTGCCAGCAACGCTGTGTATCTGCGTTGTCTCCAGACTCTCGGCAAGCGACAACGGAGGCAGTATGGACGGCAGACGCTTTGCCATCATCGACTTGCCCGACCCCGGTGGGCCCACCATGATAAGATTGTGACCGCCCGCCGCAGCTACTTCCAGGGCACGCTTCACGTTCTCCTGGCCGCGAACGTCGGCAAAGTCGAGGTCGTATTGGTATTGCTGCTCGTAAAATTCGCGCCGTGTGTCAACAATAGTAGGCTCAAACACCGATGCGCCGGTAAGCAGTTTTATCACGTCAAGGATGTTTTCCATGCCGTAGACTTCAAGGTTGTTGACCACAGCAGCCTCGCGTTCGTTCTGCTTCGGTACAATCAATCCCTTCAGTTTCTCCTTACGTGCCTTTATGGCTATAGGCAGCGCACCCTTTATAGGTTGCAGGTTTCCGTCAAGCCCCAACTCTCCTACCATCATAAACTGGTCGAGCACGTCGCTTGTTATGGCTCCGCTTGCCGCCAAAATGCCAATGGCAAGCGGCAGATCGAACGAGCTTCCCTCCTTTCGGAGGTCGGCAGGAGCAAGGTTTATGGTGATGTCGCCGTGCGGAAACTTATATCCGTTGAACTGAACGGCAGATGCTATGCGGTCGCGACCTTCCCTTACAGCCATGTCGCCGAGTCCCGTCATGCGGTACATCACACCGGGTACAATGTTCACTTCAACAGTCACAGTGGTCACATCAAGGCCGTTCACAGCAGCAGAATAAGTCTTTACGAGCATAATAGTAAGTTGGATTGAAAGGTTAATATATAAAAAACAAAAGTAGCGGTTTTGCATGGATTTTACAAAGAAACAGTACGGAATTTTTTAATTTTAATAATATTGGTATCATAATTTTATACCCTTTCGGGTGCAATATAAAATAAATTCGTTATATTTGCACCCGAAAGGGTATAATTCAACATAACTATTCGATATGGATACACCAATATCAACATTCGTAAAGGAGCGTCGCAAGATGTTCAATCTCACCCAGGTAGACCTTGCAGAGAAGTCGGGAGTGGGACTGAGGTTCGTTCGCGAGCTTGAGCAAGGCAAACCAACGCTGCGTCTCGACAAAGTAAATCAAGTGCTGGCATTGTTCGGACACGAGTTGGGGGCGGTGCCGACAGCAAGTAGAATGGGTGACGAGTAGACGAATTGACAAGTAGACGAGTTGACAAGTACACAAGTAAACGAGTTGACGAGTATAAATGTTTATAAAATACGAGTAATCATGAAGAGTGCCAAGATTTACATGTACGATCGGTATGCCGGACTGCTTACCGAGGACGAAAACGGATTTTCGTTTGTCTACGATGCTGATTATCTGCAGCGGTTGGACGTCGAACCGATTAGCCTTACAATGCCCCTGCGCAGCGAACCATACGAAGACAAGGTGCTGTTCCCATTCTTCGACGGACTAATTCCCGAAGGATGGCTGCTCAACATTGCCGAACGCAGCTGGAAAATCAACCAGCGCGACCGCATGTCGCTCTTGCTTGCATGCTGCAAGGACTGCATCGGGGCGGTAAGCGTAGTGCCCGTAGAAGATGTCTAACCCAACAAACCCACCTAACCACATTAACACTCCATTGACTATGAACAGATGTCTATACTGCTATAAGCCACTGAAAGAAGGACAAACCGACTTCCATCCAGCCTGCGCACGCAAGCTTTTCGGCGTGAAGGAGGCCCCGTCTCTGCCTTATCGTCGCAGTCAGATTGCTGATTTGGCAAAAAGAGTAGTGCGGGCGCAGACAACGCTGACCGGTGTTCAGGCCAAACTGTCGCTCGATGTAAACCCCGGCGGACGCAACGAGCCCGACCGTTTCACCATAGTAGGACTTTGGGGACGCTACATACTGAAACCTCAGACCGACGCTTATCGTGCTTTGCCGGAGCTGGAAGACCTCACCATGCACATGGCTGAGGCTGCAAAGATAGCCGTAGTGCCCCATTCGCTCATCCGTTTTGCCGACGGCGAGCTGTGTTACATCACCCGTCGCATCGACCGCGAGCGCAATGGCATGAAGATAGCAATGGAAGACATGTGCCAACTGTCCGAACGTCTGACGGAATACAAGTACAAAGGGTCGTACGAGCAGATAGCAAAGCAGATAAAGAAGTATTCAGCCACGCCCCAACTCGACCTCGTGAACTACTGGGAAGTGGTGGTATTCTCGTGGATAACGGGCAATTCGGACATGCACCTCAAGAACTTCTCGCTCTACAAGACCCCCCTCGGCTACACGCTAACGCCCGCCTACGACCTCCTTTCGACAGCCATCGTTATGCCCGAGGACAAGGAAGAACTTGCGCTTACGCTCAATGGCAAGAAGGCAAGGATAAAGCGCAGCGACTTCGAGAATTCGATAATAGCGTCGGGAGTGAACGAAAAGGTGCTCGACAACATTGCCAAGAAGTTTCGCAAGGCGCTCATCAAGTGGCTCGACCTTATCGACATATCGTTTCTGCCCGACGATTTCAAGCGGCAATACAAGCGGTTGATAATAGGCAGAATGCTGAGGTTGAAGTGATGTTATACATACACTACATCATTATTAATATTTGACAAAAACAACGGTCGCAATGATTTGCGAAGGCGCACTAAATCAACCTTACAATTTAGTTTGGCTCTACAAAGCCTTTCTTAATAAAAATCGTTATCTTTGCAGAAGATAACGATTTTAATAAAGCATAATGGAAGAAGATTTCGATATACGCGAGGAGCAGGCGCGTAAGGGCGAAAAGGACTTTGAAAACGCCCTCCGACCGCTGCGATTCGGCGACTTCAGCGGACAGCAGAAGGTGGTTGACAACCTTGAGGTGTTCGTTGAGGCTGCCAAGTATCGTGGCGAACCGCTCGACCACACTCTCTTGCACGGTCCTCCGGGACTAGGCAAGACCACACTGAGCAACATCATTGCCAACGAACTCGGCGTGGGATTCAAGATAACAAGCGGACCCGTGCTCGACAAGCCGGGCGACCTTGCCGGCATACTCACATCGCTTGAGCCGCGCGACGTGCTCTTCATCGACGAGATACATCGTCTGTCGCCCGTCGTCGAGGAGTATCTATACTCGGCAATGGAAGACTATCGCATCGACATAATGATAGACAAGGGACCGTCGGCACGCTCCATCCAGATAGACCTTAATCCCTTTACGCTCGTCGGAGCTACCACTCGTAGCGGTCTGCTTACAGCCCCGTTGCGCGCCCGATTCGGCATCAATCTGCACCTGGAATATTACGGCCCCGAGATGCTTCAGAAGATTATAAAGCGCTCGGCAGCCATAATGCGGGTACCAATCGACGACGATGCCGCCATAGAGATAGCACGCCGCTCACGCGGAACGCCCCGTATAGCCAACGCCCTGCTGCGCCGTGTGCGCGACTTTGCGCAGGTGAAGGGCAACGGACGCATCGACCGCGACATAGCACGGCTGTCGCTCTCGGCGCTCAACATCGACCA
Source organism: Leyella stercorea (assembly GCF_021531355.1). GTDB lineage: Bacteria > Bacteroidota > Bacteroidia > Bacteroidales > Bacteroidaceae > Prevotella. The sequence continues at coordinate 46,886 of NZ_JADYTS010000003.1, read as the reverse complement.
GTATGGTCTCGACGAGATTGACAACAAGATACTGCTGACCATCATCGACAAGTTCCACGGAGGTCCTGTTGGCGTCAGCACCATAGCCACCGCCATCGGCGAAGACACCGGCACCGTCGAGGAAGTGTACGAGCCGTATCTCATCATGGAGGGATTCATCAAGCGAACGCAGCGCGGACGCATGGTCACACCACTCGCTTACCAGCATCTCGGACGCCCAATGACGGGCAGCAACGCCGCAGAACCGTCGCTGTTCGACTAATATCCTAAACCGAATCTATGGAACAACTACTGCACTATATATGGAAGCACCGCATAATGCCGCTGCATGAACTGCGCACCACCGACGGAAGAACGGTGGAAATCATCGATCCCGGACTGCACAACACGCATTCGGGGCCCGACTTCTTCAACGCCAAGCTGCGCATCGACGGCACCATGTGGGTGGGCAACGTGGAGATACACGAGCGCTCAGCCGACTGGTTTATGCACTCGCACGACCAAGACCCGGCTTATAACAATGTAGTGCTGCACGTGGCATCGGTGATAGATGCCGACGTAGTTACTGCCGACGGCTCGCGCCCGCCACAAATGGAGCTGCACGTTCCGCCATATATCATGCAGAACTATCGCCGTCTGCTTGCAGCCGACCGCTATCCACCGTGCCGCAACACGGTGATGCAGCTGCCACGGCTCACCGTCCACTCATGGATGAGCGCCCTCGGAGCCGAGCGTCTTGCCGACAAGTGTGCCGCCATAGAGCAGCGCGTCCGGGCGTCGGGCGGGTCGTGGGAGCAGGCGTTCTTCGCCACCATAGCACGCAGCTTCGGCTTCGGTGTCAACAGCGAGGCGTTCGAGCAGTGGGCAGCGCAGTTGCCCTTCATGCAGGTGGCACACCATCGCGACGACTCGTTTCAGGTCGAGGCACTGTTCATAGGCTTTGCCGGTCTGCTCGACACCGAAGCCATGACCGACCGTCAGCGTACTGCTGCCACTGCCGACCCCTACTTCGTGCGTCTCAAAAGCGAGTGGGAATATCTCGCCCATAAGTTCTCGCTCACAGCCATGCCGCGTCAGACGTGGCGTTTCCTGCGTCTGCGTCCGCAGAACTTTCCCTATATACGTCTTTCGCAACTCGCCCAGCTATACTGCTCGCGCCATGCCGACCTGAGCCGTATCGTCACCTGTGCTTCGCTAAGCGATATGCGCGAAGCGTTGCAAACCGAAGTAAGTTCCTACTGGCGCACCCACTACACCTTCGGCAATGAGTCGCGCTCTAATGCCAAGCATCTCTCGTCGGCATCCATCGACCTGCTCATTATCAACGCCATAGTGCCCATGCTCTACGCCTACGGTCGCCATCGCAAGGACGAACTGCTCATGGCACGCGCCAACGATTTGCTCCAGTCGCTACCGCCCGAAGACAACACCCACATACGCCTATGGCAAGAGTGTGGCATAACAGCCGACAACGCCGCCGACACCCAGTCGCTCATACAACTGCACGCCCGCTATTGCGAGCGCAAGGACTGTCTGCGATGCAGGTTCGGATATTGGGAACTGCGCTCCAAACAATAAACGTTACCTAACAAAATAATACTGGAAATATGGACTACCAACCTTTATTAGAGAAGATAAGAAAAGAGATTGAGATATACGCTCACGAAGGCAAACAAGCCGATTACATTCCGGCATTGGCAAATGTCAATCCCGACCAGTTTGGACTCTGTCTACGAATGCTCGACGGCCGAACCTATCGTCTTGGCGAATCTGATGTGAAGTTCTCCATACAGAGTATAGCCAAAGTTTTCTCGCTTGCCATAGCCTTAAGCATTTTGGGCAAAGAGCTATGGACAAGAATAGGTAAGGAGCCGTCTGGCTCGGCTTTCAATTCGCTTGTACAATTGGAATACGAGCACGGCAAGCCTCGCAATCCTTTCATCAATGCCGGTGCCTTGGTCACTGCCGACGTTATTCTGACGCATATCGACAACCCGAAAGAATTCTTCATTGAGTTTGTACGCACTCTCGCCGGCAATCCCAACATCAACTACTCCGAGGAAGTGACGCGTTCGGAGATGAGTTGCTGCTATCTGAATGCTTCCATAGCCTATCTGCTGAAGCATCACGGCAACTTGCAGAACAACGTTCACGACGTTCTGCAATTCTATTGTACGATGTGTTCGGTAGAGATGAGTTGCGAAGACCTTTCGCACGCTTTCTTGGCTTTTGCCAAGAGCAACGAACCGTTCTCGCACGCCGGTGTCAATCTCACCGTATCAAGAGTGAAGCGTATCAATGCCATAATGCAGACCTGCGGCTTCTACGATGAGGCAGGCGACTTCGCGTTCCTTGTCGGACTACCCGGCAAGAGTGGCGTGGGTGGAGGCATTGCAGCACTCTATCCCTCACGCTACTCTATTGCGGTATGGAGTCCGCGACTCAATTCAAAGGGCAACTCCATCATGGGAATAAAGGCATTGGAGTTGTTCACGTCCGAAACTGAAGAATCAATATTTTGAAAGAATTTTTTAGTTGAGAATTGAGAGTTGAAAGTTGAGAGTTATGAAATGATTTGTTATACAAAGTCTTTTTCTATTTATTATCAAAAAAGGTAATCATAACTTTCAACTCTCAACCCTCAACTCTCAACTCTCAAACTCCGCCGCAAGTGGCGCAGCCGCTTCAGCCGTCGCTGTCGTTGCACACCGCGCAACACTCTCATTCCCACTACGGGCCATGCCGGAATGTGCTTCACCTGATGGCGTACCATCGGGATATCCCACAACAGCATGAGGACAGCAAAGAAGAGTCCGGCTATCAGAGTCCATCCGAACATAATCTTGACGCTTTGCGCCAGAAATCCCTCCACAATACCATTCATCATCTGCGGAAAGTCGACCGCCCTGGCACTCATGCGCACGCTGTCGACATAACCCGAACAACGGGCAAATCCGTCGGCAACGTAATACTTCATGCCACGTCCGTGCAGCGCCGCACCGACGAGTCCGCCGACAAACATGTGCAGCACGTTGAACACCGACAACGCCTGGAAGAAGTGTTCGAACGACATGATGGCATGCAGACACCACATAAAAGAAATGCACAGAACGGCGTAGCTGAATCCGCGCCAGAGGATTGGTATGCGCAGCTGTTCGATGCTGATGTTGGAGTCGACGAGCACGTAGAATCCGCCGGCATAGATGCAGAACGCCACCAGCGCCAGCGCTATCAGCTTGTACACATTCCATCGCATCAGCTTGAGCCAGCCTATCGAGAACAGACATCCTGCCACAATGCCCGGCAGCGACCACTGGTTGAGCGCCTCGTAGGTATGGTCGGCGTAGTGCATCACCTCCTCGTAGTACACCATTTCGAGCACATGCTCGCACGAGAAAAGCGCCTCCACCACTCCGATGAGCAGTATGACGGGCACCACATTGTGATAGGTCCACATGGCAGGTTCGATGTACGGCTTGGGATGGTGCATCATGCGTTGCAGACACACGGCGAGTGTGATGAGCATAGTGCCCATGACAAGGCGGAAGTCGGACGAGTGCCACCAGTCGAGCCAGTCGCCATAGTTGAGCAGCCAAGCCACCTGCAGCCACAGCGCACACCACAGCAGCGCACCCATCCAGTCGATGCCCTTGAGCGGAACAATCTGCGGCATGGCGTGGAAGGGCCACGTCAGCAGCGCCTGCACAAGCAGAACGACGAGCATCAGCGCCATGACGAGCCAGTGCATGTAGGTCCAGTGCATGTCGAAGGCAAACCATGCGGCAAGATAGCCAGCCACCTCAATGGAGCTGAGCAGAATGATGTGCAGTATAGGGAAGAAGACGCCGAAGTCACGCTTGGGCGTCATCCACAGCTGAATGTTCGACATACACTCGAAGGTGCCTTGTATCTTAGCCATGCCGCACACCACACACAGCGCCCACAGCAGCGGCAGCGGCATACGGAATGTTGCCAAAATATTGCACACTACAATCACGGCGGCAGACATCATGAGCAGCAGCTTGTTGCTGAAGCGGAACTTCATGCGGAAGAGTACGGGGAAGTATAGCGCCATACCGATGAGTGTGGCGTATAGACACATCTGCACGTCCTCGCGCATTATGCCCCACTCGCCCACTATATTGTTCATTGCACCCAGATACATGCCGTTGGACAGCTGGAAGCAGAACGCCAGAACGACGTATATCCACGGCCTTATCCACTTGGGCACAAAGTCGTGATACATGGGCATGGCGAACGTCATGGGAGGTCCGCCAGCCGCATGCTTGTTATTAGTGTTGTTGTCCATAGGCGCTATTTGTTGACAGTACATTCCACGTTCATGCCTGCACGCAGTCTGGCTATGTTCGCCTTGTCGCCTTTAAGATGTATGCGCACCGGAATGCGCTGCTCCACCTTGACGAAATTGCCCGTTGCATTGTCCTGCGGAATCACGGAGAAAGCCGAACCCGTAGCGTCGCTTATGCGCTCCACGGTGCCCTCAAACTCTACGTCGGGCACAGCGTCCGCCTTGATGCTCACCTTTGCTCCGAGGCTGATACCGGGCAGTTGGGTCTCGCGATAATTTGCCACTACCCACAGTTCGGAATTGTCCACGATGTCGACCATGGCCTGACCGGGCTGCACGAGCTGCCCTACATGTATGTTCTTCTTGCCCACCACGCCGTCGGCTGTAGCCGTGATGACGGTGTACGAGAGGTTGAGTCGGGCGAGCTTGATCTGTGCCTGCGCCACGTCGATGGCAGCCTTGTTCTGCGACAGACGATGGCCCTGCTCCTGCTCGACACGGTTCAGTGTGGCACGGCTGCGCACCACCTGCTCATAGCGAGCCTTGGCAGCGAGATAGTTGGTGTGTATCTGGTCGTACTGCTGCTGTGTCACAGCGTCGGCTTTGAGCAGTTGGGCGTAGCGCTGGTCGTCCTGGCGTGCGTTGTCGAGCCGTACACGAGCCTCGTCTATGCCGGCATCCGACACGCTCATGTTCTGACGTGTCACGCCGATGCCCGAAGTCGTGGCCTCACCGCCAGCCATTTCGCGCTGCAAGTTTGCCTCGGCCTGCGCCAGCTGAAGGCGGAACTCGCTGTCCTCAATAATCACGAGAGTGTCGCCCTTGTGTACGGGCTGATATTCGTTAAATCGTATCTCCTTGATGAATCCGCCCACACGTGTGTTGACGGGTGTGATGTGCTGCTGCACGGTGGCGTTGTCGGTGAACTCGCCGTCGCCGAAATGCACGAAATGATTCACCACAAGCCATGCTCCGATGAGCAGCAGTACGAGTACGAAGATGTTGTATATGGTTCGCAAAAGTTTCTTGTCCATGTCGTTATTGTTATTTTATTGGTGTTGTCATTATTGTTTGTTTCCTACCGATATTTTTATATGTTTCCTGCCACATAGCGTACGTTGTAGTAAGTATAGGCTATGTTGATGCGTGCGTTCACTTCCTGCAGTTCGGCGTTGAGCTTTATGTTCGACGCGTCGATCATGTCGGTGATGAGTGCCAGCTGGTTCAGATAGCGATTGTTCACGACCTGATAGTTCTGCTGTGCCAGCTCCACACTCTTCTGCTGAGTGCGCAGTTCTACAAACGATTGCTTGTGCATTGTATACGCCTGCTGCATGTTGTTGTTGACAGTTTCGGCGGCAACGCTGTGGGCGGTGTTGCTCAGTCGCAGCTGCTCCTTGGCTCGGCGAATGGTCTTGTTGGCCTTGAAGAGCGAACTGAGCGAATATTTCACACCCACACCTACGTACCATATATTGAAGTTCTTGTCGATTGGCGGAATGTCGTAAGTAAACGGTCCGGCGAAGTTGTCGGCTGCTACGACGGCTATCTTGGGCAGGAGTTCGCTCTTGCTCAGCTTCAGCTGCTGTTCAGCCATCTTCACGTCGATAGCCGTCTGCTGCAATACGGGCGAAAGATTAGCTGCTTCGGTTTGCAGCAATTGCTCCGAATCGAGGTTGTCGCCAATGGCTTCAAGATTCATGTCGGGCACAATGTCAACATCAGTAAGCCCGAGCGTGTTGCAAAGTTGGTGGTTTGCGATGCCCTTCTGGTCCTCCAGGCGTCGCTTGCCGAGTCTGAGCGACTCCATTTGCAGCTCGTATCGTGTCACGTCGTTCTTCAGTGCCATGCCCTGCTTCTGTCTTGACTTGATGTCGTCAATCAGTTTTGAGGTCAGCGTGATGTTGCTGTCGTACACTTTGATGCCGTTGCTGAGTTTCATCAGCTCCAGATACTGTCCAAGAGCGACAAATCGCATCTGGTTGCGAGTCATCTGTACTGAGTTCTCGCTACGTGCCTTCTGCAGTTCGGCGAGTCGTATGCCGCTATTTATGGCTCCGCCTGCATACACCACCTGCTGCGCCTCAAGCGCAAAGGAGTTGCCGAAGTGGGGCTGTGTTATGCCCTTGGCGTTTGAGAAGTCGCGGTCGGTCATGAGCACGTTGCCGTTGTAGCTTGCCGACAGCGATGCGTTGATGTCGGGCAGGCGCTTGCTCTTGGCCTCCTCCACGGCACGGCTGGCTACGTCGACGCCCGTCTTCTGCGCCGTGAGCACATTGCTGCCGCTCTCAATCAGACTGAATAGTTGGTCAATTGTCATGCTGCGCTGTGTCTGAGCCATGCCACTTCCAAACGAAAACAGACATACGCAGACAGCGCATAATAATCTTTTCTTCATTATTACGATGATGCTTAAAATAAAAATACATTGATTTTGCGAGTGCTAAGTTACGCATTTTCGCAACGCAAATGATTTATGAAATATCCACAGGAATGGGATATTTCGGAACTATTATGCCGTTTTATCATCTAAAATAGCGATATTTGCAGCATAAAACAGAATACTCGCATCTGATTATTTACATATATGGAACTGAAGGATATAGAAATGCGCCCCAACCGCCAGGCTTCACTCAAGACGCGCAGTCTGGACGAATGGCTGGGCGAGTACGTAGTGATCGACTACGGAATGATTATGCTATGCAGGGAGGGCGAGGCTGACATCAGGGTGAACTTCACGGAATGGCGGCTGAATCCCGGCGCGGTGATAACGCTGTTTCCGAGCGACGTGGTGTCGATAACAAGCAAGAGCGAGGAGTTCAAGGCGGAGACGCTGCGCTATGCCGCCTCGCTGCTGCGCGAAGCCAGTCTGCAACTGGAGCATACCGTATACTCCGAACTGAAGGCCGACCGTTGCCGTACCGAGTCGGCCACGCTGACAAGCATCGTGAGCAATATGTTCGCACTGCTACGTATGTACTTCGAGCAGGAGGGCTGCACCTGTCTCGACCAACTGGTGCTGCTGCAGCTGAAGGCTTTCTTCCTCGGATTCTACGACTATCTGTATCGCAACCCGATAAAGCGCACTACGGATAACGGCACACCACGCACCAAGGAACTCTTCAACCGATTTATGCGCGAACTGGAGCACCGCTACCGCGAGTCGCGCGACGTAAGCTTCTACGCCGAACTGCTCAACATCTCGCCCAAATACCTTAACATGGTGACGCAGCGCATCACCAGCCACACCATCAAGACTATTATCAATCAGTATGTGGTGTTGCAGATAAAGCAGTCGCTCACCACCGAGGAGAAATCCATAAAACAAATAGCTTGGGACTATCACTTCAGCGACCTATCGTTCTTCTGCCGCTACTTCAAGCAGCACACGGGCATGACACCGCAACAGTTCAGAAGGAGGGCGTGTCAGAATAGGAGTTAGAGGAAGTTAAGAAGAAGTTAATCCATCTACGATGAATGGAAGTTAACGGACAAATGCTTTGTCTTTCAGCAATTTATACATATGTCCGCTAACTTCTATTAACTACGGGCAAAGCCCAAACTTCCTCTAACTTCTGTTTTGACACACTCTCCTCCTACACAAGCTTACAAATCATACCACTCCCCTCCCTACGGGGGAGGGGCAAGGGGGTGGGGCTTCATGCAAATATTGTACAGGCAGTAAAAAAGTGTTACAAATGAAAAATCGATTATAGAGATTGGAGAGAGCGTTTTTAGTGGTTTTTACTGTGCCCGACACCACCCTACTCCCAATTCGGAGCTTCTTTCACTTCCAAATGTAGTCCTTTTGCTATGCAACTGTAGCCCTTTTGACTTCTAAAAGGACTACAGTGAGAAGGCAAAAGGAGTCCCGTTGAAACAAAAAGAAGCATTTTTGCTTCGCTAAAAATTGTCCGCCGAAGCCGCAAACATTATAACTTACTGACTATAAGCCACATAACACAAATCGCTCAAAACTCACGAATTCCGAGCCAAGGAATTCCTTGTGCGTTCAACTCGTAGTTTTGAGCGATAGAAAATGCAAATATTGTCATGGAGCAGCGCTCCAAAGTGAGAGGTAGAGGTGTGAAAAACTCAATCATTACGCACATTCCTGGATTGAAGCCCCCAAGACCATTGACGGCACTACATACAGCGTCAGTGGCGTGCTGTGCGTAGCCTCAGCCGACCGCACCAAGCGCGTATTCTTCCCCGCAGCAGGCGACGTACGAAACATACAACGCGAAAGCAAAGGTACACTTTGTGCCTATTGGTCGTCGTCGCTCTACACCACTGACCCAAAGCACGCCTACTATATGTATGTAAACAAAACAAAGGTAGAGACCAAATACAGCGGAGCAAACCGTGCATACGGACTCGTCGTCCGCCCCGTATCAGATTAATCTATAACTCAAGTTTCGTATGTCTTCGACATACTGTCAGTAAACGAGTATACAAGTAAACAAGGAGATTTGCCTTACCAGTTTAAGCCTTGCAAACAACTATTTTTAGAGAAAAAGCATTTCTCCTTGTTTACTTGTATCTTGTCTACTTGTCTACTGCCAGAGCAAGTTCTTGCAAAGCAAGCGGCGAAGCCGAGCGGCAAACTTGCGAAATTTCTCTATATTATTCTACCGTTATCGGTAGTGTTGCCATTGGCATTCCCTCTGCCGACACGCTGAGCGTTGCCGTGCCGTGCTTCAGTCCTTCCACAACAACCACGAGTTCACCGCTGAACAGCGGCATTTCGGTTGAGTTGAATGGCACGAGCGATGTCGCGTCGCCGTTGCAGGCTGCGCGGAACTTGGCAGCGCCCGTCACATGGAATTTCATCTTGTTGGTAGCCGTGGCACACGCATTGCCGTCCTTGTCAACTACCGATACGGTTACAAACGAGAGGTCTTCGCCCTTCGACGAGATGCTGTTGCGGTCGGCTTTCAGCACGATGCGAGCCGGAGCGCCAGCCGTGCGTATCGTCTTTTCTGCCTTAGGCGTGCCGTCGTAGTCGTAAGCCACAACGCGAATCTCGCCCGGCTCGTACTTCACGTTGTTCCAACGCAGACGGTAGCGGTCAAGTCGCGAGCCGAGATTCTTCGTAATACGTCCCTGACTCTTGCCGTTGACGAAGAGTTCTGCCATCGGATACGACGTGTAGCAATACACCGGTGTAGTCTCGCCCTCGCGTCCGGGGAATGTCCAGTGCGGCAGAACGTGCAGCGTAGCGTCGTCCTTGCGCCAGTGTGAGCGATACAAGTAGTAACGGTCCTTGGGCAGACCCGCAAGGTCGCAGATGCCAAAGTAGCTCGAGCGCGACGGCCAATACTCGTCGTAGGGCGACGGTTCGCCCAGATAGTCGTAGCCGGTCCATACGAACTCGCCTATCACATAGTCGCGGTCGTCCTGCATGCGCCAATCATCATCGGGCAGATTGCTCCACGGACAATATTCCACATCATAGCTTGAACATTGTCCATCGGCATATGTCTTCGAGTCGGAAGCCTCAACTGGGAACTTATACACACCACGTGAGCTGACTGTAGAGGCTGTCTCCGAACCAAGGAGGAATCCCTTAGGCAGTTGTTTTATATTTTTGTCGTACTTGTGTACACGATAGTTGAATCCCGGAACGTCCATCACTTGGGCGAAGCCCGATTTCAAGGCATCCTCAGCACGATCCATTCCCTGCGTCACCGGACGTGTAGGGTCGAACTTATGGCAAAGGTCCTGCAAGTGCTTGGAGATATTTCTGCCCTCCTCGCTCCATTGTTCTGGTATCTCGTTGCCAATGCTCCACATTATGATTGAGGGATGGTTGCGGTGGTTGAGCACAAGGTTCTCTATGTCCTTGTCAGCCCACTGCTTGAAGTTGAGGGCATATCCGTTCTTGCATTTAGGATAAATCCACATGTCGAAACTCTCAGCCATCACCATCATACCCATCGAGTCGCATATCTCCATCTGCCATGTCGACGGCATATTGTGAGCCGTGCGTATGGCGTCGCAACCCATATCCTTCATCGTGCGTATCTGTCGGATGAGTGCAGCCTTGTTCACTGCGGCACCTATCGGACCGAGGTCGTGATGCAGACACACTCCCTTTATCTTGCGCGAAACTCCATTCAGCTGAAAACCGTCATACCTTGACACGCTTACTGTGCGTATGCCGACCTTCTGCTGAGTCTGGTCTATAAGCTTGTTGTTGCGATACAGGCGTGTGACGAGCTTATATAGATAAGGCGATTCGGGCGACCATAGCTGTGCATTGTCCACAGTCAGCGTCTTAACCACATTGCCCTGAGCGTCGAAGTCGCCGTGTTTGAACTGCGCCACCACCTTGCCAGCATTGTCGACGAGCTGGTTTTCTATAGAGAGAGTCTTGTCTACATTGTTTATATTGGTACAGATGCTCACCTCAGCCTTGCCGTCGGCAATAGACTCTGTGCGGAAGTAGCAGCCCCAAGGATTGATTGTGGCTGCGTCGGCATTAGTCACGAGTTGCACGGGACGATATATTCCGCCACCGGGATACCATCGCGAACTCTCCTCGCGGTTGTTGAGACTCACGCTAATCTCGTTTCTGCCCTTCTTAAAGTATGGCGCAGCATCAACACGGAAGGCATTATATCCGTAAGCCCAGTGGCCCGCAAGCTTACCATTAATATACACATGAGGGTCTGCCATGGCTCCGTCAAACTCCAGTACAGCTGTCTTGGGCAAGCGCTTCAAGTTGACGGTAGTCTTGTAGAATCCCCTGCCAATCCAAGGCAGAGCACCCGAGCGACCCGACTTCTCCGTCTTCTCCTTCTCGCCGTTCTGCTCAATGGCAACAAACTGAAGGTCCCACTTCTTGTCGAAGGGTCCGTTGATAGCCCAGTCGTGCGGAACAGTGACGGGATTGTAGTTGACGCTGTCGCGCGAGAACTGCCATGTCTTCAGATTGATTGTGCTGCGTTGGGCAGAAGCTGTGAGGGATGCAGCGAGAGAAAGGGCGCAGAAGCCACAGAAGCCCCACCCCCTGCCCCTCCCCCGCAGGGAGGGGAGAGGTATGCTGTTGAGCATGTTAGATATTAATGTATTTAAACGATTCATTGATTATATATTAAATGTTGATTATATATTGAGTATCGATTATATTCGTTAACAACGTATATTCAGTCATTCACAAATGCTAATCATAATTCTGAACTCTCAATTCTGAACTCTCAATTCGCGAAAGCCTTCAGCGCATCAGTCGGTTTGCCGTTAGAGTCGAACGCTCCCTTATTGTATCCGTTCCAGCCGCCGTAGCATTCGGGTTCCCAGTAGAAAATTCCAAGGCATTCAGGCTTTGCCTTGCAGCCGTCCACCATCTTCTTCATCATGGCAGCGGCATTCTCCGAATCCCACGGCATACCAATCTCGCTGACCATAACCTTGCAGTTGTAGCGTGTGGCGAGGGTTGAGATGTTGGCGAGACAGTCATCGGTGGCGGTCTGCCAGTTGTCGTCTTCGGGATAGAGCGACATTCCGATAACGTCCCACTTGGCACCGGCAGACTTCAGCCCGTCAAACATCCATGTGAATCCGCCAATCTCGTTGCCGCGGTCGATGTGGATGATGCACTGTGCATCGGGATAAACCGACTTGGCAGCATCGTATCCAGCATTGTTGAGAGCAGCATAGTTGGCAAAGTTGTTGTTGCTTACAAGGCCGAGCGGCCAAAGCATGCCCACACGTGTCTCGTTGCCTATCTGTATCCACTCCACGTCGATGCCGTTGTCCTTAAGAGTCTTCAGCACGTCGGTTGTATGTGCTGCCACGGCAGCCTTCATCTTGTCGAGGTCGTCCTTGAAGTCGTTCCATGCGGCAGGGATGTTCTGTTTGCCCGGATCAGCCCACGAATCAGAGTAGTGGAAATCAATCATCAGGCGCATGCCGAGGTTCTTTGCGCGCCAAGCTTTGGTCAGAACGTCGTCCTTGGCGTTCCATCCGCCGTCAGGGTTCACCCATACACGCAGACGTACAGAGTTGGTTCCGAGGTCGCGAAGTAGCGCCATACACTCCGTTGCCTTTCCGTTGGCATCGTAAAACTTCTTTCCGTTCTGCTCCATCTCGGTCAGCCAACTCACGTCGGCACCCTTAGCGAAGCCGCTCATGTCGTATGTTTTCTCCTTCTCGGGAGTAGCATTGTCGTCGTTGCTGCAACTTGTGCCTGTTATAGAGAACAGCAAAGCTGATGCCAGCAATAATGTCTTTCCTATAATATTCTTCATTGCTATTTGTCGTTTATTAGTTATTCGTATTTCCAAGTCATGGTGTTGAGGTCGGCAGTGACTGTAAACTCTGTCTCGCCATTCTCTTCACCGAACCAAATATCCCAAGCTGTGCCGTCCGAAGTCAGCTTGAACTGCTCGCCATCGGCACCATACCATGTCTGCTTATCGTCCTTTCCGTCGCCTACAAAGATAAAGCGGAAGTTCTCCCAAGCGCTCGGTTTGTATTTGCAGGTATAGACACCGTCGCTCACCTTGGTCATAACGGCAAGGAGTGAGCTGCCGTCTTTTGTGAACATGCAGAGCGTGTTGCTTGCCTCTGGTTCTGGAGTTGAGTTGTCGCCAGACTCTATTGAGTAAGTCAATTCGCTCTTCTCGCCCACCTTAACGGTGATGGTGTATGTGCCAGCCTTACTGATGTTCACACTACCCGCAGCATCCGAATCGGTCATCTTGCCATCGGCGAGAGTGTAGTTCAATGTCTTGGCTACAGCAGCGGCATCATCGGTGTCGGTAGCTTTGCTGTATTCGGCACCCGTAGCAGCAATGGTGATAGGCGAGTTGTCGGCAGTTGTCGTTACAACCTTCACCCAAGCATAGTTAGGAGCATCGTAAGTCATGTCCTCACCGTTCAGCTTCACTGTTTTCAAGAGAGTTGCCTTCCATTCCTTAGCCTTTGTGTCGATCACGGTGTAGTAGATGCCAGCAACACCGGGGAACCAGAAGTTCCATGCGCTCTCGGTGTTGTCGATGGCGAAGGTGCCGTCTGTAGCCGAGTTGCCCCATACGGTTCCATCGTTCTCTTTACCATAGAAGTTGAACCATGCCGATGCGTTCATATAACCGGTGTATATTCCGTCAGATGCGGGCGAGTAGAGATGGGTCAGCACATTGTCCTTATCCTTGTCCAGAATGTTTATGTAGCTCATGTCGATGAGATACGGTGTCACATTAACCTGACATACGTTGCTGTAGGCAGCATCCATATTGGCGCCCATCTGACTCTTGATGCGGAAATAAAGAGGTGCGCTCTCGCCTGGAGTCAATCCCAAATCCTTTGCCACAGCATTGAGGTCGGTGCCCACGAAAGCCTTCGACAGATTGCTGACGGTATACTCTTTCACCGTCTCGAAGTCCTCTGAGGCTGAAGCCTGGAGATAAGTGAGCAGCGTGCCGTTGCCTGCCGGCTTAGTGTCGTCGCTCGAAAGCAATGTAGGGTTTTGCCAAGCCATCGACAGCACGATGTCCTTGCTGTTGTCGACCGACAGCTTAACGTCCGATGCCGATGCCATCAAATTGGATGCCTTGAAGCCATCCAAGTATATCTTGTCGCCACTCTCGTCGCAACTCACCAAGGCGATGAGTGCGCAGAGAAGCATAATCAAGTTTCCAAATATCTTTTTCATGTTTTATGTAAATTGAACTTTATGATTAGTAATTAATCTATAAAACTATAGGATTCTTCACTTTTCACTCTTCACTTTTCCCTTTTTAGTATCCTTCATTATGAAGATTGGGGTTGGCAGTAAGCTCGGTGTTAGGTATAGGATAGATGTTGTACTTGCTATCTACAGCCTGACCGTCGTGGCTGCCACCCTTCCACTGCCATACGTACTTGCTCGTAGTGAACTCGCCGAAGCGAACCAAGTCAGTGCGGCGGTAGCCCTCATGATACAGCTCGCGGGCACGTTCGTCGAGTATGAATTGTAGAAGAGCGTCGTTGTTGTCGAAGTTGTTAGCCCATACATCCGTATTGCCGGCACGCTCACGCAGCTGGTTTATCCAGTAGATAGCGCCCTGCTTGCGCGAAGCAATCACCGTAGGGTCGGTAGCATCAGTACCGCCAGCCCAGTTGTCCCAGTCGCCACCTGTGCGAACCACGCACTCGGCATACATCAAGTACACATCGGCAAGGCGGAAGAGCGGAAAGTCGGTCTCCACACCGTCGTTGGATGAATTAGAAGCTGTTGTGCCGTCGTCCTTCACATTGCTCCACTTCTCCGAGAGATAGCCAGCGTTTTCGTCGGTCATGCTTGTTATGTCCTTGCTCTGTCCGTTGGTGAAGAACTTGCAGCGCTTGTCACCATTGCCGTCGATGTCGGTCTGTGTGAACTTGTCGACAAACTCCGGACGCAGACGGAACGAACTCCAGCCATTTGTAGCGCCGAAGTCAGCAACATTCTGATTGGCATTCGACATGCTCAGCTGTCCGCAAACCAAGTAGGTAGAAGCACCCCAGCTCACAGTATGCTCAGCGCTTACGGGCAGAGCGAAGATAATCTCGTTGGTGCGCTTATGGTTGTCGGCATTGAACAGTTTGCTATAGTCCGACTCAAGCGAGTAGCCCATGTTCATCACCTTCTCGCAAGCCTCCTTACACTCGGCATACTTAGCCACGCCAGTATAGGTCTCGCTGTTGAGGTAGAGCTTGGCAAGCAGAGTGTAGGCAGCGCCCTGCGAAGCCTGGCCATAAGGACATGTAGAGGCAGGAAGCATGTCGCCTACGCAGTCCTTCAGTTCGCTTTCGATATAGTCGAAGGTCTGCTGTGCGGTGTAGCGTGGAGGAATATAGCTGCCCACGGGGTCGTTCTCGGTCACCATAGGGATGTTGCGGAAGAAGTCGAGGGCGTGATAGTAGAACAGTGCGCGCATAAAACGTGCCTCAGCCTTATACACCTTCATCTTCTCAGCGTCAGCACCCGAGAAGTTGGCGCTGTTGGCATTGCGCAGGAATTCGTTGCAGAGTGCGATGTTGTAATATATACGATAGTACATGTCAGACACCCAAGCGTCGTTGGCATCCCATGAGAGATAACTCAGTCCGGTGGTCTGCTCGCCAGTGAGCCAGGTAGAGGCAAACTCATCGGTTCCGCACTCCTGCAGATTGATAAACATACGCATATAGTCGAAACCGTTGCCAGCGTTCAGTACAGACTCCATGTCTTTGTTGTCGCCGCCTTTGCCTTGACCGCTCGTTACCATTGAAGCGTATATCTTGCCAAGCACCGCTTCGTAGTTGGCCAGTGAAGTATAGACATCCTTCGAGGTGGTTTCCGTCTTAGGATATTGGTCGAGATCGGAAACACAACTTGTAGTGCCGGTCAGCACCGCAGTTCCCATCATCACGCCGTATAATATATTCTTTAGTTTCATTATAGTTTTCTTTTTAGTATTTAAAGCATTAGGATTCTTCACTCTTAATTCTTCACTCTTCCCTTAGAACTGCAGTCCGAGGCTGAGTGAGTAAGTGCGTGGACGTGGGTAGAACGAGTTGTCCATTCCGTTGGGCACCTCAGGGTCGGCTCCCGAGTATCCCGTGATTGTGAACACATTCTGAACCATAGCCGACACGGTGAGCGATGCCCACTTGCTTATCTTGCCCACGTTGTAGCTGAGGCTGAGATTGTCGAGTTTAAGGAACGAAGCGTTCTCCACATAGTAGTCCGACAGATACTGGCGGGTCTTGAATCCGGTCTTCAGGAAGCTTGCGTTGAGGTTGTTGAGCTGTGAGTTGTTGTAGCTCACGGTCTCCCATGCGCCAGCGTTCATAGCCATTCCGTTATATACGTAGTTGCCGATGTTGGCGCGGAAGCTCATGCCCAGCGTAAGCTGTTTGTAGCGGAGCGAAGTGCTGAGACCCATAATATATTTAGGAGCGGGCGAATGATAGCGGTAGAGGTCGGCTTCGTTTATCTCGCCATCCTTGTTAAGGTCGGCATAAGCGCCTTCGATTGGCTTGCCCGTCTCGCGGTTGTAGAGCTGATGATATACATAGAACATGTACGGTTCGTAGCCCTCAGTGAGTACCTGGAACTGATAAGCATCGATCGACGGGCCCACCTTGACATTGGTCTGGTTGCCACCCTTGGTGAGCGAGAGGTTCTTCACCTTCATGTTCTGCCATGTGAAGTTGTAGCTCAGGTTCCACTCCCAGTCCTTAGTCTGGATAGGTGTAGCGTTGAGCGAAACCTCAACACCCTTGCTGTCCACATTGCCCACATTGGTGAGGATTGTCTTCGAGAAGTTGGTGCCGGCTGCTGTCGGTACCGAAGCGAGCAGGTCCTTTGTCTTACGTGTATAGAAATCGACAGCTCCAGTGAGTCTTCCCTTGAGGAATCCGAAGTCAACACCGAAGTTCCAAGATGATGTTGTCTCCCATTTCAGATTCTCTACGTATGCCTCCGGGCGATAAGTTTTGATGTACTGTCCGTTGATGAGCGCCTCGGCACCAGTCACACTCGAAGTGTAGACGGGCAGATAGTTGTAGTTGCCGATGCCTTCCTGCTGGCCCGTAACACCGTACGAGGCGCGGAGCTTGAGGTTGGAGAGCACCTTGTTGTCCTTCAGCCACGGCTCCTCGGTCAATGTCCAGCCCAATGCTACTGACGGGAAGGTACCCCAACGGGTGTCCTTAGAGAATCGTGAAGAAGCGTCGCGACGAACAGTAGCTGTAAGGAGATACTTACCGTCGAACGAATAGTTCAGACGACCGTAGTACGACAGCATCACGTGGCGATAGTCGGAAGCCTTCACTGTAGACAGCGTTGTGCCTGCTCCACTCTTGGTATAATAAAGAGGTGTGGTGCTCTTCCAGTACTGATAGTCGTAACCGGCGGTGAGGTCTACGTTGCTCTTAAGCTCGTCGAAGTACTTGGCGTAGTTGGCATAGAGAGTGAGCAGACGGTTCTCGTTCTTCTGCGGACCATACTTGTAGTCGCTACCGCTCAACGACTCGTCCTTGTTGAATGCCTGGGCTGCATATCCCGGCACATAGATGGTGCCGTCGCCCTTGGCATAGTCGGCTCCGACAGTGGCGTGGAACTTGAGTTCGGGCAGGAAGTGAACCTTATAGTCTACGTCCATCGAACCGATGAAGCGGCTCACCTTGCTCTTCGAATCATATAGGTCAACCAGTCCGCGAGGGTTTCTCACACCAGCATTCACGGGATAACCGTCGGCATCGAGAGCCTCGTTGAATCCGCCGTAGCTATTATTGCCAGAATAAACGGGTATGGTGGGGTTGAATGTTGCGGCTGCCCAGACGGCTCCGCCATTATTAAACGAGTTGTTGTTGAGCGTTCCCTTGGCGTTGATGGTCAGCTTCAGGTGATCCTGGAAGAAGCTTGGGGTGAGCACAACGTTGCCCGTCCAGCGCTCCACATTGTCCTTGCGTACCAATCCGCTCTGGTTGAAATAGCCCACCGACACGCGGAACGGCAGCCACTTGCCCATGCTACCGCTGACGCTCAAGTTGTTGTCGGTGCCGAAAGCAGTGCGATAAACCTCGTCGTTCCAGTCGGTATTGGCATCGCCCAAGAGCGACTTCTGGTTGTCGGTGCCATATTGGTTGATAACGTTCACAAATTGGTCGCGGCTCAGCATTTCCACCATCTGGGCGCGAGTCTGGATGCTATTGGTAGTGTTGAAGTTGACCTTCACGCCTCCCTGCTGTCCCTTCTTTGTGGTGATGATTATTACACCGTTCGACGCACGCGAACCATAGATGGCTGTCGACGAAGCATCCTTCAGCACAGTCATGCTCTCGATGTCGGCCGGATTGATCATGCTGAGGAAGTTGTCGCTATTGCCCGAGATTCCGCCATGCTCCAAAGGCACACCGTCGAGCACGATAAGCGGGTCGTTAGAAGCGTTCAATGAAGCACCACCACGTACGCGAATAGTGCTACCTGCCGATGCCGAACCGGAGTTCGACATGATCTGAACACCCGAAACCTTGCCATTGATGAGCTGCTCAGGCGACGAAATAGAGCCCTTGTTGAAGTCCTTGGCACTGACAGTTGCCACCGAACCCGTAAGATCGCTCTTGCGTGCGGTACCATAACCCACCACCACAACCTCGCCCAACTGACGGTCGTTGGAGTCGAGTGTGATGTTGATTACGTCGCCGTTGAGCTGCACGGTTTTGGCTATATAACCAATATAAGATACTGTGATTTGCTTGGTTCCTGCCGGAACGACGAGAGTGTAGTTGCCGTCGAGATCGGTCACGGCACCCGTTTTGCCTCCGTCCAATGTGATGGTGGCGCCCATAAGCGGTTCTTTGTTATTGGCGTCGGTGATGCATCCTTTGATGGTGCGGTTCTGCGCCTGCGCCGAAAGCGATGCTACCGAGAGAACACCGGCCAGAAGCAACGCAAAGAAACGGCTACATTTGTTTCCTTTTGTTTGGTTCATGTTGAAAACGTTTAGGTAAATTATGGTTTTAAATTTTAATTCCTTACGGTAGAGAATTTTTCACTTTTCCCTTTTCACTTATTCACTTGAAGATTTGAAACGGATAGGTTTTTCGTCGGTTGCAAAATTACGACAGTTGATAAAAACACCGCATTACATATTGGACAAAAGACAAAACAAAACAGACAAAAACGCCCGCAAACGCCCATAAACAAAGGGTTTGGCAAAAATGTAAAGAGCAAAAGACCGAAATGTCTTCCGTGTCTGACATTTTTTTTGTAATTTAACGCCGTGAAACAAAAACATAAAAAATACACCATAATCCACTAACGTTGGAATGAAGAATTTACTTTTTACCTTTATCCTTACACTACTCTCAGCGCTGACTTCAGCCCAGACCTTCAGCAATATATCCATTGCCGAGGCATCGACCGTGTGCTCCATTGCACAGGACGAGCAGGGAATGGTATGGCTCGGCACTGAGGGCGGACTATACTCGTACGACGGCTACCGCACCATACCGCACAACACTTCTGCCAACGGCACTACGATAGCCACACGCATACACTCGATGCTCGTCAGCCACAACATCATATATATGGGAACGGAGCGCGGACTGCTCGTATACGACATACGAAGCGGACGCTACAAGCAACCCCTCGGTCAGTCGCCCAAGGACATTCGTGCCGTGGCTATGCACGAAGGACGCCTATGGATGGGCAGCGCGACGGGACTGTACAGCTGCAGCCTCGCCGCCAACGACATACGTCTGGAGAACCGACAGTTGCAGAACGTGTACTCGCTGCTGTCCACCCCTCGCGGACTGCTTGTCGGAACCTTAGGCGGACTGGCGCTACGCTTGCCCAATGGCAGCGTGCGCCGCATATCAATAGGCAACAGTCCGCAGCCGCTCGTCAACGCTCTCGCCCCCGACCGTGGCACCAATGACGTGTGGATAGGCACCGAAGGCGCGCTCTTCCGTTACGACTGGCACACATTACAGCCCGTAGCGCCGCTCACTGGCAACTCCATCAAGTCGCTTGCATTGCACGGCGACAACATATATGCAGGCACAGACAACGGAATGTTCATATATAACAAGGTAACAAATGCCGTGCGCCATGCTCTGCACGACTCGCGCTCGGCTCGCTCCATAGCCAACAACATAGTGTGGGCGGTGTTCAGCGACCGCTGGGGCAACCTCTGGGCTGGCACCGACCAGGGCGTGTCGCACATACAGCAGCGCCCATTCTACACCTACACTCCGCTCAGCGACATCACACGTACGGGCGACGGCAACTGTCTGCATCTCATATTCCGCAGCACAGACAATATGCTGTGGCTCGGCGGCACCAACGGACTCATCGGCTACAGCGCACGGCATGGATTCCTGCCCGATGCGGGTGCCGACATGGCGTGGTATCGGCAGACCTCAACTACACACTATATGTCGCACAACCGTGTGCGCCGTGTCTATTCAGACCGTGAAGGCCGTGTGCTCGTATGCACCGACCACGGACTCAACATATACAATCCGCAGACACGACAGATGCGCAACGTCGTGGTGGTAGACCACTCGCGACGCTACAGCACGGCGTGGGCTTACGACGTTGTGGACGACGGAATGGGACGCTACTGGATATGCTCGTATATGGGAGGCGTTTTCGTGGTGGCTAAGCAGAAGCTGCTCAACGCCACCGATGGCGTGGTAGTAGCCGACCGACATCTGCTCTCGCAGTTGCAGGGCATACACGTGTGGCAGCTCGTCAGGGACGGACGCGGCCGCATATGGGCGCGAATGTACGACCGCGGACTCGACCGTATCGACCCCAAGACGATGCGTGTGGAGCACGTCGTAGGCAAAGACCGCATCATCAACGACCTTGCTGCCGACCGCGAGGGCAACCTCTGGGCGGCAATGGATGGTGAGATACGCCGCTTCGGAATCTCTGCCGGCGCCGACCGCAGCTTCAGCATAGCCGGATATGGAGACGAAGCCTCTGCAATGCTGTGTCAGGTAGAGGGCGACATGTGGGCTGTCATGGGCAACGACTGCTGCATATTGCGTGCCGACGGAACATCGCTACGCTTCGCCGTGCCCGGATTCCGTCCGCTTGCCATCTGTTACGACCGCGTGTCAGGCAGCGTTCTGCTTGGCGGCAACGACGCTGTGGTGAGCATACCCACTGCCCGTATGAACGAGAAGCGGCAGCACAGCCACATGTTCATGTCGGGCATGATGGTCGACGGCAAGTCGTTTGTACCCGAAGAGGGTAGCACGGCATATCTGTCGGCAGTGACGCTCGCCTCCACACAGAACAACGTCACGTTCCAACTGTCCGACCTTCCCTTCTCGGGACAGCAACCCTGCGTGTACGCCTATCGTCTGAAAGGCATCGACCGCACGTGGCAATACATGCACGGCGAGCGCCACGAGATAAGCTACAACGCCCTTCCTCCGGGCAGCTATACGCTTGAAGTGCGCCAGATTGATGCCTTGGGCGAAGCCAGCGACGACGTGCTCAGCTATGGCGTTACCATCCTTCCGCCATGGTACTGGTCGCTGTGGGCTAAGATTGTTTATCTGCTTGTGATTGCAGCATTGCTCGTGTGGATAATGAACTTCTACATGATGCGACGCCGTCTGCACGAGGAGCGTGCCGCCAAGGAGCGCATCATGCAGGAGTCGGCAGCACGCTCGCAGTTCTTCGACAATCTGTCGAGACAGATCAAGCAGCCGCTCGGCTCGCTGTTCGGCTCGGTGCTCGACATGCTTCATGCCGAAAAGGACACCAGCGGCGTGCGTCGACTGGAGCAGATGCGCCACGACGTAGTTGACATGAACATGCTTGTGTATAAGGCTCTCGACGTGCAGCAATCCAAAACCGACTCCGACTATACACCGAAGACAACGCTCGACATCGTTGATTTCTGCCGACGCGCAGCCGACGATGCACGCTCGCGCTACGGCAAGGCGGTGGAGATTGACTATCGCACCGATGTGCCTACTGCCTACGTGTGTGTCGACGTGGTGCGCCTGCAGCCCGTACTGGCTGAGCTTATCGACTTCGCCGTCAACAACCGCACCGACGACGAGCCCCTACACCTGACCCTTACAGCCGACGACAAGAGGGTGAAGCTGAACGTGTCGATACCCGGCATGACGATACATCAGACCGACATACCGTTTGTGTTCAACCGCTACTACTCAGTAGCCGACAACAGCAAGCCCGACTCCACCAACACGCTCGCCCTCGTTCGTGAATTTGCCGAGCAGCAAGGGGCGCTGACAGCAGTGGAGAGCACCGACAACCTTACCGTCGTGACTATCGGCTTTGCACCTGCTCAGACAGCCTCAACGTCAACTCAGCACGCTGGCAGCGACACCGCAACACCAAAAGACATTGACATCGACACTGCCGACGCTCGTCTGCTCGCCAAGATTACAGACACCGTAGAGGCGCATATAGCCGACTCCGACTTCAACGTTACGCGCCTCCAGGAATTGCTCGGACTGGGTTCGAAGCTGCTCTATCGCAAGGTGAAGCAGATGACGGGCAAGACTCCCGTTGAATTCATTCGCCATATACGCATGCAACGCGCCGCCATCATGCTGCGCGAGGGACGGTTCTCGGTGTCGGAGGTGATGTATATGGTGGGATTCTCCAACTCAAGCTATTTCTCAAAAGTGTTTCAGAAAACCTACGGCATCACGCCAAATGAGTATTCACGTGGGTAGACAAAGCATGTCTACTCGTCTACTCGTCTACTTGTCACTATGAATAAAATCGTACATCATTTAAATACCGACATACAGCCACCCCACCAGTTCACCTTCCCGTTTTGCTACGAGCCGCATCCGCTATGCCGCCTTGCCGCCGCCGAAGTCGAGCACCACATCGTCGAGTCGGGCGTATGGCAGGGCGAGACGAGTTGTGGCAAAATGTTCGGTGTACTGGTGGTGAGATACGAATTAGGAGTTAGGAATTACGAATTAGGAGTTAGGAGTTGCGAGTTAGGATTTATTGCCGCTTACTCCGGATTGCTTGCCGGACGCAACGACTGGGCTTACTTTGTGCCACCCGTATTCGATGCCCAACAGCCCGACGGACACTTTAAGGTGACCGAACGCAGCATATCCGACATCAACAGAGAGATAGACTGCATACGCCATTCGGATGAATACAAGCGTGTCAAAGCCGAAGAAGCGGCGCTGCGACAGAAGGCTGCCGACCGTATTGCTGCCATGAAGCAGCACATAGCAAGCGCCAAGGCTGAGCGCGACCGCCGTCGCAGCGATGCCCAGGCAGGACTCGTGCACATCAGCGAGGCTGAAACGGCTGCCATGACGCGCGAGAGCCAGACGCTGAAAGCCGACCTGCGCCGACTGAAACAACGTCTCGACATGGAACTCTCGGCTGCCCATGCCCTTACATTTCAATACGACGAGCGCATAGCTGCATTGCGACAGCGCCGCCGCAGCATGAGCGACGAACTGCAACGGTGGCTCTTCATGCAATACCGCATGCTCAACGCGCGTGGCGAAGAGCGCAACCTCATCGACATATTCAGCACCACCACACACGGCATTCCACCAGCCGGGGCTGGCGACTGCTGCGCACCCAAACTGTTGCAGTATGCCTACAGCCACGGACTACAGCCCGTGTGCATGGCTGAATTCTGGTGGGGCGAGTCGCCACGGCAGGAGATACGCCATCATCTGAGCTATTATCCCGCATGCCGTTCAAAGTGTCTGCCCATACTGACGCACATGCTTCAGGGGCTCGACGTAGAACCCAATCCGCTCACAGCGACCGCATCGGAAGAGCTGAAGATAGTGTATGAGGACGACGCAATATGCGTTGTCGACAAGCCGGCAGGCATGCTCTCGGTGCCGGGCAAGGACAATGTGGAGAGCGTAGAGTCGATAATGCGCCAGCGTTGGCACCAGTATGACGGCAATCCGATAATGGTGCACCGGCTCGACCGCGACACCAGCGGACTGATGGTTGTAGCCCGTACCCTCGAAGCCTATCATTCCTTGCAGCAGCAGTTTGCCTGCCGCACCGCAGCCAAGCGCTACGAGGCTGTGCTCGACGGCGTTCCTGCCTTGCAGCAGGGCACCATCAGTCTGCCCCTGATGCCCGACATAACGGATCGTCCGCGCCAACGTGTCGACATGGAGCATGGCAAACCGTCGGTCACCACATATCGTGTCGTAAGCACACAAAACCATCGCACCCTCGTATGGCTATTTCCCCACACGGGGCGCACACATCAGTTGCGCGTACACTGTGCCCACCCTCTCGGACTCGCCACCCCGATACTCGGCGACCCGCTGTATGGACGCGGAACGGCGGCACCCAGAATGTATCTGAATGCCGCCGAACTTGAAATCACTCACCCCGTTACGGGGCGTAGAATGCAATGGAAATCGGAGTCAGCCTTTCCATTTTATTAGTGCCTTACCTCCTGCATAGCACATCACTCCTCTCCCTACGGGGAGGGGCTTCCAGGGTAGGGCTTTATCCCTTAATCATCCTAAACTCCACCGGCTGACCGTGCTGGCAAGTCACAGTGAGAGTTGTCTCCGTGGCTGTGGTCTGTACCTTTACCTTGTCGTTAGGCTGTGCCAGGTTCCACTTGCCCTTCATCACAATCTTCTTCACGATGGGTCGGCTTGGTTCCTTAGTGGTGAATGTCTTCTCCGAGATATTCAGGTTAGGGTCGCACACGCTCATCACGACACCCTTGTCCGAAGCCTTCTGCATCACCATTGTCTCGGCAGGGATCAGACTGAACAGCTTGTCGCCTTGCGGCTGATAGGTGTCGAAGGCAGCGTAGGCTGTGATACCCGTGAGCTTGTCCGTCACAACGTGGGCAGTGTTGTCCTTGCAGAGTATCTGATAAGGCGCCTTGCTGCGGGCAGCGTCAAGTTCCTGCTTGGTGGGCTGTACGAGTACCAGATATTCGTATGAGGCATCCTTGGGCGACACACCGTGGTTGATATATGCCGAGGCAAACGTTCCTTGAGTTGGCTTGCGGGTCTTCTCGTGGCACGACTCCTGCTCGGCTATCTGCACACGGACGTCGCCTGAATTGAAGATGTAGTAGTTGTTGTAGCCGTCCTGAATGCAGTGTGCCTTGCCGTCGTTCAGCTCCATGCTGAAAGCGGCATCCTTCAGCTTACCGTCAACATAAATGTCGCTCTTGCCCTTAGTGAATGTGCTCTGGAAGAGAGTGGTCTCGGTAGGATAAGAGGCATTGCTATTGTTGATGCCGGTGCCGAGACAAACCATACGGTTGTCGAAACAGAACACCGACTTACGTGCTACGAAGTCGGGAGTGAAGTTCTTCATCTTGCGCTCCATTAGCTTCATGGCAAACATACCGTTCATTCCCTCAAGCGAACTCGTTCCGGAGAAGTTCTCCTTGCTGTGTGCCATAGTAGTGCCGGGAAGCGGACTGTCGAGCATATCGAACGGCAGATGAATGGTAGTGGTACCGGGCAGGCGGTTCCAGTCCCAACCATTCTCGTCAAAACCGCTCGCCTTACGCGACGGATAGCCCATAATCTGTACCGAGCCGTAGCTCTGGTAGCGGCCGTAGCGGTTGTCCTTCTTGTATATCTCCGAACCCCACACGTCGGTGGTGTAGCCCTTCAGCGTCACCATCCAGTCGCTGCGGCGGAAGATGCCTGCCGAACCGTAGTTGTACACGAAGAATCCCTGCGGAGCCTTGGCAGGCTTGATGCCCTCCTTACGGAAGTAGGCAGCTTCGGGAGTGTTCTTCTTGCAGAGGCGCAGATAGTCGGCTGCAAGATGATGGTCGAACTTGTTGCCTTCGCCCGAGAGGTCGCCGGCAAGTGCCAGATATGCAAACGAGGCTATGTCGTCGTCCTTCATCGACGAGCCGAACGGATGGCGGCCACTGATGCCTACGCCCCACTCGTACATGTTGCTGTAATTGCGCATTGAGAGGAAAGCCTGCTTCAGCACCTGACGAGCCTCAACCGTAGGCACGTAACGAGTATGGTTGGTGAGCGAGATGTACTGGCCTATCATGGCAAGCACGCCCGTAGTGTAGGCAGGATAGAAACCGCCATGATGGAAGGTGGTGCCGTCGACCTTGATGCCGCCTATTGTTCCGGGAGTATACTGAAGTGTTCCGCTGAGCCAACGTGTCAGTCCGGCAAGGGCACGGGCACGTTCGCACGGATTGACCATAAGCAAAGACGATACGGTCTTTGCCATGAGCAGAGTGTGCCACGAGTCGAGCAGCTCGTCACGTCCTGCTTTGGCAGGGACGCGAGTCTCCTGCAATGCCGACCAGAAGATGAGTGCCGAGAGTATGTTGTCGCGATTCTTCGAACGCCATATAGCATCGCGCATGAGCCATGCGGTGTTGTACACGCGGCGAATCTGATAGCCGTAGTGATGGTTGGTGCCCATTCCGCTGCCGAAGGCGAATCCCTGATTGATGGCATAGTCCCAAACGAGGAAGTAATTATTGGATGCCTCAGCCGAGTGATTGCAATAGGCGTCAAGAGCAAAACCTGCAAGCATGTCCTCAACATCATTGAGAGTTATCTCGCCATTCTTGCGATTGAGTTCATCGGGGGCTACAATCGGAGCACCGGTGAAGCCGTCGCCGCTCTTGCGTATATTCACTTTCTTGAATGTAGCGTAAGCTTTCTCTACCTGTTTCTTTGGAGCTACGCGCACGTTGAGAGCCTCAGTGAGTCGCTTTTCAACAGTTGCGAGGTCTTGCTTCTCGTCGGCTGTCAGCTGCTTGGCCAAAGGAATGTCGTACTTGTACTGTTCCCACTGCCACACACGGCACCAGTGCCAGAGGTCGCGATAGGTCAGCGAATTGTTGCTGGGCATCTGAAGGTCGGGAGTGGTGCGGTCGTTTATCTTCTTCACTGGGAAGGTGAGGCGGTCGAGATATACCCTACCCTTGCGCTCGGGAGCAATGATGCGGTAGCCGGCAACGTTATGGTTCTTCTTGTCGCCCTGCATGTTTTTGAAGCCAATCCAGCAGGCACGCCATCCGGCAGAATAAAGGCGGAAAGCAAACCGATAAGATACGTCGCCGTTGGGGGCGTAGAATTCGAATCGCAACGAGTCGCTTTGCTGCCGCTCGTTGTATATCCATAACATTATGCCGCCAGCGTCGTTCGCAGCGAAGGGTTTTTCAGCAGCAACGTCAATCACGCTGCCTGGTGTGAAATTCCATTCCAAGCTCTTCGCACCTTCCTTATAATAGGCTGTAGAAAGGGTGAGTTCCTGGGGATTCGTGCATTTGAAGTTTTGCGGAATCCGGTCCTCAAACCCTACGAATTGGGCTGAAGCCGCAGCGCTGAACGATAATAAGAACAATAGCAATTTTAAGATCTTCTGTGTCATAGTAAATTGGTTAGATACGGTAATTTATTATTTATATCACAAAATTACAAGATATTTCTGACAAATCAAATTTATTTATTACTTTTGCAATGTTAATAATAACCCAAAATCTATTAAACTAATTATTCATTATATGAGACCATACCATGTCCTCATTGCGGGTTTGCTCAGTGTGGCAACACCATCGCTTGCCGATGGCGAATTCAAGCCCAGCGTAAACATCGACCTTCAGACTCGCGTGAGTTATCTTAACGACCGCGTCGACCACCAGATACGCCACGATGCCTCGGGATTCAAAGGCGACTACTTTATGTTCAGCGTAAGCGGACAGATTACCGACCGCCTCACCTACTCTTGGCGTCAGCGCATCAACCAAAAGAAGAACGAAAACGACCGATTTGACGGCACCGACTGGGTATATCTCGACTATAAGCTGAGCAACCACTGGAACGTAGCAGCCGGTAAGCAGGTGGCTATGGTAGGCGGATATGAGTACGACCGCTGCCCTATCGACATATACCTCGCTTCGGAATTCTGGAACAACATCGCTCCGTTCCAGTTTGGCGCCAGCGCTACATATACTACCACCAACGGCAAGAGCCGTTTCACCGGTCAGGTGACACAAAGCCTATTCAACACTCCTGCCAACCGCGACATGATGGCTTATCATCTGCACTGGGCAGGCAACTATGGCTGGCTCAACACTCTCTATTCGGCAAATATGATTGAGTATATGCCCGGTAAATTTATCTCGTACATTGCCCTCGGCAACAAATTCAACGCAGGCAATGCTTCTCTGGAACTCGACTTTATGAACCGTGCGGCAAGCCATCAGACTTACTTCTTCAAGGACTGTTCGGTGATGGCGCGCCTCGACTACCGTCTTATTCCGCATCTCGGACTGTTCGGCAAGTTCGCTTACGACGTGAACCGCACCGACACCGAAGCTGACAAGTGTGTGTTGCCGGGCACTGAGATGACTGCCTACGGCGGTGGATTGGAATACTTCCCCACAAAGGGCAAGCCCGACGTGCGTGTAAGCCTTGCCGTATCGCACTCTACCGGCACCAACACCAACCCTGCCGGAACAATGAAAGACAATCAGACTACTGTGCGACTGGCATTCATAGCCAAACTGCATCTGCTGTCGTGGAAAAGCAAATAACCTAAGTTTCGCAAGCGAAAGAAGTTATTGGAAGTTATAGGAAGATAACTCGCTTCGCTCGTGAAGTTAATGGACAATGGTTAATAATTTATGAACTATGAGTAAGAACAATCAAAAAAGCAAGACACTCATTCCGAGCGGAGTGTGGTGCATCGCGTCAGTAATAGTCTTGTTCGGCTATCTGGGCATAATAATGGGCGTACCCAACATGCTCAACACAATCATGAAGACAGCCCACGACCTTTTGCTCAACACCGTGTTCTATCTGATGAGTATATGTGTGATAACGGGTGCCCTGGGCAGAGTGTTTGTGGAGTTTGGCGTGGTGGCTTTGCTTGAGCGCACGCTGCGTCCGCTGATGCGCCCTATATTCAATCTGCCCGGCGTGACATCGTTGGGCGCCGTGATGACATTCCTATCGGACAATCCCGCCATCATCTCGCTTGCCAACGACAAGCGCTTTGCAAGCTACTTCAAGAAGTACCAGTTCATATCGCTCACCAACTTCGGCACGGCATTCGGAATGGGACTGCTCGTCATAGTGTTCATGGCAAGCCAGGGATATTACGTCGCCCCGCTCATAGGACTTGTAGGAGCGTGCTGCGGATGCGTATGCTCCACACGGCTGATGCAGCGCTTCGTGCTCAAGGCCTATCCGCAATATGCCGTTGAGGATGCCGTATCGAAGGAAGATATAAAGGAAGAAGAGGAGGAAGACAAGAAGACCGAGAAGACCGTATTCATCCGTCTGCTCAACGCTATGCTCGACGGCGGACGCAGCGGTGTAGAGGTGGGCATTGCCATCATCCCCGGCGTGCTCATCATCTCTACCTTTGTGATGATATTTACGTTCGGTCCGGCTGTGGACGGAACGTACAACGGCGCTGCCTATCAGGGCGTAGAACTGCTGCCTTGGCTTGCCAATAAGATTGACTTCGTATTCGAGTGGCTGTTCGGATTCCACGACCCGCACCTCGTAGCCTTCCCGATTACTGCTCTCGGAGCGGTAGGTGCAGCCCTCAGTCTGATTCCGGGATTCATCACTCACGGATGGATTGACGGCAATGCCATAGCCGTATTCACGGCCATCGGTATGTGCTGGAGCGGATTCCTCAGCACCCATACCGCCATGCTCGACTCCATCGGCTATCGCGACCTTACACCCAAAGCCATCATGGCGCATTTCTGCGGCGGACTCGTAGCAGCCATCAGTGCCCACTGGATGTTCGCTCTGTATATGTGTGTTGCAGGATAAAAAAAGTAGCGGAGGTATGAGGCCTCCGCTACTTTTTTTATTACTGTCTTGAATTTCTTATAATCTCTCCTGCCTTTGATTTCTCGCTGTCGAATGTCAACACATTGTAGATGTCAGTGGCGTTCTGCGGGTCTACAATATGTGGAGCCATCATGCGGAGCACTCTGAGTTGCTTGTCGCCGAACGTAAAGAGCCTCATCATGCGGGCTGTCTGGGCACATGAATAGTAACAGCCGAGACTTGCCACCTCTATCAGGTCGAACTTGTTGTCGTCGAAGTTTGCATTCTTCACCTTGTTGTACAGTCGGCTGAAGGAGGCGTCGTCGAGACAGTAGCCGTAATAAATCGGACCGTCAGGACCTACTCCAGATGGAGGAAGAGTAGGTCGCTGATTGCAGCTTCCGATTTCGCTATTAGTGTTGTCATCCCAAAATTTAGTTTCATAAGCCACTACCCTACCGTTAAGGTCAAAGCCTACGACGATGCGCTTGCTCTCGCCTGTTAAGACATTCATCTTGTAGTACTCCCACTTGTCGCCGTAAGCGTCGAAGCTCGTGAGCTTCGGCTGTCCCAGTATGGCTATAACCTCCTGCTTGGTCATACCTCGCTCCACCGTCTTATTCACCTTTGCCGATGCCGAGAGGCATACCGCTAACATCATAAAGCTTGTGACTATAATTGCCATCCATTCATTTCTCTTCATAAGCAATATTCGTTTTATTGAAAGTTATTGTTTGCTTTATTTTTTTATGCTTGCAAAAGTAGCTTATTCATATCGGACAGAATGGAGAAAATTCCCTATTAGTTGAGGGGAAAATCCCTAAAAACAACGCTACTTATGCTACCAGCTACATCATTTCTCTTTTAAACCATAGTTCAAACACACAATCCGCAAGATATACGCCATCCTTCTCAATAGTAATAATCTCTTTGTCTATCAGACTTTTCTTTATGCGGTCGACATTCGACTTGCTGCCAAGGGGATATGACTCAGCGACCGATTGAGTGGTAAATCCAGAATGAATGCCATTACACAAAAGACGAATAAAGTTGAGTTGATAGGTAGTAAGCCCCTCCGTCTGTTGTATAAAGAGACTGCTGTTTTGCTCCAACAAGGCCTTCAGACCTTCTGTGAAACTCTCCTCATCAACCTCATTCTCCGTTTCAGCCATCACGTTCCATGCAAGTTGCTGCACATAAGAGGAATAGTTCCTAACTTCTTGACAGATTCTGCGGGCATACTCTTCGCTTATCTTCTTGCCAAACTTCTCAAATCGAGAACAAATAAAAGGCACCCAATATTCCGTTGGAATGCACTTGAGATGTAGCATTTCGCCAAACTGATAGAAAGGCATGCGACGACTTTGGAAAATGTTCTCCATCAGATGCTTCTTGCTGCCAAAGAAACAATAAGACACATTCTGATGGTGCTGCCAAACACCACGCAGTCGTTTTTGTATAGTCAGCGAATCGGGAAACTCCCCTATCTGCTGAAACTCATCAATACATACCACAAGTCTGATGCCCTGTTCCTTAGCTATACGTTCTGGAAGATCCAAGATTTCTTCTGGAGAATAATCCTTTGGCGTTATTCCCAATGAAACAGAAAACTCAGAATTAGGTTCTGGACTAAATGACAGCTTTGGCGAAATTCTAACCAAGAAACGCTTAATGTTCTCCATCACTTGCTCCAGATGATTGCCAGTGGATTTCATTATAGTTTCGGCAAATCGATTATAGAAATCGTATTCACTACGGCAGTCATATATATCCATATATACGATTTTAAGCATCGGATTGTCTATCTCCGAAATAACTTTTTTTATAAGCGAAGTTTTTCCCATGCGTCGTGGAGAAATGAGAATAACATTGATGCCATTTTCAAAATCAAGCTTGATGCGCTTGGTTTCTTCAATTCGGTCGGTGAAGTTGTTGCCACCTACCGACATACCATATACAAAAGCTTTTTCCATAACTTTCAGTCATTATTACTATTGCAAAGTTAAAGAAAAAAATAAAGTTCACAAAGTCGTGGACCACAACTTTGTGAACTTTCACAGAAATATTGTTATTCGGAGTTCATTCAGTTAAATCCCAAAAGGAAAATTATTGTGGATTGTAAATAATTTTCTATAACTTTGTGGACATCAATTAAAATAAAAGGAAGAATAAAAGATGACAAAGGAATATAACACCACACCACCCTCTGCGTCTTCCATAGGTCTTGTTCTTGAAGGAGGAGGCTTGAGGGCTATGTTCACAAGCGGTGTACTTGATGTCTTTATGCAGAACGGCATCAAGTTTGATGCCGCAGTAGGCGTTTCGGCTGGAGTTTTGTTCGGCTGCAACTACAAGTCCAACCAGCCTGGCAGAGCCTTGAGATACAATATCAGATTCAAGGACAATCCGGAATATATGAGCTGGAGGTCGTTGTTCCGTACTGGCAACTATGTCAACGAGCATTTCTCCTACCATCTGCTGCCATACGAGTACGACCCGATGGATTTCCAGGCTTACCGGGAGAATCCCATGAAGTTCTATGCCGTGTGTACAGACATAGACGAGGGCCTGCCCGTATATCATGAGATAGACGATGCCGACGGTATCGGATTGAGATGGATGCAGGCTTCTGCCTCAATGCCGATATTTGCGCGTCCGGTAGAGATTGACGGACGACACTATCTTGACGGAGGAATAACCGACAGCATACCCTTGAAGTTCATTCAAGCTAAAGGATACAGAAAAAATGTGGTGATTCTGACACAACCAGCCGACTACTACAAGAAGAAGGCACATGTAGGACTGGCAATGAAGATGTTTCTGAAGGAATATCCAAAGGTGGCGGAACTGATGTCAAGACGACATATCATGTACAACGACCAACTGGATTATATACATTCTGAATTTAAGAAAGGCGACACTTTCCTCATCTGTCCCGACGAAAGACTTGACATTGGCAGACTCAGTCTTAAAGAGGACAAGATGAGGAGGGTATATGAAGCAGGAAAGGAAAAAGCTATATCGCTTCTTCCACAGATAAAAGAGTTTCTGAACACTTGAATCAGTTGCAATTACAACTACAGTTGCATTTGTCCTTACGCTCACAGTATCTCTCGCATTGCGCACAGATGTCATAACCGAGCATTGCACCGAGCATGAAATCCTCTTCGGGAGTGAGCTGGTTGAGAGGACGTGTCACAATCATTCGTATGGCATTAAGACACTCCTCCCTGCCGAAGTAAAGATTCAGGCGTTCGTTGCCAACTGGCTGGATGACATATTTGATGTTTTGGCTTTCCAGTCTACGTATGGCAAAGTCCTCATATTTCTTATTGAAAGTGAAGAGCACCATACGGCGCACTCCCTTCTGATATTCGTAGATATGGTTCATCAGAACCTTCATGTCTATGGGTAATGCTGTGGATTGCTGCATGATTGAAAACTTGAGATATTAAAATGTGAGTGTAAGAACAAATATATGTGTGTTAGAGATTAGGCTGTATTTCAGCCACCCAAGCGTCGATACGCTCATCGGTCTTGTTGTCCTCGTTGACTTCGTCGAGAGCCAGACCCACAAACTTTCCGTCAACCACCGATTCTGAGTCGTCGAATGTATAGCCGTCAGTAGACACGGCTCCAATTACGTTGGCACCAGCCTTCTTTACAGCATTGTATATCTCAGCCATTCCACCCACGAAAGTGTCGGGATAAGACTCAGAGTCGCCGCAGCCGAAAAGAGCCACAGTCTTGCCCTCAAGGTTGGCATTCTTGAGCGTCTTAATGCCATCATACCAGTCGTCCTGCATCTCGCCTGCGCCCCATGTTGATGTGCCGAGAATCAGGTTGTCGTTGTCGGCAATAACGCTGTCGTCAAGGTCGGTGACGTTGATGATGTTGTCTACGCCCAATTTGGCTCCTATTCTGCCAGCCAAGTCTTCACAAGTACCGGTGCTTGTGCCATAGATGATTACAGTCTTCTTCATAATCTTCAGTTGTTTTTATTTAGAAATTTATGGTTAAAGTTTTGGTCTTATCACCGCTGCAAAATTAGCTCGGTTTTAACTACTACACAATACCTAAATTCTATGATTTTTTAGAAGATTGTATTGTTGATTATGAGTTACATTTTATAACTTTGTAAAAATCTAAACAATTACTACATTATGGCGAAAGAAATATCAACATACACCCATGACGGCATGGAACTTCCTTTTGAGGATTGGAGCAACACGCTTCACTCCTTTGGCGACTTGACTTCCATAATTCAGACAACTCACGATGCTGCCCTCTCTTCTGCTGTCAAAGCGATAAACCGTATGCAGACAATGCGCAACTGGCTCATAGGATATTATATAGTGGAATATGAACAGAATGGTAAGGATAGGGCTGAGTATGGGGCGAAGCTGCTGAAGAAGTTGGAGGAGAGAGTGAATAGGAAGGGAATGACAACTACTTTGTTCAAATGGGCAAGAAAGTTCTATAGACTCTATCCACAAATGTCGGATAATCTACCTCTTAATATTTTTCGAACTGTATCTGATGATTTTGGAAAACAAAAAAGTGCGACAGTGATGCACCAATTTGTAACACCAGGCAAAACTATTATCTCTCACTTGTCTTTTACTCATTTACGTGAGATTATGACTCTCAACGACCCTCTCGCCCGCTACTTCTACGAGCAGGAGTGCATCAAGTGTACATGGTCTGTTCGTGAGCTTCGTCGTCAGATAAGCACAAACCTATACGTTAGGGCTGGTATAAGCGCCAATCCCGACAAACTATTGTCGCTGCCTTCCGTGCAAGGCCATGATTCCGCAGAGTTGCAGATACGTCAGCCTTTCACATTCGAGTTTCTTGGACTTAAGGCACAGGATATAGTTGACGAGCATGACTTGGAGGAAGCTCTCATCAGTCATTTGCAAGAGTTCATTCTTGAACTTGGCAAGGGTTTCTGCTTTGAGTCTCGACAAAAGCGTATTATCATTGACGACGAGTATTATTATCCCGACCTTGTGTTCTACAATCGCATTCTGCATTGCGGAGTAATCATCGAATTAAAGAACGAGGAATTCTCTTATGAGAACTTCGGACAGCTAAACGCATACGTATCACATTACCGCGAGAACGAGATGCAACCCGGCGACAACCCTCCTATCGGTATCCTCCTTTGCACACGCAAGGGAAAGAAAATGGTGGAGTATGCCCTTGCCGGTATGGACAACCAACTCTTCGTGTCTACATATATGCTTCAGCTGCCCGACAAGAAGACGTTGGAGGAGTTTTTATTGAAACAGTTGGAGAAGGAGCGTTGAGAGGAAAGGTAAAATTTATACCTTTGTAGCGTTTTGCAATATATTAACAACTAAATACACAAAATCATGAAACACGTTTGTTTCACAACCCTTTCATTATGCTTGTTTGCCATCATTATGCTGACATCATGCAGCGACGACCAAGCATTTACAGTCCCCAAAGTATCACCCGACATCAATGTGCCAATCACTGGCTATTGGCAGATAGCAGGTGAGGACATAAATGGCGACGGTGCCATTCAAGGCATTGTAGTACATAATGACAATACTGTGACAGAATGGATGTACACCAGCGTCACTGACAATCCTTATAAATTGGGATACAAGACGGGCAAGTGGAGTGTGAACGGCAACCACTATGAGATGCAACTACCAAAAGACTACGACAAATACTACAACGTGACCGTGGCAGGAAACGACGACCAAAAGATGTATCTCGCCTATAACGGCAAGACATCTGTGGTGCCTTTCTACAGACTCACGTCGCTGCCTGGCGATGGCGACAAGATGATAAGCGAACTTGAAGGAATGAAGATGTCGGGATTCAACATGACCGACTTCACGGGCTATTGGGAACAGGACAATGAGACTGGCTGTGGATTCTACGTAGACGAAGAAGGCAATATCTCCGACATATCACAGATATGGAGTGGGACTTATCATCATACCGTGCAGTATCATTCGGCTAAGGTGGAACTTGACGACGACAACTGCACAATTCTCTCATCAGGAACCAATTGGAATGTGTATGCCGTGGGTAACAATTCATTGCTTGCCTTTGCCAATGGCGACAATAATAATAGTGTGGAACACTTTGTGAAGAAAGACGTGCCCGAAGAGATGTTGCGGGCTGACGAGATAATGAAGAAACCTGTGCCCGAATACATCTTGGGCAAGTGGGTAACCACACACTATACTTACATTGTGGATGGCAACTGTATCACGGATATGGACACTCAGAATGACGACAGTTGGAATTCGCTGTTCTACCATACTCTCGCTTTTATGGATAACCATAAAACGTACAAATGGGACAGATTTGGAACTGTTGTCTTAGACCAATGGTTCACAATGGACGGTGAAAACATAACTAAATCCGGAGACATCAATGCACTCATTATACCCGAATGTTTTTATACAGAAACCTGGACCGTCAGCGACAAGACAGAAGACAAAATGAAGCTCACCTGTAAACAGTGTAATACAACTGAAATATATACTTACAAAAGAAAATGAACACTATAAAAAATATCATATCTGCCGTTGTCATATCGCTGCTGCCTATGTGGGCATCGGCTCAGAACGAAGGTCACCGTGTGTCAATCATTCCACATGCAGGTGTAACCATATCCAAGATGGACGGCTCTGCACTTACAGCATCAAAGGAATGGAAAGCAGGATACACGTTTGGAGCAAGCGTGGAGATACCACTGTCGCAGTATTACTCGCTGACGACGGGAGCCGACTTCAGTCTTATAGGCACCAGATTCAAGGAGCAGAAAGAGAAATACGCATCTGCAAATGAAAAACTTGATGTGACTTACGTATCCGTGCCTCTGCAGATAAAAGCTTACTTCCCGGGCGTGAAGGGACTGGCAGCCCATATCGGTGTGCAGGCTGGCTTGCTCGTCTCGGCAAAGGACAAGATAACCATACAAAGCATTCGCACCATGAATCTCGGCGACGGCACATCATCAATGTATCTATGGGAGACGTACAAGGAGAAGAAGTCGGAGAGTGTGAAAAGCATCTTCCGCAACATCGTGGCTGGCATTCCCTTTGGCCTGAGCTATGAATGGCGGCACATCACCCTCGACGCCTCATATTGCTTCGAATTCAGAAAGGCCATAAACCTGAAGTCAAACGACCCTTGGGTCACCACGGTCGACTCACCTTCGGCACGCAACCATGCTGTGTATATTACGGCGGGATATAAGTTCACGCTGTAGGAGGAAGCCGGACTTCACTCATTCATATTGAGCAAAATAGGAATAGCTTGTTTATACGATTAGCCTACTGTTCAGCGATTTTTCATAACCACATCCTCAACAACATGCTTCACGAGGTCGCCCAATGGCAGTTCAATGGTTACTTTATTTGATATCTTGAAAGCAGGAGAAATGATAGGCACTGTCTCCATTTTGTGTTCGAACGTATTGTAGCGGCGTTCAACGCCAAGGTTCATATAGAAACTGTTGTTGCCAACGGTCATATATCCACCATAGCTTGTTGTAGGCACGAATGGAAATGCCGCCATACTGATGAATGGATTGGTATTATAATAGGTGCCAAAGATGGTGGCTGAAAGATTTGGGTTGAAGCTATAGACTATCTGTCCTGATATGCCGTATTGCGAGATGATGCCCCTATAGTAGTGATAGCGGTTGGCAATAAGCGCACCCTGCATATTAATTGCTCCAAAGCTATATTGCATGTTGCCACTTACCGACTGCACATCCATCAGTCCTATGTAACTGCGGTATGTTCCAACGGCAGTAAACTTCAAGTCTTTTGAAATCTTTGTCGACATCGCCCCTGAATGGCTTGCGTCATATTTGTAGGCAAGCGGTGGCTCTGTAGCGAACGGCATAGGCGTAAGTGGTGTTATAGGCATGGCAAGAAGTTCGGAAGAAGACAACGCCTTCATCATTAGAATGTCCGAGTAGGAAGGCGCGACAGGATGGAACTCCGTATTTTTATAGTCATCAGCTAAAGGCAATGGTATTTGCTGCCCCAGCACTTCTTGCGCCGTTGCCCCCTGCATTGCTGCCAACAAGAATATTAAAAAAGCTATCAGTTTCTTCATAACATATCACACTTATTGTTATCGGAAATACCATTTGTCTTTGTTAATGGCAAAAATACGATTTTTAAAGAGAACTGTTAGATTCATTACACTTAAAAACAGTTAATAACCATTCATAATTCTATACCTTTTACGTTAGTCTAATAAACCATCCCAAAAGGAAGATATTAGATTGAAACAAAATTTAGAATGCTTATGAAATATCTCTTAACCAAAACAGTGCTTTTGCTATTCTGCAGTATAAGTTTTTGCCTTACTCTTGATGCACAAGTAAAAACAAACGACTCTTTATCAATACAATTAAAGGAGGTAGTGGTTGAGGCTGATCAACAAAACATATCAGCCTCTGTCTCAACATATTTTCCTACTTTAAAACAGAAAAATGCTTCACAAAGCGGAATAGATTTGCTTAACCGCATGGCTATTCCTCAGTTGGCACTTGGAGCAGGTACAAAGATTAACACCGTAAGCAACAAGTCTGTGGGAGTGTTCATCGACTGGCTTCCTGCTTCTACAGACGATTTAAAGAACATGAGGACTACTGATGTCAAAAAGGTTGAATATTACGACTATCCATCCGACCCAAGATTTCTTGGTAATGCACATGTCGTGAACTTTGTCATGAAACGGTATGAATATGGAGGTTATTTAAAGACTTTAGGCTCGGAACGCTTTATAGCCAATGACGGTCAGATTAACCTTTTTGGTAAATTCCAGTCAAAGAGATTCACCTTTGATTTGGGATTGGGAGCTTCGTATAGTAAATCGACACATGATTTCGCAGAAAGCTTCGAGACCTACCGACTTCCTCAGAATGACGGCTCGGAAAAGACATTCAGACGGACAGAATCGGTCATAGCTGCCGATAGACACAACAGATTATTGTGGCCTACCCTGAAAGTTGTCTACAATACCGATAAAATCACTATCAGCAACATTGTCGGAGCAGCTTTCGACCATACGCCTATCAATAACACGACGGGAACTGTCGGCATTTATCCCGACAATATAGACTTGATCAGTTTCGACAAGAACGAAGCCATGCGTCAGAACTCTCTGTCATATTCGGGCAACTGGAATTTCATCCTGGGAAAGAGAAATACAATCAACTTCTACCCCGTCTACTCATATACCCATTCTCGGCAATCAAACCTTTATAGAGAAGGGACTGCTGAATTTCCCAATTATGCCGAGGACGATTCTCATTCCGTCCGCGCCAGACTGCAGTTCAACCACTCGTTCGGCAACTATGGAAACCTGAAGATCTTCTGTCAGGGTCTGTTTTACAGAGCTTCGACAAGATATTCAGGAACTACAGACATGTACGACCGACTCACTACATACCGTATAGGTCCGGGATTGGGTTATTCATTTTCAAAGAATAAATACTATATATATTTAGGTGTGGGATACAATTACGACCACTCGAAGTATAGACAAACCATCGAACATTCCACCCAACCTTGGGCAGACGCATCGGTTCAGTACTCGTTCAACGGAAAGAATTATATCTCAGCCGTATTTCACTACATGACCTCCGTGCCACTCTCGTCTTACCGTAGTGAGGCTGTCGTACAGTCAAACCCGTTGATGAGCTATACCGGCAATCCTGCCCTTAAGCCCTACAAGAGTTTCGACTATGGCATAACTTACACCTGCATACCGAACAACAGTATCAGCTTTTCAGTCTATGCCACTGCATGGTCGGTACGCGACCGATACGCCTTTGTATATACTCCATCCTCAACCGGAATATTACGAACAATAGAACAGCCTATGGGCGGTTTCACATCATTGACAACGGGAGCCTACGGACGAGTGAGGCTGCTACAAAACAGATTGCAGATTGCAGGACAAATAGCAATGCCTTTCTGCCATAACGGCGAACCTTTCAACTCGGATCATGTAGATGTGAACTACTCGCTGCAAGCTTATTGGTATTTCGGTGGATGGAATATAGGTGCTCAATATTTCTCAGATAAGAGTGCACCGGGAAGTGAAATAAATGGATTATGGACTAAACATAAAGAAACCTACTCCTTGAGTATAGGATGGGGAAACTCATCATGGAATGTATTGGCCCAGATTGCAAATCCATTCACATGGAGCTGGAAGAATTCAAGCAATGAGATGTACAGCAGGTATTTCGACCGCAAGCAGTCTGGTTATGGAGTGGATAGTCATTGCTATGTAAAATTGGGCGCTTCTTATGTGTTCGGCTTCGGCAAACACGTAAAACAAAACAATGAGGCTTCACAGCAAAATGGTGCCGGGTCAGCGATATTGGAATAATGCAAATGAATCAAAGCAAACGCCTTGTAAGGGCAAAAGCAATATTGCCACTTTTCCCTTGTATTAGATAATGTACGACTCGTTTTCAAGTTAAGTTTGTGTTTCTATAAAAAGTATGATGGTTAAATAGACTCAAAAAATATTACATTTATTTGGCGATGTATGAGAAAGCCATTATTTTTGCCATTGCCTTATGCATTTAAGGCAAGCCATGACCGCAATGGTGTTTCCACTATATAAAATACTCACTTGCAACCATAATATAAAATGAAACGAACAATATTTCCATATGATCTCTCTCCGTACTATCCGGTTGGAATTCAGCCATGCCCCATGTATGTGGATGTAGCAAATCGTATTTATGATAGAATAAAGAATATGGACATCAGTTTGCCTGATGCAGATAAACTGAAGAAAGAGATTGCCATTAATGTGGCAATTTACTATGAGGACAAGATGTCTGATATCGGGTTATGGAACGCCTTTGTACATAAGCACTCGCTCGCATATACACACTCTTTGCCTTTCTTTGATTCCCATGTTCCTGATAAGAATGATGTGAATGCCAAAGAAGTAGAACTGTTGGTATGGCTTGTGTTGTCCAGAAATTTTGACGACCGCTTTCTCAATCCTTTAGCTATGGGTGAGGATGCGGCAAATATTATTATGGATATACTTACCGAGGATGATGAGGTTGATGTGAACGATTCTTTGTATGATTTTATATACAACTCAGATACGGCCAATGATTATTTCAAGTTGAAGCATGTGCTAATATGGCTTCGTCGCTCCTACCTGCTCTGCTCTCCTTTATCTGAAGATAGGTTTGAGGAATATTTGGATTTGTATTTAGGACAGTTTAGTAAAGGTGAAGCTATGTACTATGCTGAAACGGCTTTCTCTTTGAATTGCGAGATAGGACCAATGGCAGAGATGCCTCATCTGTGGCTGGCAGATATGTATTTAGAAAATTGCATGCAAGAGGAGTCTGAAAAACTGAGGAATCTTAAGTATTGTCAGCAGGATATATTTGAGGTTTCTGATGTGGATTCGGGAAATGCTGTGCTGAAGAGCTCGAAGGACGAAGTGTACAAATTGAAGAATGTTTATCCTGATGTTTTCATTAAAGGTTCATATATTTGTACAGCACTTGTGAAGTATGCTGATAATGATTGGGAAATCAATGGTGTGTTGTTCAACTCGAAGAAAGAGGTGTATGACAAGATGCACGAGCGTCAGGCTGAATTAAGAAACTCTTACGAACATGCCTATCCTTTATATATGAAACGGGCGGAAGAGAAGCGTCTTGCATTCTTTAAGGACACTAATGAACTGAAAGAATGGTTGACTAAGATTTCGCCAGAATTGGATATGACAGAGGTTTGCCATCATTTGCCAAGTGGTCCACAAGTAGGCTTTATATCTGAGAAAGCAGGAATTATTTTTGCACCTAATATTATTCATGTGATAAAATGCAGTTACAACCCATACTATAGAAAATGTGACGCACGTACATTGCAAAAGGAAACTATGGATGCATTAATCAATACGGGGGCCATGCACCCTGAGTTTCTCCATTATCTGCTTGAGAACAACATGTTGCAGGATGGTGATCTAAGTGGTAACTATCCCAGTGAATTGGGCAAGTTTATTTTTACACGTAATATAGACTTTATTGCTCGTCATCATCGCAGACATCTTTATTGGGACCATGATTATTGACAAGAAGTTTAAAACTGCAAAGTATAGGAAGTTTCTTTGTAAGCGTGCTCGCAAAGATGCTTATAGACTCCACTAAAGACATTAGTTTCACGATCGTAAATGGACATATTCACTGGTGTCGTTAGTTGTAGCCTTGTGTCGTTACAATCAAATCACTCTATATTCCGGATGAACCTCATAGGCACCGCCAGAACATTTTACAGAAACTAAAAGTCGCAATGCCATAGAAGCCTGAAAGGTTGCCAAAGCAATGGGGTTAATTCCCTAAACGAAAATCACCCACATTGTCTGTTGACAACGACAGTTAAATCATGTTGTACGATAGCAACGAGGTAATAGGCTATAATTGCCGATGAGATTTGGATTCTGACAGCATTCTCTGCACAGCCTTTAAGCGGAAATATGGTGTAAGTCCTATTGAATATAGAGCTATGCAGCATGCTTCAAGTTGTTTTACTCAGCATAATGAGTAATTTTACTCAGTCGGCTGAGTAATTTTACTCAACGGACTGAGTAAAATCCCATCTTTCGATGGCAAATATAGAACTTTTAGCTGAAATAACCGCATCTGGCATGTATATTTTTGATTATTGTACAAAAGTATTCTTTGGAATTACTCATTAAAACCCAAACAAAATCCACTCTTCTTATAACATCTTATGGAATGATGGGGAGTTTCAGAGAATATCACAACGTAAACATCCCCAACTCAAACAGTTGGTTTACGCATTGTTTACGCAGAATTTAGGAAGTGAGCAGAATGTCTAATAATTCATTGGAAAGTTTGTTGTCTACCACTTTTATCACATTGTCCTCTTCTGTTGGCATAGCCAAGAGTATTTATAGCGCCATACCATACGATGTCTTTGTCTATGATAGTTGTGCACACGGAAACCTTGCGGAATTTTTCTGTTTCTTACAAGCTCTCACTGTATAACAATAAATCCAGATAATCAGGCACTTACGTTAT
Organism: Leyella stercorea; assembly: GCF_021531355.1. Taxonomy (GTDB): domain Bacteria; phylum Bacteroidota; class Bacteroidia; order Bacteroidales; family Bacteroidaceae; genus Prevotella. Next base: position 4,200 of record NZ_JADYTS010000003.1, on the reverse strand, counting down.
GCGTACATCCTCTATTGCAAGTAAAAACCGCGTGTAAAACCTTGTAAGCGCTTGTAAATTTTAGCCATTTACAAGCGCCCAAGTTGATTTATTGCCAGCTATAGTAGTGTTGCTAATCTTTCCTTCCTTTCTAAGTTTGCGCAAGAGATTACTCAGAACTGTCTGGATGTCATCAACAAGAATATAGCCTTGAATGCCGACATTGAGAAACTGACAGATGACAGAAAGAAACTCATTGGCGATGAGTCCAAACTTCTTGAAGACCACCGAAAGGCAAATAAGGAAATCCTTACTCGCCATTTCTATGACATGTCTAATATGATGTTAAGAAATGAAGGTGTGTGGTTGTCAAATGGTTGGGTGAAGGCTTTTCTTTGGATATTCTTGCCGTGTTTCCTTTATACAGTCATTTCGATTGTATATTTTGTTGCATCGGGCATAGAAAAGTAAGTGGATTATGGGGTGATTTTAAAGTCACCCCATACTATTTTGATATTGAATACTAAGAATGCATATTGCCTATTGACAGACTCTAAAACAATAATAGGTCAATCAAAAAATGCTTACTTTTTCTAATCGCTGTTCTAATTTGTATTCATTCGTTTCTATTTTATAACATACCCCATTTTTTAAAAGGAATTTTGTTATACCATAACCAACAAGTTGATTTCGGTATCTTTCAAATATAAGTATTTCATATTGATTGTCTAAACGTTTAACATCAGTTGGAGAGACTGGAAAGTTTTCTATAATATACTCTTTTGTTTTACCTATGTATTTATCGTTTAAATCGTTTATAACAGACACATACCTATCAACAAGTTGAGTGGTATAGCATGACTGCATTGTAAGAAAAGCAATCATAAATAAAGATATTTGCAGTGTTTTTTTTATATATCTCATTTGCTCCATTTGTTCATAAAATCGTTATATGTAATACCATTATTAACTCCACCTGCTTGGTAAACCAATAAGGCTGTGTTTTTGCCATACTCTGCAAAGAACATTATATGCGTAGAAAATGTAGAAAAACACATATGGTTAACTCCATCTCCAAACGCGGCAACTTGCATATACTTAGAGAATGTTTTTATCCATTGGTCGTATACCATCTTGGGGAAACCATCATTACTCTGTATAATCATGCACTCTTCAATAACCCTATTGTTCTTCAAGTAGAAAAAACAACTTAATCCCTCTGATGGATCTTCGCCATCAGTATAGAAGTCGCCCTTAACTTCAGTACGCACATAACGTGCATTTGGAAATACTTGACGTAATTCACTAATTGTCTTACCAAGATTGTTTCCAGGTTCATTTCCTCTTGCGCTGCACAAGGTTGTTATAAATACAAATATTATTGTTACATAATATCTGGCTATATTTGTTATCGTAATTCTGTTGTTCATACTATTACATATTTTGAGATTTATTTATATCTGCTTTACCCTCCTTAGATTTTCCTATCTGGATATAAGCTTGTCCTCTAAATCTGTAGGCTGATTTATATTGCGATGTATCATTGCATTTGATGCATTTTGTCATAGCATCTATACATTCTTGATATTTTCCAAGGTTAAAATAGATTTCCCCAAGGGTTTCCCAAATGTAGCCATGTTCTGGATTTCTTTGTATGGCTTTTAATGAATATGGTAATCCTTCGTTATATTTTTCTTGAAGACAATACTCCCATGCTATATTGTTATACACTGTTCCATAATCAAAATTTCTAGGTTCATATCTATACTCATTATTTAGCACTTTTCTTAGTATATCTATTTTTTCTTGCCAATGCTGACAACAAAATGATTTCGCAAAGAGCAATTCTGAATCGTCATTATATTTTTCCAACCCTTTATTTAATATGTAAATAGCTTTCTCCTTCTCTTTACATGATGTATATGCGCTAGCCAGCAAAAAATAGTCATCACGAATGAGTTCATTTTCTCTATTTGTATCAATAAATAAAGTATACCTTTTTATCGATTCAGCTGCACTGGGGGCAGTCCTTGCTGCCCATAATCCTGCGTTTAAGGAGAACGAAGCAAGTTGTATAGTTATGCTATCATTTTCATTTATTAACTTACTCATTACATCATGGTACAAAACAGACGTTTGTATACATTTGTTGAACGCATTGTATGCTTCATTCGTTCTATTTTCAAAAAATAAGCACATTCCAAGTTGATGATAGCGCTTTATGTTGCTTGGGCGGTTGGGTTCATACTCTATTCCTTTTTTATAATATTCTGCTGCTTTCGCAAAATCGTTTTTCGCACCATAAAGGTCTGCCAATCCCAAATATGCCATTGAACTTGGATGCAACTGGATACTTTTTAAGAAGTTTTCTTCTCCTTCCTTATAGCATCCTTGTAGTCCCTGTATTTCTCCTAAATAGGCATATGCCGCAGGAAGATAATCTGTATTATTGCTGTTAGGATTGGATGTCACCAATTTAAAGGCTCGCAAAGCTTGTCCCAGTAGTCCCATTTCATAACTATATACGCCGAGATTATACCTTGCTTGAACATTATTCATGTCGTTCTCCAAAGCATGGTTCAGGCTTTCTATTGCCTTTTCTTTGTCGCCGTTTAAATAATATGCAGTTCCCAAATTGTCATATAGTGAAGCAAGTAATTTTGTATCGTTCGTGTTTTTTATACCCTCCAACGAACTTTCAATGGCTTTGTTGTATTCTTTTGCTTCCACTTGTTGGTAAGCTTGTTTATATAGCTTCATTGCCATTTCTTCTGATGGAAAATTCTTACCATTAGCAATGACAAGCATATTGCCATCAAGCTGAATTGGTCCCAACTTTTGGATGGCTGATTGGCCTAACAACAATGGAGCATCAAGACTATTTGTAATGACGGCAGCTACATTATTTATTGTGATACCTCCAATCTCGATATTGCGAAGAATAACTTTTGTGTTCTCCACGATATTACCATCTGCTATTTGGGAAAAACTTTTATCACCAAGGTCTGATTCTTTGATGTATCCATTCTTCAACATGAAGATAGCTTCTGTCAAAGATAGACACACATTACTTGCTCCCGTATCAAAAATGAATTTCATAGGAAGTCCATTCACTTTGCCTGGAATGTAATATACGTTGCCATGTTTCTCCATTATTATTTTAACTTGACTAATGCAAGAAATAGAAGTAAAAATACAAAACAATAATAATAAATAATGTTTCATTTGATTAATAATAAGATTGTTAACAATTCTATTTGCGAATACGAAATTTTACTTTCCAATAAATTTAGTTTTATATCCCAGCTTTTCGCACAATTCATGTAGGACCATATGCATCTTATCCAAAGCATCTATTATTAGCTTTGAATCTGTAAAAATCAAAGTATTGTCATCATAATCAAAACCAATATTAAGTTCTGACAGCCTTTTTAGAGAATTTGTCTTACGGTATGTTCCAAAATTATTATGACAAATATTGTTTCTCAAGTCATTTATGTCATTTTGCAAGTAGTCAATAGCATTGAGAGACTCTTCTGACAATGAGATATTCTTAGACTTACATATCGCTTGTATGGCTTCTTTAGTCTTCGTGTTTTTGCTTAGTTGCGCTACACAACTCTCATAATATGAATAGCACATCAAGAAAACCGACTGATAAAATATATTCATTCTATCTGCATTATCATTAAATGCAGAACAAAGCGAAGAATATATTGTAGACTCTGTTTCTTTGTCACCATCAGCATTGTCTTTAGCTGTTTGTGCAAATTCTTCCTCTGTGCTATTCTCCCATTCATTCAAGAATCTTGGATATTCCTCTAAAAGAGTGCGTAAAAAACTTGCTCTATCATTAACTTTTGCTGCAATTGGATGTCTTAATGCAATAGCCATAGTTCGACGAATTTTGACTCTTGGCTACCACAGAGTTGATAACGATTCTAACTGGCATATATACAAAAATAAGAAACGTGGAGCCAGTCTGCCGCTCGTTCCACATTCTGAAGGCCTTCGCATTGCCCTGTTCGTCGAAACGAGCAACGACGGAAGCCCCACGTGGATGAGTAAGTATATGATACCCCTTAATGCCTCATGCGCAAAATAAGCGCATGAGGTCATTAAGGGTATGTATATAATACACCCCTTTGGGTAGGGTGTTCAAAATCGCTTTAAAATCCTGCGCATTTTTTACCTATAGTATTGATGCGCTTGACCACCAAA
>NZ_JADYTS010000039.1 GCF_021531355.1 Leyella stercorea | reverse complement strand
CCAATAAGCAAACTGTGCATACCGCGCCCCTCCCCCGCAGGGAGGGGAGCGGTATGCACAGTTTGCTTATTGGAGGTGGAATGTGCTGTTGGCTTATAAGGACGGTATGCACAGTTTGCTTATAAAAATACGCCTTGTAAAGGTAGAAGCATTGACAGTTGACGCTTTTGTCTTTACAGGGCATTTTTCGTATATTGATTATTGTACTGTTGTCGGCCGCTACTCTTCAAATTCCTTTTCATGGTCTTTGAAAAAATCGTAATAGAGGCGGACGTTAGGCAAATCCGTCCATTGGCATACAGAAACGGGTACGCTGTCCATATTGAATATTTTGGCATATGGAATTGACAGGATAAACGGACTGTGTGTTGACAGAATGAACTGACAATCATAGAACCTTGCCATTCCCAATAAGAATTGCACCAATTCAATTTGCATCTCGGCAGACAGGGAATTTTCAGGCTCGTCCAACAGATATAGCCCGCCAGACTGTATGGCATCGGTGAAGTATTTGAAACCGTTCTCTCCGTTAGAATATGTTCGTTCGTCAACACCGACATTAGCTCTTACATATCTTGAACCCGATTGCTTGTGCTTGTTGTAATAATCTTTGTATGCCCTTATACTATTAGGGTCGTCGGTGTTAAACCCTCGTGGTCCTTGCCATCCGCTATATCCCATTTGGGCTTTTTCTTTGAATATCAATTCACGTTTGAAGTTGAGGTTTTCGTTTCTTTCGCGTACCTCGATGATATGATTGAACACATCGTCGCTCGTTATAATCTTTGACATTTTCTTGAGACTTTTCAGTTTCGTCGGGTCATGAACGGTCAGTTCATATCGGCATTTTTCAAGATACGGGTCAAAGAAATAAGTCTTATTGTAAGGAGCCTTTCTTTCCAGTTTCAGTTTTTCTGCTATGATGTTCAGAAGTGTACTCTTGCCCGACCCGTTGCTACCGCATAAAATGGTGATGTCGGAGAATTCCATCGACTCAAGTCTTTTAATTTGAGGGAAAAAGTTGAACGGATAGTATGAGTCGTAACAGTTTCTTGGGAAATTGTTTATATATTCTTCTTCATCATATACGGATGTCAAGGTAAATCTATTCAGATAAATCATCGTAATTTTGGGTTTATATCAAAAACAAAATATCAATAATAAAGTAGCAACATAAACAACAAAAGAACAACAAAAACAACATTCTTTTTCTGCCATTCAGAATAGATAATGTTGTTTTTGCTGTTCTTTTTATTGTTAAATGTCGTTTGACATCCCCCGATTATAATAGTTTCAGCAATCCTGTCATATCACTCCCCTCCCTACGGGGGAGGTTGGGGGGAGGGGCTTTGTTGGGCTTTATTCTATTTAGAACACAAACGTTCTGATGAAGTAGTAGCTGATGATACCAGCGAGATAGCCCACGAAAGCAATCCATGTTATCTTCTTCATGTACCATCCGAAGGTTATCTTCTCCAGGCCCATAACCACAACGCCAGCTGCGCTACCTACGATGAGCATTGAGCCGCCCACGCCGGCACAGTAAGCCAGCAACTGCCAGAAGATACCGTCAACCGCCATGTCGCCAGTAGCAGCAACGGGATACATACCCATACAGCCTGCTACGAGAGGAACGTTGTCGACGATGCTCGACAGAACACCGATGATACCGGTTACGAGGTAGTGGTTGCCGTCGAATATGACGTTGAGGCCTTCGCCCATAGCGCTGAGAACACCAACCTCAGAGAGACATGCTACAGCCATGAGAATGCCGAGGAAGAAGAGGATTGTCGACATGTCGATGCGTGAGAGCAGGTTGCTTACGCGCTTCATTGTTCCACATTCGCACTCTTCGTGTCCGTGTGTCAGGTGGCTGTAGAACAGCTCTGTTGTGGTCCATAAAACACCAAGTACGAGCAATATACCTACAAACGGAGGCAGGTGGGTGATGCTCTTAAATACCGGCACGAACATCAAACCGCCAACACCAATGCAGAATACCGCACGACGCTGAATTTCGGTAAGGTCACCTAAGTCGGCATTGCAGTTGCAATTCTCCTCAGGCATTTTGAGTTCGCCTTTCAGATAATATTGCAGGATGAATGCAGGTATAATCATCGAGATGAGCGACGGAACGATAATTTCCATGATAACTCCGGCTGCCGTAATCAAGCCCTTATTCCATAGCATGATAGTGGTGACGTCGCCGATTGGTGAGAATGCTCCACCCGAATTGGCTGCAATAATCACAAGCGAGGCGTAAATCAGACGGTCTTGCTTGTCAGCCACGAGCTTGCGCAGAATCATGATCATCACGATACTTGTGGTGAGGTTGTCGAGAATAGCCGACAGGATGAATGTCATGAAAGCGATACGCCACAGCAATGCGCGCTTCGAGTGGGTCTTCATCACGCCTCGCACCCAGTTGAATCCACCGTTCTGATCGACAATCTCAACGATAGTCATGGCTCCCATAAGGAAGAACAGTGTAGTCGAGGTGTCGCCAAGGTGCTCCTGAATGATGGTAGTCACCTTCTCGGCCATACCAGCCATGCCGCCCGTGTAGTCTGGGTGCATAAGGTTGAGATACTGCAGCGGATCGAACATGTAGAGCGTCCAGCACACAACGAACATAAGCAGCGCAACAGCGGCTTTGTTCACTTTAGTCAAGCTTTCGGTGGCGATGCATGTGTATCCCAGCACGAAGGCTACGACGATAGCAAGAGTTAAAGCTGTCATAGATTTTGTTGTCTTTGTTTTTTTGTAATTATGTTATTTCGGTTAACAGCGTATCAGCAGAAATAGTTCTGCTGACACACCGTTACAAAATTATACAAAAAACCTCAAACAAAAGTATTTGTAGTATAATATTAATGCGGTTTTTACAAGTCTTGGTGTCACATTGCCAATACATTGCAAATGTTGTCCTTTATAGTGGATACTCGTCGAATGCGTACAGCACTGTCGACAGATAGCGTTCGCCTGTGTCGGGCAATAGCGTTACGATTCGCTTGCCGCGGTTTTCGGGTCGCAGAGCCAGTTGGGTGGCTCCGAACACAGCCGCTCCCGAACTGATGCCCACGAGCAATCCCTCCTCAGCGGCAAGTTGTCGGCCGGTGCGTATGGCATCGTCATTGCTCACGGTGAGTACTTCGTCTACAATGTCGGCATTGTATGTCTTGGGTACAAAACCTGCTCCTATGCCCTGAATCTTGTGCGGTCCGCTGTTGCCTCCGCTCAGTACGGGCGACGATGCCGGCTCTACAGCCACTATTTTGACATTGGGATTATGCTCCTTCAGTCGTCTGCCGATGCCCGACAGCGTTCCGCCGGTGCCCACACCAGCCACGAATATGTCCACATTGCCTTCAGTCTGCTCCCATATCTCCACGCCCGTAGTGTTGTAGTGAGCCTGCGGGTTGGCTGGGTTTTCAAACTGCTGCAGTATGATGCTGCCCGGAGTAGCGTCGCGCAGTTCTTCGGCAGCCAGTATGGCGCCCGCCATTCCTTGCTTGCCCGGCGTTAGTTTTACGGTAGCGCCGTAAGCTTTCACAAGGTTACGGCGCTCCACACTCATAGTTTCGGGCATTGTCAGAATGAGCTTATATCCCTTCACGGCCGACACCAGTGCCAGTCCTACACCCGTATTGCCGCTTGTAGGTTCTATGATTGTGGCTCCGGGCTTGAGCAGTCCTTTCCGTTCGGCGTCCTCGATCATGGACAGTGCCACGCGGTCCTTGACGCTTCCGCCAGGATTGAAATATTCCACTTTGGCTAATATTGCCGTTTCAATGCCGCGTTTGGCCGAGTAGGTGCCAAGTTCGAGCAACGGTGTCTTGCCGATAAGGTCGGTCAGCTTTTTTGCAATCATAGTTTTTCTCTGTTTTAATTTGTTGTTGTGGTTAACTGGTTGGGTTGTGTCGTGCGCCTGCTTAAATGGCCTCGAACGCCTGCTGCAGGTCGTCGATGATGTCGTCGATGTGCTCGGTTCCGATGCTCAGACGTATGGTCGAGGGTGTGATGTGCTGCTGCGCCAGCTCCTCGGGCGACATCTGCGAGTGGGTGGTTGTTGCCGGGTGTATGGCGAGACTCTTCACGTCAGCCACGTTGGCAAGCAATGAGAATATCTTGAGGTGGTCGATGAATCGCCATGCGGCTTCCTGACCGCCCTTGATTTCGAATGTGAATATCGAACCGCCACCGTTGGGGAAGTACTTCTCGTACAGCTCGTGGTCGGGATGAGTGGGCAGCGACGGATGGTTCACCTTTTCCACCTTTGGGTTCTCAGCCAGATACTTCACCACCTTGAGCGCATTCTCTACGTGACGCTCTACGCGCAGCGACAGAGTTTCGAGTCCTTGCAGCAGAATCCATGCGTTGAACGGTGAGATTGTAGCACCAGTGTCGCGCAGTATGACGGCGCGAATGCGGGTCACGAAAGCAGCCTTGCCAGCTACGTCGGCAAATATGGCACCGTGATAGCTTGGGTCGGGCTTGGCGAGTGTAGGATATTTGTCGGCATTGGCTTTCCAGTCGAATGTGCCGCCGTCTACGATTACGCCTCCCAGACTGGAACCGTGTCCGCCGATAAACTTTGTGGCTGAGTGTACCACAACGTCGGCTCCGTGTTCAATCGGACGTATAATATAAGGTGTGCCGAAGGTGTTGTCTACGATGAATGGTATGTTATGGCGGTGGGCTACGGCAGCCACTGCCTCAAGATTTGTCACGTCGGAGTTGGGATTGCCGAATGTCTCGGCGTACACCACCTTGGTGTTGGGCTGAATGGCAGCCTCCAGCGCCTCAAGGTCGTTGACGTTGACGATGGTGTTGCTGATGCCTTGTGTGGTCAGTGTGTGGGTGATGAGGTTGAACGAACCACCGTACAGATTGTCGGCAGCTACGATATGGTCGCCTACCTGCAGGATGTTCTGCAGAGCGTAGGTCACGGCTGCGGCTCCTGATGCCACTGCCAGTCCTGCCACGCCACCTTCAAGGGCAGCCACGCGCTCCTCGAAAACTCCCTGTGTCGAGTTGGTCAGTCGGCCGTAGATGTTGCCGGCGTCGCGCAGTCCGAATCGGTCGGCAGCGTGCTGTGAGTTGCGGAACACGTACGATGTGGTCTGGTAGATAGGTACGGCACGTGCGTCTGTTGCCGGATCCGGATTTTCCTGTCCTACGTGCAATTGGAGTGTTTCGAAGTGGAGTTTCTTGTTGCTCATGGTGTTTGCCCTTTCTTTAAAAATGTGTTTTTACTAATATGAAGATTATGAAGCAAGTCGTGTTTGTTGACTTCTTGTTTTCATGGTTGCAAAGTTACGGCAAAACTGTCTACCCTACAATCGCACAAATTGGTTATATGGCATACCACAAATATGGTATATTGGGATGAAATGTATAAATATGAAGTTTTAAGGCATAAAAAAGCAACAAAAACAACATTTTTGACATTGAAAACGTGTCAAATAATGTTGTTTTTGTTGCTACATCTTATTATTGTTATGCTGTGGGGTGAACAGTTACTTTATTTTCTGTTCGGGCACCATCTGTCGTGTGGTCAGCACCTGACGTTTTGATATCACGCCGTCGGCATATTCCTTGGGCGACATGCCTCGGTTGTTCTTGAAGCAGCGGTTGAAGTAGGGCACATCGTTGAATCCTACCATATAGCACACCTCAGTAACGTTGAAGTTGCCCTGGCGCAACAGGCTACAGGCGCGGTCTACACGCAGCTTGTTGAGATATGTGATATATGTCTGGCCCGTAGCCTTCTTGAAGAAGGTGCAGAATGACGAGCGGTTCATACCCACGTGCTCGGCTATCATGTCGATTGTGACAGTGCGGGCGAAGTTCTGCTGCGAGAATTCCTTTATTTTGTTGATGCGCTCCGATGTACGGTCTGTCTCAGGGGTGCGTCCCACAACGACAGCGTCGCGCTCGCTCTTTGATATCAGCAGGAGCAGACGGAACATGTAGGGTAGCAGTTCTGTGCGCTGTTCACGTGCCATCTTGTGCAGCATGTCGGCTATCAAGGCTGTGGTGTTGGGATCGAATGAGATTACTGTAGCAATCGACTTCAACAGGTCGAGACGCTCGGTGAGTTCGGGGAATGCGCTTGTGCAGCGGTCTATGAACTCTGTTCGGAATGTGATTGTGTAGTGTCCGATGAGTCCGTCAGCGTCGGTGTAATTGTCGTCGAACTTCCAGCTGTGGGGTATATGTGGCGGAATGAACGCAAGGTCGCCTTCGGCGAAATCCGTTACGGTATCGCCCATTATGCGCTTGCCTTTGCCGCAAGTTACATACGTCAGTTCCCATGTGTCCTGCTTGTGCAGTGGAAACTGTTCGGCAGGCTTCATTCTTTTGTAATCAAAGTTATACAAGTCCATATTTGATTATTATAAAAATTTCTGGTTGTTTATTGTCGACATTTGTCGTGCAATTGTCTTATGCTTGATTTAGGGATGTGTTCTACAATGCAAATTTACGATTATAAATTGGTATATGCTTGATTTTAACATTTAATATACATACGATTCAACATGTTTTATGTAAAATACGTGCTGCTTTTGACGTTTTGTAAACCGTATATTGCAAAATGTTGACTCCTATCGTATTTCTTATGTCACTTAGATTGGTTGCAACATATTGTTAATTTGTGGCGAATAACACCCTATTTTTATTCTATTGCTTTTTCAGTATTGATATCGTGGCGCGATTTCGACTTTATCACAAGCCATACACCGCTGAAAACCAGAGCCACTGCCAGTGCCTGCTTCCATGTGAACACGCACATTCCGGCTGCCAGACTCACCGATACAGCCACTACGGGCTGCATATAATTGTAAATGCTTACTACCGTCGGGCGCAGTGTCTTCTGTGCTGTCTGCATGAGCAGATAAGCCACGTATGTTCCGAAGAACACCACGAATGCCGTGCCTGCCCACGCTCCGGGCGTGGCTACGCTCCAGTCGGTTTGCACAGCGTGCGGAAGCATAAATGGAGAAAGCAACACTGCTGCCCATGTGAACATCCATTTGCTCACGGTGATGGGCGAATAGCGGCGCAGAAAGTCGCGATACAGCGCCAGGTATAGTGCAAACGACAGCTGGGCGAAGATACACAGCAGGTCGCCGCGTATGTCGCCGATGCGCGAATCGTGTGCTGTGGCGCTCGACATAATCAGTATCAGTGCGCCCGAGCAGCCTATGCCCACGCCAAGGGCTTTCTTGCCGGTGATGGGTTCCTTAAGTATCAGTGCCGAGAGTATCATGGCGAAGATGGGCAGCGACGTTGTCACGATGCTGGCATTTGAAGGAGTGGTGATGCTAAGTCCGATGGTGAAGCAGCATTGGTTGCCCACCAGTCCCAGCAGTCCGGCACCGCTCATTGCCAATATGTCGCGCCAAGGCATGTGCTCGTGTTCGCAGAAAAGCGAAGTAATCCAGAACAACAGTGCTCCTCCAGCCGCTCGCATAAACACAAGGTTTATGTTGTCAATGCCGTGTTGCATGGCATCCTTGCCAATGGGCGACATAAGTCCCCACATGACGCAAGCCATGAATATGCATAAGTGTGCAATTAGAGGTCGTTTGTTATCCATTTATACTGTTTTTTTGCCTTTTATGTTATCTTTTTTGCCAAATACGGGTGCAAAGATATAAAATTATCGTTTTATACGAATACATTATATCATTTTATTTCATATATTTGTAACATGAATACACACCTTAAATATGTACGTAAATGAAATATGCCGAATACATTAAGCAGATAGAGATTGACTCGTTGTGGAGTGGCAAGCGCCACGTTGTGTGGAATCTCGACCGCCAGGTGAACATCCTGAGCGGCATAAATGGTGTGGGCAAGAGCACCATATTAAATAAGGTGGTGAAGGGACTTTCGGCAGGTGGCGAGTTTCCGAGCCACATGCTCAAGGGCGTCAGGCTGAAGGTGCAGCCCGACGATGCCAAGTGGATACGCTACGACGTTATACGTTCGTTCGACCGTCCGCTGTGGAATCTCGATGCTGTCAGCAAGCTCAACACTTCGCTGAGCGATCTTGCCACCGAACTCGACATGCAGCTCTTCTTCCTGCAGCGCAAATATCTCGACTATCAGGTCAATATCGGCAACCGCATCATTGCGTGTCTGCAAGACGGACGTCCCGATGCCGCCCTTGAGGCGCAGCGCATCTCGGCTCCGAAGAAGACATTCCAGGACCTCATCGACGACCTCTTCTCGGAGACGGGCAAGACTATCCTACGCACTGAGAACGAGATACGCTTCTCGCAGATAGGCGAGATTCTGAGCCCTTATCAGCTGTCGAGCGGCGAGAAGCAGATGCTCGTCATCCTGCTCACGGTGCTTGTCGAGGACCAGTTGCCCTACGTGCTCTTCATGGACGAACCCGAAGTGAGCCTGCATGTCGACTGGCAGCAGCGACTCATCGACCTCATCCTCACGCTCAATCCCAACGTACAGATTATACTGACCACACACTCGCCTGCCGTTATCATGAACGGATGGGCCGATAGGGTTACTGAAGTGAGCGACATTACGGATTAACCGCCGCAAGGGCGGAATTAGGAGTTTTGAATTTTGAATTTTGAGTTGTTCTCGGCTACGCCTGCGATTTTGAATTGATGATTTATGAATTGTCAATTCAAAATTGAATAATTCAAAATTGGCTTTGCCGATAATTTAAAATTCAAAACTCCAAATTCAACACTCCTAATCGCAGGCGTAGCCGCGAACAATTCAAAACTCAAAACTCAAAATTCAAAACTCGGATTATGGCAAAACGATTGCGCGACACTATAACGTCGCAATATGTAGAGGCGGCCAATAGGCTCAGCTCGCGTCAGGCTCGCCGTCGCATCGTGGCTTATGTCGAGAGCTACGACGACATATTCTTCTGGCGGTCGGTGCTCTCGCGTTTCGAGAACTCCGAGCGCTACTTCGAGGTGATGTTGCCCTCGCGACTCGACCATCTCGAACGTGGCAAGAAGGCTGCCATTATGAGTCTGATTGCTGCCGGTGGGGTGGGGCGCGACATGATAGCGTGTGTCGATGCCGACTATGACTACTTGGAGCAGGGCGCCAGCGGTTCGTCGAAGACGATTCTCGACAATCCCTACATATTCCACTCCTACGCCTACGCCATCGAGAACATGCAGTGCTACGCACCGTCGCTGCACGCCGTATGTGTGGCTGTGGCGCTCAACGACCGCCAGACGTTCGACTTCGAGGCGTTCTTGCGCGACTTCTCCACCGCCATCTTCCCCCTCTTCGTGTGGAATATATGGTCGTATCGCACCGGTGCGACGCCACGCTTTGCCATCAGCGACTTTCTCCACATCATCGAGATGGGCAACATTTCGCCCGACAACAGTCAGCAGGCGCTTGCCAATCTGCGCCGCCGCGTTGGCCATAAGGTGCAGACGCTGCAACGCCAGCATCCCGGTGCGCGAGAGAGCTACGCTGCCGTCAAGGACGACCTTCGCCGACTTGGCGTGCGCCCCGACATGACATATATGTACATCCAGGGCCATCATCTGTTCGACAAGGTGGTGGTGCCGCTCGTAAGGAAGGTGTGCAATCAGCTGATACGCGAACGCGAGCGCGAGATTTCAGTTCAAAGTGTGCACGCCACCCAGCAGCGCAACGAGCTGTCGTGCTACTCGTCGAGCGTGGGCGAAGCCGAATTTGTGCTGCGCCGCAACGTAGGCTATGTGTCGTCGCCGCAATATCAGAGTATAGTGGAAGACCTGCAGCGGTATCTGGAGGAAAAAGAAACTTCAGTTGAGAGTTGAAATAAAAAAAAAGGATTTTGCTACGCGATTGCGTGCAAAATCCTTTTTTATCTCTTTTCGAGTTAGGTGTCCGTACGGATTAAGCGTTGGTTGTGTTAACGCGACGCTCAGCGATACGAGCCTTCTTACCAGTAAGGTTGCGGAGGTAGTAGAGCTTAGCGCGACGTACCTTACCGTGCTTGTTAACCTCGATGCTCTCAATGTTGGGTGACTCGATCGGGAAGATACGCTCAACACCAACTGTACCAGACATCTTACGTACGGTGAAGCGCTTCTTGTCACCGTGGCCAGAAATCTTGATAACTACACCACGATAGAGCTGGATACGCTCCTTTGTACCCTCGATAATTTTGTAAGCGACTGTGATAGTGTCACCTGAACGGAACTCAGGGAACTTCTTGCCGGTTGCAAATGCTTCTTCAGCAACTTTAATTAAATCCATTGTTAATTTGATAATTAAATTTGTTTTATCGTTCTCGCGCAACATAATGGGCAACTCTTCTTCCCGTCATCGGTTACGCCGAAAAGCGGGTGCAAAGTTACTACTTTTTTCGCTAACGCACAAGCATTTACAAGAAAAGACATCCCGAAAAACATATTTTTAGACTTTTACACGTTCTGTCATAAAACAATTTTGTATTTTTGCATATACTTATGCAGTTAAAGAAGATAATAAACGACTCTCTTAAGGTGGCACTCTCGCTGCTGCTTGGCGGACTGATACTCTACTGGATGTATCGCGACTTCGACTTCCGTCAGGTAGAGCATGTTCTGCTGCACGAAATGAATTGGACGTGGATGTTGCTTTCATTCCCGTTCGGCATCTTGGCGCAGGCTTTTCGCGGTTGGCGGTGGCATCTCACGCTCGAACCCGTAGGCGAACATCCGCGCACGTCCACCAGCGTCTACTCCATATTCCTCTCCTATGCCGTCAGCCTTGTAGTGCCGCGTATAGGCGAGTTTGCCCGTTGCGGTGTGTTGCGCCGCTACGACGGAGTGTCGTTTCCCAAGGCTTTGGGCACGGTAGTGGTGGAGCGTGCCATCGATTCGGCACTGGTCATGTGCATAGCCTTTGTCACCATGCTGTGCCAATTCAGCGTGTTCAACACCTTCTTCGACCGCACCGGCACCAACATCGGCGCTCTGCTGGCAGGATTCTCTACCACCGGCTACATCGTCACAGCCATTTGCGGACTTGCAGTATGCCTTCTGGCGTGGTACATCATGCGTCGGTTTGCCATATATAATAAGGTGAAGGCTACGGTGCAGGGCATTTGGCAAGGCATCATGTCGATACGCAGTGTGAAGCGTCCCGTGCGCTTCGTCGTGTACACTCTCGCTATATGGGCATGCTATTTCCTGCACTATTACCTCACGTTCTTCTGTTTCGACTCCACGTCCGGACTGGGCGTGTCGTGCGCAATGGTTACGTTCATCGTGGGCAGCATAGCCGTTATCGTTCCTACCCCCAATGGAGCCGGACCGTGGCATTTCGCCGTCAAGACCATGCTGTTGCTATATGGCATAGGCGAGACCGATGCTCTCAACTTCGTGCTCATCGTCCACAGCGTGCAGACGCTGCTCGTGGTGGCAATGGGCGTATGGGCGTGGGTGGCACTCTCGTTCACCCGCAAGCAGCCGAGCCTGCAGTAAATAAGAAAGTAATAATCACAAATACTACTATTATTTAATCACTAATAAACACAATTATTATGAGTGAAATCAAAAACCTAAACCCCGAATGTATTTGGCGCAACTTTGACGCACTGACACAGGTGCCGCGCCCGTCTGGACATCTTGAAAAAGTACAGCACATGCTGCTTGAGTTTGCCGCACGCGTAGGCGTTGAGGCATTCAAGGACGCTGCTGGCAATATAGTGATGCGCAAGCCCGCATCTCCCGGAATGGAAAATCGCAAGGGTATCATCCTTCAGGCTCACATGGACATGGTACCGCAGAAGAGCAATGACAGCAACCACAACTTCGAGACCGACCCGATTCAGACATACATTGACGGCGAATGGGTTAAGGCAAAGGGCACTACTCTCGGTGCCGACAACGGTATCGGCGTAGCTGCCATCATGTCTGTTATGGAGGACAAGACCCTCGTACACGGACCCGTTGAGGGACTCATCACTGCCGACGAAGAGACCGGTATGTTCGGTGCCAACGACCTGCCCGAGGGCGAACTCAATGGCGACATCCTGCTCAACCTCGACTCTGAGACATGGGGCAAGTTCGTTATCGGTTCGGCTGGTGGTGTCGACATCACAGCTACACTCGACTATAAGGAGGTAGAGACCGACAAGGAAGACGCAGCCGTTAAGGTTGTAATCAAGGGCTTGAAGGGTGGTCACTCAGGATTGGAGATTAACGAGGGACGCGGCAATGCCAACAAGCTCATGGCTCGCTTCGTACACGAGGCCATCGCCGAGTACGGTGCACGCCTCGCCACATGGCACGGTGGCAACATGCGCAATGCCATTCCGTTCGAGTGCTCTACAGTGTTCACACTGCCTAAGGAGAACGTTGAGGCTCTGAAGGAAGACGTAGCCGAGTGGTGCGCTCTGTTCAACAACGAGTATCGTACAATCGAGGAGAACATCCAGTTCTTCGCCGAGGACGTTGATGCTCCTGCCACTCAGGTGCCCGAGGAGATTCAGGACAACCTGCTCGATGCCATCTACGGCTGCCACAACGGTGTGCTCCGTATGATTCCGGTGTTCCCGTCGGTAGTAGAGACATCGTCAAACCTCGCCATTATCGACATCGAGGGCGGCCACGCTTACTTCAAGCTGCTCGCACGTTCGTCAAGAGAGAGCATGCGCGACTACATTGCAGCCACTCTTGAGTCTACATTCTCAATGGCAGGCATGAAGGTTGAGATGAGCGGCGAGTACGGCGGTTGGGACCCCAACACCGACAGCGAGATTCTCCATCTGCTCGAGAAGAACTATCGCGAGCTGTTCAACGAGGAGGCAATCGAGCAGGTCGACCACGCCGGATTGGAGTGCTCGGTCATCCTCGGCAAGTATCCTCACCTCGACGTTGTGTCGCTCGGTCCTACCATGCGTTCGCCGCACACCACAACAGAGCGTTGCCTCATCTCTACAGTGGCTCCATTCTGGGAACTGCTCAAGAAGACAATGGCAGAAGCTCCAGTGAAATAAAACAGACAGAAGTTTCGCAAGTTGGTTTCATACTTGCGAAACTTTTTTTGTATTATCGCTGCTTTCAATGCACCGATTTCAGACTGTCGCAATACAATATTTGCATTTTAAACCGCTCAAAACTGCGAGCTGAACGCACAAGGAAATCTTCGGCTCGAAATTCGTGAGTTTTGCGCGTATAGCTATATGTTGCTGATACATAAAGAGTTGTGAGGATTGTGGCTCAAGCGTGCAATTGTCACAATTCAAAAAAAACTTCATTTTATTGCAAAAGGAGTCCTTTTGCCTTCCAACTGTAGTCCTTTTGCTCTCTCATTGTTGTCCTTTTGCCTTGCAAAAGTGGTCCTTTTGAACGGAAAGAAGCCCTGAATCAATAAAAACATGAACGATTTGCGTTGCAAAACCTCTGAAAACGCCTTCGCAAATCTCTATAATCGATTTTTGTTTTGTAACACTTTTTTACTGCCTGTACGATATTTGTCAGTGACAATCTTGTGGAAGAGAAGAAATGCCTAATATCAACAAAACGCCCTGATAATCTAATTTTTAGTTATTTTAATATGGTATATCAGCGGTTTTTGCTAACTTTGCAAATTAAACAAAGTAAATAGTAAAAGTATATGGCTGGAACAAAAAAAATCAAGACTGCGCTTATCTCAGTTTTTCATAAGGACGGTCTCGACGAGCTGTTGAAGAAGCTCAACGAGGAAGGTGTTAAATTCCTCTCTACAGGTGGTACACAGGCTTTCATCGAGTCGCTTGGCTACGAGTGCCAGGCCGTTGAGAGCGTTACATCTTATCCTTCAATCCTCGGCGGACGTGTGAAGACTCTGCATCCGCGTATCTTCGGCGGCATCCTGGCTCGTCGCGACAATGAGGGCGACCGTCAGCAGATGGCTGAGTATGCAATCCCCGAAATCGACCTCGTGATTGTAGACCTCTATCCTTTCGAGCAGACTGTAGCAAGCGGCGCAAGCGAAGCCGACATCATCGAGAAGATCGATATAGGTGGTATCTCACTCATCCGTGCCGGAGCCAAGAACTTCAATGATGTAGTAATCGTTCCGAGCAAGGCAGAGTATGGCATGCTCCTCGATATCGTCAACAAGAAGGGTGCTGAGACCGACCTCGCAGAGCGTAAGGTATTCGCCGAGCACGCTTTCGGCGTAAGCAGCCACTACGATACAGCAATCCACGAGTGGTTTGCAAAGTAAATTTTGAATTTTGAATTTTGAATTTTGAATTGTCGGCTCCGCCGATGTTGAATTAATTGATTGTAGAGTTGATAGGACAATTCCTTAATCCACAACAGTTAATCAGCGCTGGCGACAATTCAAAATTCAAAATTCAAAACTCAAAACTCCTAATCGCCGCAGGCGATAATTCAAAATTCAAAATTCAAAACTCAAAATTCATCAATGGGATTTTTTTCATTCGTACAGGAAATAGCGATGGACCTCGGCACCGCCAACACCATCATCATCAGCGACGACAAAATCGTTGTTGACGAGCCTTCGGTAGTGGCGCTCGACCGTCGTACCGACAAGATGATAGCTGTTGGCTCAAAGGCCAAGATGATGTATGAGAAGACTCACGACAACATCCGCACCATACGTCCGCTGCGCGACGGCGTTATAGCCGACTTCACCGCATGCGAGCAGATGATGCGTGGACTTATCAAGATGGTTCACACTGGCAGCCGACTCTTCTCGCCGTCACTGCGTATGGTCATCGGCGTGCCTTCAGGTTCTACTGAGGTGGAGCTGCGTGCTGTGCGCGACAGTGCCGAGCATGCCAACGGCCGCGACGTATATCTGATTTTCGAGCCAATGGCTGCAGCCATCGGTATCGGCATCGACGTTGAGGCTCCGGAGGGCAACATGATTGTAGATATAGGTGGTGGTTCTACCGAGATTGCAGTCATCTCACTTGGCGGCATCGTGTCGAACAACTCTATCCGCACCGCAGGCGACGACCTCACAGCCGACATCCAGGAGTATATGTCGCGCCAGCACAACGTGAAGGTTTCGGAACGTATGGCCGAGCGTATCAAGATACACGTAGGTTCGGCACTGACCGAACTGGGCGACGAGGCTCCAGAGGACTTCATCGTACACGGTCCGAACCGCATCACAGCATTGCCGATGGAGGTTCCCGTGTGCTATCAGGAGATTGCACACTGCATCGACAAGACTGTAGCAAAGATAGAGAACGCCGTACTCTCGGCACTCGAGAGCACTCCGCCAGAACTCTATGCCGACATCGTGAAGAACGGTATCTACCTCAGTGGTGGCGGCGCTTTGCTTCGCGGACTCGACCGTCGTCTCACCGAGAAGATCAACATTCCGTTCCACATTGCCGAGGATCCGCTCCACAGCGTAGCCAAGGGTGCTGGTGTGGCTCTGAAGAACATCGAACGCTTCTCATTCCTGATGAGATAAAATAGACAAAAGTAAAAAAGTAAAAAAGTAAAAAAGTAAAAAGGAGGGTGTGTCAAAATAGAAGTTAAAAGAAGTTTGGGCTTCGCCCGAAGTTAACAGAAGTTAGCGGACATATGTATAAATTGCTGAAAATAAAGCATTTGTCTGTTAACTTCCATCCATCGTAGATGGATTAACTTCTTCTTAACTTCCTCTAACTCCTATTTTGACACGTCCTCAATCGGCTTACTATATATATAGGTGCCGGCATTACCTTTTTACTTTTTTACTTTTTTACTCTTTTGCTTTTTTACTTTTACAACAAAATGCGCAACCTATTAGAATTCCTTTCACGTCACAACCACTGGTTTGTCTTCGTGCTGCTTGAGGTGCTGAGCCTCACGTTGTTGTTCAATTACAACAGCTATCAGGGCAGCGTATGGTTCACGTCGGCCAACGCCGTCAGCGGCAAGGTGTACGAGTGGAGCTCGGCTGTGACACAATATTTCTCGCTCACCGACGTCAACCGTCAGCTCACCCAGCGCAACGTCTATCTGGAACGCGAAGTGGAGATGCTGGCCGAACAGATACGCAAGACACAGAAGGACACTACCGCTGTGGAGCGTATGCAGCAGAGCGTGATGCGACAGTATAGCACCATACCTGCCAAGGTGGTGAGCTCGTCGCTCGACAAGGCCAACAACCTCATCACTATCGATAAGGGCAGTGCCGACGGTGTGCGCAAGGACATGGGCGTAGTGTGCGGCACGGGCGTAGTAGGCATAGTCTATCTCACGTCCGAACACTACTCGGTAGTGATACCGGTGCTCAATGCTCAGTCGAACATAAGCTGCTCGATACGCGGACGCGGCTACTTCGGCTATCTGCACTGGAACGGAGGCTCGCCCGAATATGCCTATATCGACGACATCCCCCGCCATGCCCACTTCAAGCTGGGCGACTATGTGGTGACATCGGGCTACTCGTCGGTGTTCCCCTCGGGAGTAATCGTAGGACGTATCAAGCATGTCTTCAACTCGGCCGACGGTATGGCCTATCGCCTCAAGGTGACGCTGACCACCGACTTCACCCGCTTGCGCGACGTGTGCGTAATCAACGACACCGAGATGGAGAAGAAGATGGAGATACTCCAGGCGGCTCAAGACTCGCTCAAGGCACGCCAATAATCATAACGTAATCACCCTCATACAGAAAAATGAATCTTAACACAGTAAGAAACATTATATTCTTCGTCATACTGCTTGTCGTTCAGGCACTTGTGCTCAACCACATCCACCTGTTCGGCTATGCCACCCCGCTGCTGTATGTCTACTTTCCGCTGACGTTACGCACCGGCACCCCGCGATGGGCGGTGTTGCTGTGGTGTTTCGCCATGGGTCTGGCGGTCGACATATTCTCGTCGACACCCGGTGTGGCTTCGGCCTCGATGACCCTCGTCGGCCTCATACAGCCCTATGTACTCACATTGTTCGCACCGCGCGACAGCGGCGACGACCTGCGTCCGTCGCCCGTCACACTCGGTGTGTCAAAATATGTCAATTACACAATCATCTGCGTCTTGATATACTCGCTGGCGTTCTTCAGTCTGGAGGCGTTCAATCTGTACAACTGGACACAGTGGGCTTTGTGCACAGTGAGCAGTGCTGTGCTCACCATAGTGCTGATATTGGTAATTGAAAACTTACGTCGTAAAAGATGAGCAGGTATACACTCGAAAACCGTCGCTTTGTAATTGGAGGTGTAGCCGTGGCAATTGTCACGGTGTACATAATTCGTCTGTTCACCCTCCAGCTCATGAGCGACGACTACAAGAAAAACGCCGACTCCAACGCCTTCCTCAAGAAGGTGGAGTTTCCGTCGCGCGGTGCCATATACGACCGCAATGGACAGTTGCTCGTATACAACCAGCCTGCCTACGACATCATGGTGGTGATGAACGAGGCAAAGGGCCGTATCGACACTACCGAATTCTGCAAGTCGCTCGGCATCACCAAGGAATACTTCATCAAGCGCATGGACGACATAAAGAACTATGCCAAGAATCCCGGCTACTCGCGATTCACGCAGCAGCTCTTTATGAGCCAGCTCAGCAATGAGGAGTTCAGCAACTTTCAGGAGAAGATGTTCCGATTCCCCGGTTTCTATGTGCAGAAGCGCAGCATACGCCAGTATCAGACATCGTACGGAGCACACATCCTCGGCGACGTGGCTGAGGTGTCGCCGTCGGACATTGAAGACGACGACTACTACCAGCCCGGCGACTACATAGGCAAGCTCGGTGTGGAGAAATACTACGAGAAGGAACTGCGTGGCGAGAAGGGTGTACAGATATTGTTGCGCGACGCCCGCGGACGCATACAGGGCAAGTATATGGACGGAGCCTACGACCGTCAGCCAGTGGCGGGCAAGGACCTCACGCTGTCTATCGACGTCAAGCTGCAGGCTCTGGGCGAACGTTTGCTCGAAGGCAAGATTGGCAGTATTGTGGCCATCGACCCCCGTACGGGCGAGGTGCTCGCTATGGTGTCGGCACCGAGCTACAACCCTCGCATCATGGTGGGACGCTCGCGCTCCAAAAACCACCGACTGCTGACACGCGACGCATGGAAACCGCTGCTCAACCGCTCCATTATGGGTATGTATCCGCCGGGTTCGACATTCAAGACTTCTCAGGCTCTGACGTATTTGACCGAAGGCATCATCACACCCGGAACCGCTTTCCCTTGCCATCGTGGCTTTTATTGTCGCGGACTGCACGTTGGCTGTCACTCGCATCCGTCACCTATTGCCCTTGTCGATGCCATATCCACATCGTGCAACGGCTACTTCTGTTGGGGACTCTACTACATGATGGGCAACCGCTCGAAATACAAGAACCCCTACGACGCCATGAACGTATGGCGCGACTATATGGTGAGCATGGGATTCGGCTACAAGCTGGGCATCGACTTGCCGGGCGAGAAGCGTGGCATGATACCTAATGCCGAATATTACGACCGCAACTATCGCGGATCGTGGAACGGACTCACCATCGTGTCTATATCAATCGGCCAGGGCGAGGTGACGCTCACACCGCTGCAGATAGCCAATCTGGGTGCCACGATAGCCAACCGTGGCTACTACTATACGCCTCACGTAGTGCGTAAGGTGCAGGACATGCCGCTCGACACGGCATTCACCCATCGCCATTTTACCAAGGCCAACCGTCGCTCGTACGACTATGTGGTGGCAGGCATGCGCTCGTCGGCAATGAAGGGTACGTGTAGAGCACTCTCCCGACTGCCCTTTGAGGCGTGCGGCAAGACCGGTACGGCGCAGAACCATGGTCGCGACCACTCCGTATTCATGGGCTTCGCCCCGATGAACAATCCTAAGATTGCCATTGCCGTGTATGTGGAGAACGGCGGATGGGGTGCCGACTACGGTGTGCCTATAGGCGGACTGATGATGGAACAGTATCTCACCGGCAAGCTGTCGCCTTCGGGTGAGGCTATAGCCGAGAACATGCAGCACCGCCGCATCGGCTACGGACCACGCTTCCCGGGACAGGAGCGCAGGGCGGCAGAGGCACGCAAGGCTGCAGCCGTCAGGAAGGCAAAGGCTGCAAAGGCTGCAGCTGCACAGCAGGAAAAGACTGCCGAGGAGAATAATGCCGCTCAATGATAGTTCCAGTAGATTTATTCAAATAATAAAATAATTGAACTTTTTCGCAAGTTCAGTAAAATAAGAATTTAAAGTAGAGTTATGCCAACAACCGACAAACCGCTGAACTTCTGGTCGCAAGTAGACTGGATAACGATAATCCTGTACATCGGACTGATGGTGTTCGGATGGGTCAGCATTTGTGGAGCCAGCTATACATACGGCGAGAACGACATCTTCGCCTTGAGCACGCGTTCGGGTATGCAGGTGATATGGATAGGCACCAGTATATGTCTGGGATTTGTCATACTGATGATGGACACGCGCTTCTTCGACACTTTCTCGTATGTGATATACGGAGGGTTGCTGTTGCTGCTGTTTGCCACCATATTCAATCCGCACGACATCAAGGGTTCGCACTCGTGGCTCGTCATAGGTCCGCTCCGATTGCAGCCTGCCGAGTTCGGCAAGTTTGCCACAGCCTTGGCTTTGGCGAAACTGATGAGTTCGTACGGCTTCAACATAGGGCGGTGGAAGGACTTCGCAGCCGCCTGTGCCGTCATCTTCATCCCGATGCTCTGTATTGTGGGCCAGCGCGAGACGGGTTCGGCACTGGTATACCTCACCTTCTTCCTTGTGCTCTATCGCGAGGGCATGCCCGGCAGCATACTGTTTACGGGAGTTGCCATGGTGGTATACTTCGTTGTGGGCATCAAGTATGAGAGCGTGCTGATGCTCGACACCCCCACGTCGGTGGGACGCTTTGTGGTGCTGACGCTTGTGCAGATATTCACGGCATGCATGGTCAACGTGTATACCAGGCAGAAGAACCAGACCCGCATAATTCTGGGCTACGGCCTCGGTCTTACGGCTTTGGCTATGCTCTTCTCGGTATACGTGATTCCATTTGACGTGACGTGGGTGCAGCTTGCTTCTTGTCTCGGCATCGCCGTGTATCTGCTGCTCAACGGACTGCGCACCCGACTGCCGCAATATTTCCTCATTCTGGGGTTCGCCGTCGGTTCGGTAGTGTTCTTCTACTCTGCCGACTATGTGCTCAATAATGTCATGGAGCCTCACCAGCGTGTGCGTATCAACGTGCTGCTCGGACTGGACGAAGACCTTGCCGGAGCCGGCTACAATGTACATCAGAGCGAGATAGCCATCGGTTCGGGCGGACTGAAGGGTAAGGGATTCTTGAACGGAACCCAGACCAAGCTGAAGTTCGTGCCCGAGCAAGACACCGACTTCATCTTCTGCACCGTAGGCGAGGAGGAGGGCTTTGTAGGCTCGGCAGGAGTGCTGCTGATGTTTCTGGCGCTCATACTGCGGCTGCTGAAGCTCGCCGAACGACAACCGTTCACATTCGGGCGAATCTACGGCTACAGCGTGGCGTCGGTGTTCCTGTTCCACGTGTTCATCAATGTGGGAATGGTGCTCGGATTGACCCCCGTTATCGGCATCCCGCTGCCGTTCTTCAGTTACGGCGGCTCGTCGCTATGGGGATTCACCATATTGCTCTTCATCTTCCTCCGAATAGATGCCGGACGAAACTTCGCCCAGGGCAGAATAGGATAGAAATGGTAGAGAGTTGAGAATTTTAGAGTTGAAAGTTTAGTAATAACCAATTTTTATAAAAAAAACTGATTATATACAATGGCAGAATCGAATTTTGTAGACTATGTTAAGATATACTGTCGCTCGGGCAAGGGCGGCCGTGGTTCAATGCACTTGCGCCACGTGAAGTACAACCCCAATGGTGGTCCTGACGGAGGCGACGGTGGACACGGAGGTAGCATATACCTGCGCGGTAACCACAACTACTGGACACTGCTGCACCTGAAGTTCCAGCGCCACGTCTTCGCTGAGCATGGAGGCAACGGCGGACGCGACAAGTGTCACGGCAAGGACGGCAAGGACATATACATCGACGTGCCTTGCGGAACCGTGGTGTACAACGCCGAGACCGGCAAGTATGTGTGCGACGTGATGCACGACGGACAGGAGGTGCTGCTGCTCAAGGGCGGTCGCGGCGGACTGGGCAACTTCCAGTTCCGTTCGGCTACCAACCAGACTCCGCGCTATGCGCAGCCGGGTGAGCCTATGGAGGAGATGACCATCATCCTCGAGCTCAAGCTTCTTGCCGATGTTGGTCTGGTAGGTCTGCCCAATGCCGGCAAGTCGACATTACTGTCGGCTGTGTCGAGTGCGCGCCCCAAGATTGCCAACTATCCGTTTACAACGCTCGAGCCGTCGCTTGGCATCGTCGACTATCGCGACCACAAGTCGTTCGTAATGGCTGACATCCCCGGTATTATCGAGGGAGCTAGCGAGGGCAAGGGTCTCGGACTGCGATTCCTGCGCCACATCGAGCGCAACTCGTTGCTGCTCTTCATGGTGCCTGGCGACACCGACGACATCAAGCGCGAGTATGAACTGCTGCTCAACGAGCTGCGCCAGTTCAATCCTGACATGATTAGCAAGCACCGTGTGCTGGCTGTGACCAAGTGCGACCTGCTCGACGACGAACTCATGGACATGCTGCGCGAGACGCTGCCCGACGACCTGCCCGTAGTGTTCATATCGTCGGTTACGGGTCTGGGCATACAGCAGCTCAAGGACACCTTGTGGAACGAGCTCAACTCGGAGAGCAACAAGTTGCAGAGCATCACTGCCGAGGACACTCTCGTACACCGCGACAAGGACATGACACGCTTTGCTGCCGAGATGCAGGCTGAGGGCGAGGACGAGATTATATACATCGACGACGAGGACATCGAGGACGTTGACGACCTCGACGACTTTGAATATGAAGAGGAGGACTACGATGACGCAAAGTAGTCTCACTCCCACATATTATAATATAGCTGACGGCGTAACGGCCTTCTCCACCACCCGCCATGGCGGGGTGGGGCAGGGCGCTTACGCCTCGTTCAATATTAACGAGTGGTGTGGCGACGACCCGCAGCACATCGCTGAGAACCGACAGCTGCTTGCCGACGAACTCGGATTGCCTTCGCAGCACATCATTATGCCGCATCAGACGCATGGTATTGACACACGCATCATTGCCAAAGAGTTTGTCACTCTGCCTGACAACATACGCCGCATGTTGCTTGAGGGCGTCGACGCCGTGATGACCGACCTCCCTGGCGTGTGCATAGGCGTAAGCACTGCCGACTGTATACCCGTTCTGCTCTACGACGAGGCTCATCATGCTGTATGCGCCATACACGCCGGATGGCGAGGCACAGCGGCTCGCATTGTGCTGAAGGCTATCACCGATATGCGCGCAGCTTACCATACCGACCCCACGCAGCTCAAGGCAATCATCGGACCAGGCATTTCGGAGCGCAACTTTGAGGTGGGCGACGAGGTGTACGACGCCTTTGCCGAAGCCATGTTCGACATGGACGCTGTGGCTCATCGCGAAATGAAACGCAACGACGACGCTGCCGACCCGAAAGACAGGTTCTCGATGAAGTGGCATATCAATCTGCCGCTCTGCAACCAGATGCTTCTGGAGCAGGCAGGCGTGCCAAAGGAGAATATCCAGGACACAGCCATCTGCACGTTCGACAATACCGATGACTATTTCTCGGCACGCCGACTCGGCATCAATTCCGGCCGTATATACAACGGCATATTCCTAAATCCCTGACAACCGATGAAATTATTGAAAATCAAAAATCTGCTATTACTTGCAGCAGTGGTGTTTGCCACCACTGCTGAAGCTCAGTTCAAACAAAAGTTCACCGCTGCCGAACAGCAGCAGATAAGCATTGCCACACCGGGACTCTTCAGCCGTTCGGATGCCTTCAACGTCGATTTCAGCCTGTTGAAGGCATCGGAATACTCGTTTCCGCTGCCCGTGGGCAAGGCTACTGTACGCAAGAACAACTCTGTAGAGATTGTGACTAAGGACGGCGACGCGGTGAAGGCAATGTTTGACGGAACCGTGCGTCTCTCGCGCAAGCATCCCGAACTGGGCAATGTCATAGTCATACGCCACCGCAACGGATTTGAGACGGTGTATGGCAACAATGCCGAGAACCTTGTTGAGGTGGGCACTAACGTGCGTGCTGGACAGACCATAGCCATCGTCGGACATAAGGACGGTAAGTTCTACTGCGACTTCTCGATAATGGTGAACGGTGCACGTATCAATCCTTCGGCTATGATCGACGTGCATAGTCATCGTCTGCACCGCCAGACATTGCTCTGCGAGAAGAGTGGCGACTACGTGAATGTGAGTGTGCTGGGCGACAAGACCGACATCGAGGAGTCGGCTACCGACATGGAGATGGACGTGTTTGAGAAGTCGTCGACATTCAAGTGGAATCTTGAACAGATGGAGAAGGAACGTTGGGCTTATCCGTTGCCGGGTGCCAAGGTTATCAGTCCGTACGGAGGCAAGCGCCGCCATGCAGGTGTCGATCTCAAGACCAAGGCCAACGACGAGATTGTGGCTGCCTTCGATGGCGTTGTGACACGCTCGTCGAGCTATTATGGCTACGGCAACTGCATCATCATAAAGCACGCCAACGGTCTGGAGACGCTCTACAGCCATCAGTCGAAGAATTTCGTCAAGGTTGGCGACAAAGTAAAGGCAGGTCAGGTGATAGGCCTGACCGGACGCACAGGACGCGCCACAACCGAGCATCTGCACTTTGAGACTCACTTCAAGGGCCGTCGCTTCAATCCTAACCTTATCTTCGACCATACAGCCAACAAACTGCAGCAATCAACTATCACGCTGACAAAGAACGGTGGTATCACGTCGAAGAAGAATTGAGAGCTCCGTATTTCGGGTGAAATATCCGTCTTTCGGTTAAAGATAAAAAAAAGGGGCGCTCAATTTACGATGTAAGTCGTAAACTGAGCGCCCCTTTTATATTGTCTTATCGGGATGCGATATTTTTACAGAGCGTCGATAACAGCGCAGATATCACCGAAGATACGCGGCAGTTCGCCGAGACCGTTGATATGGTGGTGGATGCCTTCAGCCTTGTACCACTCGATGAGCGGAGCAGTCTGGTTGTGGTAAACGTCGAGGCGCTTCTTGATTGTCTCAGCGTTGTCGTCCGAACGGCCGCTCTCCTGGCCACGCTTTACGAGGCGTGTCATAAGCTCGTCCTCAGGAACGTCAAGCTCAATCATAGCAGCTACCTTGTGTCCACGCTCTGCAAGCATCTTCTTGAGAGCCTCTGCCTGCGGGATTGTACGGGGGAATCCGTCGAAGATTACGCCCTTGTGCTCCTTGCCGAAGCTGTCGTATACGCTTGCGAGGATATCAATCATAAGCTCGTCGGGGATAAGCTGGCCGTTGTCAATAAATCCCTTGGCTGTCTTGCCAAGCTCTGTTCCGTTCTTGATTTCATTGCGGAGCACGTCACCTGTCGATATATGGTTGAAACCATACTTCTCGATCATGAGGTCGCTCTGGGTGCCCTTGCCTGAACCAGGAGCACCGAAAATAACGATGTTCTTCATCTTTTTAACTTAAAAATAAATATGTACTGTTTGTTCTGTTGTTACTGATTAAGCAGTCGTGTCTATTCTTCCACCACTGTGTATATGTCCTTGAGGTTGCGTCCCTGTTGGTCGTAATCAAGTCCGTAGCCCACAATGAAGTCGTTGGGAATCTCGAATGCCGTGTAGCGTATGTCGAGTTCGGTCTCAAGACAGTCGGGTTTGAGCAGCAGTGTGCAGATGTGTATCGCCTCAGGCTGCTTCTCGGCGAGTTGGGCGAGAATGGCTTTCATTGTCAGTCCCGACTCGATGATGTCTTCTACGATGATGATGGTGCGGCCCTTGATGTCATCGTTGAGACCTATCAGCTGCTTCACTTTGCCGGTAGACGATGTTCCTGCATACGACGACATCTTGACAAATGATATCTCGGCAGGCACGGTTATCTCGCGCATCAGGTCGGCTGCGAACACAAACGAGCCGTTGAGCATTGCCAACAGCAGTGGGTTCTTGTCTGCCATATCGTTGTTGATATGGTCAGCCAGAGCCTTGACACGCTTCTTGATTTCTGCCTCGGGTATCGAGGTCTTGAATGTCTTGTCTTTTATCTTTACTATACTCATTGGTTGTTGTCTGTAATTAGGTGCAAAGTTACTGCAAATCGGAGACAATACAAAATAAACTGAATGCTATTTCAGGTGCAAAGAGTGGCCCATACGGTCGCGCTTTGTCTTGAGATAGCGCTCGTTATACTTGTTAGGTGTCACTTCGATGGGCACGTTCTCTACAATTTCGAGTCCATAAGCCTCAAGTCCTACGCGCTTGGTCGGGTTATTGGTGAGCAGGCGCATCTTGTGGATGCCGAGGTGGCGCAGCATCTGTGCTCCGCAGCCGTAGTCGCGCTCGTCGGCCTTGAAGCCGAGGTGTACGTTGGCGTCGACTGTGTCGTAGCCTTCTTCCTGCAACTTGTATGCCTCAATCTTGTTCATCAGTCCGATGCCGCGACCTTCCTGCTGCATGTATACTACAACGCCTTTGCCCTCCTTCTCAATCATCTGCATTGCCTTGTGCAGCTGCTGTCCGCAGTCGCAACGCTTCGAGCCGAGAATGTCGCCGGTAGCGCACGATGAGTGTACGCGTACGAGTACGGGTTCGTCTTCGCTCCATTCGCCCTTGACGAGAGCCATGTGCTCCAGTCCGTTGCTCTGCTGGCGGAACGGGATGAGGCGGAAGTGGCCCCACTCGGTAGGCATGTCAACCTCTTCGCCAACCTCGATGATTGATTCCTTCTTCAATCG
Organism: Leyella stercorea; assembly: GCF_021531355.1. Classification (GTDB taxonomy): domain Bacteria; phylum Bacteroidota; class Bacteroidia; order Bacteroidales; family Bacteroidaceae; genus Prevotella. Next base: position 3,575 of record NZ_JADYTS010000039.1, on the reverse strand, counting down.
GTAGGTGATGAGGTCCTTTATGGTGATGATGCGCAATCCCCATTCCTGAGCCATCTTCTGCAGGTCGGGCATGCGTGCCATGGTTCCGTCGTCGTTCATGATTTCCATAAGTGCACCGGCAGGACGCAGTCCGGCAAGACGGCAGAGGTCGATTGTAGCCTCGGTGTGTCCGCAACGGCGCAGCACGCCATTGTCCTGGGCATACAGCGGGTTGATGTGGCCAGGACGTCCGAATGTCTGCGGTGTCGATGCAGGGTCGGCAAGCGCCTGGATTGTTGCGGCACGGTCGGCAGCAGATACACCGGTAGTGCATCCTTCAAGCTTGTCGACGGTCACTGTGAACGGTGTGCCGAGCATACTTGTGTTGTCGCTCACCTGGTGGGGCAGGTCGAGCTCCTCACACCTCGACAGCGTGATTGGTGCGCAAAGCACGCCACGTGCGTTCTTAAGCATGAAATTCACTTTCTCCGGAGTAATCTTCTCGGCTGCGATTATGAGGTCGCCCTCGTTCTCACGGTCTTCATCGTCAACGACGATTACAAATTTACCTTCTTTGAAGTCTTTCACGGCATCCTCAATGCCGCTAAGTTTGAACTCTCCCATATTTCAGATGTTTAATGTGTATCTATATTAGTTGTTTATTATAATGTGAGTCCATCGCGCTGGGCAATGGCACGTATTCTTTCGGTTATTATGTCGTTTTCGGCCTTTATCGTGCGCAGGTCGCGCAGCAGACGCAGGCGGTATCGCCACATGCGCATGTACAGTACGAAGCCCAATGGTATTAACACTGCCGACACAATGTTGAGCCATTTGCGCTCGAAGGGTCGGGTGTGTGCCTTGACCGACATGATGGGGTAGACGCTCAGGTGGTTGATAATGGTGCGGTCGCGTGAGTTGCTGAGGTCTTCAATCACCTTCTCAAGCTGCTCGTATATGCCAGCTATGGCGTGGTCGGGCTCGTAGCGGAAGAATACGCGAATCCAGCTGGGCGCATGCTTCAGGTTGTGCTGCTCGGAATAGTGTGTCACCTCGTCGCTTATTGCCATCAGCTTGTGATAGTCTGAGACATAGTCGGGGTCGTTGATTATCACTTCCTTGCGTGCAACGTGTCGTTTTATGCGCAGTCCCAGGAATCTGCGCAAGAGGTCGGTATATACCTCGACGTTGAACACTACAGAGTCGTTGGTGGCTTTGTAGGTGAAGAATATGGCCATAGGTATGAGCACCGCTGGCGCAAGACCCAGTCCGAACCACATCGTCCACATCTCCTTCTTTGCCATGGTCTGTCCTGTATTGTCGAGAATATAGAATACGATGAACACAATTACCGATATGAGCACAGGCAGGCCAAGACCACCCTTACGGATAATGGCTCCGAGCGGTGCTCCAATGAAGAAGAACACCAGACAAGTCAGTGCAAGCGATATCTTGCTAAACCATTCTATCTCGTGCTGACGTATGATGCGGTCGCCGTCGGATGTCATCATCTGTTTGAAGTCGAGGTCGGTGGTGCGCGTTCGTACCTGCTGTTGGGCGTAGCTGATAGCTGAACGCTGGGCATCGGTACTCAATCGGACGAAAGCCGAGTCGACATTGTATTTTGTCGTGTTGGCAAGCGCCAGAGCGCGCAGCGAGTCCTTCTTGGATACCTGCTTCAGCGCATACACCATACGTAGGTCTTCGTTGTAGTAGGCACGTCCGATGCTGTCGTATTGTGCCGAAATGGAGTCCTTGTCGTGTGTGATTTGCGCGAAGCCTTTGGCTTTGGCGTTGTTTGAGAGGCCCGCTCCGTCGTTCATATTGAAGTCGCCGTCGTAGTCAAGCAGTATGCGCTTGGCTGTAAACGACTCGCGACGATAGGGCACAGAGGCATTGCCTGCCAATTCCTGGGCCTGCATGTTCTCAAACCATTCGCCGTTCCACAGCGTCATGAGCAGGTGTTTCTTCTCTGCAGTGGCTTGAAGCATGCCCGAGTCGGCAAGAATAATAGCCTGGTCTTCGTACGAACCCGTCATACGATAAATCATGATACCGTATAACTTGCCCGTATTCAGGTCTTTCTTTTGTACGTAGATGTTTGAGTTGGGTATGCCATCATAGAATATGCCTTCCGGAATTTCGAGCTCAGGGCTCTTCTGCTTCATCGACAGCAACATCATCATCAGATGACGGTTGGCGTTAGGGCCGATGGTGTTCTGAAAGTAAAGCGATGTGAAGCATATCAGAATGCTGATGGCAATGAGCGAACGGAAAGCCTGCATCAGCGAGATGCCTGCGGCTTTGATTGCTGTAAGCTCCGAGCTCTCGCCCATATTTCCGAATGTGATGAGCGAGGATAGGAGTATGGCCAATGGGAGAGCCTGCGGTACAAGCATCAGGCCCATGTACCAGAAAAATTCGGCAAGCACGTCCATCGACAAGCCCTTGCCTACGAGCGTGTCGATATAGCGCCACAGAAACTGCATCATCAGCACAAACTGGCAGATGAAGAAGGTTCCGACGAACAGAAGACCGAATTGCTTGGCTATGAATATGTCTAATTTCTTTATTCGAAACATTATATATATATAGGTATATCGAATTGCAAAATTAGCATAAATATTTCATAAACTATTACTTTTTATGTTTTTTTGCAGACGTGTCGGCGCAAAATACCCACACGTGGTGAATCATTGTGTTAAACGCCGCTGGTGCGGCGCAGTCGCTCGAAGTTGTGGCTCCATGTATCCTGCAGCCACTCGAGGTCGTCGGTTGATACGAAATCGGTGATGTGCAGCGTGTATTGTCCCGACAGCGAGCTGCGCTCCATGCGAATCTCCACAAACGATTCGTCGTCCTCGTCGTCCCACTGCCAGCGCACACATACGTAGCGCTCCTTGCACGTCAGCGTGGCTTGGCGTGTCTCGTGATGTCGCCAGTCGTCGCCCCAGGCAAACACAATGTGATTGCCGTCCATCGTCACCTCGTCGGCAATCCAGCGGTTCAGACCCTCGGCTGTGCCGATTAGCTGCCACACTATATTGCGTGATGTAGAGTTGAGCGAGTGTTCTATTTCTATCTTTTTCTTGTTCATGCTATAAATTTAAGTTACACTTTTGCGGCTTTCGACGCCGCAAGGTTAGGTTATTGAGTGTATTTGTTGGTGCTTTAATTGCCGAGGTGTAGTCTTTCTTTTGCAAAGATAGCGCATATTTCATATATAACAGCACGAAATTGTGCCATTTTTCATCTTTTTCAGCAAAAAGTTCAAAAAAATCGCTGAAAAATTTTGGAGTTAACAAAAAATGCATTACCTTTGCACCCGCAATCAAAACGATGGCGGGATAGCTCAGCTGGTTAGAGCGCATGATTCATAATCATGAGGTCCCCAGTTCAATCCTGGGTCCCGCTACACTTTTAAGGTTCACAACATAATGTGTTGTGAGCCTTTTTTATTTCATTACTGTACAGTAAGATTTTCAAGAATCATTGGATCAAATAATATTGTTGTGTTTTTAACGGCTCACCCGATAAACTAGGGGGAAGACGCTTTGATTCTATAGAAAATTTATACCTTTGTGCCATGAATAATC
>NZ_JADYTS010000038.1 GCF_021531355.1 Leyella stercorea | reverse complement strand
AATACGTAAACTTCATTAACGACAAGCCCATTGGCAGAATTAAGTATGCACTAAATTAATTCCGCCAACAGGTTATATCAAGGTAGCATACGACGATCCCGTCAAGGGTCACCGCGTGCTCAACGCCAGCACTTATGCCGACTCAATTATGATTGATGGTCTGTATGCTAAATATGGCGATTTGACCTATACGTTCACAGCAGTAAGCAGAGACGGCGGCGAGAAGGCTCTCTTCACAAAGACTGCAACAGCAGGTTATGTACCTGCCGTTATCAAGGACTTTGAGGTTGGTCCTATCGACCTTACAGCCGCACAGCTTTGGACTGACGACCAGGAGTCTTCAGAGGGTCCTATCGCCAATCTTGTTGACGGCAACAATGCCACTTACTTCCACATGAGTTGGAGTGCGCCTTCACCATGGCCTCACTATATCCGTGTAGACCTTGGCAAGAAGGTAAAGGGCGTATCGTTCTGGTATAAGGGCCGTAACAACGCCAACAACGACAACCCGAAGAGAATGACCATCTTCGCCAGCAACAATGCAGGTGATACTCCTACAGCCGCTAATGCATGGGAGATTGGCAAACTCGGAAGCGATGTTCTGCCAAGTGGTACTGCTCCTGAATTCACTTCAGAAGGTTTGTTCAGTGAGGAGGAATTCCAGTATCTCTGGTTGCAGATTAATGAGGCTTACTCTGGCAGCAATTGGATTGCTATGGCAGAGCTTAGTGTAAAGGAAATGACTCGCTCAAAATACGATCCTGAGAATGAGCCTATCAAGTAGTCTTAGGTAGACATAACAAAAAAACTCCGTGAACAGCGGCTTCAAGCCAATGTTCACGGAGTTTTTTTGTTACTTCTTCCACAATCTTTTTATTGCCTCGAAAATCGAGTGGTGTGCTTGCTGGTATTCGTCCAGAGCCTTGCGCATTTCGCGTTCGCCTATCACGGTGATTTGTGCAGCCTTGTCGTAGTCAAACTCTCCGTATTGCTGCATCTGTGTCTCAACTACAATGTCGGGCTTGGAGATGAGAGCCTGCTGTTTGGTGTTTTGGTCGACCATGATGGCAATAGAGCGCAAAAGCATATTTATGTAGTTGGGAGTCATTTCTTCTTTATAGTTGTGTGTATTCACGTTGACTCCAACGAGCAGGTCGCCACGGTTTCTTGCCACCCGGTTTAGTGGCAGAGCATTAACCAAAGCACCGTCCACAAGCAGCATTTCGTCCTTCTTGATGGGGTCGAAGAAGAGAGGAATGGAAATACTGGAGCGTATAGCTTCGTATAGACTGCCAGAGCGGAAAACAATTTCGCGTCCGCTGTTCCAGTCGGTGGCAACTGCTGTGTAAGGAATGGGCAGGTCTTCGATATTCACATCGGGCACAATCTCTTTCAGGGCATCCATTACCTTAATGCCCTTCACCAGATGGTTGCGGCTGAAGGAGAAGTCGACCAACGAGAATATTTGCTTCTTGCTCAGCCCTAACATCCACTTCTTCACCTCGCTTAGTTTGCCGGCAGCGTACATGCCGCCAATCAACGATCCCATGGAGCAACCGGCAACAGAAGTAATGTTGAAGCCCCTGCGCTCCAACTCTTCAATGGCTCCGATATGAGCCAAGCCGCGAGCGCCTCCGCTCGAAAGTACCAATGCTACATTCTTTTTCATTTTCTTCTTTTTTGGTTTTATGCCAACCCCGTATTCAGTAGGTTTTCTGAGCTTTGCTGTATGCGCAAGCGGTATTTGTCGGCATAGTAGATGCTCATAAGGCGGCGTGGGTCGCGGTCGGTAGGAGTCAGAGCAAGAGCTACGTGTCCCATGGTGCGGCGCAGATTCAGCTCGACGCATGGATGCAGCCAGAAACCGTCGCCGTCGGTGCGTGCCACTGCCATCATGTCTACGCCGAACGGACCAGTGTAAATGTCGTGCATCAGAGGTGCAACCGTCGATTGTATCTGCTGGCAGATGCTGTAGAGCAACTGCATGTCGGCATAGCGCGACAGTATTTCGCGCTTGTCTTTTTCCGTAGCGCAGATGCTGGCTGTATATGCTCCGCCACGAGTGTCGAATAGCGACAGGCCGAGATAGTCGATAGTTCCGTCGGCATTTGCCATAAACTCCATGCCGAAATCGTACACCTTATTATATAGTGGCTCAATCATGATGCCACCCTGCTGGCGCAGTACGCCACGCATCCATCCCAAAAGATGAGTGTCGGGGATGGGTTGTGCCACATAGCGCACACCTCTGCCGCTGCTGCTCCAGGGCGACTTCACCACGCTTCGGCCGTATTGCTGCATAGTCGCCAATGCCTCGTCTTCCGTAGCGCAGTAACGGCTTTCGCCAACTACGCCGGGATTGGCGTCGTGAAGCAAAGGCAGCAGATGTTCGGCTGCAAAACGGCGGCTGCTCATGTGGCGTATCTCGGCAAGGCGTTCGTCGGTAGGCAGCAGATGTTCGAGCGACGGGTCGGCACGCAGCAACTGCTCCTTTATGGTGCAGTCCCATCCCCATGGTGCAATCTGCAAGTCGTGGCGCATGTCGGGCGATATGTGCTTAAGGTCGGCTGGTGTGACGAAAGCTACGTCGTGGGCGTAGCGCTTCACGTGGCGCACCCATTCGAGTGCAGCCTCTACGTCGTCTACCAATACCATGTCGCCATCGTCTGCCCACAACGCAGGCAGAAAAGCAAGGTCGGCGCGCAGCTGGCGTCCGGCATGAGGAGCTGTGAAACGGGGTTGGTTGGCCGCAAGGGCAATGTCGTGTTCGGGATTGAATATATGGAGTTTCATTTCTTTTAGTTGACAAGTTGACGAGTAGACAAGTTGACAAGCTTGTTAGTGCTTGCCAAGTGTCCATAGAATACAAAATTACTTCATTTTTTTCAGATATTTCTCATATATGGCTCAACGAATGTAAAAAAAATAAAAAATCACATATTTTGCAATATTGGGTTTGCAAATAAAGAAATTAATATTACCTTTGCATAGATTAAATCTTAACAAACCAGACAAGAAACAGAATAAAAGCGGAATGGAAGCTTTCTTCAAGACACATAAGTACCTCGTTGAGCATACGGATGCTCCCGTCAGACGTGCCTTAATGGACGAAATTGACTGGAGCGACCGTCTGATTGGCATTAAGGGTACACGAGGTGTGGGAAAGACCACATTCTTGCTGCAGTATGCCAAGGAGAACTTTGATGCCGACGACCGCAAGTGTCTCTATGTGAATATGAATAACTTCTATTTCCAGGGACGTGGCATTGCCGACTTTGCTGCCGACTTCTACAATCTAGGCGGTGAGGTGCTGCTGGTCGACCAGGTGTTCAAGCAGCCCGAATGGAGTAGGGAGCTGCGCCTGTGCCACGACAATTGTCCGGGACTTAAGATAGTGTTCACAGGTTCGAGCGTGATGCGTCTTAAGGACGAGAACCCCGAGCTGAACGGTATTGTAAAGAGTTACAATCTGCGCGGATTCTCATTCCGCGAATACCTGAATCTGCTTACTGGTAGCAAATTGCCAATTTACGGTCTTGACGACATCCTTGAGCACCATGAGGAGATAGCCACTAAGATAATAGGCGAGTGCAGCGATGTGCCCGAATACTTCCGCAGCTATCTGCACCACGGATTCTATCCCTTCTTCCTCGAACACCGCAATTTTGAGGAGAATCTGCTCAAGACGATGAATATGATGACCGAGGTGGACATTCTGCTCATCAAGCAGATTGAACTGAAATATCTCACAAAGATTAAGAAGCTGTTCTATCTGCTGGCTTTGGACGGAGCGAAGGCTCCTAATATCAGCAACCTCGCACACGACATCTCTACCAGCCGTGCCACGGTGATGAATTACATCAAGTATCTCTCCGACGCACGACTGATAAATATGATCTACAACCCGGGTGACGAATTCCCCAAGAAACCTGCCAAGATAATGATGCACAATCCTAATCTGCTGTATGCCATCTATCCCATTGTGGCACGCACTCAGGAGGTGATGGAGACATTCTTTGTCAACACGCTGTGGAAAGACCACAAAGTGCATCAGACGGGCAAGGACGCATGCTACATAGTAGACGACGACCGCCGTTGTCGCATTGTGGATGCTGCGAGCACCTCACGGTTGAGAAATACAGCCAAGACTATCTACGCCGAGTATAACACACCCAACGGCATTGGTAAAGACAACCATGTCCCGCTGTGGCTATTCGGATTATTATACTAAAACAAAAAATACATTAACATTTTATTTTTCAACAAAATGGCTAAAGAAAAAAAGTTTATCACATGTGATGGTAACACAGCTGCCGCTCACGTGAGCTACATGTTCACTGAGGTTGCTGCTATCTATCCTATCACTCCGTCATCTCCGATGGCCGAGCACGTAGATGAATGGGCTGCCAAGGGTCGCAAGAACCTCTTCGGTCAGCGAGTTTCTATCCAGGAAATGGAGTCGGAGGCTGGTGCAGCCGGCGCCCTCCACGGATCGCTCCAGGCTGGTGCCCTCACTTCAACATACACTGCATCGCAGGGTCTGTTGCTGATGATTCCTAACATGTACAAAGTAGCCGGTGAGTTGCTGCCTTGCGTATTCAACGTGTCAGCCCGTACATTGGCTTCTCACTCTCTGTGTATCTTCGGCGACCACCAGGACGTAATGGCTTGCCGTCAGACAGGCTTCGCCATGTTCTGCTCAGGTTCAGTACAGGAGGTTATGGACCTCTCGGCTGTTCCTCACCTCGCTACACTTGAGACATCTGTGCCGTTCATCAACTTCTTCGACGGCTTCCGTACTTCGCACGAGTACCACAAAATCGAGGAGATGGATATGGAAGACATCCGTCCATTGGTAAACCCCGAATATATCAAGCGTTTCCGCGACCGTGCTCTTACACCTGAGCGCCCTGTAACACGCGGTACTGCAGAGAACCCTGAGACATTCTTCACACACCGTGAGGCTTGCAACGAGTACTACGACCGCATTCCTGAGGTAGTAGAGAAGTACCTCGGCGAGATGACCAAAATCACTGGCCGTGAGTATCACCTCTTCAACTACTACGGAGCTGAGGATGCTGAGAATGTAATCATCCTCATGGGTTCGGCTACAGAGCCTGCTCGTGAGGCTATCGACTACCTCAACAAGCAGGGCAAGAAGGTTGGTATGGTGGCTGTTCACCTCTACCGTCCGTTCTCAGTAGACTTCCTGAAGAAGGCTCTTCCTGCTACAGTTAAGCGCATCGCTGTTCTCGACCGCACTAAGGAGCCGGGTGCTGAGGGCGAACCTCTGTACCTCGACGTTAAGTCGGCTCTCTACGACGACGAGCGCAAGCCGCTTATCGTTGGTGGCCGCTACGGTCTCGGTTCTTCAGATACAACACCTGCCAAGATTGTTGCTGTATTCAAGAACCTCGAGCTCCCGCAGCCTAAGAACCACTTCACTGTTGGTATCGTTGACGACGTTACATTCACTTCACTTCCTGAGGAAGAGGAAATCCCGATGGGCGGCGACGACCTGTTCGAGGCTAAGTTCTACGGACTCGGTGCTGACGGTACTGTAGGTGCAAACAAGAACTCTGTACAGATTATCGGTAACAACACCGACAAGTACTGCCAGGCTTACTTCTCTTACGACTCAAAGAAGTCAGGTGGTTTCACTTGCTCACACCTCCGTTTCGGCGACAGCCCAATCCACAGCGCATATCAGGTAAATACTCCTAACTTCGTGGCTTGCCACGTACAGGCTTACCTGCACATGTACGATGTTACTCGCGGTCTGCGTAAGAACGGCTTCTTCCTGTTGAACACTATCTTCGACGGCGAGGAACTCGTTAACTTCATTCCTAACAAGGTAAAGCGCTGCTTCGCTCAGAACAACATCACTGTTTACTATATCAACGCTACCAAGATTGCTCAGGAGATTGGTCTCGGCAACCGTACCAACACTATCCTCCAGTCGGCATTCTTCCGCATCACAGAGGTAATTCCTTTGGATCTCGCAGTAGAGCAGATGAAGGCATTCATCGTTAAGTCTTACTCAAAGAAGGGTCAGGACGTTGTTGACAAGAACTTCGCAGCCGTTGACCGCGGTGGTGAGTACAAGCAGCTCACTGTTGATCCGGCATGGGCTAACCTCGCTGACGAGGAGGCTAAGGAAGACAACGCTCCCGCATTCGTTAAGGAGCTCGTTCGTCCTATCAACGGCCAGGCTGGTGACTTGCTGAAGGTTTCTGACTTCGTTAAGCACAACACCGTAGACGGTACATGGGAGAACGGCACTTCTGCATTCGAGAAGCGTGGTGTAGAGGCATTCGTTCCGGTATGGAATGTTGAGAACTGTATCCAGTGTAACAAGTGTTCATTCGTTTGTCCTCACGCTGCCATCCGTCCGTTCGTTCTTACAGACGAGGAGCTCGCTGGCATCGAGGGTCTCGAGACTCAGGAGATCAAGGCTCCGGCTGCTCTGAAGGGCATGCACTTCCGCATTGAGACTTCTGTACTCGACTGTCTTGGCTGCGGCAACTGTGCCGACGTCTGCCCGGGCAAGAAGAACAAGGAGACTGGTGAGCTCGAGAAGGCTCTCAAGATGGTTCCGTTCAACGTAGACGCAGAGGATATGCAGAAGGAAGCACAGAACTGGGAGTACCTTGTTCACAATGTTGCTTCTAAGCAGGATCTCGTAGACATCAAGCAGAGCCCGAAGAACTCTCAGTTCGCTCAGCCTCTGTTCGAGTTCTCTGGCGCTTGCTCTGGTTGCGGTGAGACTCCGTACGTTAAGCTCATCTCTCAGCTCTTCGGTGACCGTCAGATGATTGCCAACGCTACTGGTTGCTCTTCTATCTACTCAGCTTCTATCCCGTCAACACCTTACACAAAGAACGCTAAGGGTCAGGGTCCTGCATTCGACAACTCATTGTTCGAGGACTTCTGCGAGTTCGGTCTTGGTATGGTACTCGGCAACAAGAAGATGAAGGAGCGCATCTGCCACCTCCTCGAAGAGGCTAAGGCTGACGAGCACGTTCCTGCAGAGTTCGTAGCTGCTGCTGACAAGTGGATGGCTAACATGAACGATTCAGAGGGTTCTAAGGAGGCTGCTGCCGAGCTTAAGCCGCTCATCGCCGCTGGTGCTGAGAAGGGTTGTCCGGTTTGCGCTGAATTGAAGACTCTCGACCACTACCTCGTAAAGCGCAGCCAGTGGATTATCGGTGGCGACGGTGCTTCTTACGATATCGGTTACGGCGGTCTCGACCACGTATTGGCTTCTGGTGAGGACGTTAACATCCTCGTTCTCGATACTGAGGTTTACTCTAACACTGGTGGTCAGTCGTCTAAGTCTACTCCGCTCGGCGCTATCGCTCAGTTTGCTGCTCAGGGCAAGCGTATCCGCAAGAAGGACCTCGGCTTGATGCAGACAACTTACGGCTACATCTACGTAGCTCAGATTGCTATGGGTGCTGACAATGCTCAGACATTGAAGGCTATCCGCGAGGCTGAGGCTTATCCAGGTCCGTCACTCATCATCGCTTACGCTCCGTGTATCAACCACGGCTTGAAGCGCAAGGGCGGTATGGGTCGTTCACAGAACGAGGAGAAGCTAGCTGTCGACTGCGGTTACTGGCACTTGTGGCGTTTCAACCCACAGTTGGCTGACGAGGGCAAGAACCCGTTCACACTCGACTCTAAGGCTCCGAAGTGGGATGACTTCCGCGACTTCCTCCTCGGTGAGGTTCGTTATCTGTCAGTACAGAAGGCATTCCCGAAGGAGGCCGACGAGCTCTTCACACAGGCAGAGAAGATGGCTAAGCTCCGCTACCAGACTTACGTTCGTAAGAGCCAGGAGGACTGGAGCGAGCAGATCTAAAAAAGACTGATTAATATTATATAAAAAAGTGGCAACACAGGAGAGTCATGACCTCCAGTGTTGTCACTTTTTTTGTTTACGAAGTTGCCAGTCTCGCAAATTATGATTAGTTTTGCATTCTGCATTCAAGAAACTAACGATTTCATACAGATACAAATACAAAAAGATGATACAGGAATACCAGATACGAGTGTTGCCCGTTGTGGCTTCGAGCGAACAGAATATCCGACAGTTTGTGGCAGAGGATAAGGGTATTGATGCCCGCACGATTAATGCCGTGCGTGTGCTGAAGCGTAGTATTGACGCCCGCCAGCGCACTATTTTCATTAATCTTACGGTAAGAGTATATATCAACGAATTGCCGCAGGACGATGAATATGTAAGCACTGAATATGGCGACGTAAGCTCTAAGCCTACAGTAATAGTGGTGGGTGAGGGTCCTGGCGGATTGTTTGCCTCGCTTCGACTCATTGAGCTCGGATTGCGCCCTATCGTGTTGGAGCGTGGCAAGAATGTGCGCGACCGTAAGGTAGACTTGGCAAATATCAAGAAGATGCAGAAGGTAGACCCTGAGAGCAACTATTGCTTCGGCGAGGGTGGTGCAGGCGCCTATTCTGACGGCAAGCTATATACCCGTTCGAAGAAACGTGGAAACATTGAGAAAATTCTTAATGTATTTTGTCAGCATGGTGCGTCGACCTCAATTCTTGCCGACGCTCATCCGCACATTGGCACTGACAAGCTGCCAAAGGTGATTGAAAATATGCGCGAGACGATAATAAGATGTGGAGGCGAAGTGCACTTTCAGACCAAAATGACGCGTCTGATTATCGACGGTGACGCTGTTGTAGGTGTTGAGGCTGTAAATCTGCTGAATGGTGCAGAGGAGACTTATCGTGGTCCGGTGATACTTGCCACTGGTCATTCGGCACGCGACGTTTATCGCTATCTGGCTGAGGCTAAGGTGGAGATTGAAGCTAAGGGTATTGCTGTTGGCGTGCGTTTGGAGCATCCCTCGCATCTGATCGACCAGATACAGTATCACTCTAAGCAGGGTAGGGGCAAGTATCTGCCTGCGGCTGAATACAGCTTTGTGACGCAGGTGGCAGATCGCGGTGTTTATTCGTTCTGTATGTGTCCTGGCGGTTTTGTCATTCCGGCTGCTACCGATAAGGAACAGCTCGTGGTGAACGGTATGAGTCCGAGCAATCGTGGCACACAATGGAGCAATTCGGGTATGGTTGTTGAGACACGTCCGGAGGATGTGGAGGGCGACGAGAACGATCCGTTGCGCATGATGCACTTTCAAGAGCAGCTTGAGCGTGCATGCTGGCAGCAGGGCAATATGAAGCAGACGGCTCCGGCACAGCGTATGGCTGATTTTGTCAACGGCCGTCTTTCGTACGACTTGCCAAAGAGCAGCTATGCACCGGGACTGATATCGTCACCTTTGCACTTCTGGTTGCCACGTCAGGTGAGCAAGCGATTGCAGGAAGGATTCAAGAAGTTTGGCAAGATGAGCCACGGCTTCCTCACCAACGAGGCTGTGATGATAGCCACTGAGACACGTACATCGTCGCCGGTACGCATTGTGCGCGACCGTGAGACATTGCAGCATGTGCGCATACATGGACTGTTCCCGTGTGGCGAGGGAGCCGGATATGCAGGCGGCATCGTGTCGGCAGGTGTCGATGGCGAACGCTGTGCCGAGATGTGTGCCGCCTACATGGAGGTATAGATATAGGGCGAGTAGTTTTCTACTCGCCTATTTTTATGACGTATTCGCTCATGAACGAAGCTCCAGGCTGCAGATGGTTCATGAGATATTTGTCGCGGAACTGTCCTTTGTATTCGTAGTGGTCGTGAACGCCATACCACGGTTCGAGACAGATAAAGGGCGCATTCTTGCCGTAGGGTGTCCATATGCCTACACATGGAGTGTTGAACTTCACGGTAACTACCGGACGGGCATCCTGCGGGTCGAGTATCTCGATTGAGTGTAGCTGACAGTGGTCGATGACGATGGCGTCGTCCTTAAAGGTCTCTTCATTAAAGGGCAGCAGTCCGCCTTCGAGTGTTGGCAACGGATAGCGGTCGTCGGTGATGCAGCCGTCGTGATTGCCGTAGATGCGCTCAATCTCGTCGGTGTTGTCGAAGCGCAGCACGCCCTTGATGGGTTCGCCTTCGCTGATGCCAGGCAGGTTGAAGGCTGGATGTGCGCCAATCTGGAAGTGCATCTCACGAGTGTCCGTATTGTGTACGTGCCAGATTACGTGTACCTCATTGTCAACCAACTTGTAGGTGACTGAAAGCATGAAGCGATAGGGATACTGGCGTAGCGTGTTCTCGGTCTCGTGCAGAACATATGTGACGCTGTGGTCGGTTTGGCGCAGAATCTTGAAGTTCATGTCGCGTGCAAATCCGTGACGTCCTAACTGATATGTTTCGCCCTCGGTGCGGTAGGTGCCTTTCCATAATCCGCATACTATAGGGAAGAGAATCGGTGAGCGTCTGCCCCAATACTTGTCGTCGCCCTGCCAAAGATATTCCTTGTCGTCGGCATCCTTTATACTCTGAAGTTCGGCACCAAGGTCGGACACTTCAACTGTCAAATATTCGTTTTGTAGCTTTTCCATTTGTTTGTATGGTTTTTAGTCTTCAAACTTCGTTATTTGGTTCTTTCTTCAAACATCTTCATGAGCCATTGTTTCTGTTCGGCAATGGTCAGATTGCTGTTGTCGAGCACCAGGGCGTCGTCGGCTTGACGCAGTGGTGATGTGGCGCGGTGGGTGTCAATATAGTCGCGCTCCTCTACATTCTTGAGGATGTCGTCGAAGTCGGCAGGCATTCCCTTTGCCTGAAGTTCCTTGTATCGGCGCATAGCACGTATCTCAGCTGTGGCTGTAACGAAAATCTTCAGCTCGGCATCGGGGAATACAACGGTTCCTATATCGCGTCCGTCCATAACGATGCCTTTCTCACGACCCATTGCCTGCTGTTGCTCCACCAGTTTGGCACGTACGAATGGCAACGCTGCTACTGGGCTTACATGCTGCGATACCTCAAGCGAGCGTATCTCATGTTCTACGACCTCGCTGTTGAGGCAAACTTCGGGACGGCCGGTTTCTGCATTCAGTTTGAACGAAATCTGTACCTGTGGCAGAAGCTGCTCCAGGCGTTCTGCATCGATGGTGTCGTTGCTGTCGAAGAGGTTGTTGCGCATTGCAAACAGTGTCACGGCACGATACATAGCGCCCGTGTCAACGTAGATGTAGCCCACCTCATGGGCAAGGTCTTTTGCCATTGTGCTCTTTCCGCACGACGAGTATCCGTCAATGGCTATCACAATTTTCTTCATCTCAGTATATAGTTTTATATAATTTCCCTTTTACTTTTTTACCTTTCAAAGGTTGAACGCTGCATTCACCGCTATCGACGAGCTTGATACGTGGTATTTGCCATATGCAAGGTTTATCTTGACGCGGCTTAGATTCAGTCCGGCACCGAACGATAGACCCGCACCGTGTGAACTCTTGCCGTCGGCCGACTCAATCTTCATATCATGAGCCCGACGGAAGTTATAGCCGCCACCAATCCATATCGACTCCGATATGACGGCGTCGACACCGAGTACGAGGTGGTTGATAAAATTGTAGTTCCAGTGATTTAGGTCGACAAGTGTTGCCGACAATCGGAAAGGCATGTTTTCAAATTTCTTGCTTGCACCTACTTGTAGGTCGATAGGCATGCTCTCAAATTCGTCGTCATAAGCCTTGAGTTGTCCACCGAGGTTGCGTGCCACTGCCGAGACCGACCATTCGGTATCGGGGTCGTAATAGTTGAGACCGAGGTCGACACCCATAGCCAGTGAGTTGTAATCGCCTATATATGAAGTGATGAATCGGGCTGCAATACCGCCAGCTATGCGACTGCCAAGCATATATGAGAAATGTCCGCTAACGGCAATATCCTTAGCCGAGAATTCGCCCGTCTGTTGATTGTTGGCATCAGTCTGCTTCATTGTGCCGTAATTGATAAACTGTCCACTTACGGCCCACGAAATCTTTTCACCAATATTGCGATTGAATGATGCGCTTGCTGCCATCGAGCCCGACATGTAAGTCATGAAATTGAATCCGATGGTCTTGTCGCTTACCGACGACAGAAGGGCTGGATTATGAAATGTCAGCGAAGCGTCGTCTTCGATAAGTGTAGTGTTGTCGCCACCCAGCGCCGCAGCGTGCGCGCTTACCGGAAGACGCAGAAAATTATATAGAGTCTGGCTTTCCTGGGCGCACATTGTGGCGATGCTGGCGAATGTAAGTATATAAAATGCGGTTAAAAATCTTTTCATCGTTTATATAATATGGTGCAAAGTTAATAAATAAACGATAAACGCCACATTTTATTGTCTCGTTTTATTATCTCATTTTATGATTTCCTTGGCACGCTCAAGTGCCAGGTTGATGTGGCTACAGATGTTGTCCTCGCCGATAAGGTCGTAGAACTTGGCCTTTTCGAGCTGGCTGTGTACCTTAGGACTTACTCCCGACAGTACAATCTGTATGCCCTCATTCTTACTCATAAGGCAGAGGTTGGTAAGGTTATGAATACCTGTTGAGTCGACAAATGGTACTTTGCGCATACGGATGATACGTACCTTAGGACGGTCGCCGAAGGTGGCCATAATCTCCTCAAACTTGTTGCCCGCACCGAAGAAGTAAGGACCGTTGATTTCGTATACCTCAACGCCCTGCGGGATTGTAAGGTGTTCAAGATTACCCTTGACGATGTCCGACTCCTCGTTGATTTCGTCCATGATAACCTTCACGTCGGTAGTCTCCGACATACGCTTCATGAAGAGCAGACAGGCGATGATAAGTCCCACCTCAATAGCCACGGTAAGGTCGAAGATGATGGTGAGGAAGAATGTGATGAGCAGCACGGTGACGTCACTCTTAGGGTTCTTCATCAGTGCTACGAACGAGCGCCATCCACACATTCCATATGACACGATGACGAGTACACCGGCAAGACAAGCCATCGGGATGTACTTGGCAAGTGGCATGAGGAAGAGGAATATGAGCAGCAACACTACAGCATGGATAATGCCTGCGATAGGTGTACGGCCACCGTTGTTGATGTTGGTCATTGTACGGGCAATGGCTCCAGTGGCAGGAATACCGCCGAAGAGAGGCGAGGCAAGGTTTGCCACACCCTGAGCTATAAGCTCTGTATTAGAGTTGTGGTGGTCGCCAATTACACCGTCGGCTACTGTGGCTGAAAGTAACGACTCGATGGCGCCAAGCACTGCAATGGTGAGTGCAGGTGCAACAAGACTCTTAATTGTCTCCCATGTCATTGCAGGTACCTGCATTTCGGGAATAGCATTGCTCACGCTGAAGCGGTCGCCGATGGTCTCGATTGAGGTAACGCCAAAGTAGGTCTTAAGTATCAAGGCTGCAATGGTCATGATGATGATGGCAACGAGCGAGCCTGGTATCTTTTTGCTGAACTTAGGAGTGATGGCAATGATTATAACGCTCACGATACCCACGAGTGAGCACCACAGGTCGGCTGTAGAGAAATGCGATATGTAGCAGCCCCATTTCTCGATGAAGTCGGACGGTACAGAGTCGATGGTCAGTCCGAAGAGGTCCTTTATCTGTGTGGTGAAGATGGTAACGGCAATACCGCTGGTGAATCCTACAACAATAGGGTAGGGGATGTACTTGATGATAGTGCCGAGTTTCAGCACGCCAAACATAATAAGGAATACGCCTGCCATGAGTGTGGCTATGGTGAGACCCTCAAGGCCGTACTTCTGTATGATGCCGTATATGATGATGATGAAAGCACCCGTAGGACCTCCAATCTGTACTTTGCTGCCACCGAGCAGCGAGATAATGAATCCGGCTACTATAGCCGTGATGATGCCTTTTTCAGGCGTTACGCCCGAGGCGATACCAAATGCAATGGCAAGCGGCAGGGCCACAATGCCCACAATGATACCCGCCATGAGGTCGCTCATGAACGTCTTGCGGTTGTACGACTTAAGTGTCGTAAACAGTTGGGGTTTGAAATCGAATGTCTTCATCCTCAAATTTTTAGTGTTGAAATGAATTGAATATAAAACAATAGTTTCCTGTAAACGACTGCAAAATTAAGCATTTTTTAGAAGATGACAAAATCGTAACCAAGCAAAAAGGGGAAAAGCGGTTGGTATAAATAATAATTTATGATGTTTCGTTACTTTTTGTGCCAGACATTGTGTAACTTTGCAAAACAGAGGCTTCACCCTGGCCCTGTAATAAATATAAAACAATAATAGATTATTAAGGAGTGGAAGAGAAAAAGTCACGGCGTGCCGATTTGGATAGATGGCGTCCTCTGTTTTTCATAGTTGGACTCGTATTGCCTCTGTTGCTGTTTCTTGCCGCACTGGAATACAGAACTTTGGCAGAGCCGGAAATTGACGTGTCAAGTCTTTTGGACAAACTCTCGAAAGAGAAGGAGTATATACCCGTGCCCAATCGTACTGATAAGGTGGCGGCTGTCGACGCTAAGCCGAAGAAGGTTGATACGCAGAAGCTGGAAGTGGTAGAGCATAAGACAGAGATGGAGAAACTCAATGATATAACCCAAAAGCGCATTGAGGGAGAGGACGGTGGTGAGGATGCTGCTACAGAAAAGGCTGATGGCGACGATAAAACCCCACCGCAGCCTGTTGCCGTAGACTTGGGCGACAATCCGCTCAACTTCCGTATTGTCGAGCAGTTGCCCGAATTTCCTGGTGGAATGTCGGCATTTGTAAAATGGCTCACCGACAACCTGAAGTATCCATATGTGGCACAAAACCAGAAAATAAAAGGGCGTGTTGTCATAACGTTCATAGTAAATAGCGACGGCACAACAAGCGATTTGAAGATTTCAGAGTCAGCCCATCCACTTCTCGACCGTGAAGCCATGCGCGTAATGCGTAAGATGCCACGCTGGAAGCCAGGCATAGCCAACAATCGCCCGTGCCGCACTATGATGGCAATTCCTGTTGAATTCGCATTATAATCATTATTGTATAATAATAGACGTTAATAATTGAACAAAAGATACATTAAAAAGATATTATGAAGACTGCCTATGAAATATTGAAGCAAGTGAATGATTTTCTTGATAATCTTGCTTACGATCGCAAACCTGAGTCGCTTTACGATCCGATACGTTATGTTCTCTCTATGGGAGGCAAGCGCATTCGTCCAGTACTGATGCTTCTGGGCTACAATATGTTCAAGGACAATCCTGAAAGCATACTGATGCCGGCATGTGCCCTTGAAACCTATCATAACTATACATTGCTGCATGACGACTTGATGGACAATGCTTCGATACGTCGTGGCCATCAGACCGTACATTGCAAGTGGGACGCAAACACAGCAATCCTGTCTGGCGACTCAATGCTTGTACTGGCTTATCAGCGTATGGCACAATGCGATAAGGCTTATCTTGCGCAAGTGCTCGATATTTTTACTGAGACAGCATTGCAGATAGGCGAGGGTCAGCAGTATGATATGGACTTCGAACATCGCAATGATGTGGCAGAAGATGAATATATTGAGATGATTCGCCTCAAGACAAGTGTGCTGCTTGCGTGTGCACTGAAGATAGGTGCTGTGTTGGCTGGCGCATCTGACGAGGATGCCGAGAACCTTTATAAGTTCGGCGAGCGAATCGGTCTTGCTTTCCAGTTGCAGGACGACTATCTTGATGTATATGGCGACCCGAAGGTGTTTGGCAAGGCTATTGGTGGCGATATCACATCAAACAAGAAGACCTATATGCTCATCAACGCCTTTAATCGTGCCAATGCTGAGCAGCGTGCCGAACTGGAACGTTGGGTAAATGCAGAGACTTTTGATCGTGAGGAAAAGATTGCAGCTGTGACAAGACTGTACAATGAGATTGGTATAGACCGATTGGCACAGGATAAGATTGCACAATACTTCGATGAGAGCCGTAAGTATCTTGAAGCAGTGAGTGTATCGGATGAGCGCAAGGTAGAACTGGCAGCCTATGCACAGCGTATGATGAAGCGTAAGTATTAATTGTTTATGTTTCATCCAATCAATCAAATTAATCATTACTCATTTTAATCATTAATCATTAAAAAGTGCCCTACCGTAGATTTCCTAAGACAGACACTGCCCGCCTACGTTCGCTTGGAGTGCTGCTTGACAATAATGACGTTTATGCTGCCAAAAGCAGATTTATCAGCATGGATGTTATTACTCAAGCAAAGAAACTGCACGACCAATTGAAGACGCTGAGCAGCCAGTTCCTGTTGTGTTATGAGGCTCAGATGCGCAACTATAAGCGCGTAGCCAAACCCCAGAAGTACATGATGATGTATCTGCAGCACTTTGTACGTGTGCTGCTTATGGGCGTGGAGCGTGGTGAAATAAAAAGTTCGGCACTGAGCGAATATTATGCCATTGAAAATGCCGACGAGACATTACGTTTGTTGCATAATGTAGAGGATGCCAACCGTATCGCCCCAATGGTGATAAAAGGCGAGAAGAAGCGCATTGCAGCTGGAGGCCGTCCTATATATAATCCTACCATTGGTATGGTGGCAACGCATTATGACATATTTGCCGAAATTTACAAACAGCAGCGTATACTTAACGACAAGGCCGACCGTGCGCTTACCGAACTGAAGGCTTTGCGTGCGCAGACAGATGCGCTGATCGTTGACATTTGGAATACTGTCGAAGCTCGCTTTGCAGAGTTGCCGCCTGAGACACGCTATGATGAGTGTCGTAAATATGGCTTGATATATTATTATCGTAAAGGAGAAAACAAAATATGAATTTCATAGACACACACACGCATCTTGATGGCGAGGAGTTTGCTGCCGACCTGCATGAGGTTGTCGATAGAGCTCGTGAGGCTGGGGTGAGCAAGGTGTTTGTGCCGGCTATCGACCTTAAGTCGGTCGATACGGTGGTAGAAACCTGCAATCGCTTTCCCGGCTATGCCTATCCGATGATTGGTTTGCATCCCGAAGAAGTAAAGGCTGATTGGAGCAGTGTGCTTGATGAGATGTACAAGCGTCTGAAGCCCGGTCATCCTTTTATAGCTGTAGGCGAGGTGGGAATAGATTATTATTGGTCGCGCGAGTTTGAGAAAGAGCAACTTAGGGCTTTTGAGCGTCAGGTGGAGTGGTCGATAGAGACACGTCTGCCGCTTATGATTCATTGTCGTAAGGGACAGAACGAGATGGTAAGCATGCTGCGACGTTATGCTGATGAGTTGCCGGGTGGCGTTTTCCATTGCTTTACAGGCAATGAGCACGAGGCTGAGGAGTTGTTACAGTTTGAACGATTTGTCCTTGGCATCGGTGGTGTGTTGACTTTCAGGAAGAGTCACCTGCCCGAAGTGTTGCCAAGTGTGGTGCCACTCAATCGTATTGTTCTCGAAACCGACTCGCCATACATGGCGCCCGTGCCAATGCGAGGCAAGCGCAACGAGAGTGCGTATGTAGCTTATGTATTGCAGAAACTTGCAGTGTGCTACGGTGTTGACCCACAATGTGTGGCTGATACTACAAACGCTACAGTTAAGAGAATTTTTGGTATATAAAAAAGGTTCGGCTTTGTGAAGCTGAACCTTTTTCGTAATTATTCTTTTATTTCTTAAGAAAACAGTATTGGCTTATTACGGCTCCATTGTCGTCCGCAAGGAATTTTACCAATCCAGTCTTGTTGTTATTTGCTTCCACATTGGCGTTGGTTAAATTCACGTTGTCTATAACTTTCTGTCCGTTTACAGATACAGTGATGTTGTTGGCTGTAACGTTGATATTGGTGGTACACCAATTGTTGTTGCTTGTGAACTTATTCCATTTGTCGCTTTTGTATAGGCGTACTCCATGGAGACGATTGAATACGAGCATTGGTACTGAGTGTAGGTTTAGTATCAAATCACCGTCAGTAAGCCAGTCGAATGTGAGGTCAAAGTCGGCAAGTTCATCGTGGATAATCCAAAAACCGCGTTTTCCCATGTGGGTTTCTTCTGTGTGGTTCTGATTGTAGCCACCTTCGGCTTGCCAGTTGTTGATGGCAGTAAGAATTTGGTCAATGTGTTTGTTGACTCCTTCTTCATCATAGTGGCGGATAAACGACTGCTTTGCCGAATTGAGCAGAGTGTGGACATATTTGCCAGCGTTGGCTTCGGGATGTGAACTTATTATTTCTGTTAAGGCGATAGCCAGAGCATCAGATAAGTTAGCGTCGCAGTAGTACTTGCGTATATAAGCCAGAGCTTGAATGCAGTGGGTGTTGCCCATTTCCAAGATAATCTTGCTACGTAGATTGTCATTGGATGTCAGTGCATCGGCATCGCGAAGAATAAGATATCGTTCCTCTGGTGTCAGTGTAGCGTGTTCGGCATTTATCAGTATTCGTGCCAAAATAGCATCGCGCTCAGCCGAAGATTTTTGTTTTGCCAAATTTGTCAACAAGTGTACAGCCTTTTCGGGGGCGTTGTTTGTAATAATGTTATCTGCCTCGTCCTGTGGCTGCTTGCTCATTTCGGTTATTTTGCTATTTAGACTTGTCGGCCAGAATGGAATGACTGCTGGCTGTGGTTTTTCTATAGCAGTTTTTTGTGCTTTGTTGATGGTATTAGTTTGTGCATAAAGTGCAATATCACAGCATATTGCAATAAGTAGAATCGTAATGCGTCTCATTTTTAATTATTGTTCTTATTATTTTTTGACTTGCAAAGGTACGCATAAAAACACAGAAGACCTAATGTCGTGTTGTTTTATGAAAATAAAAACATAAAATTTTGTTACTTTCGTTGCTGTTGTCTGATTTTATATGTAATTTTACACTATGTATCAGAAATTCATAATAAACCAAGATGGAGTGTTGAAGTTTGGTAATGTCTATCTGCATCGCGATCTGCTCGGCAGGGGCGAACGCTGCCCTTTTGGAGGTGGCTTGTGGAAGATTGACAACAGCCGTGGAGCCATAATGCTGTATGGACGTTCGTTTGACTTTGGACGGCCTGACTTCGACTTTCTGAAACGTGTGGACTGGAGCTTTCTCGGAGGCAAGGAGCATCCTTTGCTTTTCCTTCCACATTGGCCTGACGAGAGTATTGTAGAGCCGGTGCTGGTTAATGTCACCTATTAATAAATGTATGAAAAATAAACCAACAACGAAATGAGCAATATTAAATACGACAACCCTGTAGAACAGAAATTTCACGACGACCTTTATGGCTACTTGCGTACACTTGACTTGGTAGACGAGCGTATGCCAGAAGCTCCGGATCTTGACGACCTGTGGTTTAAGATAGGCCAGAGCTATATGGCTGACGGCATACGCGAGTACAATACAGGCTACCCGTCAGTTGCTTTGGGATGGATGATGTTCATAGGTATGGCTGTAGCCAAGTATTGGGATGTGGAATGGGAAGTGTACGGCAAGGTGCCCGATTTGTATGTCTATCTGCGCGACCGTATCGACTTCGACCATATGGACGACTACATTCTCGACAAAGTGCTTTGTCTTGATGCCGACAGTCGCAAGAAGATGAACGATGCTGTGGCTGAGAGCGCTTCGCGTACATACAATATGATGTCGCACATGTGTCTCGAGCCTGGCACAGCTGCTGCCATGCGTGCTTTTACTGCTGCTCTGCACCAGATGTATGTAATGGGTGTAGCTGTAGAATTGAAGGCTCTGGGCTACCACATGACAAAGCTGTAAGGCTTAAAATAAATAAAACAACCCTTAAAACCTATTTGATTATGTTAGAATATCTGTTACAACACCTATGGGCCATTTGGACATTAGTGGCAATGTTGTGTCTTATAATGGAGATGTCATCGGGCGATTTCTACATCACTTGTTTCGGCATTGGAGCAATTGTTGCTCTTATTGTGTCGCTGTTTGCTGCACCATTTTGGTTGCAGGTAGTGGTGTTCGCGGTGTTCAGCGTGCTTTCTATCTTCTATCTTCGACCGAGTCTGGTGGCTCTGCTCAATCATGATGCCGACCGTCGTGTGAGTAATGCCGATGCCATCATTGGTCGTACAGGTGAGGTGACAGAGGCTATTAAGGCTGGCGGCTATGGACGCGTGAAACTTGACGGCGACGACTGGAAGGCTCAGTCGGACTGTGCTGCCGACCTCGAAATAGGTACTAAGGTGCGCATCGTGGGACGTGAGAGCATCATCATAAAGGTGGTTCCCGAAATTTAAACACTAATCATTAACAATTAAAACATTAGTACAATGGAAATCATGACAATCATTCTTATTGCACTTGTAGTGCTTGCAGTCATTTTCGTGAAGATGGCTGTTGTTATCATCCCTCAGAGCGAGACAAAGATTGTTGAGCGTCTTGGTAAGTATTACGCCACGCTCAGCCCAGGTATAAATATCATCATACCGTTCATCGACCGTGCCAAGACCATTGTCACCATGTATCGTGGACGCTATGCTTACTCTACTACTATCGACCTGCGCGAACAGGTATACGACTTCGACAAGCAGAATGTTATCACTAAGGATAATATCCAGATGCAGATTAACGCCCTGCTTTATTTCCAGATTGTCGACCCGTTCAAGGCTGTTTACGAAATCAACAATCTGCCTAACGCTATCGAGAAACTCACACAGACCACTCTGCGTAACATTATAGGTGAGATGGAGCTTGACCAGACCCTTACATCGCGCGACACTATCAATACCAAACTTCGTGCTGTGCTCGACGATGCTACCAACAAGTGGGGTATCAAGGTGAACCGTGTAGAGTTGCAGGATATCATTCCGCCGTCAAGCGTACTTCAGGCAATGGAGAAGCAGATGCAGGCCGAGCGAAACAAGCGTGCTACTATCCTCACATCCGAAGGACAGAAGCAGGCGGAGATCCTCAAGTCGGAGGGTGAGAAGACTTCTACCATCAACCGCGCTGAGGCTGCCAAGCAGCAGGAGATACTTCGTGCCGAGGGCCAGGCTCAGGCTCGTATTCGCAAGGCAGAGGCTGAGGCTATTGCCATCGAGAAGATTACCGAGGCCGTTGGCAAGAGTACCAATCCCGCCAACTATCTGCTTGCGCAGAAATATATCCAGATGATGCAGCAACTTGCAGAGGGTGATAAGACAAAGACCGTATTCCTGCCATTTGAGGCTACAAATATGCTGGGCAGCTTGGGAGGAATAAAGGAGCTATTTAAGGAGGAGAAGTAAAAGCCCCACCCATGGCCCCCTCCCCCATAGGGAGGGGAGCTAACACCTTATTATTATATATTGGTCCACTTATAACTTGTAACCTCCAAATTACTCGCCCAATATATTGGATAATTCCATTTTTGAATGGTCGTTCGTAGGTACTTAAAAAGTTTAATTTATAATAGTGTTGCGGAATTAAGAACATAATGAAAAGACTTAAATCATATATACTATTTATATTGTTGCTGTTGGTAACTGTTCTTCCGGCACAAGGGCATATTTCCAGAAATATGTTCATGATTTCCAACCTCAATACAGATAATGGACTGTCCAGTTCTCGTGTCTATTCTATTGTTGAGGCAGAGGATGGTGCTATGTGGATAAGTACTAAACGAGGGGTTGACCGATATAACGGGCAATTGGTTTCTAATTACACATTGGCTACAGAAATGCAGTATAGTGATGCCAGTGGCAGAAATATCAAATTGACCCAAGATTATCATCGGCAGATATATGCTTACGACAACAAGGGAAAAGTATATATATATAATAAGGTGAAAGATACGTTCGTCTTGAGATGTAATCTTCTGAATATTCTTGGAGGAAGCATTGTATTGAACGAATTGCTGGTAGATGAAAAGGGCAAGGCAACTTCTGGTTGGCTATGGATAAAGGTCTTTACTGCTTGTCAGCTTCTGCTGACGGGAAGGAAATCGTTCGCGAGAAAGCTAAAGGCAGATTTATATTAAAAGATACCTATATTAATCATATCCAGTTTGTTGGTCAGAGACTCTTGATAGGAACTTCCAAAGATGTATATTGCTATTCGGTAGCTACACAGAAAATAGCAAAAAAGATAAGCGGTAGCTCTGTGGTTTCTTCTTATCATGATGTAGAGGGGCATCATATTTGGTTGGGTACTTTTCATGAAGGAGTGAAGGTGGTGGATGATAGAACTTGGAAGCCAATCAAATCTATAGCTTTCCATTCTTTACAGAACATTCCACAGATTCCCGTACGTTCTATTATTTCATTTGATTATCAAACCATTCTGATGGCTGTAGATGGAGCTGGAATCTATGCCTATGATAAGCTGAATAAACAAACCAAGCTCTTACTGAATACAGATGGACGTCATGGTAACATACTGAATGGTAATGGTTTATATACTTTGTGCCGCGACCGCTTTGGAGATTTATGGGCAGGTTCTTATTCGGGAGGAGTAGATTTAGCCATTCCGATGGAACATACTCTGGAGTATATTACGCACGAGAATCTTAATAATCAATCGCTGTTAGATGATTGTGTGAACGATGTATTCCAAAGCCGCGATGGAAAAATATGGTATGCTACAGATAAAGGAGTAAGTGTTTATGATTCGCAGACTTATTCCTGGCATCATGGACTATATAATAAGGTGGCACTTACGATTTGTCAGACTGTTGATGGAAGGGTTCTGGTAGGTACTTATGGCAATGGTGTATATCAGGTGAACAGTGATGGAACCAGTATGCCTGCTTATTCTGTTAGTAATGGAAAGTTGAAGAGTGACTATGTATTCAGTCTTTTTACTGATAGCGAAGGCAATCTCTGGATAGGCTGTTTAGATGGTGATATGGCCTGTATCCCCTCAGAAAAGAATATTTCCAGAGGAGTGGGGAAGACTGCTTTCTATCTGCCTGTCAACGAGGTACAATGCATTACCGAATCAGAGGATAAGCGCAGTATCGCAGTAGGAACTTCGCATGGTTGCTATCTGATAGATAAACAGAATCCTATGCACCCACGCCGTTTTTTTTATCCAGGACAATATCCCGATAAAGACATAAATTTGTTTGTCAACAGTATGGTTTATCAAAATTCCCGTCATGTCTGGATAGGTACGGATGGTGGTGGACTTTATGATTATGATCTGAAGACTAATAAGTTTAGAAACTATACAACCCAGGAGTCTTTACCGTCTAATACGGTTTATGGACTTATCAAGGGAAAGAATGGCAAGTTGTGGTTGAGTACTGATAAGGGGTTGGCCTTCATCTATCATGGGAAGGTGGTAAATCTCAACTTCTTCAAGGGTTTGGAACGTGAGTATAATCGTATGTCTGTGGCATGTACTTCAGATGGCAGGATGCTTTTTGGCAGTAATGATGGCGTAGTGGCTTTGGCTCCGATGTTTGCCAAAGGATTGAATTATGCCGCTCCGCTTCGTATCCATCGTGTTGAGGTGGAAGGCGTGGAGCGTACCGACCAATGGAATGAATCCATCTTTGAGATGTTACAGGATGGCACCTTGCGCCTTCACCATCATGAGAATACGCTGATTGTTTCTTTCGAGAGTATCAATTATCAATACCAGTATGACATTCAATATCAATATTATTTGGAAGGATACGACCGTAATTGGAGTAAACCATCTTCGTATCAGTTGGCACGATTCGTAAATTTGCCTTCGGGTAGCTATGTGCTTCATGTAAAGGCTATCTGCAGAAGTAATGGTAGAGAATTGGGAGAAACATCTTTGGAAATTCATATAGCCCAACCTTGGTGGAATACCTGGTGGGCATGGATTGTCTATCTCTGTATTCTGACAGCCATCTTATATTTTGCATGGCAGTATTATAAAGAACGATTGCAGCGCAAGTATTATGACGAGAAAATCAATTTCTTCGTTAATACCGCCCATAACATACGTACTCCTTTGAGTCTCGTGTTGGCTCCTCTTGTTGATCTGTCTAAAGATTCTCACTTGAGTGAGAAGAGTCGTGCTTTTTTGGATATGGCGCAGCGCAACGGCAATAAACTGTTGAAGATGGTAACAGAGTTGCTTGACTTCCAAAAGGTAGAGCAGTCTGCCGAACAGGTTCGGCTGCAAGATATAGAATTGCCGATGCTTTTACGTTTACAGTTGGATAAGTTTGCATTGGCAGCTCAGGAGAAGCATATTCAGCTGTGTCTTGAAACGTGTCCGCAGCAACAGATTCATTCTGATGTCAAAATGATGGATCTGATATTGGAAAATCTTCTCTCGAATGCTATCAAATATACACCTCAAGGTGGAAAGGTTACGTTGTCGGCTTCTACTGAAGGTAAGATGGCGCTGATTCATGTATGTGATACAGGTATAGGTATTCCCAAGGCAGAAATTAAGAGTATCTTCAAGAGCTTCTTCAGGGCTTCTAATGCGGTAAATTCTCAGGAAATGGGAAGTGGATTAGGACTGATGCTTACACAAAAGCTTGTAGAGAAATTAGAAGGAAAGCTTAGTTTCGTAAGTGAGGAAGGAAAGGGTACTACTTTCTGTGTGAAGTTGCCATTAGGCAATGTAACAGATTCTTCTGTTCGGCTTGTAGAGGAAAAGAAAAAAGTTGCAGATGAATCTTCTTTAGCTGAAGACAAGCATGAGGAAACTTGCCAAACAGTGCCTTCTGCGGTTCTGCAGGATGCTGGTGTTTCAAAAGATACACTTCTTTTTGTCGATGACAATGAAGATCTTTGCAAATATATCAGAATGACTTTTGGTGATTCTTATCAAGTAGTTGATGTGAAAAGTGCAGAGGCAGCCTTGAAATATTTGAAAGAGGGCGGTGTGTGTGATATCGTTGTTTCAGATGTCATGATGCCGGGAATGCACGGAGATGAGCTCTGTCGCAGCATCAAGGAAAACAAGGAAACATCATGGCTGCCTGTTATCCTACTGACTGCTAAGGCTGGTCGTGACTTTATGATAGAAGGGCTCGGACTTGGTGCTGATGACTATATCGCCAAGCCATTCGATACTGCTATACTTGCGAGTAAGGTTGCCAGTATTCTGAAGAATCGTCGCCGGTTGAGTCAGTACTATATGGACAGAAGTCTTGCTCTTGTTAGAGGAGAGACAGCTTCTGAGTCTGCTTCTCCCGAGCAGATTGTGTGCTCTGATTCTTATGAAAATGTGGAAGAAGCTGTTCTGAATCCACAAGACCAAGCTTTTGTAGATAAAGCTACCAGTTTGGTGTTGGCTCATCTGAGCGACACTGACTTTAATATCGACCGACTCTGTAGAGAGATGGCGATGAGCAGAACGCTTTTCTATGGTAGGCTGAAGACTCTTACGGGGCAAAGTCCGCAGGATTTTATGCGATTGATACGTCTGGAGCAGGCTGCTATCTTTCTGAAACAGGGGGATAGTGTGCTGGATGTCTCTGTGAAAGCCGGTTTTTTAAATGTGAAGTACTTTAGTACAGTATTTAAAAAGCACTTTGGGGTTTCTCCCAGTAAGTATCTGTAAATCAGCGTTTTTAATTTTAAAGAAAAGGTTTCGGTTTAGACGATATGTCTGAATTGAAACCTTTTTTGTTTGTTATCTAACCCTCTTGAAGTTCCTTTACTCTACCTTTGCAGCCAGAATCCGTTACGCAAATCAAACAGTTTTTTTAAAAACGAAACAATAACAATTTACACTTACACATAGAAATAAAATGAAAAGGAGCTTTTTGACATTTAGTCTCTTTTTATTAGGCATCTTCATATGTTTATCTTGCGAAGCAAACACGTTGCAGAAGGACTCATCCAAAGGTTCTGATGGCGTATGCGAATCCATGCCTACTGCCCAGCAATGGAATAAAGACATTGTGGGGTGGAATCTTGGTAACGAATTTGAGTGTTCTGCTCCAGGACAGGATGGCGAGTCGATGCAGATAGGCAACCCTGATGGTTCCATCCATGCAGAGACTGCTTGGGGCAATCCCGTTGTTACCAAGAAGATGATACAAGCCGTGAAGAAGGCAGGTTTCAATGCCATCCGTATTCCAATCCGTTGGCAGTGCCACATTACCAATGCTCAGGCGATGAGCATCGACAAGGCTTGGATTGCTCGTATCAAAGAGGTAGTGGGTTGGTGTCTGGATAATGACCTCAAGGTTATCATCAATGCGCATCATGAAAAATGGCTCGAAAGTCGTCCTACCTATCAACATAAGGAAGAAAACTGCCAGAAGCTTGCGCTCCTCTGGATGAATATCGCCTCTGAGTTTGCAAATTATGACAGTCGATTGGCTTTCGCCGGTACCAATGAGGTTCACGTCAGGGACAACTGGAGCAAGCCTACTGCCGAGAATCTCGAAGTGCAGAATGCTTACAATCAGACATTCGTGGATATGGTTCGTGCCACAGGCGGCAACAATGCCAAGCGCCACCTCATCTTACAGACTTACGTTTGCAACCCTTGGTTTGGCATCGAGAATGGAGGATTCATCATTCCGAAGGATGCCGAAGGCAATGGCAACAACTATATGAGTGTGGAATTCCACTACTATCAACCATGGAGCTACGCCGGCGATTGCACCTACGATTACTGGGGTGATGCCTACAAGGATGCAGGCAAGACACCTGCTGACAACGAGAAGACGATGACAGACTTCTTTGATAAGGTGGTGAATACCTGGAGCAACAAAGGACTGGGTATCGTAATAGGAGAATGGGGAGTAACCGACCACTATAAGTCAAACTCTGTGAAAGTGCATGAAAACATGACCTACTACTGTAAGTTCCTGACTACGGAGGCTCGCAAACGAGGCTTCTCTACTTTCGTTTGGGACAACAACCACTTTGGTAACGGCTCTGAGAAGTATGGCATCTTCGACCGTTTCAAGAGTATGAAAGTGAATGCTCCTTGGATTCTCGAAGGAATCTTTGGAAAAGAATAATCATAACTAAAAACAAAATATCAATTATGAGAAAGAAAACAATATTTCTCGGCATGCTCGGTGCAGGTATGATGTGGATGCCTACTTCGGCCATCCTCGCTGCCCAGATGAACAATGCTGCTATGAACGTTCAGCAGAACCAAAGCATCAAGGGTACAGTGGTGGATGCCACTGGCGAAACCTTGATTGGTGCAAGCGTGAAGGTGGCTGGTACAACCAACGGTGTCGTTACCGATCTGGATGGTAACTTTACGCTGAATTGCAAGCCTGGAGCCACACTTGAAGTGAGCTACGTCGGTTACAAGACGATGACCGTGAAAGCTGCTGATGGTATGCGAATCAAGATGCAAGAGGATGGTAAAGCCTTGAATGAGGTAGTTGTCACCGCCCTCGGCATCAAACGAGACCGCAAGGCTCTCGGCTATGGCTTGGAGGAAGTGAAGGGTGAGGAACTCACCAAGGCGAAGGAAACCAACGTCATCAACTCTCTTTCAGGTAAGGTGGCTGGTCTCGTCGTGCAGAACACCGCTGGCGGTGCTTCTGGTTCTACCCGCGTGCTCCTTCGTGGTAATACGGAAATGGCAGGCAACAACCAGCCTCTCTACGTGGTGGATGGTGTGCCTTTGGATAATACCAACTTTGGCAGTGCTGGTGAAAGTGGTGGTTATGACCTCGGTGATGGTATCTCTGCCATCAACCCTGACGACATCGAGACGATGAGCGTATTGAAAGGTCCTGCTGCCTCAGCCCTCTATGGTAGCCGTGCTTCTCATGGTGTTATCTTGATTACGACCAAGAAGGCGGAGAAGGATAAGATTTCCGTGGAGTACAATGGTTCTTTCACCATCGATACCCAGTTGGCTAAGTGGAATGACGTGCAGACAACTTATGGTATGGGCTACAATGGTGCCCTTCCTACATCCAGTACAGCTGGTACCAACTCCAGTTGGGGTCCTAAGGCTGATGATTTCGTCTTCAAGTACTTTGATGGTGAGGAGCGTCCATTCAAGATGTATCCCAACAATGCGTCTGATTTCTTCCGCACTGGTTTGACGGCGCAGAACTCAGCCATCCTCTCTGTGAATTCAGGTAAGACTGGTATGCGTTTCTCTTTCACCGATATGCGCAACAAGGACATCCTGCCTAACACCAACATGAGTCGTGACAACTTCAACCTCCGTGTCAATACCTCAGCTGGTCCTGTTGACTTCGACTTCACCGCCAACTATACTCGTGAGAACGTGAAGAACCGTCCAGCCTTGGGTGATTCTCAGAGCAACGTGGGTAAGAACCTCATGACTTTGGCTGGTACCTACAACCAGGCTTGGTTGAAGCACTATGAGGATGCCGACGGCAACTACTCCAACTGGAATGCTAACGACCAGTATAACAAGAATCCATACTGGGATCTCTATAAGAATGGCAATACTTCTAAGAAAGATGTGTTCCGCTTGACAGGTAAGGCAATCTGGAATATCGACAAGCACTTGAAGTTGCAGGGTACCATCGGTACCGACATCAACAGCATGAACTTCGAGGACTTCATCGCCAAGACAACTCCAGGTACACCAGCAGGAAAGCTTACCGACCAAATCTTCAATAACAGAACACTGAACGCAGAGCTCCTTGCCCTCTACAACAACTCATGGGGCGATTTCGATGTCAATGCCACAGCGGGTGGCAACATCTTCAAGGTGGACAACAAGACCATCACCAATACCGGTCTTAACCAGCAGATGAATGGCATCAAGAACATCATGAACTATCAGGAGCAGAACACTCGTGAGAGTATGTACAAGAAGCAGATAAGCTCTCTCTATGCCAGCGCAAGCATTGGTTACAAGCATACTTACTATCTGGAGGGAACCATCCGTGGCGACAAGTCGTCTACGCTCCCTATCAATAACAATACATACGTATATCCATCTGTATCGGGTAGCTTGGTATTCTCCGAGTTCATCAAGAACAAGAAGATTATCAATTATGGTAAAGTTCGTGCATCCTGGGCTAAGGTAGGTAGCGATACCGACCCTTACCAGCTTGCACTCAACTACGCCACAGGCAAGTATAGTTATTCAGGTTATACCATCGGTATGATAAGCAACTCTACCCAGCCAAATAAGGACTTGAAGCCAACCATGACTGGCTCTTACGAGTTGGGTCTGGAAATGAAGTTCTTCAATGGTCGTTTGGGCTTGGATGTAACCTATTACAACCAGAACTCCAAGAATCAGATCTTGAGCCTTGCTTCTACCACCACTTCTGGCTATTCTTACCGTTTGGTTAATGCCGGTGAGATTCAGAACAAGGGTATCGAACTTGCCCTCAATGGTCGATTGCTCCAGATTAAGGACTTCGGTTGGGACATGGGTGTCAACTTCTCCAAGAATACCAACAAAGTGAAGTCGCTCGTAGATGGCATGGATTATTTTGAACTTGCCAAGGCCACATGGTGCGGTGTATCAGTAGGTGCTCAGGTTGGCGAGAATTATGGTGCTATCCGTGGACACGATGTTGTTCGCAATGAGCAGGGACAAGTTGTCATCGATGCAGCCACAGGACTTCCAAAGGTTGACCAGAACGTGAAGACCATCGGCAACTCTTCTTGGGATTGGACTGGTGGTTTCTATACCACATTCTCTTACAAGAACTTCCGCCTCTCTGCATCTTTCGATGTGAAGATGGGTGCTGATATCTACTCTATGTCTATGCGCTCTGCATACCAGACAGGTAAGGCAAAGGGAACATTGGCAGGCCGTGAGGAGTGGTACGCTTCTGAGGAGGCTCGTCAGGCAGCAGGTATGGACATCTCGGCATGGCGTGAGTCTGGCAACTGCAAGGGACTCGTAGTGGATGGTGTTATCGACAATGGTGATGGTACTTATCGTAAGAACGACATCGCTGTGAGCCCAGAAGATTACTGGAAGCACATGGCTACCAGCGTACAGAGCGAGTTTGTATATGACAACTCTTACGTGAAGTGCCGTGAGATTACCTTAGGTTATACCTTCCCAGAGAGTTTGTTGGGCAAGTGGGTCAAGGGCTTGAGCGTATCTTTCGTGGCTCGTAACCCATTCATCGTTTGGAAGAACATTCCTAATATCGATCCAGACTCAAGCTACAATACCTCTGGTCTTGGCTTGGAGTATGGTTCATTGCCATCTCGCAAGAGCTATGGTATCAACGTGAATGTGAAGTTCTAATCTCTTGATGGGGAAAGAAATGATAGTTCTTAACTGATTAAAAGACAACAATAAAATGAATAATATAATCAAGAAATATATAGGCAAAGGCGGTTTCGCAATGGCTCTCTTGTTGATGGCTACTGGCGGTGTGATGACTTCTTGCTCTGACAGCATGATGGAAAGCATTAACACCGATAAGACCAAGGTGGACAAGCTGGATCCTAATGCACAATTGACAACTTCTTTGTTGCAGACATACGGTGATTATAGTTTGATGGATACTTATCGCAACTATATCACTGGTTTTCCACAGTATTTCGCTGGTGGTTGGAATGTAACCAATTATTCGGGTTCCAATTTCTTTCAGGATGATATTGCGGGTCACCAGTAAAACCCTGTGTTGAATAGTTAACAGGATTTGCTTTATTCTCGTTAGAATTAGTTATCTTTG
>NZ_JADYTS010000037.1 GCF_021531355.1 Leyella stercorea | reverse complement strand
TTGCTCTCGCTAAACGATATACAAAAGGAGGGTGCACCATAAATGACCATAGTCAATTATGACACACCCTCTTTCTTTGTGATCCGCATGGGATTACATACATGATGCTATAGGTGTCTGATAATCAGTGTTCTCGGCGTTTCAATGCAAAGGTAGGTAATTTTTGGGTAATACAAAAACAATTATATAAAATATTTTACGCGAAAATGACTTTATAGAACGTTAACAGACGTGAATGCACATTTGGACGGTTGCCCAACTTTGCGTATCTTTGTATCGCTTTTAGAACTCACACGCTGATAGCAATGTTACAGACGCAGGTATCCTCTATATACAGGGAGTCTTCATTCAAAGTTCGGGTGTGAGCGAACGGCGAATGGGGACTCTTCTTTTTTTTGTCCCTATTCATGGTCGAAGTGTAAGAGACGGCTAAATACACCACGCATCATTTCGACATTAAACAAAGTCAGCAAGTGGGACCCAGGGCTGAAGCGCAAGAGTTGATTGGAGAAGGCGCGGGAAGGCGGTAGCGAACACCGAAAGCTCCATGTACTAACTGTCGTTAGCTGGCAAGTGGTGGTGACGGGTCTGATCCTGACGTTTGCTCACCTGTTAAGCGACTCTTTCTTATAGACGGATGCTCAATCCTCTATAAGGGGAGAGTCTGCTCTAAGCCCTCAGCCTTCCGAATGCTCTTTGATAGTTTAGATTGAGAATAATAAATATGATTTTCTCTTTGGTTCTTTCTCTTGATTTCGATTTGAAGAAAAAAATAAATTAAACCCGAAAAAACGTCACGTTGAAGAGAGAAGACCCGAAGATATTAACTGTGGAATTAGGTTTTTAGTTTGATATTCATACGATTAAATTTTTTCATATTAAAATAAAGAGATTCAAGCGTGAATCAAAAGACTGGCTTCTATTCGTGAGAAGAGGTGCCAGTCTTTTTTGTTTACTATCACTGCCTTTTTTGGTGTAGTGGTATCAGCCTACAAGTTGCTGACGGTCGAGGGACTGCTTGTCTTGGTTTTTTTCCAGGATAATGGAGCGAAGTTCCTTGATGATGCCTTCCTTGACGAGCAGTTCGGTCTCGTATTGCTTTTTAAGTTCGGCTACGTCGGGCTGGTCAACGATAAGCATACTGCCCTGGCCTCGTATGAGCCATTCTGCCGAGACTTCGGGGAAGAGGCGGAGGATATTCTCGATGAACTCCAGTTTAGGGGCTTGGGTGCCGTTTAAATAGTTTGTGACGGTGGATGGACGCTGTCCAAGACGGTCAGCGAGTCCGCGTCCTGACAAGTTGTAGTGTCGGCGGACGGCTTCGAGGCGTTCAATGATAGTTGTCATAGTGTAAAACAGTTTATTGATGTGTACGTATGTGAAAATATCTAAATTGTAACGCTTTTCTGTTGCGTTTTCTTGGTCATTTGCCTAAACTATTGTACATTTGCACTTGAAAACGTTACAGATAACGTTTTATATAAACTTTAATGACACAAATTTACAAAAAAATATGGCAAAGCTGGTTAGAAAAAAGAAAATAATTGTACCGAGAAGCAAGATTTCGGTATTGATGTCACGATTTGAGTGTGGCCAGTGTATGGTATACAACGCTCTTGCATATCGTTCGAAGAGTGATATGGCTGAGAAGATACGCAAGATGGCGTTGAATGAGTTCGGAGGCAGGAACGTCAGCGTGCCTGTGTACGAACAGTAGGAAAGGATTAGCTGAAATCAGATATTAATGCAATTTGTTTAAACGACGTGGAAGCGACCACTCACATGATTTTTCATATTCTAACGAATCGGTAAATAATGTCTGCCTGGTGCGTGAGCATAGGGCAGTTTTTCAGAAATCTAAAACTGACGCTATATGCTGCAACTTTTCTCGACGCAGACCTACCAGGATAAGGTAGATGCGATATATAAGCTGCTCAATACTGACACGGACTGCCCGATAGAGTTGTTTGAGTGGCGTATGAGGCGGATACACTGCCTTAACTTGAAGATTAAACAACGTTCTGCCGACATGGGCAGGAGGGAGGAGATATACTAAGTATGTTCTGGAAGAAAAAGAAAGACAAGGAAAAGCCCGAGACTTGGGGCAAGGCTGCAAGGACGGGCAAATGGAGAAGTACCACGTCGCTTAAGGCAAAGCTTGACAAGGTATTTTCGATGTATATCAGGCTTCGGGACTCAAAGGAGTATGGATATGAGTATTTCCGATGCGTGAGTTGCGGGAGGGTGTTGCCCTTTGAGCAGGCTGACTGCGGACACTACATATCGCGAACCAATATGGCTCTGAGATATTCGGAAGACAACTGTTCGGCGCAGTGCCGTTTTTGTAACCGCTTCAAGGATGGCAATATCCTTGACTA
The DNA here is from genome assembly GCF_021531355.1 of Leyella stercorea. Taxonomy (GTDB): domain Bacteria; phylum Bacteroidota; class Bacteroidia; order Bacteroidales; family Bacteroidaceae; genus Prevotella. Next base: position 28,303 of record NZ_JADYTS010000037.1, on the reverse strand, counting down.
TCGCCAAGGACTTATAAAAAAGATTGGCGAACAGAGAGTAACGCTGCTTGAAGCAAGGAAGCACGAGGCGAAGAAATGGTCTAACTGGGAGCTTGAAAGGCTCATAGAACACTATGAGGGCGAGGTAAGGGAAATGAGGAGTAACACATAGGATATTTTGCTCATATATAAATTCAAGTTTTTAGGTTATTGATGTAAAAATCTTTGCAGCAGCGGCTGCTACGTATGTTTATTGATTAAAACCATCTGTCCGGTTCGTGAGAATAGGGCGGTTTAAAAAAGGGGGCGTGACTACGGCTTGGGTAGCGTAGAGTTATAAAGAAGTGGTTCCGATGTGAGGGTTCGATTCCCTCTGCCCCCACGAAAATCTTAATTTTATTTGTAATAAAACACTCTTGTTGTTCGGTTCGTGAGAATAGAACAACATTTTACTACGAAACTATAAAACAAAATATAACATGAACAAGAAATATGTATTGGACAAGATACGTGAGCTGATGCCGGACGACTCGAAGAGACCGATGGGCGTTGGCTATGTGGAACTGAAGAACGCTGTGCAGGCAGACTTGAAGAAGATAATGAACGAGCTGTTGAAGGACGGTGAGATAAACTACTTCAAGACGCTAAACGGTGTGACGGTATATTTGAAGGACTCAAAACTATAACATAATATGAAGAAGATATTGATAGACAAGATATGCCTGCGATACTTCAAAGGTGTAGAGAATAAGGAAATCGTGCTGGGCGACAATATCAATGTGGTAAAGGGTCGCAACGGAATAGGCAAGTCGACGATAGCAGACGCTATCAGCTGGGTGCTGTTCGGCACGAACCAGTCTGGAGCCACCAAGTTCGGCATCAAGACCAAGGACAAGGACGGCAATGAGATTGAGGACGTGGCGCACTCGGTAGAGATTTCGCTTAGTGTGCAGGACGAGCAGGAAGGATTGACGTGCTACGTGCTGACACGTACACTGACCGAGACCCGTAAGGAAGATGGCAGCGTGACGAACAGCTACACGTACAAGGTGGACGGAGAGGTAGAGACGGCAGGAGACTTCAAGAAGGTCGTTGACTCCATTTGTCCTGAAGAAGTGTTCCGTCTGTGCTCATCGCCATACAGCTTCACTCAGATGGACTGGAGCGAGCAGCGCAAGAGGCTGAACGAAATGTTCGGCGTTCCGAGCGTGGAAGACGTGACGGGTGGCGACAAGAAGTATGACGCTATCAAGGAACTGCTTGAGAAGGACGATGTCGACAAGGTGCTGAAACACTTGAACTACAAGCGCAAGGAAGTACAAAAAAGCCTTGACGAGGTGCCCGTGAGACTTGAAGCCTTGAAGAATGTGCTGCCGAAAGCAGAGGACTGGGCAGACATAGAGAATCGGATCAAGGAGAAGGGGCTGGAAATAGACGCGACACGAAAAAGTCTCAACACTATCGATAATGGCGGTGCAGATTTAATACGCAAGCAGCAGAATATAAGCATTCTAAATCTTGACTACAAGCGCAAACGCATCATGGAAGAATCGGCGCAGCGTAAGATGGGCGAGATACTAAAGGCGAACGCCGAAGCCAAGACGGCGTGCAAGAAAGCTGTGGCGGAGGCGGAGCAGAATATCGAAGACTTAAAACAGAAGTCGAAGTCGTTTGATGTAACATTGGTAAAATGCGACGCACGTATGAACGAACTTGACGCGGAAAAAGCCGACGGCAAAGCTAAATGGAAGCTCATCAAGGCAAGGAAATGGGAATGGAACGAAGATGATGCCTTCTGCCCTACCTGCAAGCAGCCTTTGCCGGAAGACCAGGTGCAGAGGATTATGGAGGAGTCGAAAAAGGCATTCCTTAATAACCAGGCATCAGACCTCAAGAAGCTGGGTAACGACGCTGCAAGAATAAAAGAAGAAGTAAAGAAGTGTGAGGAGACCACTGAATACTTCAAGACGCAGCAGAAGGCAACGCAGACACAGCTCGACAAGGCTGAGGCTGAACTGATAGAAGCCCGAAAGGCTCTGGAGGAACAGACGAAGAAGGAAGAAGAGAAGGTGAGCGTAGAGACCTTGCTCGCAGAGAAACCCGAGTACAAGCAGGTGTGCGACCGTATCAGAGAGAAAGAAGCCGAGCAGGAGAAACCGTCTGATGAGGGCATGAGCGAGGAAGACAAGAAGATGAAGGCGGAATTGGAAACGAAGCTGAAAGACTTGGAGGCGGAGAGAGAAGTACTCACGGCACGGCTTGCAGTAAAAGTGCAGTGGGAGAAGGTGAACGCACAAATGGACGCTCTGCAAGAGAACCGCGCACAATGGAAGGAGCAGATAGATGCGCTTGACGAGAAGATAAAGGCAGCAAGTGACTTTCAGAAGCGCTCGTGCGAGGTGCTTGAAGAGAACGTGAACAGACGGTTCAAGTTGGTAAGGTGGAAGATGTTCCGCCGACAGCTCGACGGCACGGAAAAACCATGGTGTGAGTGCTCGGTGGACGGTGTACCATACTCAGACTTGAATACGGCAGCGAAGATAAACGCAGGTCTCGACATAACTAACACGCTGAAAAGACACTACGGAGTGGACGTGCCTTGCGTGATAGACAATGCCGAAACGGTGCAGGAGCCACTGTATGAGGGAGGTCAGCAGATAAGGCTGACGGTGACGGACGACGAAGACATAGTGATAGGCTATGAAAATAGAGACGAAGTATAGCATCGGAGATACCGTGTGGTTTCTGGACGGGTATCGTGCGCAAAGCAGCAAGATAACCGGTATAGAAGTACAAGTGTTGGGAACATCAAAGCCCTTCGTACAATACAGATTCTGCGTGTTTCCTCCAATTAAGGAGGAGCACGCATTCAAGACAAAGGAAGAACTAATTAAATACATAGGAAAATGACACAGACAATGACAACAGCAGTGGCGAAGCAGCCACAGTTGACAGCGCAACAACAGACAATAGTCGCTTTCAACAACAAAGTGAATGGTAGCTTTGTACAGAACCAACTAAAAAGCGTATTGGGTGCAAACTCAGGAACTTTTGCAACTTCACTTGTGGAAATCTTTACAAATGACAAACAGTTACAGGAGTGTGATGTGAATAAGGTTGTTCAAGAGGCAATCAAGGCAGCGACGTTGAAACTACCTTTGAACAAACAATTAGGGTACGCCTATCTTATGGTGTTCAAGAATTGGGATAAGGAAGCCCGCAGAACTGTTCCAACACCGACATTAACGATAGGTTATCGTGGATATATACAGATGGCAATGCGTACGGGACAATATCGCAATATTAATGCAGATGTGGTATATGAAGGTGAACTTGTAAAAAAGGACAAGTTGTCGGGCGGAATTGATTTGTCAGGTGACAAGATGAGCGACAAAATTGAAGGTTTTTTTGCTCACTTTGAGACAATAAACGGTTTTTCAAAAACACTGTATATGTCTCTCTCGGAAATGGCTGCATATGCGCTTAAATATTCCCCATCGTTCAAACGTAAGGTTACACCGGACACGCCTTTGCCTACTGTAGACGGACTTTGCGACCTTGCAAACGGACAGGCTCAGAATGGCCCGACTGGCAAAGTCGGTTGGGAAGGCGACTTTCTCTCAATGGGCGTAAAGACGGTACTGCGTAGGCTGCTATCAAAATATGGCTACTTATCTATTGAAATGATGGGAGCATTAGCTGAGGACGAAAAAGAACCAAGCGTGCAACAAGTTCGGGATGTAGAGTTTTCCGAAACAAAGGAAATCATTTCGGTTGATGAGCAAACAGGTGAGATTTTAGAAGCCGGCAATGACAATAACCCCTTTGAGTAATGGAAGAATGGAGGTCTGTAAAAGGCTTTCTCGATTACCAAGTAAGTAATTTAGGAAGAGTCAAAAAACGTTCTTATTGGAAAATTGGCAAGAATGGTAGAATAATAAAAATAAAAGAACATATCTGCAAAGTCAACAATAGAAAAGGATGGTATTTGACTCTTATCCTAAATGATGGATTGGGAAAGCATAAAACCTGTAGAATTCATAGACTTGTATGGGAATCTTTTAGGGGAGACGTACCCAACGGGTTTGTAGTTCATCATAAAGATGACAACAAACAAAATAATAACATAAAAAACCTGCAGTTAGTCTCAACAATGGAGCATCACAAAATACATCTTGCAGAACATCCGGAGATGATTGAGTCTATGAAAAAATACAATAAACTCATAAGGCCTAAGAAAATTTGTCAGTATTCATTGGATGGACATTATATTGCTAAATATAATAATGCAAAAGAAGCATCCGTAGAGACCGGTGTTTGCTCTCGTAATATACTACAAGTGTGCAATAGGACAGAATATAAAAAAGGAAAATTCAGAACACAAGCAGGAGGCTTTATTTGGAGGTTTGAAGAATGATATTAACGACAATAAATAGTGGAAGCCGAGGTAATGGATTTTTACTGGAGGCTGATGATGGACAGCAACTTCTAATGGAAGCTGGTTGTAGGTTAAAAGATTACCAAAATGTAGGACACTTAAAAATCGGTTGTGCTCGTGGTATGTTGATAAGCCACGAGCACGGATAAGGAGACCATGCTAAATACGTAAGAGATTTTACTCGTGCCGGGATAGACGTGCTGAGTACGTCGGCGGTGAAGGAGAAGAACAGATATGGCGTGACTGCCGTGGAACACGGCAAGACATATCATCTTGGGGACTTCGCTGTGACGCCGCTGAGTGTTGAGCATGACGTGGAATGCTTCGCTTATCTTGTGCATCATCCGGAAATGGGGACGCTGATGTTTACGACGGACTGCTGGAACCTGCATCAAGTGGTGAAAGGCGTGGCGCATTATCTTATAGAGGCTAACTACCAGGACGACATTCTGGACGAGGCTGTGAGAGAGGGGCGCACGGCGGCGAAGCAAGCGGACAGAATAAGGCTGAGCCACATGAGCCTGAAGCACTGCATAGAGTACTTGAAGATGTGCGAGGCGGACAAGACAGCGAGAACGATAACGCTGATACATGCAAGCGGAAGACATCTGGACAAGCAGAATGCGGAACTGGCGGTGGCAGGACAGACTGGTGTGCCGACGTGGGTGGCGAAGCAAGGATTGGAAATAGTATTAATGTAAGAAAGGGGGTAAGGGGGTATGGCGACTTTTGAGAGGCTGAATGACCCGAGGCAGTATATGGCTGCCATGAGAGAGATAGACAAGGCTCGCGACTGCGGATATGCTATAGACATAGTGAAGCACAGAGAGGTGGCTACGAACAAGCAGATGGCTTATCTGAACTTCATTATCAGTTATTACGGCTACAAGCAGGGCGAGACTTTCTACAGCGTGCTGCGGACGATACAGCAAGATGTGTGTCCGCATATCTTCCTGACGGAGGAGGGTAAGAAGCCGAAACCGCTGTGCTATCTGACTACGGCAGAAATGTCGAGCGTGATAAGGAACTTCCTCGACTATGCGTCAATGAGCGAGGTGATAATACCGGACAAGGACGACGAGAGAGGACTGAGAAGCGCAAAGGCAGAGCTGGCGAGCGGTGGCGCAGGATGGGTGTGAGGAATGTTGAGTTAGGAATTTTGAATGTTGAATTGGTCGGCTTTGCCGATTTTGAATTAATAAATTTTGAATTGATATGATACATATTGAAGGAAAGGTAGTGGATATTATGCCGGAGACATCGGGCGTAGGCAAGTCGGGCAGACAGTGGCGTGAGCGAGCGGCGGTGATAAATCATGTGGCTCACGAGCAGTATCCGAAGAACGTAGTAGTGGCATTCAAGGGCGAGGCTGTAGATACGGTGAACACGCTGCGTGTCGGCGACGTGGTGAGCTGTGACATCAGCATTGACGCACACGAGTACCGAGGCAAGTTCTTTAACGAGATTAAGGGATTCGGATTGAAGAAAGTATAAATCAAAGATTTAAATAAGCTCTAAATATGGCTGACATTGGGGCTTGCTTTAGGAAGATAGGAGATATACCTACAACTCTAACGCTCTTCTACCTTATATATAAAGCAAACGATGAGGGATATGTAGATGCTTCTTATGCGGACATGGCTAAAGCTTTGAATCGCTCACGAACAATGTTGTATAAGTACGTGATGCGACTTGCGAGTTTGGGAGCAATAGAATTACGAAGTAAACAGCAAGTAAACAATAGGTTAACAGCAAGTGAACAAAAAAGAACGTACATTTACATACCTCAAATAGCTTATTATAAGCGTGTTACAAGCACGGGAGAAAATCGTTCGGTTAACAGTAGGTTAACAACAAGTAAACAGGAGATTAACAAGAAAGACTTGCCCCAAAAGACGCTCGAAGAACGTAAGGAAGAATTTCACGAGTCATTAAAGCCTTTCGTTGAGAAGTATGGAGAAAACTTGATAGAAGAGTTTTATAACCATTGGGCGCAGGTAAACGAGGGTGGCACGAAGATGCACTGGGAGAAGCAGAAGACGTTTGAGATAGCTCGAAGGTTGGCTACCTGGAAGCGGAACGGCTACGGCAAAAGCACTTCCGAGCAGCGTATGCACACAGACGGAACTGTTTTGCATGCGGAACAAATGGATTATACGAAAGGTACATGGTAGATGAACTTCAATTTCAAGCAAATGGTGGAGAGCCTGAAAGACACGGGCTATCCTGCCGAACCCGACAGGGTGAGAATAAAGGTGGCGAACGCTGAGGCGAGGCTGAGAGCCGGGCTGGACTACTTCACGGGCAAGGGAGTATGGAACGAGGAGAACTACAGACCTATAGTGGAGTGGCTGGAGGACAACAAAGGCCGGGGGCTGCTTATCAACGGAGGGTGCGGACTCGGGAAGTCGCTGATAGGCATGCGCATAATACCGATACTTGTCAATACGGCATGCCGAAAGGTTGTGAGCATATACCGGGCTCAAGACCTCGTGTCGCAGCCAGACGCCATACTGAGCAAACACATTATATATATAGATGATGTGGGGACTGAGAATGTGGCGAACAACTACGGCAACAAGCGCATACCCTTCATGGAGCTGTGCGACTTGGCTGAGATAAAGGGCAAGCTCCTGATCCTGACAACGAACCTTGATATTCCGCACTTGGAGGAGAAATACGGAGAACGTACGATAGACAGGCTAAAGGCTATAACCAGGTGTGTGACATTCAAAGGGAAATCACTTAGAAAATAACTAAAAAAAAGAGGAAATATGACTGTAACGAGAATTGATTTTGTAGACAATGCTACGACCAGAGAGGCAGGCGTCTACGCAATGAAGTATGGCTGGGCATTCGTAAAGGGTGTGTGCCGTGAAGTGAACGAGTTTGTGCATCGGCTGCCATGGGTGTGCATAGGCGCTGTGCTGATAGTGGCAACGTCGGTGAGCTACGTTTGCATTGCGGAAGCGAGAGCGGAACGTGACAAGGCGAACAAGGCGCAGATGAAGCTACAGCAGCAAGTAGAACAGCTCTCATGCGCTATTGAAGCAGAAAGGAGTGCACGTTGAAAAAGAGAATAAGAAAGAAGATGATAGCAGGTACACATAAAAAGCTTCCTGTCAAGTTGTATAACGCCTTTTTGTATAAAAAAGGGATGTTGCCTCTTTTGGTACAGATTTATAGATCCTACAAAACGATTAAAGGGGTTAGAATATATGCAACGGTAACAAGCCATAGTGAAGCAGAAGTACATAAAAAATTTAAACATTGAACATAACTATGAAGAAGAAATTCAATACATGGCTCATACACCTTCTGGGTGGAGTGACAGTAACCGAGATGCGACAGAGCAATTTTAATAGCGCTTGCTTTGGCGCATGTAAGGCTCTGGCTATTATCAAAGAGTATGCTGACAGCCTAAACGGCATGCCTGCCGACGAATGGTGTGAGCTGGTGTACAAGAAGATTTGCAGACAATTAAAATCAGTCACGCAGCATGGAACTGACGAAGAAAGACCAACGGCACATCCGTAACCTCGCTGCGGCAGATGTATGGAAAGTGACTGACCATGCCTCAGAGTATGCCCAGCTCTACCGAATAGAGTACTACAAAGAGGTGGCAAAGCACCTGCAAAACAAAATCAACATATTAGAAGAACAATATAAGAAGACGTATAACAATGAATAAATATTACTACTTCGTTGCGCCTGTTGATACTGGCACTGGCATCTGCTTGTACTGTGGGGCGTGTAAAACATCAGACGACGATTTTCCGTTGATGTATACACGAAAACGTATAGCCAAGCAGTTAAACGTACCAGTTGAAAGAGTCGTAATCACTTTTTACAATGAGATAACAGAGACCAACTATAAAGCATACAACAATGAACAACAAGATTAACATAGCAGATATATTGAAGGACTGCCCGAAGAAACCACGATATTTTGTTTACAACGAGCACCTCCTCGGCACAACCGACCCATACACGGAAGGAGGCAGCGAATGAGCTGTCCCTTCTCTCTCGAAAACGTCAAGTTCCGTGAGACTGCACACATAGCCTTCGAGGACGAATACGTCACGGCATACCAGTCCACCGACATCGTCCCGAAGATATACAAGAGCGTCAACACTCCTCGCGACAAGAGCGGACAGGTGTCGGGCAAGCCCAAGACCTACTACCGCACCCGGTACAGCGAATGGGTCACGGAAAAGACATTTGTTGAACAATATCAGAAAATCAGAGAAAAATTCTAAGTTATGCTAATAATAGAAATATTGAAAATCATCGCCAGCCTCTCTATCACCATAGCTCTCTTCTATGCGTTCTTTAAAGTTGGCAGACTGAGTGCTTACGACCATATCCTTGAGCGTTTTAGCGACGCTGTAAAGATTCTCGATAAGCAGAACGCATACATACAATCGTTGGAAGAAAGAGAAAGACACGACCCTAAGCGCCCTATGCTAATCGAATACGAGCCTTCAGTCCATGCCGAAGACTTCATTGACAGCTTGCAACGGATGATAGCCCAATATGGCAACAAGACTGTCGAACTTGAAAGTGCAGACATTACAGATGTTATCTACGATGCCGAGCGAGGATACTTCACTCCAACATGTCTGTGTGACATACCGCTTAAAGCGAGCGAAATGGTTTCCATGATGCGGCTTTTGATAAACAAGCACGGCAATCTCGCAGTAGAGTGTCCAAAGATGATGCTCTCATCAATTACATATTACGCAGACACCAATAAGTTTCATATTAGTTAAAACACCATTATATGAAAGACGTATTCACGATACATCAAGCCGACAACGGCATCATGTTGAAGTCGGACGAATATGTAGAGGTGATGGAGGACACTCACAATGCAGACGGTAAAGGCAAAGATAATCTTTACCAACGTCTCGGTAGGTATCTCTATTCCTTAGTTAAAGGCACAATGGACGAAGAAATGTCAAATAGCGTGCAAGTGGAACTCAACATAACCAAAACAGAATAATATGATAGACGAAAAGAAAATCACAGAAGCAGTTGTACCCGAAACACAAACCCCTCAACCAAACAGTACCTTCGACTATGCGCAAATGACACGTCAACAGCGTAGAGCATACGAAAGAAGACTTGCAAAGGAGAACAAAAGAAAATATTAATACACAACAATAAATAAGACATCAAAATGGAAACAAACATTGGTAAGAAAGTAATTATCCGTGGCGACCGCAGCGGAGTAGAGTTCGGAACACTTGTAGCACAGAATGGCAGAGAAGTGACGTTGCACAACGTTCGTCGCCTATGGTATTGGGATGGTGCGGCTTCATTATCACAGCTTGCCAAGGATGGTACGTCAAACCCTGGGAACTGCAAGTTTACTGTCACGGTTGGTAGTATCACTATACTCGACACAATCGAGATTATTCCTTGCACAGACAAGGCAATCAAGTCAATAGAGGAGGTAAGAGAATGGAAACGTTAGAAGACCGCATCAAGGTTTTTTTAAGCCTTAGCTATGGCTCTGGCTCTGGCTATGGCTCTGGCTCTGGCTATGGCGATGGCTCTGGCTATGGCGATGGCTCTGGCTATGGCGATGGCTCTGTCGTAAAAGAAGTAAATGGCGATACTGTTTATATAGTAGATGATGTGCCGACAATAATCAAATCTGTTCGTGATAACATAGCGCAAGGTTTTATATTACAGCGTGATTTAACGCTAAAACCTTGCTACATTGTCAAGGAGCAAAATATGTTCGCACATGGCGACACTCTACATGATGCTTTCACTGCTTTGCAAGAGAAGCTATATGATGATAGTACAGAAGAAGAGCGCATAGAAGCATTCCGTAAGAAATTCCCCGAGTACGATACACTATATCCAAATCGTGATCTCTTCACTTATCATCATGTGCTTACAGGGTCATGCCGAATGGGACGTGAGAGCTTCTGTGAAGACAAAGGCATCAGCCTCGATGGTAGCACTACAGTTCGTGAGTTTGTCGAATTAACAAAGGATAGTTACGGCTCAGACATTATCCGCAAGTTGCCCGAAGCCTACGGGGTAAAATAATTAATAAACAAATACAACTATGAACAAAGAAGAAATGAAACAGTACACAGGTACTAAGACAGTCAAGGCGATACCTATGACAATGGGTGAAGCCTATGAGCGCAAGCTTTTGAAGGAAGGTGTAAGACCTTCTGAGTGTGAAACAGACAAGGCTGGCTACCTTGTTGAATGCGAGGGCGGCTATCAGTCCTGGAGTCCGGCAGATGTATTCGAGAAGGCTTACAAGCTATCAGAAACATTCCTCGACAGACTGTGTATTGAATACTCAGAACTGATGGAACGTGCAGAGAAATGCAATGACTTCCTTGCGTCAGACAAGGTTAAAGAGTTGGGCAGAACCTCTCAAGCTCTGCTGTCTGTACAAAGCGGATTGATGTATCAATACAGTTTTGTCTTGGGAGACCGAATGGCTATTGTGCGTAAGGAAAAGCCTGTGCTTGCCACTTTTTCATTCGGCACAGCAGTACTTCTCCTTAAAGCAGGTATGGCTGTCCGCAGAGCAGGATGGAACGGCAAAGGATTGTTTGTCGTCAAGCAAGTTCCATCACACATCACAGCCGACATCATCCCTAAAATGCAGTCGCTTCCTCAGTCTGCCAAGGACATCATCATGGCTCGCAAAGAACCACATATCGACTACACCAATCAGATGCTTATCATAAACCCTGATGGACGTGCTGACTCATGGGTTCCGTCTTCAAGTGACGTGTTTGCGGAAGATTGGGAGGTTGTAGATGAGTAAGCCAAATTGCTCTAAATGTAAAAGCTATAATACTTGTGATTATAGAAAATATGGAGAAATTTGTTTAGGTTGGAAATCCTTAGGAGAGTTTGTTTACTCTTGGGATGGAACATCAGGTAATCTTTAAATGTAATCAATCCTCTCCCTGGTGACAGCATGGAGAGATAAAACAATAAGAATATGACACGAAAATAAATAGAAAGCCTTCTATTACCAATTCATTCAAAGCTGCAAAATATTGTATGTGAATTGGTTGCAAATGGTTTTGATGGATATAGTTTTACACTACATCTTGTAGTGTTTTTAATTAAAAAGAAATAACAATGAACAGACAAGAAGCAAAAGAGATGCTGCCTATTATACAGGCATTCGCTAAAGGTAGACCAATAGAATATCAAGATTCTTATGAAAAATGGGTTGAAAGTGACATAATGGCATTTGATTTGTCTCCTGAAAACTACCGCATCAAGCGAGAACCCAAGTACCGCCCATTTGCTAACGCAGAAGAGTGTTGGCAGGAAATGAAAAAGCATCAGCCGTTTGGGTGGCTAAAACATAAAACAGACAACGTTTATTCTTTTATTAGTATGATTGACAAGGATTGCTGTTATTTTGCCGTGAATGTATATTGGGGTTTTGATACCCTTTTTAAAACAAAAACATTCATAGACGGTGCGCCCTTCGGCATTAAGGAGGAATAATATGGCATGGTTAGCAGTAGATAAAGATGGTACAGAATGTATATGTAGTACTGAACCTTATCAAGATTGGGAAGACTTTAAATGGTGTATAGAAAATCTCCCCGAATCAAACGCTGTAGAACTCCCAAAAGGTTCTATTAAAAAACTCATCGGTAGAGAGCTTACTTGGAATGATGAACCTGTAGAACTTAAATACTAAAATTTATGTTCAAGCTATATAACGTTAAAACAAAACATTATGAGAACAATAAAATTTCGTGGCAAAGATGTTTTCACAGACGCTTGGCGATATGGTGACTTGGTGCATAATCAAAAAGTGACAACAACAGGCTTGGAACCTCGCACTATGGTTGGTGGGTATGAGGTTGACCCAGAGACTGTAGGGCAATACACGGGACTGAAAGATAAGAACGGCAAGGAGATATATGAGGGCGACGTGTTGCGGTCAGATACATATCCGTTCAGCTGCATCGAAGACGGTGTGCGCGACAACTATTTTGCCGTGGTGTATTATTATGAGGAGTATGCCCGTTTCGTAACAGTAACGATAAAAAATCCCGTATCTAACGTACGCGGCATTTCGGAGGGTAACCACGGAGATGTTTCGCGAGACGAAATGCTCTACTTTGAGGTTGTCGGCAGCGTTCACGATAAGGAATGGCAAGAGAAGTTGAACCTAAAAACAGAATAGCCTATGAAATCAAGATTGGCAAAGAAGATAATTAAGGCGAGTGACTTCTATGAGCTTTATAGCCTGGAATGTAGAGGTGTAAGACACAAACGTTATCCTTATTGGTTTAGACGATGGGTCTTTCGTGCAGGTTGGATGTATGCCTCAAAGGGTACAAAAGGGAAACACCGTCGTGTCTTATACTGGTTAAAAAGCTATGACATGCGGCTTGATGAGGCTATTCATCGTTTGCCGAAGTATACACAGGCCCTTTTGGATGCTGTTGAGGCAAAACGAATGGAGATAAAAAGGCTGCACAAGATGTTGGAACGGTAAGCGAGTCGTGAGCTTAACATGCTAAATATATAAATATATGGACGAATTAATAAAAATCACAGAGCATGACGGTAAACGTGCTGTAAATGCAAGAGAGCTGCATCAGTTCTTGGAGAACAAGAGACAGTTTGCAAATTGGATAGAACAGCGTATCGAACAATACGGATTCGTTGAAAATCAAGACTATTGCTCGTTTAACAAAATTGTGAAACGAGAAACTGGAGCAACAACCTGCAAGGAATACGCCCTGTCTCTCGACATGGCAAAAGAGCTGTCAATGGTCGAGAACAACGAGAAGGGACGCTTGGCTCGCAAGTACTTCATCGAATGCGAGAAAAAGGCGAACACCCATGCTCTGGACGACTTCGACAAGAAGCTAAAGACCGCTTCATGGCTCGCTTCTTATCTGAACCTTAGCGACGCAAGCAAGCTGCTCATTGCCCAGGCGATTGCAAAGCCCTTCGGACTGCCTTTGCCTGAATACGTGTCGAGCAAAGGTGTGCATCATTCGGCAAGCGAGTTGTTGAAGAAGCATAGCATGGGAATGTCGGTCGTGAAGTTCAACGAGAAGTTGATGGAGAAAGGTTATCTTGTTGAAGCTACACGAAAGGGCACAAGCAAGCTCCACAAGTTCAAGGTTATCTCGGGCAAAGGCTTGGAATTCGGCGAGAATGTGGTGCCGGCAAAGAATCAAAACGAGACGCAGCCACATTGGTATGACGAGAAATTTGAGGAATTAATAAACATAATAAACTAAAATATGAAGAAAGAATTAGTGTATAGAGTACTTCAAGAAGTAAAGGATGTGAGTCTGAATCCGGAATGGCATTCGTCGGTATATACCATTAGTTTGGCAGCGCTTGAAGGGCATGTGACACGTCATACTCAACGCAAGCTGTTGGGTATTATACCGCTGCCCGACAAGTATGCATGGCATATTGACACCTGGGTGTCGCTGACGGGTACAAAATGTGACGGGTGGCACAAAGGTAGCGAGGAGAACTTGAGCATCGAGAGCAGAAAGCGAATAGCGGAAGAGCGATTGAAGATGGAGTTTTTTTTGAGAAAGAAGTGTCATGAATATAAGAAGAAGTTTGGTAAGGCAGAATAGAAACCTGCTTGCCGTGCATCCTGACGTAATGAAACGGACGATGGATGCAGTGAACGACCAATGCTCGCTGTACTATATCATCATCGGCTCGGTATATAACCTGGCACAAAGTTCGATGCTCGACGCTAAGGTGATGCTGGAGGAGACAAAGCACTGGAAACATGAGGTGAAAAGAGACGTGAACAAGGCTCTTGCTGCATACGACACGTGGAACTCGAAGATGAAGGTGCAACTGCGGGACAGGTATCAGATGTGGCTTGACATATCGGACGACGTGGCGGAGAAGATGAAGATGCACGTACAGAAGCTAAAGTGGAGCTATGATGCGGTGCTGATGAAGCATAACGATACGGAACATTTGCTTAAGGCACATCTGTTGACTGCTTTGACGATGAACGACCTCGCATTGTCGACGTTCAGAAAGTACATAGCCGACGGATCCGAGAAGACAAAGGTGGATATGAGTTTGCTGTTTTCGAAGGAAAGCTCGTTCAAAGATGTGGCGACGAATTGGGAGAAAGCTGTGAGGAGGGTGCTGAAATGTAGTGGAGGAGACATTGACTGCAACAAAGACAGCAACTGCGTGTTGGCTGCGGACATCATCAGCAGAAAACTGGCTGACTTCAAGATGTATGAGGAGGCCTGCGGATATGGCGCTGAGTATAATCCCGAGGTAATAGAGAAATACATTGACGATTGACGCAAAAGCGGATAGAGAGGAATGAGTCCTGCCCTATCCGCTTTTGGTGTCTTTAGGAATTGACGTACCACCAAATCTTGTCAGATGGATGGTCGGTGTCTTCGTCCTGTAGGAAGCTGCGTGCTAACTCGCACGACTTCTGCAACAGCCGGCTACGGTCACGAAACCATGAGCGGAGGGTTTCGATGTGGTTTGAGTACATCAGATTGACAGTGACGCAAAAGTCCCAGAAGTTGTAATCGTCGGGCAAGGTGAGATACATCTTGTCGTAAGCCGCACGTATATCCTCGTAGGGAAAGAACGGTGCATAGCATTTGTGTGTGTCGTCGCTGAAATAGTACATTCGGGCGATGGCTGCTCGTGCATTAGCTTCGTTGAAGTGATGGTCGTTGTCGAGGAGATAGAGCATCTTGTGTAGAGCATTCTCCATTTCCTGTTCGGTCATTCCGCAAGAGTTGTTGCGGAGGCGTGTTGCTGCGCTGGTGAAAGCGTCAGCGAGTAAGTTTCGTACATTCATAGTTATTTGGTTTTAGTGTCAGACGTTTTATTTGTGACGGAAACTGCGACATATCATCTGCACGAAGGCACAGGCATACAGAGCCAAGGTCATGATTATGAGTATAAAGTCGGCATCATACATTTCGTTGGTTATGAACCACGAGCGGTAGTAGATGCGTATAGCGTTGGTGCCGATGATATAGACGAACGGTATGCGCCATATCCAACATAGCTTGAAGAAGTGGCTTGCAGGGAGCATGAAGACTACGGGGAAGATGTAGACCATGAAATAGAGGTAGGCAATACATTCCTCGTTCTCACGAATGTCTATGACTATCTCACGTGGATTGTCGTGGAAACTGTACACGCCATACCAATGACATAGCATGAGGAGGATAGGCACATAGCGCAGAGCCTTCTCGTAGAAGAAGAATATCGAGCGGTTGAGCGTTGAGCTGACGCTTGTTGTTGATGTAGTTTTCATAAGCCTATATTTTAGTAAAAACGTAAAGATAGCGAAAATAAGCGCAAAGTGTAAGCGTTTATAAAGATTTTATAAACAAATGTACGTTTTTATTGATTTAAAGCAAAAAAGAAGAATGAAAGGATTATATCCCTTCATTCTTCTTGATAACCTTGCCGACAACCCATTTGTTGCCGTAGTCTTTAATCCATTTGTCGAGCCATTCGAGGGCAGACAGGAGGTCTTTGTGTTCGACGGACGGTGCGCCTTGCTGTGTCGTGTACTCGCCATAAGACACTCGCCAAAGGTTTTCGGGGGTCTTGGTTATGGTGAGCGGTGAGCGGTAGGTCTCACGGGCATTGTATGTTCGAACGCTTTGAGGCAGGTTCTTGAACATTCGGTGGTAACGACGGTCGGGATGCCCTTCTGCCTTGGCGTGAGGGTCGGGAGGAACAGGATTGCCTTCACGTTCCAACTTCTCAACTACTGCATCACGCACGTACTTGGCTCGCTTGCCCCTTAACGCATCAAGTCGCTCGTAGACAGCTGGCTCCATCCAAAACGTCATGCGCTGCGTGTATTGCTTGACGGTATTGCGTGGAGCGTGGCTGACGGCTCGCTTGCGGATATAACGCTCTATCTCAATGAGGTTGCCTTTGCTGTCACGTCGGTAGGCAAGGATGAGGTTCTGCGTCACCTTGTTGTAGACTTCCGCTTTCTCGCTCTCGGGATAGTCTGCCATGAGCGACTTGATGATAGTCTTTAGCTGTGTCTCGCCTTGATAGGAGACTTCCGTGCGGTCGAGTTCGAAGAGGTCGTCGTATATTACTATTATTGACTTCATAATGTCAGCATGATATGAAAATGGCGAGTATGATGATTGCCAGTACTGCCCAATCTTGTTTCTTCATACACTTGTTTTGATTTGTTAAATGTGTTAATGTTTATATAATATTTTACGGATATACGTAGAAATTAGCTATATTTGCAACGTCTTCGGAAGACTTTTAATCGTACCTTTATGGAATTGAAATCAAAATATCCCTTCCGTTGACGGTCAATCCGTAAGGATTGTGGATTGAAACGCTCTTAAAGAGCAAATTTCTACTATCGTAGATTCGAGACCAATGGTCTTGCGTAGCCCGGCTTAGGCCGGGCTTTTTTATCTCCAATAATACACTGTATCCTGCAAGCAGTATTTATGTCGGCATCCTATCAAATATGCAGCGATATTGATGTCTCCGCATGCCGTATAGAATCCCTCAAAAAGATCCTCGCAATGTGTAATATTGTCACAGTCGTCCATAACGACGGGCTCTTTACCGTTGTAGGTAATTTTGTCCTCTTCAACAACAACGTCGTCATCTTCCAGATATTCGAGGTTCTCATCCGTCTTAGGCCCGAAATCGTCAAGATATTTCGCGCTGCATTCTATATATTGATTTTCCTCCAGCTCCTTATAATAGAAGTGAGCGTCGGACGCTGTTACCATTGCCGTTCCGCACACCGCATACTGCTTACCCGTTGACCTGCTGAACATGATGTCTGCCCATGCCTCCGGCTCGTTCTCGTCATACTCCAGACCGAGAATTTCCGCTGCCTCACTTGCATACTCGCCACTGTCGCCAACGTCATTTAAGAAACCTGCCTGACTTGAATTAAAACTATCGCTACAAAAGTCGTAATTATTAACTTTCATCATATCTTATGACTTAACCGTGATGTCGAGGGCTGATTAGGTTTTCTGCAAAGTTAATAAAAATTTTCTAACGAGAGAATTAAAACTCGGTAGAAACATCGCCTATGGCTTTAATGTCGGACACGCTGTCGTCTTCGGTGAAGAACTTCACCTTCATGTGTTCGTCGATGTGAGCCATGGCGACTATCTCCTCTCTATCGTCGGACACAAGGCAGATGTCGCCTCGTACTTCGGACTGCTTGCGTAGATACTTGATTGTGGCGTCCTTGACTGCGAGAAGGTTGAGTTCTCGTGTGATAGTTTCACCTGTCATAGGGAAGTGGAATGTGAATTTCTTTTTCATAGTTGTATTAATCTAAATTGCTTGTGTATTTGTTTCGGTTTAGACCGATGAAGAACTTGTGTTCGTTCATGTCCGCTACGAAGTAGCAGGAGTCGTTGTCGAACGGAAATTTCTGCACTTGCTTGGTATAGACATTGTTCTTGGCGAGTGCTCTGTTGGTGATGTCGTTGATGAACAGCCATTTTTCCTAACTTCTTTTCAAGATATTCCTGTAATGTCATATTGCTAAGTATTTACAATTGTTTATATTCTGCTCGTCGGACAACGAATTGCACCAATCCGTTGTGGCTGCTTCGTTTATCTGTGCGAGGTTCGCCTGTGGGTATGCTGCATGCAGTACGCTGTAGGCTCGCTCGCTGTAGGTATCATCCGTGAGCGGTCGGCTCATGATGATATTGTAGAGGTGCTGATAGCTTGTCATAGCGTTTCGATTTCGTATCCGTAAAAGTCATCTGCTGACAACACTATCTGTTCGTTGTTGTACTGCTCGGCTACTATTCGCTTCGCCTCCTGTGGATCTGCTGCGTCGACTTCCACCTTTCGTGAGAGAGTCTCGACAATTACTACTGTGTACTTCATATTCGTATGTTTTAAATTAATGTTGGTGGCTGCTTCGACCTCGCATCGAAGTGGAGTGGCTTGTACCACATTCAGCCTGTCAGTTTAGTTTTCTGTGATGATATACTCGAAGTATACTTCACTTGACTTGGCAAAGACTTTAAAGCGGACATTCATGCGCACATCTTCGTCAATCAAGTTTTCGTTATAGCTGTCTTCTATTGTACGTGCCCATTCCTCAATCTGCTCTGTCTCTCTATCGTCTATTGTGCTTTCGAATGAAATATGAACGTAGTTGTTGTAATATTCGGCTTTTGCGACATTTTCGCAGATGAAACCGACGTACCTGTTTCCTTGCTCCACGTACTCGCTATTATCGAATAGGTCGTCGAATAGAGTGTCTGAACATAAGTCCTTCTCGTTGATAGGACATGGAATAATGTTTGTCTTCATATCTTTTTGTTTTTTAAGTTCGTTCCGTTGTCGGTGTCGCTCCGAATAGGTTTCTGTCCCCAACGGATTGTTTATCGCCTTATGGCTTCTGCCCTGCCGTGTGTCTGCCTGAGCATTGCAAGAACCTCTCGTTTGATTATCTTGTTAGGCAGGGTGCGGAGGTATTTCTCAAGAGTCTGCTTTGTCCAGAAGTGGCGTGTGGTCTCTCGCCCTTCGACTATCTTGCGAAAGAACCACATCGTTCCTGACACTTCCATTGACAAGCCTACTTCGTAGGTGATGCCGTTAATCTTTATCATTGCGTTCAATATTGTGCGACCATTCGTAGAGACGTTCGAAGTGGTCTGAACCTGTATACGTGTCGATGTCTCCATATTCCTCAATGTCGTTCATAAGTAGGCGGACGTCTTCTTTTATCTGCGCCCTGTCGTACTCTGCTTCTGTCGCTTTCTTTGTTGTTACGATTGCAAGTGCTGTGCTTGCTATCAATGCTGCTACCAATAACTTGTTCATAGTCCAAATATCTTTTGTTTCAAATCGTCAATTATTTTTATATTCTCACTTGCGTAGGCTTTCGCCTTGTTGCTTGATTTTGCACGGTTGAGAAGTGCTGTGAGTTCCTCTCGATAATCTTTGAGTATGAGTCGTAGCATAGCTGCATCAACTGCACTCAATAGCACTTTCCGTGTCTTAGGGGTCTTGGGGCGGTCGCACCGCCCCTTATCTTCTGATTTACTCATTGCCCCATTCGTCCCAATGTCTGCCTACATATATCCCCGATACGTAGTTGACTACCATCGAGAATATTAGTAATACTATCCATAAATCTGTTGTCATAGTCGTAATGTTTTGAGGGTTAATGTTTTGTTGAATATCTACTACAACCGCTCCATCCGTTTGGGTTGCCGTTAGCTTGACAAACAATCTTGTCAAAGCAAGAATTAATGTTGCTGAAATAGAAGTGCGCATATTTGCAATCTAAACAACAAATCTCTTGTGCTAATGTTATCATATCTGTATGTTTTTAAAGTTTGTGCCGTGTGCGGACTTGAACCACGTGAGAGCCTTTACTCAGCACGGCTTCCGACTATCGAAGTTGTCATCTTTTCTTAACGTTGTCTTCAACGTGCCGTATACTGTACGTCACACAGGTTTGCCGTGTTTTCTCACGCCTTATGATTTTACGTCTTCACTAAGGTTTGACGGTGAGATATTAAGCACTCTCTTTCTGTGCTGCCTGCTTATGCGTCCGCAAGCGGAACGGCAGTTATAAGTACGTGCGACTGAGTGTAGGTTTTCTCCTTCCGATTTCTCTTTCAGTCATTTTGTGCGGATGGCTCAAAGGAATTTCTAACGAAAATCTGTACCGCATTCTACGTAGTATTGTGCCGTGTCGGGTCTCGAACCCGATGTGCGCCTGTCGCTCACGGATAGTGTTTTAAAACTTAGGGAAAAAGAGACATATAACTCTGTAATAATAGAACTCGCTTGAATCATCTCTCAGTCGCAACATTTCATCGTTCGCTTGAATTAAATTATCAAACTCTGCAACAACTCTTGTTGAGTATGTGCCGTTGAGATACTTCTGTCTTTCTAATACCAAATATCTTTTCATGTCCGTATGTTTTATTGTTATTAATGTTTGTTACTTGATTACGATTGCAAAGGTATAAATAAAATTTTACCAAAGCAAGAAATAATAAAAATAAAATGATACTATTAACACTAATTAGTACAATTAGGGTTTTACTTATTGGAAATTAAGGCTTGTTAGTACAAATTTATATGTACCTAATACATTTTTAGGTAACTTTGCAGAAAATATATTTTTACTATGAATATACAGCTAATAGAAGACAAGATAACAGAAAAAGGATTGAATAAAGCTACTATAGCGAAAGAAATGGGAATGAGCAAACAAAGTTTCAATGCTTTTCTCAAAAGTGACAATCCTACACTACAAAAACTCCGTGCCCTCTCAATTGTGTTAGGGGTTACAATAACATCTTTAATAGATGAAGAGAGTGAGGAGGACATAAAAAAACGCAGTCAAGAAATTGTAGCCTTTGTCCGCTACAAGGGCATCCACTATACTGCCGACTCCCTGGAGGAGTTTTTAAAACAAGTAGAAGAAATAAAAACTATTGCAAGATGAAGAAGATATTTATATTAGGTTTATTGTGCTTATCTGTACTGGGTGGATATGCCCAAGATGATAGTGATGATTGGAAGGTAGGAGGAAAGCATTATCAAGAATGGGAAGCAAAACAGACGTGCACGGAAGTTTGTGGAGTTCGCTTTGGTAGCTCATATGAAAACGCAAAAGAGATTCTTAAAAGAAAATATGGCGAACCTGAGTATCTGGAAACAGACGAAAACACAATAGTTTATCACTATAAATCGTATGTTGGTATGATTTTTACATACATATCCTTTTGTTTTCAGCGTGATGGAGCTCTCAGCTATATGAACAAATGCGTAATGGGATATGATTGTAAAACAGCAGAAGAGGCAAAAAATAAAAGGGATGCGATTTGGATTAAAGCAAGAAGTAAATACGCTGCGTGGCACGAAGGCATAGATGATAACGGATTCAAGTACTACGAGAGCGGTTGCTCTCCTCTTGGCGGGTTCGGTAACGGCTTTGTCGTTGATATTGTAAAGTTTGACGAGCCATACAATGGGTGTAGATATTTCTCACGCATCATGTACGGACCATACAACTATGTGCAAGAAGACTTTTAGGGCGACATCCCCATCCGGCATGAGGGGCAGGGCGTAAGCCCTTGGGGGCGACAGCCCCCTTATCTCCCCATTGTTCTTCCTTACATAGAGATAGAAACAAACACCTTTCTTCCTATATATAAGTCTATAAGTCACTCTATCCTCATTGGAGTGGCTTTTTTTGTGTTTATGCGTGTGAGGGTGCTTTGTGCGCAGAACGAGAGCGTACAAGGCGTGTTTTAGTGATTTTTCCGTGTTTTTCCGACTTTCAAGCCGTTTTTACGAAGTTTCGCACGTTCTATGAGACCCTTTTTTGACCTTTGTTTGACTTTTTTTGTACAAAAACCGCTTCTTCGTGCGTACATTTCTATGCTCCTTGACTGTTCATATTTTCCTCTATTTTTGCCCTTTGTCTCGAAAAATACGGGGGTTAGACCCGAAAAAGTGTTCAAAAAGTCGGATTTTTTACGTTGAAGCCTCGACAAAGGGATTTGTGAGATTTTGGCGATTTTGACGGCAGACGAAAAACGGCATTTTCGGGCGAAATAGGGCGTATATTTGCCGTTGCAAGGCTCGTCTCGTGGTCTAAGCGTCCAAAGGGCGGATAAAAGGGCGGAATCAGCCTATTGTCAAGGCTGCAAGGCGTGTCCAAGGTATGTCCAAGATGTGTCTAAGATGCCCTCCAAGCATGGAAACAAAAGGCTTGTGACCCTTTTGGGGTCATATACAGCGAGTACAAAGCGTTGATATACAGCGAGTTGCAGCACAAACAACGATGTGAGTAATACACAAGTAATACATTTTGTGCTGTTTGTGCTCTCTATAAGAGCTAAGGACGTATGACGATGTGATGATGTGACGCTGCTTCTCTACCGTGTGACGATACGTGTGTAAGGGGTGAGGATACGGGATTACGACGCTTAGAGCTGTGACGGTGAACAACGAAGGGGGACGGCATGGATGATGAGGGCACACGAAGACGACCACAGACCCCCACCCCCCTTAGGTACTGCGGACAAATTATAGTAGATAAAAGCATAGGTGTAAATGTCGTGTTGTCTATCTCGTCCAAATTTCCCTTGAAAAGGTACTCCGCTGATAGGGTGTCATTGTTGTTTCCGCCAGAAAGGTACTCCTGTAAAAGGAGGTCATTGGTGTTTACAGTCTTAGCGTGTTGGGTATATGAAATAGTTTTTTTTGTTGATTGATAAATTAAAGTTTACAGATATGTTTGAATTGAATAGATTTTTGAGGTTGCCATTAGGCATTAGTGAGATTTCGGGAGCGAACAATCCTCAGTGGATAGCTGCTGCTGCGAGTTTGGCAGGTAGTATAGCGGGCAGTTTGTTTGGTGGTGCTAAGGCGCGCAGGGCAGCTAAGAAGGCAGCGAGGGAGCGTCGGTATCGTGCGAATGCAGAGAAGGCTTGGTACGAGAAGGCTTACAATACGGACTACCTGGATACCAAGGCTGGTCAGAATTTGTTGCGTCGTGCCCAGGAGGTGCAGGACAATTATATCCGTAAGGCAGACGGTGCAGCAGCTGTGGCAGGTGGGACTGCGGCGAGTGCAGCTATGGCAAAGGAGGCCGCTAACAGAACGATGGGTGATGCCATTGCCAACATTGGTGCTCGTGACAGTGCGAAGAAGGAGAGTGTTTCCGCTCAGCACATGCAGAATCAGATGGGCTTTTCGAAGGAGCGTGAGGATGCTTACAATCAGCAGGCCCATAATGCGAGTGATGCTGGTCAGAACATGAGCAATGCTTTGATGAGTGCAGCTTCGATGTTGGACGGTGCCGGAAAGAAGAAGATTCTGGATATTGACGTGAACTCTCCTGGTGCCAAGGCTGCTGCTGGCGGTTCGTTGACTCCGAAGTTCAATGATGCGTAGTACATTCACGATACTCTGTATGACAACAAGAAGTTGAAGAACGTGACGGGAGTGTAATCTAGTGTTGAATGTTAAATGTTGATTGATTATGTCGAAAAGAAAGAATAAGAGAGTTGTTTGTCCTAAGCCGAGTAAGGCGGATATTAATCGCGTGATGGAAGCAGCCGGTCTGTTAAGGGATTCGCTCATTGACGAGCAGGCAGCTGAGATAGAGCGTCTGAAGACTGCGCTTGCTGGTGTGGCGAAGGAACGTGACTGGTTTGAGAAGTGCTTGAAGTCGGCTGAGAGTGCTTTGATATACAAAGACAAGGTGATTGACAAGATAAAGAAGAACAACTCCAAGCGAGTTGCCCGTCTGCGTGAGAACGTTGATATACTTGAGGAGGAGACAGCTTTTCAGTATAAGCGTGCCAACAAGGCTGATGCTTTCATCAATCAGATTGACGGTGCTTGTGACCTTATAAAGAAACATATTGCAGCTTATGGTAGGAAGTGAAAATGGGAAATTGAAGAAGGAAGAGGTTAATGCTGTGGGTGGTAATGAGCCTGTTGGTACTAAGCCTAACTATACCTCACTGGGCCTTACTAAGCCTTTGGCTGAGGGAGGTAAGGATGGTGCGCCTGCTGCTCCTTTCAATGCTTTTACTGGTAATGGTATAGTGGGCAGGTTCGGGCCTGTGGGTGACAAAGCCTCACTAAGCCTTTCTGAGCCTACTAAGCCATTGATTGGGGGCGCTTCTGCGCCTGTGGGTGATGGTGCTGCTAATGTTTCTGTTGTGCAGAATGCTCCTACGTTTCAGAAAGACGATACCAAGAAGGACGGAGGGTTCTTCGGCTGGCTTGGCGGTTTGATAAAGAAGCGTCCGGGCATAAGGAGTGGTGAGAGTGCAGACGAATACGACGAGCGTATGACACGTAACAAGATGCGCATTGCTACGCTTGCGGATGCTATAAGACACATGGGCAACATCTATAATACTTCGAAGGGTGCGCCTTTGCAGAGGTTCAACAATCCTGTGGAGGGATTGCAGAGCGGTCTGCAGCAGAGGAAGAATGAGCGGGCACGGCAGGCAGCGTTGGAAGCGGACGCTGCGTATAAGAATGCCAACCTACGCATGAAGCAGGCATCAGCAGATGCAGACAGAGCTTATAAGGCTATGAACATCGAGCTGAAACAGAAGGCTGGCGAGCGTGCAGACAAAGCGGCTAAGGCCATGGATGAGTATCGTAAGGGTATGCTTGGCATTCAGGAGGGTAACTTGAAGCTGTCGGGCGAAAGGCTTGGCGAGACCAAACGCCATAACAAGGCTCAAGAAGGCATCAGCGCAAGCAGACTGGCTTTAGCAAGAGCAAAGGAGGCACGTGTGGCTGGAGGCTCGGGAAGTGGTAGTAGTGGCGGTGTTGGCGGAGGCTATGGCTATGCTACTCCGTATGGCCGATTGGCAAGCAAGAAACAGCTTTCTACTCAACAGGAATTGCAGGCTTGGGATGAAATGCGGCGTTTGGGCATGATTACTCCTCAGAAACAGCGTGAGCTGGTGCTTGCGATGAACGGATATACTGCAAGTGACGGCACGGTAGTGAAGCCGAATATGTCGCAAGCACGCAAGATAATACAAGGCGCTATCAGTTATGGTCTGCTTGACAGCTCTGGCAAGGGCGAGTCGTTGAGAAAGACATTCAGAGACGGTTTTGGCTATACGGACGTAAGGACGAGCGCGACGGCACAGCGAGGCGTGAACACTTCGGGAAAGAAGAAGGTGCGCAATGTGACGAAGACCGTATCGAAGAGTCAGGCGAAACAGATTAGGGAACAGCGCAAGGGTGCGAGTCCTATCAGATGGCAAGGTTCGGGCAGTAAGCCGAAGCCCCAAAGCAAGCCTACGAACAAGGGCAGGGGTACAGACTGGAGTCAGTATGTGAAGTAACGATTAAACAATTATAATGATATGCCAGATAACAGATATTATTATTTCAAGGATGCTAAGGGAAACAGGCATACTGTGAACAAGGCAGCGTTTGACAATGACAGGGAGGGTTTTGCGAAGGCTTTCCCAGGTGCCCGTATGGAGGTGATAGACCGCAAGACGGGACGTAGAGGTGATGTTGACGTGAAGGATGCGGGCAGGGTCGGTGACTTCGGTGCGCATCTGTTTACGGGACAGACCGTGAGAAGGGAAAAGTATCAGCCTAAGACTTCTTTAGGTAAGGCAGCGCAGAGGGTTGCGCAGAAAAAGTGGGGAAAGGAAGAATCGGGTGCTGAGCCTGACTATGCCTCTTTGAGCCTTACTAAGCCTTTGGCGAAAGGAGGTAAGGGTGCCTCTCTAAGCCTTCCTGAGCCTTTGGGTAATGGGGATAAGGAAAGTGCGCTTGTGAAAGGTCTTAGGGAGGCTGACGCCTTGAAAAGACGCGATGAAGAGCAGATGCCAATAGACTACACGAAGCCGAGTGCTGTGAAACAGATGGTGGGCAGAACACGCAGAGAGCAACAGACACTCGATAGACGTATAGAGCAGGCCGGACGTGAAGCAGGCAAGGAGGTAATGAAACCATTGCGCGAGAAGGAGGCACGTCTGAAAACCCCCGTTGTGAATACAGGCGACGCGAACGTAAACGCCCACGTTATAAACACCCAAGAGCAAGCAGAGCGCCAATTGGTAGAGAGCGGTTTGGAGTTTGCCAACAAACACCTTGACGACTATGTGTCTGACAATATACTTAATGAGTTCAAGACGGCAACAGCGAAAGGTGCAGCAGCAGAGTCGGCGTTAAGTAAGGCGTCTCCATTTTCGTTTATGGCAGCAGGCGATGCGTATAATGCGGAGCTTGATCCCGATAAGCTATTGAAACATCTGCAAGAAAAGGCAAATGCGGACATTGCAAAAGTCCTGTCACAGCCGAAGATGCAGGAGGAGATAGGGCTGAAGGCAGCAGCCTACGGCATCAGCCCAGAGGAGTACGTAGAAAAGAGCCTCATACCGGGACTGCAAGCGAAATTGGCGGCAGACTTTGACAAGAGCGAGTTGAGCCGTAGTATGCCGAAGAGCACGGCAGAATACATTCTTCGTGGAGTAAACGAGTCGATGCTTGGCACTATCATGTCTATGGGCATGACATCGAAGAAGCAGAGACAATACGCTCAGCAGGGTATGGCTATGACGGACAACGGGGAGAATCCCGATGTTAATCCGGGTATGGCAGCGAGAGTGGCACGAGGCACATTGGGCTTTGTTGCGGACGCCCCAGTATTTGGTGCAGCAGGCAAGGCAGGTGCAGCCGTAGCTGGCAAGGTATTCGGTAATGGTGTGGCACAGACAGCGAGGATTGCGAACAGTACTTTAGGTGGTCGTATAGCACGTATGGCAGGTTCGGGCATGGTAAGTCAGGGCATTACTGGTGTGCTGTATGGCTCGACGAATGCAGCTGTGCAGAACTACTCTACTGGCGACGACACTTCTATTGGCAATACCGTAAAGGTGATGGCTATGGGCGGATTGTCTGAGGGCGCGAGTTGGGCAACCATGGGCGGTATTGGCGGTGCTGTAGGAGCTGGAATCTATAACGTAAGTGGCGTGAAGCGTATTCCAGCCAAGGCTTTTCAGTTGGCCATGGAGGGAATAGGTATGCACATGGGCGGCAATGTGGCCAAGACTATAGAGGGACACGATACAGACTGGCTGAGCGTAGAGGGAAACCTTGAAGCTTGCGCCAACGTCGTAGCCTTGAAGCTGACACACGCAAGACTGCCTAAGCGTCAGGTAAAGGATGGCGTAAAGGAAAGCTACCTTGATGTGGTGGCGAGAAACATTAATGGTCTTATGACATCGGACGGACAGAGAGCAGCCTTTGGTGGATATACTTTCACTAATGAGGAGAAAGAACAGCTGTTCGGAAGCGCGTCTGCGCCGAAGCGCAATGAATCAATCTATGGATATGACGCACACAACAATCCGCTGACGAGAAAAGAGAGTCTGACATCTTGGGCGATGCGAGCAAAGAAGACCGCAGCCAAAGGGAAAGGCGAGGAGTCGTATAAGGACACAGACGCTGAGTTTGTGAAGACTGCCTACGACGAGATAATGGCAGACAACACCATTCCTTGGGACACAAAGGCTAAGTTCTCTGCATTGGTAATGGGAACAGTTCCTTCGGCACGTCCGATGATGGAGAATTGCCGTATTGAAGGCGGCTCTGTGAACGAATACAGCAAGAATGGAGAACTGCTGTCGAAGAACAGCTTCAAGAGCATTGACGAGCGTAACTCCATTATTTACTCGCTGAACATGAAGCGTGAGGATCAGCGTCTGAGCAATGCCTATGGTGCTGCACAGATTAAGGATGAGAAGACGGCACAGGCAACTCTTGAAGCTGTAGCAGAGGCTAACGGCATGACTGCAGAGCAGTTGAAGGCTGCAATGGACAAGCAACCGCTTAGACGCAGCGATGAAGAACAGAACGCTTGTGTGGCTCTGAGAAAGGCTTACGAGGACGAGCAGTTTGTACCTGGTACGTTGCATGCAGAGCAGTCGAACACTGAGGGCAAGGACGTTGTGGAGGAGAATAACCTTGGCACGGAGAATCCTAACAACGAGGCTGTGGCTAAGGTGCTTGGTGACCTTACGAAGGCGGAGGATGCCTTGCAGGCAGCTATGGACGGCAACGACGTGCTGAAGGAGGAGTATGAGCGTATGCAGAAGGCTGGCATGAGCAATCCGCAGATTTATATGGAACTGTTCAACTCGGGATTGACACAGGAACAGCTTGCACCACTTGCTGACTATATCAATGCGTTGTCGAAAGCGCAGGGTATGTTCAAGGGTACTCAGGACAAGATTGTGGAGACGACACAGAAGCACGTCGGCCAGTGGAGCTATAAGGGCGAGCTGAACGGCGAAAAGCAGAACGGCGAGCAGATGGTGTTCGTGAAGGACA
>NZ_JADYTS010000036.1 GCF_021531355.1 Leyella stercorea | reverse complement strand
AGTCGATAACGGGTGAAAGCATGGAGTCAAATTTCTCCATGATTGAAAAAATTCCTCCAAAAGGTGTGAGTTTCTCAGATTTTATTTGTACCTTTGCCATGCCTTGTTACGATTTTCGCTTGTTTTCTAATTGCAACACTAAGATAAGTGAAAAATCTGACACGGCAAAATCCTGGGCAACTTTTTGTTGCTCAAGTACTTATAAAAAAGTTAAACTAAAGTGCTGCGGAATTTAGATTAACTATTTAATCCAATTTGTTTTTAAGTTATGAGCAAGAAGAAGTATCTGGCCCCCCAGATTAGTATCATTATGTTTGAACCGCAGGCAATTCTTGCCGGTAGCGGTGAGGCTTCTGTACCAGCAACAGGTGGTTTTACGCACGATGAAGACATCACATCAGGCGACGGCGACGACGTTTGGGAGTAAAAAATCTAACAACGCTTAAGAAAAACGATAAGTAAGTAGTAAGATAACACAAAGAGAGCTATAAGAATTACAAAGGTAATGAAAAAGACTATATTATTAGCATTGGCTGCTGTAGCCACTATTTTCACATCGTGCAGCAGCGACATCGCCAACGACAACGACGATTCAAACAACGGTCAGGGCAAGGGAATGACCCTTATTGCCAATGTAGAGCAGGATGACACACGCGCCACATTCGAGCCAAATGACACATGCGGTAGTACATGGAAATTCACATATACAGACAACGACCAGGTTCAGGTTGGCAACAACTTAATAGGAAACTATTACACATTCACCAAGAGCGGTGCTAATTTCTCGTGCGCTGACGCTAAGGCTACCAATACTGCCGCCGACTGGTATGCTTACTATCCCAGCACCAATATCAACCTTACCAATCAGCAGGGCACAACCGAATCAGCTGCAGATCTGTATGCGTTGGCAGGAAAGACCGAAAAAGCTACAACCGGTGCCGAAGGCCTCACCATCAATATGAAAGCCCAGGCTGCCGTGCTCCGCATCGTTAAGGTGGACAACTATGGTCCGTGCGACATCTATCTGAAGACCGCTGACGGCAAGTATGTGTCGGGTCTGAAGGCTAAGAAGAATGAGGCTGGCTACGATGTAGTGAAAAGCGACACTAAGGTTTCGGTATTCACTAAAGAGAGCACTGGCAATGCCGGCATCTATTATGTCATAGTTCCTGCTGGGGTGAAGATTTCGGTGTACAATACAAATGACGAAAACCATATCAAGACCACAAAAACAGCAGGCTTGACTGCTGGCAGATACTATACGCTTACTACCGGTCCGACTACTGGTACTGCTACTGCAACCATCAATGGTAAGACAGAGAAAATAGGATGGGTACAGATGTGGATTGGTGGTCCGAGATTTGCTATTGTGAATGTAGCTAAAAAAATGAATTGGGCCGAGGCAGCAAAGACTGGCGACGAATATGTATGGGGAAAGAATTGGCAAACACCTTTACTTAGTGAAGTAGAGGCCATTGTTAGTAAAGACTCCCTAAATACTGAAATACTCAAAGGTACTTATGAGAACAATAATAAACATGGATTTACATTAACGGGTAAACAACCGGGATATACCGCAAATGAATTGTTCCTTTCTGGTGACAGTACAAGTCCCAAAGGTTATGTATCAGGTAAATTCTGGGTTTCAGACGATTTGGAGGAAGGTAATAGAACTACAATGAATTTTCATGGGGATGATAAAGTTTTCTATGTATATCCTTTTAAAAAAGATAATCCCAGCACTGAATACGAAGTTCGCCCTGTCCTCACAATAAAAACCGTCTTATGGAGAGAACAAAATATTCAATAACCCCCAATTAGGTTAATCAGCTTGCACGTCATACTCCCGTTTGACGCTCAAGATAAACCCTAATAAAACAATGCGCCCTGCAAGTGCAAAAGCGTTAATTATCAATGCTTTTGCCCTTGCAGGGCGTTTTGTTATTTTCAATCCGTACACCCAATGTGCTGCCTTGTGTGTACTTCTTCCCTTAATCTTTATTCCAATCTGCCACGCTGATAAACCGGCTCATTTTGTCAACAAGATACAGCGGCAGATTGAGCAAATCGTCATCCTTACGCATATTGAGCGTGGAAAGTCGCACAGACAATTGAGGGGTATATTGCTTACGATAATACGCCAGACTTTTTGCTGTCACATTCTTGTCAGCCTTCACTTCTATCGGAATGATTTTGCCATCAGCCTGTAATACAAACTCCACTTCTGCCATGTTGCCCGATGTCCAATAGTATTGTGAGTTGCCAAACTGACGAACAAGCGACTGCAGCACGTAGTTTTCAGCCATAACGCCCTTGAATTCGGTAAACAAATTGTCGCCAGCCAATACTGTCTGCACATCCAAGTCAAATTTACGCCCTAACAATCCCACATCATTAAGATACAGCTTGAATGCATTGCTTTTCTTATAGGCAGACAAAGGAAGCCTTGGAGTCTCCAATGCCGACACACGATGTACCAATCCTGCAAGACACAGCCATTCTATAGCTCCTTCATACTCACGTGCTCTGGCTCCTTTTTGAACGTCACCGTATCTGAACTTCTTGTCTTCACGTGCCAATTGGTCTTGCAAATTGCCCCACACCTGAAACACTCGCGGAATGTCCTTATTGTTGATGTGCTTGGCAAAGTCTAATGAATAAGACTGGAGTATGCCGTCCTGTATGGCCTTCGCCTCCTCCCAATCCTTGGCGTCAATATACGCACTCACAGCTTCGGGCATACCTCCCAATACAAGATACGCCTTATAGGCATCTGTCAATTGCTGATGTATCACCTCCGGCACAGCCATAATGGTGTCTATCATCTCATAGGCATGATACAGCTGGGCATCAATTGCTCTGAGATATTCAGCAAACGACACTGGGTATAGAGTCATGAAATTCACCTTGCCTACCGGAAAGGAAGCCCCCGAACGATTTAAAGCCACCCCTAAGAGCGAACCGGCACATACTACAGCATACTCAGGAGCATCCTCGCAGAAATACTTCAGGCTGTTCAATGCATCGTTACACTCCTGTATCTCGTCAAGAATTATAAGCGTAGACGAAGGAGTTATCGGCTTGCCCGTCATTATCTCCATCTGCCTTATGAGCTGTGCCGGCACCTTGGTTCGTCTGAAGTCTTCCTTTAGAGCAGGCATTGTGTCGAAGTTTATATAAACAATGTCGTCAAAACATTCCTTGCCAAACTTCTTCAATGCCCACGACTTGCCTACCTGGCGAGCACCCTGCAACACCAAGGGCTTACGGCGTGGATTCTCTTTCCACGCTTTCAGTTTCTCTATTATATCCCTCTTTATTTCCATTGGTTAATATCCTTTTTCGGCAAAGTTACACATTTTTGATATGAAAAAGTGGCAAAATTGCACATTTTTGATATTAACGCACTATAAAGGGGCTTTTTCAGCAAAACAGGTAGTCTTACGGCTACACCTTATTATATATAATAAATATCAATTTGACAATAAAAACGAGCTGCTTGTTTTGAATTGTGTTCGATTTGCACTAACTTTGCACTCAGAAACAAAAAAATCACATTATTATATATGGAAGAAAAGAATTTCAAACGCACCACCGTCACTGCGGCACTGCCGTATGCCAACGGTGGCGTACACATCGGCCACCTTGCCGGCGTGTATGTTCCTGCCGACATCTACGTGCGCTATCTGCGCCTGAAGAAGCAGGAGGTGATGTTCATCGGCGGCAGCGACGAGCACGGCGTGCCCGTAACAATCCGCGCCCGCAAGGAGGGCATCACCGTTCAGGAAGTGGTAGACCGCTACCATAACCTCATCAAGAAATCGTTCGAGGACTTCGGCATTTCGTTCGACATCTATAGCCGCACCACATCAAAAATCCACAACAAGTTTGCCAGCGACTTCTTCCGCACTCTCTACGACAAGCACGAGCTGGTAGAGAAGACCGAGGAGCAGTTCTGCGACGAGGTGACAGGCGAATTCCTCACCGACCGCAACATCGTAGGTACATGTCCGCGCTGCGGTGCCGAGGGCGCTTACGGCGACCAGTGCGAGAAGTGCGGTGCCACACTCTCGCCCGAGGAACTTATCAACCCCACCAACAAGAACAACCCGGGTCATGGACTCGTAAAGAAAGCCACCAAGAACTGGTATCTGCCGCTCAACAACTATCAGAACTGGCTGAAGCAGTGGATTCTGGAAGACCACAAGGAGTGGCGCCCCAACGTTTACGGCCAGTGCAAGTCGTGGCTCGACATGGATCTGCAGCCGCGCGCTATGACCCGCGACCTCGACTGGGGCATTCCCGTACCAGTTGAGGGAGCTGAGGGCAAGGTGCTCTACGTATGGTTTGACGCTCCTATCGGCTACATCTCAAACACCAAGGAGCTGTGCGACGCCCAGCCCGAGAAGTGGGGTCCGTGGCAGAAGTGGTGGCAAGACCCGTCGTCACGCCTCATCCACTTCATTGGCAAGGACAACATCGTGTTCCACTGCATCGTGTTCCCCACAATGCTCAAGGCTCACGGCGACTACATACTGCCCGACAACGTACCCTCAAACGAATTCCTCAACCTTGAGAACGACAAGATTTCCACATCACGCAACTGGGCTGTATGGCTCCACGAATATCTCGTCGACTTCCCCGGCAAGCAGGACGTGCTGCGCTATGTGCTCACTGCCAACGCTCCGGAGACCAAGGACAACAACTTCACATGGAAGGATTTCCAGGACCGCAACAACAACGAGCTTGTAGCCGTTTACGGCAACTTCGTAAACCGTGCACTGCAGCTCACCAAGAAATACTTCAACGGCATCGTGCCTGAGTGCGGCGAGCTTCAGGACGTTGACCGCGCTGCCATCGAGGAATTCAAGGACGTGAAGCAGAAGGTGGAGGCTCTGCTCGACGCATTCAAGTTCCGCGACGCCCAGAAGGAGGCAATGAATCTGGCACGTATCGGCAACAAGTACATCACCGACTGCGAGCCTTGGCACGTAGCCAAGACCGACATGGAGCGCGTGAAGACCATACTCTACATCTCACTGCAGCTCGTAGCCAACCTCGAAATAGCATTCGAGCCGTTCCTTCCGTTCAGCTCAGCCAAGCTCCGCGAAATGCTCAACGTAGCCGAAACCGAATGGGACCAGCTCGGCAGCACCAAACTCCTCAAGCCCGGACACCAGCTCGGCACTCCAGCCCTGCTCTTCGAGAAGATTGAGGACGACGCCATCAACGCCCAGCTGCAGAAGCTCGAGGACACCAAGAAGGCAAACGAGGCAGCATCGTACGTGGCTGCACCCATCAAGGAGAACGTCGACTTCGAGACATTCGAGAAGATGGACATACGCGTAGGCCACATCAAGGACTGCCAGAAGGTGAAGAAGTCGAAGAAACTCCTTCAGTTTACCATCGACGACGGCTCGGGCAAGGACCGCACCATACTCAGCGGCATCGCAGCCTACTACGAGCCGGAGCAACTCATCGGCAAGGACGTACTGTTCGTAGCCAACTTCGCTCCGCGCAAGATGATGGGCATCGAGAGCCAGGGAATGATACTGTCGGCAGTCAACTTCGACGGTTCGCTCAATGTGACATCAGTGCTGGGCAATGTCAAGCCAGGCTCACAGGTAGGATAAAATAAGGCAAAAAAAATGCACATTTATAGGGTGTTTGTGCACACAGTGTGTCTTTTTGCAAGAAAATATTTGCCTATATGAATAAAAATTAGTTCCTTTGCAAAGTTTTTAAAAAGGAAATTACATTATAAACACTTTAAAATTAGAAATTATGTCAGAAATCGAATCAAAAGTAAAAGCTATCATCGTTGACAAGCTCGGTGTAGACGAAGCAGACGTTAAGCCTGAAGCAAGCTTCACAAACGACCTTGGTGCAGACTCACTTGACACCGTAGAGCTCATCATGGAGTTCGAGAAGGAGTTCGGCATCTCTATCCCTGATGACAAGGCTGAGAAGATCGGCACTGTTGGCGACGCTATCGCTTACATCGAGGAGAACGCAAAATAAATAAGGTTTATGGTTTATAGTTTATGGTGTACATAAACCATAAACCATTTTTTTCAACCATAACCCGAAACTATTTTAAATGGAATTAAAAAGAGTAGTAGTTACAGGTCTTGGAGCCGTTACCCCATTGGGCAACACTGCTGAAGAGACTTGGAACAACCTTGTCGCCGGCGTAAGCGGCGCAGCCCCCATCACATTGTTCGACGCTTCAGAGTTCAAGACTCAGTTTGCATGCGAGGTGAAGAATCTTAAGATAAACGACTTCATCGACCGCAAGGAAGCTCGCAAGATGGACCGCTATACACAGCTCGCTATCATCGCAGCAATGCAGGCAGTCCAGGACTCGGGCATGGATCTTGACACAGAAGACAAGAACCGCATCGGCGTAATCTACGGCGTGGGCATCGGTGGCATCAAGACTTTCGAGGAAGAAGTAGGCTACTATGCACAGCACAAGGAGAACGGTCCTAAGTTCAATCCCTTCTTCATCCCGAAGATGATTGCCGACATCGCAGCAGGCCAGATATCTATCATGTATGGATTCCATGGTCCTAACTTTACAACAACATCTGCATGCGCATCATCTACCAACGCTCTTGCTGACGCTTTCAACCTCATCCGTCTGGGTAAGGCCAACGTCATCGTAAGCGGCGGTGCAGAGGCAGCTATCACACCTAGTGGTGTAGGCGGATTCAACGCCATGCACGCTCTCTCTACACGCAACGACGATCCTGAGCACGCATCACGTCCGTTCAGCGCAAGCCGCGACGGATTCATCATGGGCGAAGGCGCAGGCTGCCTCATCCTTGAGGAACTTGAGCACGCCAAGGCACGCGGAGCCAAAATCTACGCAGAAATGGTTGGCGAAGGCATGTCTGCCGACGCTCACCACATCACAGCTTCTCACCCTGAGGGTCTCGGCGCTCGCCTCGTAATGGAGAACGCTCTTGAGGACGCAGGCATGAAGCCAGAGGACATCGACTATATCAACGTACACGGCACATCTACACACGTGGGCGACATCTCTGAGGCTAAGGCCATCAAGCAGGTGTTCGGCGAGGCCGCTTACAAGCTCAACATCAGCTCTACCAAGTCTATGACTGGCCACTTGCTCGGCGCTGCCGGTGCTGTGGAGGCTCTTGCTTCGGTGCTTGCAGTGAAGAACGACATCGTTCCGCCTACCATCAACCACGCTGATGACGACCAGGATCCGGAGATCGACTACAACCTCAACTACACCTTCAACAAGGCACAGAAGCGTGAGGTACGTGCTGCACTGAGCAACACATTCGGTTTCGGAGGCCACAATGCATGTGTAATATTCAAGAAATATGCTGAGTAATCTCATCGACAGAATGAAGCTCCCTTTCCGTAAGGACAAGGAGCTTTATTTGTCTTTACGCCAAATCATCGGATTCTACCCGCACGACATCAGCTTCTACAAGCTGGCGCTCATGCACAAGAGCATGTTCAAGCGCAACGCCAAGGGCAAACCGGTGAACAACGAACGACTCGAATTTCTTGGCGATGCCATTCTCGACGCTACCGTGGGCGATATCGTCTACCGCCACTTCCCTGGCAAGCGCGAGGGTTTCCTCACCAATACCCGCTCCAAACTCGTGCAGCGCGAGACACTCAACCGTCTGGCACAGGAGATGGGCATCAACCAGCTCATACTGTCCAACGGACGCTCTTCGTCGCACAACTCATACATGGGTGGCAACGCCTTCGAGGCTCTCGTAGGAGCCATATACCTCGACCGTGGCTACGACGCATGCATGAAGTTTATGCGCAAGCGAATACTGACACAAATGATAAACATCGACAAGGTTGCTTATAAGGAAGTGAACTTCAAGAGCAAGCTCATCGAATGGAGTCAGAAAAACCGTGTGCGCATTGACTTCCGCGTTCTGTCGCAGGAGAAGGACAAGACAGGTTCGCCCGTATTCAAGTATCAGGTGATGCTTGAGACTGTAGAGGGATGCATCGGCACGGGATTCAGCAAGAAGGAAAGCCAGCAGATGGCTTCGAAGCTGACACTCGAACGCCTGCGCAAGGAGCCGCAATATATCGACGAGGTGTTCGCTGCCAAGACCGAGCGCACCAAGATGGAGGAAGAACCCGTACAGAACGTTCCGTCTATAGAGCCGGAGGCTGACGAGTTCATCATCAAGAATCCGGAGGTAGAAGCTCATGCAGAAGCTGCCGTAGAGACTATCAAAGGCGGCAAGAAGGCAAAAAAAGGACGCCGCTCGCCAATGTACAGCAATGCGCCTGAAGTAGACGAGACGCCAAAAGAAACGCCTCAGAGCCAATCGTGCAATCTTGACGACAAGGAGTTTGACCTGAGCCACATCTCAGCACGCGAACAGAGCCGCGAGGACATCATTGCTGCGGCAGAAGCAGCTGCGTTTGCCGAATAGAAAGCCCCACCCCCTGCCCCTCCCCCGTAGGGAGGGGAGTAGTATGCTTTGTAAACTTACAAGTCTTGATAATAAACAATGCGCCCTGTAAGCGCAAAAGCATAGACAATCAATGCTTTTGCACTTACAGGGCGTTTTGTTGCTTAATACTTTATCTTGAAATAATCGAGCAAAGCCTTGTAATGGTCTTCCATATATTATCGGCAAGAAAACGCTTGATTTATGTCAAAATCATATATGCCGGTTAAACATTCATTACACTTAATCCGTCTTATACTCATATATGAAACGTTTTATATTATTCTTCTTGCTCTGTCTGTGTGCTTATACCGGACGAGCGCAAGGCATCGTGAAAGGCAAGATATTGGACCGACAGAAGTCTGAACCTCTCGGTTTTGTCAATATCAAAGTGACTGAACAAGGTAGCGACAAGTTCGCCGGCGGTGGCATTACCGATGCTGGCGGCAACTTCAACGTGACCGGACTCAAGGACGGCAAGTACACGCTTTCGCTTACTTTTATGGGCTACAAGGACGTGACACGTCAGTTTGAGATTACTCCTGCCAAACGTGAGGTGCAATTCAAGCTGCTGTATATGGCTGAGGATGCCAAGCAGCTGAACGAGGTGACCGTAACCGGACAGCGCGCCACAATGAAACTGGAGGTCGACCGAAAGTCGTTTGACGTCGGCCAGCTCATCAGCAACGCCGGACAGTCGGCATCTGACGTGCTCGACAACGTGCCCTCTATCGAGGTTGACAACGACGGCAATGTATCGCTGCGTGGCAATTCGAGCGTAGAGGTATGGATTAATGGCAAG
Source organism: Leyella stercorea (assembly GCF_021531355.1). GTDB lineage: Bacteria > Bacteroidota > Bacteroidia > Bacteroidales > Bacteroidaceae > Prevotella. The sequence continues at coordinate 21,439 of NZ_JADYTS010000036.1, read as the reverse complement.
GCATCGGGACTGACTTCCGACAACCGTGCACAGATTCTGCAGCAGTTGCCGGCTGAAAGCATTGAGCGTGTAGAGGTTATCGACAATCCTTCGGCAAAATTCTCGGCTGAAGGTTCAGCTGGTATCATAAACATTGTATTAAAGAAAGACCGCAAGGCTGGCTATTACGGCTCGGTGCAGGCTGGTGGCGACACTCGCGGCGGTGCCAACACAAGCTTCAACATCAACTACAACAGCCGACTGATTGACACTTATCTGAACATCGGCTACCGCCATCGTGCCAACACCGGACACATGGAGAGCCAGCAGACCAGCAATACATACAATCAGACATACGACAGCGACAGCAAGCAGCGTGGCAACAACTTATTCACACGTGCCGGTGTGACGCTGCACGCTACGACAAAGGACGACTTCAGCCTTAACGGTATGCTCATGCACGGTGGCGGAAACAGCCACAGCTACACTCCGTATATGTACACTGCCGTGGCAAGCGGACTCAACGACTATCAGCTCGACCGACTCAACCGCTCACGCACTGGCATGGACATGCGCTACGGCGAGTTCAACTATCGCCACTCGTTCACCGACAAGCACTTCATCGACTTCACTGCCAACCTGAGCAGCTGGAAGATGAACGGCGACAACTGGTATCAGGACTCTACCGTAATAGCCAATGTAGACGACGTGACGTACAGCTATCAGTATCGTCCGCAGCACATCAACAACCACCGCAAGGAGCTGAAACTCGAATACGAGAACCAGGTGACCAAGAACTTCAAGGTAGAAGCTGGCTATAACGGCAGTTTTTCGCGCGAGAACACGCCGCAGGAGTCATACATTGACAATTCCTCATTCGACGGAACAAATGCCTCTGAGGACAAACTGTTCTTCAACCGCTTCATCTACAAGCAGGACCTGCATGCCTTCTACACCACACTGAGCTATAAGTTCGGTGCGCTGAGCCTGATGGGCGGATTGCGCGGCGAATACTGGCGCGTCAACACCGAGAGCTACACATGGGAGCAGGAGCACGATGCGTCGCTGCGCGAGCAACCCTTCAAGAAGGACTACTTCCAGCTGTTCCCGTCGGTATTCATGTCGTGGCAGATGACCGAGACACAGCAGTTGCAGCTCAACTACACCCGACGTCTGCGCCGTCCGTGGGGCGGACAGCTCAACTCATTCCGCGACACACGCGACGCTACTACGGTTTCGTTCGGTAACCCGTATCTGACTCCTGAGTTCAGCAATTCGTTCTCGCTCAACTATCTGAAGCAGTGGAACGACCACTCGCTGCTCGTCAGCGCCTACTATCGTCCTACTACGGACGTGATACAGCGCATAAGCTATAAGAATCAGGAAGACGGACTGTTCTACCAGACATCTATGAACGTGGCTAAGAGTCTGTCAACGGGATTGGAAATGACCGTAAAGAACAAGTTGTGGCGCATTCTCGACCTCACCACGTCGGCAAACGCCTACTACTATCGTCTCAACGGATTCTCGTACGACATCGACGGACAGACCGTAACGGGCAATTCCGACCATAACTTCACATGGAACGCCCGCATGACGGCTTCGCTCATGCTGCCATACGACATCTCGATACAGACCACCGGACGCTACACAGCACGTCAGGTCATCACGCAGGGTTATCGCAAGGCCAACTACAGCATTGACTTCGGAGCTCGCAAGAACTTCTTCAACAAGCTCTTTACACTATCAGTCAACTGCCGCGACCTACTCGACTCACGTCGCTTCGAGACATTCACCAGCGGACCTAACTTCACACGCCACCAGATTAACCGACGCGGCGGACGACGTGTGAGCATGACGCTGACATGGAACTTCGGTAATATGAAACAGAAGAAACGCCCCAACAAGAGCCATGGCAGCGAAAACGACATGCCAATGGACTATAACGGCGTAGAGGAATAAAAAAAGGAACGTCGGACGGAAGTCCGACATTCCTTTTTTTAGTTATTTACGGAGAGGATGCCGAGCGGATTGGTGCATGTGGCTCGATACTTAATAAGTTTCTTGCCTTCCGCATTGATACACAATCCATTGTTGTTAAGATTATATTGACGCTTGCATCGGCTGCACGACACTATACCGTTCGACGTAAATACAAGCTTGTTGTTGAGCATGTTTGTCTGGGCATAGCAGTTGGGACACTGCGAGTCGAAGGCATATAGTATGGCAGGCGACGAGAGATTGCCGTAGCCCACAATTATACCAGTCTTGTTATATAAGCCGATGGCACGCGTACGACGCATGTCATCGGCATTTGCTTTCTGCTTGGTTGAGAGCCCTTCATTGCTCTCGAAATAGAAGTATGTGACAGTTCCCTCCTGCCCCTCACTGACACGACAGAACACGCCCGGCGACAATGGGTTGAGCGCACTCTGTAGCGTAGCATTCTGGTGCTGACCGTTGTCGAACACGAAGTATGCATGAAGCGACGAGTAATCGAAGTCTGTATTCGAGCATGACGAAACAAGGAACATGACGAATAAAAGAAAAAAGCATATCATAACTCTCAACTTTAAATTCTCAATTCTCAACTCAAATAACTCTCAACTCTCAATTTTCAACTCTCAATTACCTATGCAAGCAGCGCTTTTTCAGCCTCATCCACGCGCTCGAAATGGAACTCGGCGAGCGTCTGGTCCATGAGAGCCGCGATGCGGTCGTTGCACAGATTGCCCATTGAGCCTTCGTGAGTGTGGTGTATGTTGTGGTCGGCATGGAAGGTGCCGTTCTCTATCTCCAGTCCCACCTGCTTGTAGGCATCGCGGAACGGTGTTCCGGCGGCAGCAAGACGGTTTACCTCCTCAACAGAGAACATCGGGTCGTACATCGGGTTGTCGAGTATGTGCTCATTCACCTCAATACGCTCAATGATGTAGGCAGCCATGTCGAGGCAGTCCTTCAGTTCGGCAAAGGCGGGGAGGAATACTTCCTTTATGATCTGCAGGTCGCGGAAGTAGCCCGTAGGCAGATTGTTCATGATGAGCTGTATCTGCGTGGGCAGACTCTGCAGTTTGTTAGACTTGGCACGTATCAGCTCAAACACATCGGGGTTCTTCTTGTGCGGCATGATAGACGAGCCGGTGGTGCATTCTTTGGGAAGCTTTACAAAGGCGAAGTTCTGGCTGTTGAACAGACAGGCGTCGAAAGCCAGCTTTGATACAGTACCTGCTACCGAAGCCAAGGCAAAAGCCACATTGCGCTCCATCTTGCCACGTCCCATCTGAGCATACACCACGTTATAGTCCATTGAGTCGAAGCCCAACAGACGTGTGGTCATCTCACGGTTCAACGGGAACGACGAACCATAGCCGGCAGCCGAACCGAGCGGGTTGCGATTGGTGAGACGATAGGCAGCCTGAAGAAAGAGCATGTCGTCGGCAAGCGACTCGGCATGAGCGCCAAACCACAATCCGAACGAGCTTGGCATGGCTATCTGCAAATGTGTATAGCCCGGCATGAGCACATTCTTATACTGCTCGCTCTTCTTCTGCAATTCGCGGAACAAGGCGTCAACTCTCTCTACCACCTCACGCAATTCGTGACGTGTGAAGAGCTTGAGGTCGACCAGCACCTGGTCGTTGCGCGAGCGACCCGAGTGAATCTTCTTGCCCATGTCGCCCAAGCGGCGTGTAAGCATCAGTTCCACCTGCGAGTGAACGTCCTCTACACCCTCTTCAATTACGAATTCGCCTCGCTCGCACTCAGCGTATATGTTTTTCAGTTCAGCCAGAAGCTGTACAAGCTCGTCCTTCTGCATGAGTCCAATCGATTCAAGCATGGTGATATGAGCCATTGAGCCAAGCACGTCATACTTGGCGAGGTATATGTCAAGTTCGCGGTCACGTCCTACGGTGAAGCGCTCAATCTCCTCATTAACAGAGAAATTCTTTTCCCAAAGTTTGCTTGCCATAATAATTATAAAGGTTTAAAAGAAAGCCCTACCCCCGGCCCCTCCCCCGCAGGGAGGGGAGTAATATGTTCGATTAGCTTAAGCAGGCAACGGCGAGGACGCCATAGCCTCCTATGCATACCACTCCCCTCCCTACGGGGGAGGGGCCGGGGGTAGGGCCTATATATTAGTTATACTGAATCATCTGAAGCACGTCGGCAATCTTCTCGATGCCTTCCTGCAGGGGCTTCTTCACCATCTGCTTGATGAACATATTAAGTTCGGCCTTGATGGTGAGTTTCATCTTGCACGAAGTAGAGGTGACGGGCAGAAGCTGAATCCAGAAATTGAACGGAATAGGGCTCTGCTCGGTCTCAAACTTGATGCACTTGGGTTCTTCGCGGTTTACCACACGCAGCTTGATGCTGCCCACTGGCGGCACATTCACCGACAACGAGTCCTGGTCGAACTCCAGGTCCTTGATTTTCTCAGCCTGCTTGCGAGCCTCCTCGGGCATATTGTCCTTCATCAGCTCGTAGCGTTCCTTAAGCTTCTGCAGGTTGTTGAGGTCGCTAAGCTTGTCGTAAACGTTCTGCTGTGGGAATGGTATCTGTCGTATGGAACTTTCGAATGTTGTCATAATTTACTTCTTCCAGTTAGCGGGATCCTTGCGCCACTCAGCGAGCACCTCAAGGTCTTCCTTCTTAATATATCCTGTCTCTGCTGCGATAGCTGTGGTGTGCTCATAGTCAGAGAGTGTGATGAGGCGCACGTTGGCAGCCTTGAAAGCCTCTTCGGCTACGGGGAAACCGTATGTGTAGCTTGCCACCATACCTACTACCTCGAAGCCAGCCTTGCGGAGAGCGTCAACAGCCTTGAGCGAAGAACCGCCGGTAGAGATAAGGTCCTCTACTACTACTACCTTTGCACCCTCAGGGATAGTGCCCTCAATCTGGTTGCCCATGCCGTGATCCTTCGGCTTCGGACGAACGTAGCAGTAAGGCAGCAACAGCTCGTCGGCTACGAGCGCACCCTGTGCGATGGCACCTGTAGCAACACCTGCAACGGCATTAGCCTCAGGGAATTCCTCGTGGATGAGGTGTACCAACTCCTGCTTTACAAACGAGCGCAGCTCCGGATAAGCCAGAGTCTTGCGGTTGTCTGTATAGATTGGCGACTTCCAACCTGATGCCCATGTGAACGGGTCGTTGGGTTGCAGCTTTATAGCCTTTACTTCAAGAAGTTTTGATGCGAATAGCTTTTTAAGTGTACTCATAATTATATATGTTTTTTAGTTTTTATCTTACTTTGCAAAGTTAGTGCAAAAATCCGAGTAAGCGAGACAAAAGGACAATTATTTTCCCTACACTTTCTCTTATATCCTTGATATATCAGCGAAATCGTCGACAACGCTGTCTGCCCCTGCCTCAACAAGACTTTGGCGCGAGCCGTTGCCGTAGGTAACGCCGATAGTGGCGCAGCCGGCATTGCGACCCATGAGAATATCGAAATGGGTGTCGCCCACTACCACTGCGTCGTCAGCTGTCAATCCGAAGTGGCTTAGGGTCTTCAAAACGGGTTCGGGATGGGGCTTGGCATGGCTCACATCCTCATAACCGATGATGTATGTCACAATGTCGTCAAGAGCAAAAGAACTGATGAAGTCGGCAGCCGACTGATGGCTGCGGCTTGTAGCAATGGTGAGAATCATTCCGCGCGAATGTAGCAGACGCAACGTGTCGTCGACGTGCGGAAACATGGGCACGCCTATCTGTGCATTCACGTCGTGGAATATGCGTCGGTAGGTGGCTGTACACTCAGCCGCCATGCGCTCGTCCATCGGTTCGAGCACGGGGAAAGCCTCCATCAGAGGCAATCCGATAGTAGCCGCAATCTCGTCGTCGGTGTGCTGAGGCAGGTGCATGGCGTCGAGAGTACGGTGGAAGGTGTTGAGTATTACGGGGCGTGTATCGGCTATGGTGCCGTCGAAATCGAGTATTGCTATTTTCTTCATAATGCAGACGTTGTGGTTTTAACGTCACTGCAAAGGTAACAAAAAATGCCGAAAAAAGGGGCACACCCCGAAAGGTATGCCCCTTAAATTATCAGCTATAGGTTTTAGAAATTTCCCTTGTTGGCGTTGTCCCACCAAACGTGAGTACCGCCCTTGTCGCCAGTGATGCCATTCTTGCTGGTGTTCTCCTTGTCGAGGAGTTCCAGACCGCCCTTGATGCCTTCAGCATTGGTGTCGTAAGCATTGCTGCTGTAGATTACGCGGCGAACGCCTTCCTCTGTATTGACAGCACCGTTGCTCTTGTTGACCAGTGCCACGAAGAACTTCGGGTAGCCTGTACGACGCTGCTCAGCCCAACCTTCGTTAGAGAGCGGGAAGAGAGCGATGTACTTCTGTGTCTGTATGCGTGCGAGCTGGTCTTCCTTGCTTGCAGCATCGTCCCACTTCACACCGAGATGGTTGACAGCCTTGCAGTTGTTGGCAGTGTTGCCTGGGTCTACATAGTCAGCCTGACCGGTTGTGCCGTTGATGTAAGCGTCGATGTCGGCTTCGCTGATGTTCTCGATGCCAGCAAACGATCCCTTATATGCAAGCTCGTTCTTGATAGAGAGGCGGATGCCCTTCTCGTAGAGAGCCTTAACGCTCTCAGAGCCGATGCCCCAGCGCAACTTAGCCTCAGCCAGGAGGAAGTAAGACTCGGCAGCCTTGAAGATAGGCAGCGGAACGTTGTAAGCACCAACCCACTGCGACATCTTGTGGCCATACCATCCGTCAGAACCCTTCTGTGCCATGCCGCTTGCATAGCGTATGCCGCAGTATACAGAGTTCTTGGCTGTCACTTCGCCCTTCTCGTTCTTAATCTCGTCAGCATTCTTAGTCATGTAGAGAGGCAGACGCGGGTCGTTCATGCCCACCATCAGTGTCACGAGGTTGGCATTCATGCCGCAGTCGAGCCATTCGAACATACGCTTCAGCTCATTGCTCTGGTCCTTAACCACGATGTCCTTGCCCGAAACGGCGAGGGTATTGGCAGCGGCAGCAGTAGCAATCGCCTTGAGGTCGTAGCCGTCGGCTGCCATCTCGCTCTCGCGCTTTGACAAGCGGAGAGCGATGCGCAGCTTCATTGTGTTGGCTATCTGAACCCACACGGCAGGGTCGCCCCCGCCCCAAGTGTCGTATGTTGCAAGTGAAGTTTTCTCTACATTGTCCATCTTCTGCAATCCGTCAATCGCCTTGTCAAGGTCGTCGAGCATATACTCATAGAGCTTCTGCTGGCTGTCGAAACGATAGCTCGACTCGCTCTCGGCGTTGATGATTGACGAGTAGGCAAGCGGTCCGTAGGCGTCGGTTGCCTGCATAGTGCCTACAGCCTGCACGATGCGCATTGTGCCAGCCAGTCCTTCAAGATTCTGCTTGTCGAGGCTGGCGATGTTGCGGCGCGTATTGTTGAAGATGTGCAGATAGTAGTTCTCATACATACCACCACTGTGTCCGCGGTTTTCACCCATATCGCAGTTGGTGAAGTTGCCGTGAGGTGTCTGGAAGTAGCCGCCATAGAGGTCGATGGTGAGGTTGGTCCAGAACTGGAACATATTCTGATGAGGCGGATAGCAATAGTTCATTGGCTCGGCACACTGTGCTGAGAATGGCAATATATCAGGATCCACCTGCGTCTTGTTTGTATTCAGATCTTCGAAATCGCCTGTGCATGAGCTTAACATTCCGCCACCCATCACAGCCAGTGCCAGCATTGATGACACCGCGAATATATTTTTCTTTTTCATAATTCCTTAGGTTTTAAACGGTTGTAAAAATAGTCTTTTACTCGCTCAATGATTAGAAGTTCAGCTTCAGGTTCAGACCCAAGCTTCTTGAAGAAGGAAGGTTGAAGATGTCAACACCCTGCACACCGTTGCCTGTACCCATTGATACGTCCGGGTCGCAAGGAGCGTCCTTGTAGAAGAAGAAGAGGTTGCGTGCGATGAGCGCTGCAGTGAGGTTCTTGCCGTTGCCGAAGAGGTTGCGGAAGGTATAGCCGAGGCTCATTTCGCGCAGACGTACGTTAGTGCCCTTGTATACGTAGAACTCTGTAGCGTACGGACTGTTGAAGTTGGAAGCGCCAACTGTTGTGTACCATGCCTGCGGGTCGAACTCAACACCGTCTACCACTACCTTGCCTGCGTTGCGTGCATCGGCAGAGCGCTGTGAAACGCCCCAACCGTCGAGAGCAGCCTCAGTAGCTGAGAGCACTCTGCCACCGAACTTACCGTCGATGAGGAACGACAGCGTGAAGTCCTTATAGTGGAATGTATTGCTCCATCCGAAGTTGACCTTGGCGTTCATGTTGCCTGCATACTTCATCTCGTCGATGTTGTCGCCCATAAGTATAGGTTCGCCCTTGTCGTTCTTCATAGGCTTGCCAGCTTCGTCGCGCTTAATCTGACGAACGTAGAGGTCGCCGTACGAGCCGCCCTCGTTGAGCACAACCTTGGCACCTGACCATGAGGCAACAGTAAGACCGTTCTCCAATCCCTCTACGAGCTCCTTAATCTTGTTGTCGTTGTAAGAGATGTTGAAGTTGGTAGACCATGCAAAGTCGTCGTTGAACTGCTGATGCCAACCAGCTGAGAACTCGAATCCCTGGTTCTGTACGTTACCGGCATTGACGTAACGGTTGCGCAGACCGCTCTCGTAAGGAGCCGATACTGAGAAGAACTGGTTCTTGGTGTTGGTCTTATAGTATGTGAAAGAGAGGTCGAGGCGGTTGTTGAAGAATGTACCGTCGAAACCGAATTCGAGAGAGTGGGTCTTCTCAGGCTTCAATGTGCGGAACGGAGCCTTGTCGGGAGCCGTCACTGCGCCAGCAGAGCCGAGAGTGTAGCGAAGGTTAGACATGTAGATAGGCACGTCGTTACCTACGATAGAATAGCTGCCACGGAGCTTGAAGAGGTTCACCTGCTCGCCCATAGGCATGAGCTTGTTGAGCAGCACGCTGGCGCCTACTGACGGATAGAAGAATGAACAGCCGTCGGTGAATGCGAGAGCCGACGACCAGTCGTTACGTGCAGAGAGGTCGAGGAACACTGCCTCCTTGAAGCCTACCTGAGCTGTTGCGAATACAGCGTTGAGGCGCTTCTCGGTGTTCAATGCGTCGGTAGTAGACATATTGCCATAGTAGTTGTTCGGAGTGAAGATGTTAGGATAGTAGATGTTGCCGTCGCCCGGACCTTTATACTTGTTGCCTTCGCCCCAGAGGTCTACGTGAGAAGTCTTGGTCTTTGTGAAGCTTGAGCCTGCTGTAGCTGTGAGTGCCCAGTCGCCCCATGTGTGGTTGTAGTTGACGAGAACGTCGCCATAGAGCTGGTCGCTGAAGTAGCGGTTGTCCTTCATGCGTCCCATCGGATAGAGGTCGCCTACAGACGAAGCATAAGCGTTGTGTATGAAGTGGTCCTCGCCACGCTCGTAGCGCATACGTCCCTGAATGTTGAGGTCGGGAGTGATGTCCCACTTGATAGAGCCGCCAAACTCGTAGCGGTTGCGCTCAGAGATAGGTGTCTGACGGTTGAGCATCCAATATGGGTTGCCAAACTGCTGCTGCTTGGTATTGGTCCAGTTCTGGATGTTGCATCCACGCTCAGCGTCGTAAATCTCGAAGTTATCCTTATAGTAGTTCCAGTCGGTGCCACGCGGTACGAGGTAAGCGCCTGTGAGCGGGTTCCACAGATAGCCGGCAGCAGCCTGGTTCTTAGAGTACTGGTTGCTGTACTTGGCAGAGAAGTCGACATGTATGGTTTCGAGCACCTTGAAGTCAACCTTCGAGTTGAGGTTGTGGCTGCGGTATGTATTCTCGGGAGTCATGCCCTGAGAGTAGACGTTGCCGTAAGAGAAATATGACTTGAAGTTGTCGTTGCCACCTGCAAGCGAGATAGAGTTGTTGGTGGTGAATCCTGTGCGGAAGAATTCCTCAGCATAGTTCTTAGAAGCGGTAGAGAGCTTGTCGCCCCATGACAATGTGCCGTCAGCACCGCCGCCATAAGTGGTCTGGAACTCAGGCAATACCATCGGGGCCTCCATTGTGGTGTTGCTTGATACGTTGACGCTCACCTTGCCAGCCATAGCCGACTTGGTGGTAATCATGATGGCACCGTTGGCAGCCACTGCACCGTAAAGAGCAGAAGCGGCAGCACCCTTCAGAAGGGTGATAGAAGCGATGTCGTCAGGGTTGATGGTCGACATAACGTCGCCACCGTCGCGCTCGCCACCGTAGTCGCTTGCCACCTGTGAAGAAGTGGTATTGGTCATTGTCGGCACACCGTCGACAACGATAAGCGGCTGGTTGCTACCCGAGATTGACTTGTTGCCACGGAACAGAATCTTTGAAGAGCCGCCTGCACCGGTAGAGTTAGGCGTAATCTGCAGACCAGCGCTCTTGCCCTGAAGAGAGTTGATCATATTGATTGACTTGATGTCGTTGACATCCTTGCCGCCTACGGTCTGTGCCGAGTAGGTAAGGGTCTCCGACTGTCGCTTGATACCCATGGCAGTAACTACTACTTCGCCAAGGCTCTCAGCGTTAGGAACAAGAAGCACATTGATGATTTTGCGGTTACCTACCGTCTCCTCAGCATCCTTCATACCGACATATTTGAACACCAATATGTCGTTAGGAGAGGTTTGGATGGTGTAGTTGCCGTTCAGGTCAGTCATGGTTGCATTCTTCGTGCCTTTGACAGACACGCTTACTCCAACAAGGGGGTCGCCCATTTCTTTGTCTTTAACGAGACCAGAAACTGTATGCGTCTGTGCATACGCCCCTGTCATTAACATTCCTATCAGGAACATTACGACTGTAAGAAAAAGTTTTTTCTGCATAGTCTTAAGGGTTTGGTTAGTTATTTAGTTTTAAAGTTATGCAACTGATTTTTTCCTACTTTTGGCAAATATACAAATTTTATAAATTCGTTGTTTCTAAAAACAGTGAAATAAAAGTTAAAATGAATGATAGATTTTATGGTAAAGACTATTGTATCGGTTTACAAAACCGTTAATGTACATTCTTAACGACTACAGCCACCGTCTTCAGTCGTACGTAGTTCTCCGACAGATACATAAGTCCGCCGTAGGGATTGTCGGTGCCGTACGAATTCTTGGCTATGTAGTAGCGGCGTCCTTTGTCGTCATGGGCTATACCGATGAGACACAGGCAGTGGTCGTCGGTGGTGCGTCGAGTCTCGAAAGCCTTCTGTCGTTGCTGCTGCGTACATGGACGTTCGTCGGGCAATTCAGCCACGCCACGCTCAAAGGAGAAGCCGGGTTCGGTGACGTCGCCCTCCCAGCACACGGGATGTCCTGAGCGCAACGATCGTTCAATGCGTCGCATCATCACGTCGATGGGCACATTATAGAACAGCTCGTCGCTGTAGTTGTCAGACACTTCGATGGCGAATGTCTGGTCGAAGGGGTGGTGTGTGAAGCTGGTCAGTGGCGTATACTCACCATACATATATACACTGTGGGCAAACTGTTGCGGGGTGTATTCAGCCCCGAGCATATACACATTCTTGGGCAGATAGCCTATACGCTCGTCGAAGAGTCGCTGCACACGCTGCGACAGCTGGCTCAGGTCGGTCGACGTGTTCGACATGGTCTGCACACGCTGAGCCAAGGCGTTGTAGTTGAGCGATGGGGCGTTGTACGAGTCGTACGGCATGATGCCATACTCGCTTATCAGCCTCAGCAGCAGCGGTGCCGTTCCGCACAGCGTGATGCGGTCGTAGCCACGCGAGAGGAAGTGTTGGCGTGCCTGCTCGACAAGCAGATGTCGAGCCACATAGTCGACCGACAGATTGACCGAGTCGCCCATCTGTATATGCTCGCTCTCTATAGTGGCAAGCATGGCGTATGCCCAGCACAGCGGACTTCTGCCCTGATGCTTCACAGGCGTATATCCGAGCAGCGTCTCTGTGGTGAACTGCCGTTTCTTGCCGGCATCAGTGCGCTTGCCCACATTGAAGTCGGAGCATGATGCCAGCAAGAAGGCTGCTATTATTATAATGAATCTCATTTGTCACTATTTCACTTGCGATTTCATCACTCCCTTCACACCCTTGGCACCTACGAGGAATGCCTTTGCCGAGCCGAACTTGAGGAACATGTCGAGGCGTACCGGAACGTGGTTTTCGTCGTCGGTGACGAAGAATCGCACTATTTCCTTCTCCTTGTGGTCCTCACGCTCTATGTACGACAGTTGCAGACAGCGATACTTGTGTCCGTTGTCAGCCTTGATTGTGGTCTTGCCCTTATATTCAAGCACGGCGTTGATTATCTTCACTCCGTCGGTGATGGGGAAGCTGATGCGGTTGCCCTTCTTCCATCCCTCGGGGTTGAACGAACGTGCGCGGAGGAATATGCTTATCATGTCGAAGGTGCACGCCTCTGGTGTGTGTGTCTTCCACACATGGGTGCCGTCCTTCTTCTGGCGGTGCTGCTTCACGTGTACCTTGCCGTTGGGATAGCTATAGAAAGCCTCGTCGACGGTGTAGCGGTCGGCCTCGCGTGCTCCCTTGCGGAAGTAGAGCGGCTCAAGCTCGGTGGTGTTGTAGCACAGCAGCGTGTCGCGCATGCTGAAGAACTTGTCGGCACTTTCCGACGTGCGTGTGATGAGCGACGATCGATATGCCGACTTGCCATGATACCGGCTCTCTACGGTCGACATCGACGCGTTGCCCACCTTCACCCACACAAACTTCCAGTTGAAGTAGAGGTTGTAAGTGAGGAACTCGCCCGACTTGAAAGCCGTGTTCTTGAACTTGCACTGTGCCTGCACCGAGCATACGCCCATGACAATCAGGGCTATAGCGAGTATAAGTTTTCTAATTTTCATAAATAAAAGATTTGTTTAAAGTTCTTAGAATGGGTATGGTATACCTAACTGCTGCGCTCTCTTCAGATTGCGCTGCTGCAGTTTCTGTTTCTGTTCGCCCTTCTGCTTCACTATCTTCGACGGCTTCTGCTCGTTGAGCGGTCGGGCGGTAGGATTCCAGTTGAGCGTGACGTCCCACTTAGCCTTACACTCTATCTCCTCGGGATAGTAATACAGAAATTCGGGCTGTCGGTCGGCAGCATAGTTGCCGGTGTCCCAGATGCCGTTGTTGTTGTCGTCGACAAACATACGTGCATAGTAGGTGCCGGGGCTGACGTAGAAGAACTGTGCCGTGCCGTCTATGACGGTAGTCTTCTTGACAGCCGCGTCCTGCTGGTTGAGCAGTTCTACTACGACAGGCTTGTCGGTGAAATGAGGTATGGTGAATATCAGCGAGCTGTACTCGTCGAGCGACTTCACCTTCACGCCCTCCTTTATAGCCGGCGACACCATGCCGTATATGTCGACGAAAGCCATCGAGTCGGCCTCAATACTATACTCGGTATCGGGCTTCCATTCTGCCATCAGCTCATAGTTGAGCAGCGACGTCACTCCCTTGGCATTGATTGTGTCGCCCTTGATTTTCTGCACCACGGGGCGGAAGCGCATCGGCATGGTATACCACAGCGTGTCCTGGCGTGCATATAGATGTATCTTCGACGTGTCGACCACAGAGAGCGGACGGTCGAAGGCGAAGCCCACGTTGCGGTCGGGGTCGAGCGACGAGCCCGACGTGATGCGCGGTGTGAGCAGCTTTGGCTTCATTATCGAGTCGTAAGGCTCGCCACGCTTGCGCTTCTTGTCCTGCTGCTTCTGCCAGTTTTCTATCTCCTTGCGCAGGTCCTTCTGCCGGCGTTCGTAAGGCTGCTTTGAGAGTATGGAGAGGGTGTCGGTCTGACTCACAAGGTTGCCGAGCGAGTCGGTGACCATGTATTTCATCTGGATGTTGAGTGTGTCCTGATTCACCAGCATCGTGTCGCGCAGCCAGTAGGTTATGGTGTCTCGATGGAGCGAGGGCTGCACGAGGAAAGCGTTGTCGGCATTGAAGTTGAGTCCCTTTATCTCGGGCAACTGCTTGTCGCCGTAGCTGAAGAAAATGCTGAAGTGGTCGGCCTGCTGGCGCTCTGCCTTCAGAAAGTAGCGGTCGGTGAGCGTCTCGGTGAAGGCGCGCAGCACTATGTCGTCGGGCGTGAAGCGGGTGTAGCCCACACGCTGTATGTCCTTGATATGCAGCGAGTCGATCCATGTGGTGTCCTGACGTATGGCGTCGCAGAACGACGGCTTGATGCTGTCGTGGGTGAAGGCTATCTGCTCTGCCTTCTGCGAGAATCGGTAGTCGCCGTCCTGGTCTTGCAGGGCGTAGATGCGATAGTTGCCGGGCGCCACACCACGTATGATGAACTTTCCGCGCGAGTCGGCACGCGCCACACGCAGCATCGGCTTCTTGATGAAGCACGAGTCTTCCATCTCGCCATACAGTCCGACGAGTATGCCCTTTACTGGCTCAAGATTGTCAGCCTGCACCACGTGTCCCGACACTTCGAGCGTGTCGATATGGTCGCCGGTAGAGAAGCTGTAGGTGTAATTGCCCAGAGGGTTGCCCTCGTTGTTGTCGCTGATGGCATCGGAGAAGTCGATGGTGTAGGTGGTATTGGCTTTCAGCGAGTCCTTCAGCTCCACCTTTATCTGCTTTCCCGTAGACTTTATCTCGGGCTGCTCCAATTGTGGCGGCGACACCACTACCTTCTCGGTGGCGTTGTCGAGCTTTATGAACTCGTCGAAGTAGATGTGCACCTTCTTTTCCGTCACATTCACACCGCCATCGGCAGGCGATGCGCCTATCACGCGGGGCGGCGTCTCGTCATACCATCCACCGTCGGGGCGACCCATGCGGGCGCATGAGGCGAGAAGGAGCAGGAATACACATAAAAGCCCTGCAAGCCCCACATGCCCTGCAAGCCCTAAAAGCCCCTCCCCCTTGCCCCTCCCCCGTAGGGAGGGGAGTGATGTGATTATTCTTTTTATGTATCTGGGTATAAGCATCTTATGTTTTTAATTACGTTTATAAACTTACAGTCCTGAGGCGGGAGTATTCATAATCTCTTCAATATACTGTCGGTTGTTCGACAGGCGCGGTATCTTGTGCTGTCCGCCCAGCTTGCCCTTCGAGCGCAACCAGTCGTCAAACTGTCCGGGGCGTGCCACTACTATCTCCAGATGCTGCAGGGTGATGTCGTGGAATCGCTTAGCCTCGTAGTCGGAGTTGATGTCCTGCAGACTGCGGTCGAGGATGTCGGCAAACTCGTTGATGTCGGCAGGCTGCTTGGCAAACTCAATGAGCCACTGGTGGCGGCACTTGGCGTTCTGGTCCATAAACACCGGAGCGGCGGTGTATTCCTTCACCTCGGCACCCGTCTTCTGGCAGGCGTAAGCCAGTCCCTTCTCGGCGTTGTCCTGAATAAGCTCCTCGCCGAAGGCATTGATGAAGTACTTGGTGCGTCCGGTGATGACAAACTTGTAGGGGCGAACTGATGTGAACTTGACTGTATCGCCAATCATATAACGCCACAGTCCGCACGATGTAGAGATGAGCATAGCATAGTTCTTGCCTATCTCCACACCCTCAAGCGGAACGATGTTGGGTGAGTCGCTGTCAAACTCGTCCATAGGCAGAAACTCGTAGAACACGCCGTAGTCGAGCATCAGCAGCATCGACTTGTCGGTGGGGTCGTTCTGTATGCCGAAGAATCCCTCCGATGCGTTGTAGGTCTCCATATAGTGCATCTTGTCGCTGGTGATGATGTGCTCATACTGCGGACGATACGGTGTGAAGGCAATGCCACCATGGAAGAACACCTCCAGATTGGGCCAAACCTCATCAATATGCTCCTTGCCCGTAATCTCAAGCACACGCACCAGCACGCTGAGCATCCACGACGGAACGCCCGAAAGGTTAGTGACATTCTTGTTGAGACACTCGTGGGCTATGCGGTCGCGCTTCACCTCGAAGTCGCTGAGCAGCGCTGTCTGCTTCTTTGGCACACGTATAAGGTTGACGAGCGGATTGATGTTCTCGATGAGGATGGCGCTGAGGTCGCCCACAAGCGAATCAGACAGATTGTAGTTGGGCGAGTGCGATCCGCCGAGAATTAGTCCCTTGCCGTCAAACATGCGGCTCTTGGGATTGTTCTGCAGATAGAGTGCCACCACGTCGGTGCCTCCTTGATAGTGTATGCGATGCAGTCCCTCGCTCGACACTGGTATAAACTTACTCTTGTCGTTGGTAGTGCCCGACGACTTGGCATACCATTTAACGGTGCCTGGCCATAAGATGCTCGATTCGCCGTGGCGCATGCGGTCGATGTCGCCCTTCAGCTCTTCGTATGTGTTTACTGGCACGTTGCGCACGAAGTCGTCGTACGAGCGTGTATTGCCGAAAAGATGGTTTCGGCCGTATTCTGTACCTGCGGCTGTATGCAGCAGATGCTGCAACACGTCGTGCTGCAGTGCCTCCGGTTCGGTGAAATGACGTTCCAGCTTGTGCTGTCGGGGAATGAACGCATTGCGTATGATGCCTGTTAAGCTCATTTGTATATCGTTTGTTCTATATTTTTGTAAATTGCAAAATTACCTAAAACAAGCGAGAGGAGGGGGGTTTTTACTTATTTTAAGAGTAAAAAGGTGAAAAAGTAAAAAGGTAAAAGAGTAAAAGAGTAAAAAAGTAAAAAGATTGCTTGCTATGATTAGACCACATTTTTGAAAAGTCGTCCCGAAAATGTGATGGAAGTTATCGGACATATATATAAATTCCGATAACTTCCATTTGACCACACCACTATTTGCTTTATTCAGTAGTGGCTGGTTTGATGAATATCGAAGCACATATACTTACTGCCAGCACCAGGAGTATGAATACGAGCGAGCTGATGGCTCCAATCTCTATGTATTCGTGTACGAGCATCTTCACACCGATGAACACCAGCAACACGCTCACGCCTACCTTCAGATAGCGGAACTTGTCGGCTATAGCAGCCAGCAGGAAGAAGAGGGCACGCAAGCCGAGAATGGCGAAGATGTTGGAGAAGAACACTACGTAGGGGTCGAGCGTCACGGAGAACACAGCAGGAATGCTGTCGAATGCGAATATCAGGTCGCAGAACTCTATGAAGATTACGGTGAGCACAAGCGGAGTAAGGTGGAAGTGCTTGTTGAGGAATAGCACCACGGGATGGTTCATGGCGTTTATCTCTTCCTTCTTGTTGCGGTCCAAGAACATCTTTACGCCGCTGTACAGCAGGAACACACCGAACACGAGCAATATCCATTCGAAACGGCTGATGAGGGCAGCACCGGCAAAGATGAAGACGAAGCGCAGCACGATGGCTCCCAGAATGCCCCAGTTGAGCGCATGCTGATACTCCTTCTTGTCGATGCCGAACGATGCGAATATCATCATCATCACGAAGAGGTTGTCTACCGACAGCGTCTTCTCTATCAGATAGCCCGATATATACGATATGGTCATATAGTGGCGATACTGCTGCAGACTCGCCTCAAAGTCGTTGGGATTGAGCTTCAGATGCGAAGCATAGCGCGACGAAACCGCCTGTAGGTCGTTGAAGTTCTGTATGCCATGCACCATGTCGCCATGAAAATACAGGAATATGGCGAAGGTCAGAGCCAGGACTATCCATACTGCCGTCCATGTGCCGGCTTCCTTAATGGATACTACGTGCGCCTTGCGGTCGATTACAAGCATGTCCAATACTAATATGGCTGCTATAAACACCACAAAGCCAACCAAAAAGAATAATTCTGTTGTCAACATTTGTTCTATTTGTCTTTCAATTTGTAATATTTTGCGGTGCGAAATTAATCAAAATTACGTTCTTCTCAAAATCTTTTATTGATACTAACCATATTTTTGATTAAATTTGCATATCAAACAATACTGCCAGAACGAGTGAAAAGCCAAAAGATTTTGAGAATTCGATACATTTTGCATGAAAAGATTTTGAGAATTCGGTACGTTTTGCTTAAAAAGATTTTGAGGAAACCATATTTTTGAAGAAATGCATAAGGTTTAAGACTTGAGAGCACTAAATCTCATAGTTTGTTATAAGAAATCTAATTATTGAAATTATATTCATATGGGAACGGTAAAAGCAGACCATTTGTGGAAAAGACTGCATCATGGATATTTTTACAAAAAATATAACAAAGAGAAACAGAAACCAAATATTTTACAACCTTTTGAAACTTTTTCTTGCAACACCTTTTTATTTATGGTCTTTTTTATATATATTTGCAACATCTTTGAGTTGGCAATATAGTCAAAATATACTACAAGAAGATTATAATCAGATGTAAAATATATTTTACTATTGTATAACGGACTGCATTAAAGATGCCATATGCTCTTCAGATTCTAAGCATTTCTCTTATGGATAAGACACCACTCGTTGATCTCTTCGAAAGGACTGATTTCAATAATGCCAAAGAACTCGATTGTCCCCTCTTTCCGGAGTTATTTGATTAATATTAACTGGAGGGAGTCAAAAGTCAAAAAGATATAAATTGACTTTTAACAATAGCAGGTGGCTAACCCATTATTATGGATATAGCCACCTGTCTTTATCGTCTATATTCTTTTGAAGAAGCCTTCGTATTCCTCATCCAAAATTTTCCAAACGCCATTTTTGCGACCTCCTTCTCTTACAATTAGGTTTTGGTCGGAAAGCTGTTTGAGGTATCTTTGTACTTGTCGTAAAGAAATCCCCATGTTTTCCGACATTTGGGTAGCACTGATCTGTGGCATCTGCGAAATTAACCTATAGATTTGTCGCTGTGCTTTTGCAAATTCTTTTGTGACATTTGCTTTTCCTTTTACGACATCATCCGTCTCTTTTACGACATCTTTTACGACATCATTTGCCTCTTTTATGACATGAGGGTTGTCTTTTACGACATCAACCCCATAATTGAGGTTCCATAGAGTAACGTGAAATTCTGTCGCATTGGAACTGAACTCTGGTGCATGATAATTTTCCAAGTTTTCAAAACGCTTATATTCACCAATAATCTTCTTCATTCCACTGCCTCTACGCTCCATGAGTTTCAAGCGATGGAAAAAGTCTGCAAGTAAAGGGTTGCGACGTTTCGATGGTACAGTCAGTGGATTTAATTGTTGTATCAATCGCCCATCAAACATGCCACCAGGAGAATACACTTCCATGCGGTCGTCATACATGTCTATATGTATTTCACTGCCAAGCTCCATGTAATCACGATGAATAATGGCGTTACATATCACTTCAGTTACGGCACGCTCTGGATAATCTGGCAGCTCTTCCCGATACTCAGCTTCTTTCCACCATCTTCTGTGAGAGTTATTTCTTACAAAAGCAACTGCATCTTGCAATTGACTGATGACACTACCTTCCAGTTCTGCATCATCCAATGCCTCACCCAAACCACTCGTCATGTCAAGTTCATTCCAACGTGTGCAGAAGATACGAGAATGGCGTATAGGAGAATCGTCTGCCAACAATGCCCCAGCATTGGTCAGTTTTCCGTCATTGTCTACTATTCCCCATGAAACAAAATCACTATCATCAAACGATTGATTAAGTCGCTTGAAATGAACAGATTTGAGCTTGGAGAAAGACATATCCTCAAACTTGTATGGCGAAGGAATAGCATCGAACGAACGACATGTACCTCTCATAACAAGGCTTTTCAATTGAAGTCTGTCAGCTACCACCGACTCGTTACCGACTCTCACAAATGCCAATCGTTGCTTGTCACCTATATAATAATATGGTGTCTCTTGTCCTTTATAGACATGAAGCAACACAAGCTTCTTTCCATCCACTTCCTTAAATTCGAGGTTGACTGCAGGTATAGGGTCAAGTTTGGCCTTTATCTCCTCACTTATTCTCTCCGCATCACTTTCAGCATCAGCAAGTCCTACCACTTGGTCATCGTCACTGATACCAAACACCAATGTTCCGCCCTCGCCATTGGCAAAGGCAGAAACACTTTTTAGCCAACTCTTAGGTCGTTTGACTTCGAGTTGCTGTTTCTTATCGTAGGCAGTTGCTTCGCCTATTAGATAGAGTATATCCATTATAATTATCTCCGAATTATTATATGATACAGATTAGAGGCAATTCGTAATGTTAAGAACAATATATGGAAAATACCTCCAATAAATATGGTGTTACATACTTGCACTACAACTCCATTTATTTTTATAGGAAATAAATATGCTGCATAATATAGAATGCAAAGAATTGACTCAAAGACTATCAAATACGAAAATAAAACAACCAAGAATTCATACATAGTTATGGTATTGCCATGAATTTCTCTTTTAGTAGGAAAATTCCTCATTTTCCCTTCAATTCTAGTATTTGACAAAAGAAGGGTTAACGCTGCAAGAGTAAAACCTAATAATGTTCCAACAAATGGCATAACCTCGTTTATGAAGTCTATTTGTATGGTGTCGTAATGAGAAAGAATTGTATAGATGAAACTTGCAAATGCTATTATTGCAGGAGTCAATATATCATATATTGTCTCATTTTTCTTTAACGCCTCAAAATAGGCTAATATAACGTATAGAAACTCACACCACATACTAATATTCGTTTGACAGTGCTAACAGCTGAGAAAACACATTTGCAGAATTGTACTCTCCTGTATCTGAATCTTGCTGTACTTCAATAAACTCTTTTTTCACTATGAAATCTGTATCTATAACACTAGCATTCCCATTCATATTTTTGCCTCTTACACGTATTCTTCTAATTTGAGAATGAGCACCATTGAATTTATTGACAATATCATACAATGTGTCTTTTATACTCTTTTTGCGTTCTGCTTTTATTGTAAGCAATACGTTTTCCTTTACTTGCTCTGATGAATTTGAAAAATTTAGGACTTCAGAACCCAAAACAGATTTATCAACAAACACTTCTGCACATAAAACCCGATCCATACCTTGAAGAACTTCTTGAAAATCGTCACGTGCAATCATATCAAAAGAAAATTTTCCCTCAATTCTATTTTCTTCATCTTCATCAAATTGAGAATTATATAACAACAAAGCTTGGTTCAGATAATTTATAATATTCAAGCAAGTAAGCATACTATTGCCAGTTTCCAAGAACAAAATAGCATCTCCATCCTTAATTTTTATAAGGAGGTGCGTTTTCATTTGTTCCCCCTCACTCATTGTTTTAGGATTTTCTCTTGCTTCTGCTGTATTTTTATCAAGGAGAGGAGCACGATAGCTGTGCTTTGCACTTTTAAAAAGAAGTTGCATTGTATGATATTGACTTGTCGTATCATAGTCAAAGCTATCCAGAAAAGCAAATTTGTCATTATTGACATCTTGTTTTCTATTTACTTTATCTTTAGATATAATGTAGTTAAGTACTTTATTTAAAGCACTCTCTATAGGTTGTCCTAAATCTCCAACTTTTAGAAACAAATAATTAGGGATTGTCGTTTAATTCTTTCAGTCGTGGACGCATAGAGGTCATCTTGGTATTTGATGCTCCGTGCAATC
>NZ_JADYTS010000035.1 GCF_021531355.1 Leyella stercorea | reverse complement strand
TAGTTCACGAAGCATAACTTTCTGTCGCATAACGTAAATTATCGTAAATGTCACGTGAATTTTCGTAAATATAGGGTGTTTGAGTGTAAATATAATTCATGCTAATTTACGTTTAATTTACGGCAATTTATGTTCCAAAATATATGCGCCGCCTTTTTTATGTAAGCACTCAAATTATGGCTTAAATTAGAAATAAGTAACTTCGCTGCTGAATTTAAAACATTGAATTATGTACAGCAGTGAAGATTTGGAACATTTTCGATAAGAGATGAGCAAAGCAAGCTTGCTTGGACTTTGCCATGACGAGAAAATGTATAAAGAGATTCTATTTCCAGTACCAGACGGAGGCTGTGACGAAGGGGCAGAGATGGCTGCTACTTATCATAGCATCATCGGTACAGTTAAGATGCAGGGACGGTCTGCCTGGGAATACCTCGGTAAGTTTTTTACTAAAAGTCTGATTAAGCGAGTAGAATCAAGCTTGTTTGAATTCTTGAGCGTGAGGACTTTATCTAATGTATTTAACGGTTGCAGGGATTTTTTCAGCCTGCGACCAGATGTAAGCACTCAATTTCTTCAGAGGAATATTGTATGAATCGAATTACCTTTACACTGCAAAACATAAAAATACGATTATGGTATTTCGCTTATGTATTCAGCAGACTTATAGAGGGTGAGAAGGGCTACGAAAAGCTTCTCCCCAGTGCAGTCGCACGGTAAATTCAAATAAACAAAAGTTAAAACAAAAATAATCAATGGCTCTCCAGCCCCTGTTTATAAGGGGTTGGAAGTGGTTGAGTGCTTACTTATGATACATCGAAATAATCAAAGTTACATAACAGCCTTTGTCGAAGGCTATATCTGTGCCATTATAGGTGAGCGGATGACAATCGCTAAGGTATCAGAGGCAGAACTTGATAATGCAAAGCATTCGGCAGAAAAGTATGTAGAGTTTCAAATCGAGCGTTCTAATTTCTCGGACGAGGAAAAGAAAGGGATGAAGAATGACTATAAGCTTTGGGCAGAATCTGCATTGCAAGGTATGAAAAAGCGATTACGTGATAGTGGTAGATTACTATGATGCGCCAGCCGACAAACAATCGCAATTCTATTGTTAGCACTTAAATTAGTTTTTAAATTAGAAAGAACTAACTTTCGATAAGTCATGAACAAAGCAAGCTTGCTTTTAAATTGTTGAGCGAAGAATTTTCGTGCCAACGAGAGCAGAGCCAAACTTGTTTAAGCTATGCCGAGTGCAGCCGAAAATCACTTGTGTGTAAAATGTATGAAATACTTAATAAACAAGTGAAGATAACTCAATGTATAGGCACTTGCAAGAGTGCCTATACAAAGGGCTATGCCCTAAATTGAGTACTAATTAATTGCCGTAGGCAACGCAAGCACTTAAATTAGAAAAAGTATCACATCAAAAAACAAACTAAAATACCATGAAGAATATAATTGCTGTTATTTGGGATTTTGACAAAACCCTTGTTGATGGATATATGCAAGATCCTATATTTGAGGAATACCATGTTGATGCCTCTGAATTTTGGAAAGAAGTCAATGCCCTTCCTGAGAAATATATGAAAGAACAAGGTGTCAAGGTGAATAGAGATCTCATATATCTGAATCAGTTTATTAATGATGCGAAGCCAGGAGGACGTTTTGCAGGTTTGGACAACAAGAAGTTGTTAAGCTATGGTGAGAAACTTAAGTTTTACCCAGGTGTTCCGGAAATCTTCGAAAAGACAAAACATCTCTTGGATGACGACACGCTCTGTGGTGAGTATAATATTAAAGTAGAACATTATATTGTAAGTACTGGTTTTGCCCAAGTTATTAAAGGTTCGGCTCTCAAGGATTATGTCTCAGGGGTATGGGGATGTGAGCTTATTGAGAATCGTGATTATGAGAACAATCCATATATAAGCGAAATAGCTTATACAATAGACAATACAAGTAAGACAAAGGCAATTTTTGAGATAAACAAAGGCGCTCATGACGACCATAAGGTTGATGTAAATGTGAAAATGAATTTAGACCAGCGAAGAGTTGACTTCAAGAATATGATTTACATAGCCGATGGTCCAAGTGATGTCCCTGCTTTTTCTGTCATAAAAGGACGTGGGGGAGCAACTTTTGCGATTTATCCTCATGGCAACATGTCTGCATTTAAACAAGTCGAAAAACTTCGTCAAGATGACCGTATTGATATGTTTGCAGAGGCAGATTATAGAGATAACACTACTGCCAACATGTGGATATGCAATAAAATTCAAGAATTTGCAGAAAGAATAAAAGAGCATGAAAAGGCAAAATTGCAGAATACAAATACAACGCCAAAGCACCTTGTATAGTTAAATAATTAATTCGAGTACTTGAAGAAAAAAGACATAAGAATGTATAAAACAATTGAAATAAAAGACATTATAGGATCTTTCTGTGACATAATGTCTTACCAGTTAAGTATCGATATGAATGACGTGAGAAAAGTAATGAGTATCGTAAATGAAGAAGATGACTTTATTACAACTGTTTTCACTCATAAGGCAATATGTCGTGTAAATGAACTTTTAGGAATAGACGTTGATGACAACAGTAATTTGATATCCCCTGATGAGACTATTCGTAATGAGTTTATCAGAGAGTATTACCGTGTAGATTCCTCAACCCGTACCATTGTATCAGAAGTTATAAGAGAATATATAAAGAAATGAAAGGTTATAAAATCTTCCTTGATACTGTACATGGATATATTTCTGTACCAAATGATTATTGTGAAAAGTTTGTAGATACAGCAAATTTTCAACGTTTGCGTAGGATAGAGCAGTTATCTTCCCGTTCGTTATATCCATGTGCTCGCCATGACCGTTTCGTTCATTCCATTGGTGTGTTTCATATTGGAAAAAGGCTTTTGGATACGATCATGTGTGACAATGAAAAATTGGATAAAAGTCTAATGCAGTCATTTCTTATAGCATGTCTGCTTCACGATGTTGGTCACTCTCCGTTTTCTCATACATTAGAGAGTTGTTTTGGTAGCACGTCCGATTTGTTTGACGTTTATAAGTCATATCTTGTAGAAGGTGGGATAGAAGACCAACCACTCCAAAAACTTGATGTAACTCAAACGGATGTAAAACAACATGAAATTATGTCAGCTCTTCTATGTGTAACTACATATAAGGATGCTATACTATCATTAAATGGCGACCCTGCATTGGTTGGAAGAATGATAATGGGTTTTCAATATATAGATGATTCAAAATCATTAGAAAATTGTTTTATATCCCTATTGCATGGAGATGTTATTGATGCCGATAAACTTGACTATATCTGTAGGGACAAATGGTCTTCTGGTTATCAGAACAACTCAGTTGATGTTGAGAGGATTATTAAGTCTGTAAAATTGTACAGGGATAAAGATGGGAAATATAGAATCGTTTATTTGAAAAATGCTTTGTATGATATACAGAGTATGATGGATAACAAGAATTTTCAAAGTAATTGGGTATTCAAACATCATCAGGTTATATATGAACAGAAAATTTTCAAGGATGCTGTTCAAGAATTAGTGAAGAGTTTAGGCAAAGAAGTCAAGAAGGAGCAGTTGTTTAATTATCGCTCTTTCTTTGAAAAAGTTCAAGTTTGTGATGGCGTTTCTGTTTATATGTTATCAGATGATGATATAATCCATCTGATGAAGAGTCATCATGAGAATATACCTCATTTTAATGAATGGTTTTCACGCTCATATGAATATGTTCCATTATGGAAAACATATTCAGAACTTATTGCTATATTGGGTAATGATTTGAGTAATTATTTATTGAATGATGTTGGAGAGGTGTATGATAAGATTGAGAATTTTTTACGGAACAAGTTTCATGTGAAAGTGTTTACTCTTGAAAGTACGCCATCAATGAAAAGTGTAAAACAAGGTCAAGTTTATTTAATGTATGGAGACAATTTGATTGTTGATTTTACTGAATTAGGTATGCCCCAAGCAGATACTACATATAATAATAAAACATTCAAGTATGTTTTCATTGAAAGAACCTTGTTTGAAAAAGAAGAAATCAATCGAGAAAACATTGTTCTAATGATTGTGAATTTTTTGAATGAAATCAAACATCCTCATTAGAAATACGATATATAGGCACTTGCAAAAGTGCCTATATAAAGGGCTATGCCCTAAATTGAGTACTAACTAGGATACGGTAAAACTGATTTTTTGATATAAAACAAAAATTATGGGACCATTTGATAGAGAAATTATAGGTTATGTAGATAGCAAGCCTGATGATGTATGTCAGGAGTTTGAGTTAATAGGATATGTAAGTAAGTTCCCTGACTATGATGAGGATAGGGCTGCATACGATATCGCTATGTTGGTAAAAGATGGGTTGCTTAGTTATGATGAGAATAGTAAAGAGATAAAACTTACGCCTAAGGCAAAGCGACCTGCGGTGCCTATTCCACCTAGACAAAATTAAAGGATAGAAATAATACCATACAGTTTTTTTTAGAGTATGAAAATAAAGAGAATCACATTGAAGAACTTCAGACTATTGAAAGACTTTTCGATAGAATTGCAAGATAAGCTATCGTTGATAGTGGGCAAGAATAATGTAGGAAAGACATCGCTCTTGGTGGCTCTGGATAAGTTTATCAATGGTGGAGGCGACCAAAAGAAGCGAATTCGCTACAATGACTTCAACCTGGATTTTCAGCAGGAAATAGAGTTGCTGCTGGAGGGGCCGATGATTGCTGAAAATGATTATAAAGAAAGAAGCATCAGTCTGCGCATCTTCTGTGAATTCTCCGATATGGACAGCCTAGACAATATAGGTAACAAGATACTGACAAACCTGGAAGATGCGAATAACTACTTCGCTTTGGGCTTTGACTATGTGCTGACATACGATGGTTACAAGCGAATGCGGGATGACTTCGCAGAGCAGAAAGCCAAGTATGACGAGGCACATAAAGCGGAAAAGGAAAAACCGACATTCGATAAGAGAGACTATCTGGAACATCGCCAAGAACGATTCTTTACGATAATCAGGAAATCGGTTCACGTGGAGAAAAAGGATATGTCTCTTGATGAGAAACGCTTCGTAAACATCAGCCAACTGCAAGGGTTCAGACTAGACGATATTATATCGTTTGAGTTTATCAGTGCCAGAAGGAGTGTAGATAATCGTGAACTAGATCATACCTTGTCGGGACAAACCTCGCGACTGTATGAGGCTCAGGAAATGAGTGAAGAGAATGAAAAGGCAAGAGAAGATTTCTTGTCGAGCCTGCGTGATACTGACAAGGTGCTGTCTGACATATACAAAGATATGTTTGACGATGTGATAGGCACCGTGGCCAGACTCGGAGGCATGAAGAAGGAAGAAACCATCATCAAGGTCATCTCCACACTGCAACATAGGGAACTGCTGAAAGGTAATACCACCGTGGTATATGAACATGGTAGCAGAGACTTACCAGAGAACTATAATGGTTTGGGCTACATGAACTTGATCAGTATTATCTTCGAGATAAAACTGATAGTTGAGAAGATGAAACGCGCAACAAAACGCAGGCCTGCGGACATCAATCTGCTGTTCATCGAAGAACCTGAAGCTCATACTCACCCACAGATGCAGTATGTGTTTATCAAGAACATCAAGGCACTAATTGACGAGGGTATCAAGGGGAAAAACGGCAAGGTGGCACTGCAAACGGTCATTTCTACCCACTCACCTCATATACTGGCAGACTGCGATTTTGATGACATCAAATATCTCAGAAGAGAGCAGGGCCAAAATGCTGTGGTATCAAAGAACATCAGCGAGCTGAAGACCCTCTATGACGGTGATAACCATAAGTACTATCGTTTCTTGCGTCAATATCTGACAGTGATGAACAGCGAGTTGTTTTTTGCAGACAAGGCCATATTTATTGAAGGCGATACAGAACGCATATTGATGCCCCTGATGATGAGAAAAGTGGATGAAGATAACCAGCCTGGCAAGGAAAAAAATGAGGTGAACCTGCTGTCGCAGAATA
This sequence comes from Leyella stercorea, assembly GCF_021531355.1. Classification (GTDB taxonomy): domain Bacteria; phylum Bacteroidota; class Bacteroidia; order Bacteroidales; family Bacteroidaceae; genus Prevotella. The sequence goes on along the minus strand of NZ_JADYTS010000035.1, from coordinate 25,931 downwards.
TTTCGGTGCTGCCCATTGGTGCTCATTCTCACATCTTCGAAAAGTTCTTCCAGTTTATTGGATTGGAGAAGTTGCTGGTGGTGACAGATATTGACATCTGCGAGGCAGAGGGACACCACAAGAAATGCATGTATGACAGTACGAAGGAGCAAGTCACGTCAAATAAAGCTCTGAAACATTATTTCGGGAATGACAAGAAGATAGCTGACTATGTTGGAATGTCGGACGACCAGAAATTACTGAAATGGGATGAGACACAGGGCAAATTGAAACCTACGACAGACGGCAATGTGATGGTGAGCTATGAGACCCCTGAAGGAGGCTATCAGCCACGAAGTTTTGAGGATGCTTTCTTCCAGATGAATGCAGACTTCATGGCTAATAGCAGCATTGATGAAACTGCATTGGATGTCAAAGCTTTGGAGCAATTTAAGAACGATAAAGATGCCTATGCACTAGCTGAGGGTGTTGGAAGTAAATCGGCTTTGGCTGCAGAGTTGATACTGGCAGAGACGAAGGAAAGTAAATGGCAAGTGCCCACATACATCAAGAACGGATTGTTATGGCTACGGAAATAGAGCAGATAATAAAGCACATCAAAGATGGACATCACTTCTTGTTGAGTGGAGGTGCTGGTAGCGGCAAGACCTACACGTTGATACAAGTCATCAGATGGCTGATAGAGGAATACCCTACAGCCCTGATAGCTTGCGTGACCTATACCAATGCGGCAGTAAGGGAGATTGAGAATCGTGTGAACCACGATAATCTACGCGTATCAACGATACACGACTTTCTGTGGGACAGCATCAGTAATTTTCAAAACGAACTGCGAGAAACCGTATTGGAGCTCATAAGAAGTGAGGCAATAAAGGTAAGCGGAGTGGAAACTAAAGATGTGGGCGATGACTTCTTTGTGAAAGAGGGTGAATTACTTGATATTCAATATAAGGAGTATCTTCGACCGGCAGAGGGCATCATTTCGCATGACGAGGTGCTGCTGGTGGCAGAACGGATGTTTGAGAAATACCCGAAGCTGAGGGAAGTGATAAAAGGCACGTATCCATTTATCTTGGTGGACGAGTATCAGGACACGAGTCCCAAGGTGGTGAAAATCCTTCTGGAAACAATACAGGAAGAAGGATCTGCAAGGAAATGCATCATTGGATTCTTTGGCGATGCTATGCAGTCAATCTATGATGACGGTGTGGGAGATATAGATGCATACAAGGCACCAACTGGAGCAGTGTATGAGGTGAAGAAGGAACAAAACAGACGTTCACCACAGGCAGTGATTGATCTGGCTAATAAGATAAGGCTTGATGACCTGACACAGAGACCATCAGACGATGTGAATGCACCTAATATGAAAGACGGTAAGATAAAAAAAGGAAGGGCGCTCTTCCTCTATGACAACAATCCCGACGAATCAAATCTGCAGATGGTAATAGACTGGCTGAAGGCAAATGAGGGATGGGCATTTGATGATTCAGGCAAAGTGAAGGAACTGAACCTGACGCATAGGCTTATTGCTGAGAAGACTGGATTTCAGACATTGATGGCTATCCACAGAGGGGATGAAATCCTGAAATACAGAGACAGGGTGAAGGCGTATGTGAAGGAGCATCCTATGAATACAGAGGGCAAGACACTTGGCGATGTAGCCAAGGAGTTGCTTGATGGTTGTACTACGGATAGGGGACGCAAAAAAGTTAAGCCAACCAATAGTCAGCAGACATATATTGACGCTCACAAGTTAGACTATGAATACCTAATGGCTCGGAGCTATGATGAAGTCGCGAAGATGTATGTGGACAGCGACCAACTGATAGATGATAAGAAGCAGAGTGAAGACGAAGAGAGCAAGACTGGCTCGAAACGATCGGAACTTGTGAAGCATCTGATGAAGATAGAACGCTGTATATACCTATATAAGACGAACGAAGTAGCTGATTTTCTGCACAACACGGAAAAAGAGATACTGACTAATGGCGACCTGAAGACGCTGCACAACGATATCGAAGAGCTTGTGAATGTAGGTGATAAGACCATCGGCGAGATTATAGAACTGGCAGATGAGAAGGGCATCGTTAAGAAAGATGACTCGCTAGAGCGTTATAAGGAGCGTTGTGGTTATGTATTCGATCGGGTTATGAAAGTGCCTTATACAGAGGTGCAACACCTGTATCGCTATTTGGAGGGGATGACGCCGTTCTCGACCCAGCATAGGACAAAAGGAGCGGAATTTGACAATGTGTTGGTGATTATGGATAATGGGCAATGGAGACTTTATAACTTTGAACGACTGTTCACAGCTACAGGTAAAGAGCTAGAAGATAATGTGGTAAGAAGATCAAGGAAGATTTTCTATGTGTGCTGCACACGTGCCAAAGAGAATCTGGCTGTTTACTATAACAGTCCTTCAGATGAAGTGCTGAAGGTAGCGGTAGAGTGGTTTGGAAACGATAATGTAAAGAAGTTGCCATAACAGAGGGTTGTTGATATAAATAGATGGGACAGATTTTTAATGCTTTCAAGGCATACTTAGTAAATCATCCAAATAGATGAGATCTTAAACCGACTTTAGGGTCCAAGTTCGTAAGCACTCAATTGCTTCCGAGGCATTTTGCATGAACTAAGTTACCTTTGCACTGCAAAACATAAAAATACAATTATGGCAAGCGGTGAAGATTTTAAAAGGATAATGAAACTTTATAAGCCGCTGGCTGAAATGGAAAGGCAGGACTTTATAAATACGATAACTGAGCTTAAGACTATGATAAGCAGCCTTAGGCTTACGATTGATACGCTTCGTCAGACGATAAACTCGCAGAACGCTACGATAGCATCGTTGCAGAAGTCAATGGATAGGCTTCAGAGTGCATACGACAAGGCTGTCAAGGAGCGTGATGCTTGCAAATCAGCAGACTTATAGAGGGTGAGAAGAACTACGAAAAGCTTCTCCCCAGTGCTGTCGCACGGTAAATTCAAACAAACAAAAGTAAAAACAAAAAAATCAATGGCTCTCCAGCCCCTGTTTATAAGGGGTTGGAAGCAATTGAGTGCTTACCGTCCTATATAGGTTAGGACAATATGTATAATAAAAATGAATAATAAGCAAAAAAGTAAAAGAATATTACTATTTGGTATTATATCTCAAGTTGTTACATTACTGCTTGGAATAATGCTCCCCAAATTATTAATTGGAGGTTTTGGTTCTGAAGTAAATGGATTGTTATCATCTATAAAACAAATCTTTGTTTATGTAGCATTGCTTGAAGCAGGTGTAGGTACTGCAGCACTACAAGCTATGTATGCACCTATAGCTAATGGTAATAAACAGAAAGCTTGTGAGATAATGGCTGCTACTGACTATTATTTTCGTCGTACAGGTTTTCTTTATGCTATAGCTGTTATATTGCTAGCATTAGGATATCCGTATATTTTTAATGTAGAGATTGATAATCTTACTGTTGCAATAATAATCCTTTTGCAGGGATCAGCAGGTGTTATTCGTTATTTTTTTCAGGGAAAGCTTGCTGTATTATTACGTGTTGATGGACGCAGTTATGTTACCACCAATATTCAGACAGTGGTTACTATTACTTCCTATACAGCGCAAATCGTTCTCATTTTACTCGGCTATAATATTATAGCAGTACAAATTGCATATTTTTTGACAAATTTATGCCAAATGCTATATATGACATGGTATGTAAAGAACAAATATCCATGGTTGGATTTTTCTGTAAGGCCAGATTTTTCAGCTCTATCTCAGAGTAAATTTGTAATTGTGCACCAATTATCTGGGCTTGTTTTTAATAATACAGATATGATAGTACTGACTTATTTTTGTGGTCTAAAGACAGTAAGTGTGTATGCTTTATATAGTTTGGTATTTAATAGCGTGGGAAATATAATTGATACCATGTGTAGTAGTGTAGAGCATATTCTCGGGCAAGCATTTAATTCAGATCGTCAGCGATTTATGCATTTACAAGAAGCCTACGAAACATACTATCTTGGATTTGCGTTCTCTCTCTTTACAATAGCTCTGATAATGGCGCCCTCTTTTATGTGTATTTATGCAGGAGATTTCACAGATGCTAACTATACGGATCCGTATTTACCTTATCTATTTGTAGCAGTTAATGTTTTGATGTATGCACGTCGTACATCTAGTCAGATAATAAATTTTGCAGGAACTTTCAAACAGACACAATGGCGTTCAATACTTGAAAGTGTAATTAATATAGTAGTAAGTCTTGTTATGGTTCAATATATAGGTATATATGGAGTATTAGTAGGGACTATAGTGGCACTTCTTTATAGAACTAATGATGTCATAATATATGCAAATTGGAACATTCTTAAGCGTATTCCATGGCAGACGTATAAGCGATGGACAATTAATCTTCTTGTAATTCTTACATTGTCTTTTGTAGCTAATTTAATACTGCCTGAAATTAATTCGTTTATAGCATGGTGTATCGTAACAATCGTAGTAGCTATCGTTACCGTATTGGCATTTTTGTTAATAGATACGCTATTTGATTATAAATCTTTCTTAACTGTAAAAAAAATAGTTATTTGAAAATAATAAGTTATTAATCGTTTGAGTATATGATTATTTACAACTCTATGATTTTCTTAGTTCTTATCCTATTGGCTACTACACGCACAAAGGTTATGAACAACGGCTCTACATTTTCTGTTTATACGCCCAAGAGTGTGGCATATATAGCTATGGGGTATATTGTGTTTTGGGCAGGTATTCGCACTCAATTTGTAGACACGACTGCTTATATTCGTTCGTTCAATTATGCAGATACGGGTATTGATAAAGCTATAGCAGTTTTTTGGGGGGAAGGGAAGGATAAAGGTTGGGAGTTTCTTATGATTTCATTCAAGACTCTCATTTCTGATAACTACCATTGGTGGCTTACTCTTGTAGCAGCAGCAACAGGCATTCCTATTGCACGTACTTTGCGTAGATATTCAGTCAACTTTACATATAGTATGTACCTATTTATTACCTCTACAACATTTATATGGATGTTTAATGGTATTCGACAATTTTTAGCTGCAGCTATAATGTTTGGTCTTTGCAACTTTCTTTTTCTAAAGAAACGTAATTTATATATCTTAGCCGTTTTATTATGTTCTATGATTCATGGTACTGTAGTAGTAATGCTTCCCATGTATTTCATAGTACATGAGACACCATTTAAGAAACGAATGCTGTTGTTTATTCTTGCTATTATGGTTAGTACGTTCTTCATTTCTCCATTATTAGAGGGAATGGAGACAATGCTCAAAGATACTTCTTATGCGTCAAACTTAGAGCAGTTTGTAGAGGATGATGGTGTTAATCCAATACGTGTGTTATTCATGTCTATTCCAGTAGTTTTAGCTTTTATTAAGCGTAAAAAGATAGAGGCTTTACATAATGATTTTTTAAATGTATGTGTAAACATGTCTACAATTTCTGTTGGTATATATGTGATAGGTATATTTACTAGTGGAATTATGATAGGACGCCTGCCTATATATTTTAGCTTATATAACTTTTTACTAATTCCTTATCTTATAAGAGTGTTATACAATAACAAATCAAAGCTTTTATACTGGATTATAGGTCTAATATACTTGGCTTTTTATTATATGATGGCAAGAGGTTATTATTATAATAGTAATTTAACGGGATTTTTAATGTGAAAAATATGATACCAAAATTAATTCATTACTGCTGGTTTGGTAGAAATCCATTACCAAAATCAGCTATCAAATGTATAGAAAGTTGGAAAAAGTTTCTGCCTGATTATGAAATCAAGGAATGGAACGAGGATAATTTTGATGTAAATATTATACCATATACGAAAGAAGCATATGAATGTAAGAAGTATGCCTTTGTATCTGATTATGCTCGTTTCTGGATTTTATATAAATATGGAGGATTGTACTTTGATACAGATGTGGAAGTAATAAAGTCTATGGATGATATTATTGAAAGAGGTCCTTTTATGGGTATTGAAGTCGAAGCAAAAAAGGGCAACGAGGTTCCCCTCGTTGCCCCAGGCCTTGGCCTAGGTGTAAACCCAGGCCTTGGCCTATATAAAGAAATTTTAGATTACTATCAAAGATTACACTTTTTAGATAATAATGGGCTCCCTAATCAGATAACGGTAGTTAAACATACAACGAATGTACTACTTGCACATGGTATGAAACATATAAATGAATTACAAGAGGTTTCTGGTGTTTGGATATACCCTCGTGATTATTTTAATCCACTTCAAGATAGTACTGGTGAACTTAAAATTACCAACAATACCCGAAGTATTCATTGGTATACAAAAACATGGTTGAAAAAACGAAATCCAATACTTATATGGATATTAAGAAAAATACACAAGTATTTTGGAGATAATAGTTTGGCTTGGTTAAAACAAATCCTTAATATCCTTAAGAAATGAATCCTATATTTGAAAAGATAAAGCATCGTGTTTGGCTTTTCTTCAAGAATCTGCGAAATAAGAGGTATCGCGCTCGATATACAAATCATGATATAACCATTATTTCAATGAATTGTACGGGTGGAATTCTGTATCATGACCTTGGTCTTAAGTTTCTCTCGCCTACAGTGAATTTGTATATGAAAGCAGGGGATTTTGTAAAGTTCTGCGAAAATATGCATCATTATCTTCAAATTGATAAGATGCTCCCTTGTTTGGATCCTGCTATTGTTGGAAACCGGAAATATCCTGTGGTTTGGCTGGGTGATATTCTTCTTTACCTGGTTCATTATCATTCTGTAGAGGAAGCACAACATAAGTGGAATTCACGTAAACATCGTATAAATTGGGATAAGATAGTTGTCTTCAACAATGATCGTGAAGGTATGACCTCAGAGCTCAAAGACCGTTTTGAAGCACTGCCTTATAAGAAAGTTATGTTTACTCATAAACCTGATAATATTCACAAAAGTTGTCATTATATTCCAGGTTATGAGAATGATGGTTGTGTGGGTATTATTACTGATAGTGATGGTTGGTTTGGCAAACGCCCTATAGATAGATTTAATTGGGTTGATTTTCTCAATAAAGTATAGGTGTATTATATGATAGCAAAACAAGAAAGAGAAAGTAACATAGAAGTATTACGCTTTTTAGCAATGTTTCTTATTGTTATAGGTCATCAAGCTACACATGGTTTTGATGTAGCTAAATTAGCTTGTAATGCTGCTGGTACTTTTACTATTGCAATGTCGCAAGGGGCACGTATAGCAGTAGATATATTTGTGTTGATAACAGGATATTATTCTGTAGATCAAACTATAAAGTGGAAAAAAGTGTTCACTTTATATCGGCAGGTTTGGTTCTATTCTGTGTCTGTCTTATTGATTGTTTCACTGTGTTTCTGTAGACAATTGACGATTAATGAGATTCTAAAATATGTATTTCCAATCTACACCTCGCAGTTCTGGTTTGCTTCCTGCTTCTTGTTCTTGATGTTGTTGTTACCATATATTAATATACTTGTCAGCAACATAGATCGTCATCAGCATATGACTTTGCTGGTCATATTATTAGTGCCGTTCTGTATAGTTCCAACGATTATTCCAATAAATACATCGCTATATTCACATCTATTTTGGTTTATAGTCCTTGTATTAGTTGCATCCTATATTCGACTATATTCTCCACCTTGGATTTCCAAGATAAAGTGTTGGCATGGTATGTTGATGCTAGTTAGTATAATGGTGTGTACTTCAACCTTATGGGGGGGGTAAATAGGAGCGAATATGTTAGACATAATGCCATTTATCTGTTAGCAGAACCGAACAAACTTAGTGCATTAGTGTGTGCTATGTTGTTTTTTATTGGTTTTAAAAATACAGATATGGGACGTAAACGATGGTTTAATAGTATCTCTGCCAATGTTTTTGCAGTATATTTAATAACGGATCATCCGCAAATGCGCAAGTTTATCTTTACGCCCGTTACATCTCGAATTGAAGCTGATTATTACCCTTTGCTATATATTGGATGGGCTTTATGTTTAATGATAGTATGTATAATAATAGAAATGATACGATTACGAATAGATAAATCTATATTTAAAAAAGCAAATGACTGATAATACAACTAAACGAATTGATTGGGTAGACGCAGCCAAAGGTGTAGGTATTCTGATGGTTATGTTTGGACATAATTGGTTAGATGCGAGGTATTGTTTTTACTTATATGCTTTCCATATGCCATTGTTCTTTTTACTTGCGGGCTATACCTTTTCGGACAAACGCAATCTGAAGGTATATATACTGCAAAAGTCTAAAGTTTTGCTCATACCATATTTTATATTTGCTGCATGTCATGTGGTTTTCTATTCTGTATTGAAAACATTGCATACAGGCAGTTATGATATAGTTGGTGAGGTAGTTAACTTTCTTTTTCAAAGGAGACACACTTATCTTTGGTTTCTGCCAGTGTTGTTTTGGGGTGAGGTAGTTGTTTATGTGCTTAGCAGACTGAATTTAATGGGTAATATTCTCATGGGGGGGGGTAAATATACTTCTTCTAATTGTGCTTCATAGTTTTACAATATTATTAGGCTGCCAAAATTTGGTATGGAATATTGATCTCGTTCCTATGGCAAGTTCTTTTATTATATTGGGATGGATGTATAAGCAACATGGTAAAAAACACAATAAAGTCAAGCTGTCATGGCATTCTATTGCATTCATATTTATAGTTTCTCTTATTTTGTCTGCAATCAATTATTTGGGATGGGGTATGGTGGATATACGGGGTAATAAATATGGCAATTATTTTTTGTTCTATCCAGTTGCTATTCTGTGCAGTCTTGCATTAATATGTCTACTTAGGCAGATTAGGTGTCCGCATTGGTTACTTTTCATTGGTGCCAATTCTTTGGTGTATTATGGTCTGCATAGATTAGTGATAGAGTTGTTGTTCGTTGTATGGGGTAAATGTGAAGTATCTTATGATGGTGTATCTTTCTTGAGTCTTATAATTGCTGTTATAAATGTGATTATAACATGTACAATTCTTACTCCAATTGTGCTATTCATTAATAAACGATACCCATGGCTTTTAGGAAAGTTTTAAAATTTAATTAATGTAAAAAATAAAAATTTAAAAATGATAAGTATAATTGTTCCAGTCTATAATGTTGAGAACTTTCTTCCAAAGTGCATAGAGAGTCTTATACGTCAGACATACAAGGATATTGAGATTATTCTTATTGACGATGGTTCGCCAGATAGATGTGGATTTATTTGTGACGAGTATGCAATAAACGATAAACGCATACGTGTGATACACCAAACGAATAGTGGCGTATCTGCTGCTCGTAATGCTGGTCTAGCAGTGGCTAAAGGTGAATATATAGGCTTTTGTGATCCTGACGATTTCTGTGCAGTTGATATGTACGAGTGTATGTTATCTGCAATGGAAAATTACAAGGTTGATCTGGTGGCATGTGGATATAACTACTATAGCGAATTGTATGAGTTGGATACCACACGTTGCTATCTAGTTAAAAATGATGAACTGATGACACGAGAAGATGTTTTTAGTAAATTGTCAGACATGCCTCCTACAATTCGTCACGGTGTAGTTACAAAGCTATTTCGTAGGTCGTTGATGGATGGTCTTAAATTTGACATGAGGTTAAAATCTGCTGAAGATGCAAATTTTCTGCTTGATTATCTGCAACGAGCAAAAAAAGCAGTTTTTATCCATCAGCCTTTTTATATGAATTTAGTACGTCAAGGTAGTGCAACACATGGAGGACTCAATATACAAAGTTTGAAAGATTCCTTCAAGGTACATGAACGTATGTACCTTGATACTATTAAGGTATCTTCTAAACTCAAAGGTCATGCACTTGCTTTTTTATTAGATGTTTGTACACTTAAATACAATGAATCAAAGCTTCGTATTGCAGGAATGCTTATGAATAATGATACTAAAACTTCAGAACTATTACGTTTCATGCGTTCTTTTATTCGTAAAAAGGCAGTTAGTGCACTAACGTGTTCGAATATTAATTGGAAAACAAAAATCTATTATATGTTATTATGGATACGGAAATAAGACAAATTCAAAAGCAATGCCTTCTGTTGTTGGATATAGTGGATGGTATATGTAGAAAGTATGATATTAAATATTCACTCTGTGGTGGAAGTGTTGTGGGAGCGTATCTATATAATGCCTGTCTTCCATGGGATGATGATGTAGATTTGATGATGACGCGTGACAACTACAATAAATTTATTTGTTTGGCTATGAAAGAGTTGCCTAAAGGTATTTCTATTCATAACTATCAGGTAGGAGATGATTTTTCTACACCATTCACTAAAATAATGAATGACAATACTACTATTGTTCAACAGGATGGTTGTATATCGGGTGTATTTCTAGATATTACAGTATATGACAAGATACCACATAATTGGTTTTCTAAAGTAAATACTTTTCTGTGGAAAATGTCGCAGATTGTAATGATTGGCAAAGTAGAATCTAGCAATCTACAGCAACGTGTACGCAATCTAATGTTATCTACAGTAATGTCGAGTCGTCGTTGTTATTTGAAATTTATGGAGAAATTGGTAATGATATTCGGAAATAGTTCTAAGGAGTATTCTTATTCAGAACTATTTGGTGCTTTTGCCAATACAACTCGCTTTAAACCTGCTATTTTCGAAAACTATGCAATGATTCGTTTTGAGGATAAGGAGTATATGATTGTTCGTGACATATATGAATATCTCCATACTCGCTACAATCGAACAGATTTCCGCGAGCCCAAAGAAAAGCAATATGCTCCTCATTACAAATATGTAAATTTCAATCTCCCATATAAGGAGTATATCAAGCAAAAAACTCAAGAGTGATGAATATCTTATTTTTTACGACTCTAGAGCCAACATTGTTCACTGGTGGTATAGAACGCTTTGCGCTCACATTTGGAAACCGTTTTGCTAAGGATGGACATCAAGTTGTCTATATTGCTCAAAAGCATTATAATCCCGATGCCCCTAAGACTGATTGTCGTCATAATGTGTATGTTATTCCTAATAGTGAGTATGTCGAGGCAGAAGAAAATGTAGTTTTTGTTCAAAGAATTGTTGAAAAGTATGCTATTGATATTATTTTCAATCAGCAGGCTGATGGGGTTCATTTGGTAAACTTATGCCATATTGTAAAACAAAGGGTTAATGGCCTGAAAGTTGTTTCTATACTTCATTTCTCGCCAAATCATTCATTGCGGATGTTCGAAATGTCATTTAGACATATCATTAAATCCAAATTATCTCTTCGTCAACAATTTAATCTTATTATAAGAAATACATCGTTATATAGGGCAAAGATTCGTAAATATCTTCGTCAGCTATTTTCAACAATGTATGTCAAGAGTGACGCTGTTATATTACTTTCTGAAAAGTCAATACCTATTTTTGCCGAATTGGCAGGATTACAAGAAACTACAAAACTCTATGCTATTCCTAATCCAGTGACCAATCTCATCGGTCTTAATACTTCGAATAAGAAAAATCGAATTCTTTATGTTGGACGTTGTGAAGTTTTAGAAAAACGAATCAATTTATTACTGGACATTTGGAAATTAGCCGCTCCAAAACTACCTGATTGGCAATTGGATGTCTTAGGTAATGGTAACTATTATGAAATAGTTAAAGAGCGAATTCTAAAGGAAGGTATCAATAGAATTAATTTATGTGGTTATTGTTCACCTGATCAGTATTATGCTCAATCCAAAATCCTATTGCTTACAAGCAGTACGGAAGGTTTTCCTTTAGTACTGCTGGAAGCAGCCAATTTGAGAACTCCTTCCATTTTGTTTAATAGTTTCGAGGCTGCCAGTGATATCGTCATTGATGGCAAAACAGGTTATATTGTGTCGCCATACGATATAAAGCAATTTGCTAATCGTATCGTTGAGTTGGCGTCTAATGAGCAAAAGCTTCAACAATTCAGTCAAAATGCCTATGAACATGCTCAAGAGTTTACGATAGACAAAATTGTAACAGAGTGGTATAAGATTTTTGAAAAGATAACAACGAAAAAATGAAGAATAAATACAGAATTTCTGTTCTAATGGGCATATACAATTGTGCTCCAACGCTTCAGGAGGCATTGGACTCGCTCTATGCCCAAACTTATCAGGATTTTAAAATCATTCTTTGTGATGATGGCTCGAAGGATGACACACTAAAGATTGCTGAGGAGAATGCTCGTCTGCATGATAATGTGATTGTGATCAAAAACGAGCGAAATATGGGATTAAACTATACGCTCAATCATTGTCTGGAGTATGCTGATACTGAGTATGTAGCTCGTATGGATGGTGATGATTTGAGTATGCCCACTCGTTTTGAGAAGGAGATAAAGTTCCTTGATGAGCATCCTGAATATGCTATTGTAAGTACGCCAATGATTCACTTTGATGAAAATGGAGAATTTCGTTGTGGCAAGGGTAGAGGAGAAATAACTGCTAAGCATTTTGTTCATAGTTCTCCAATTTGTCATGCTCCGTGTATGGCACGAACGAAAGTGTTTAAGGAGGTTGGAGGATACTCGGTAGATGATAGACTACTGAGAGTTGAAGACTACCATTTATGGTTTAAGATATTTGTGACAGGACATAAACTGTTCATGTTAGATGAATGCCTATATAAAATGCGTGATGACAGAAATGCCGTAATGAGACGAAATTGGCAAAATAGGCGCAATGAAGCATATGTGAAACATATTGGATATAAGATGATAGGATTACCATTGTGGTATCAAATATATACATTAGTGCCAATTCTTAAGTATTTGATGCCCACGTTTGTATATAATTATTTCCATAGAAAGTGAATATCTACTATTCATAATGCATTGTTAAGAATCCGTGGAAATATAACATGAGAAGTTGAGTAATATTATCTTCATCATCTCTATTGGAATGCTCAATGTAATCCGATGTAATTATCACCCGTCTGCACAGGTAAAGTACATTCTTGTGGTGCGAAACCACTAGACGGATTTTTTTCTATAGTGTTGAGAATTATAATTGACAAAAATAATATTAGAAGATATGTTGAACTTGATGTACATCACAAAGCGTCCGGAGATTGCACGTATTGCAGAAGATGCCGGCGTGGATTGGATCTTTGTAGATATGGAATTTATAGGGAAGGACTGCCGACAGGGTGGTCTTGATACGGTACAAAACCATCATACAGTAGAGGATGTGGCGAATATTAAAGCAGCACTCAGCAAGGCTAAGGTGTTGGTGCGTGTGAATCCTATACATGACCAAATGGCGGATTACCCTTCGAGTGAGGACGAAATAGAGGCTGTTATAAAGGCTGGTGCTGACATAGTGATGCTTCCGTATTTTAAAACAGTCGCAGAAGTGGAGCGCTTTATAAGCATCGTAGGAGGTAGGGCAAAGGTGTGTCTGCTGATGGAAACCACAGAGGCAGCTTCGCTGCTTGAGCAAATTGTGAAGATGCCAGGGATTGACATGATTCACATAGGACTTAATGATATGCACTTAGCATTGAAGATGAAATTTATGTTCCAATTGCTGGCTGATGGATCTGTAGACAAGTGGACTGGTATCATCAGAAAGACTGGCATAAAGTATGGCTTCGGTGGACTGGCATCACTTGACGGTGGTGCTGTACCAGGGCGTATGATTCTTAAGGAGCACTACCGTATTGGTAGTAAGATGGTAATTGTTAGTCGCGCATTCTGCAATACGGAGAAAATAACTGACCTCAATGAGGTGAAAGAGATTTTCAATAATGGTATCAAAGCCATTCGTGAACAGGAGAGCGAAATGTCCGCGATGAGTCAGGAAGACTTTATTAATAATCACAAGGCTGTATGTGAAGCAGTAGATAAAATCGTTAAAGGATAAATACTATGAATCTATTATTAACTGGCTGTTTCAAGTACTCAGAAATTCAGATGGAGGCACTGCGCTCTCTTGGGTACACAGTATATTTCATGCAACAAGAGAAGGAAAAATTGCCAATAGAGGCAGCAGAAGTGGATGCAACAGTGTGCAATGGGTTATTTTTATCTCATGATATAAATAATTTTACTCGTTTGAAACTTATACAACTGACGAGTGCTGGTTTTGATAGAGTGCCTGTGGGCAAGATAAAGGAACGAGGTATTGAAATCTATAATGCTAGAGGAGTTTATAGCACACCAATGGCAGAATGGGCTGTGTTTCGTGTGCTAGAACATTACAAACAAGGTTGGTTTTTTCGCAAGGAGCAGGATACAACAAAATGGACAAAACATCGTGGACTGCGTGAAGTGTCAGGAACTAAAGTGGCTGTTGTAGGTGCTGGCAATGTAGGACAAGAAGTAGCTAAGCGTTTCCAATCTTTTGGTGCTGAAACTACAGGTTTTGACATTCATACTGATGAAACGGCTGGTTTTGACCACATGGCGCTGACGGAAACGCTCTGTGAACGTGTGTGTGAATATGATATTGTCGTGGTAACGGCTCCGCTGTTACCGTCTACACAAGGTTTGATTAGTCGTGAAGTGCTCTTGGCTATGAAGCAGGATGCCATCCTTGTAAATATAGCCCGTGGGGGATTGATTGATGAGCAAGCGCTTTGTGAAGTTTTGGCAGAACGCAAAGATCTATTTGCTGCTTTGGATGTGTTCGAGACTGAGCCATTAGTAGAGAAAAGTCCGTTGTGGAGGATGGATAATGTGGCGATAAGTCCGCATAATTCGTTTGTGAGCAATGGGAACAATGCAAGGATGTTTAAGGTGATGTATGAGAATCTTAAGAATTTTATAGAAAAATAACTCAAAATGAAGAAAGTCTTGTTGGTAGCAACAGTACAAAGCCATATTGGACAGTTTCATCGTCCGTTGGCTGAGGTACTGCATAATCATGGATATGAGGTGCATGTAGCAGCACATGATAATCTATATTTGAAGAATGGTTTAAAACTGGATTTTGCAGATAAGGTATTTGACGTGCCTTTCTCGCGTTCGCCAAAGAGTAAGGATAATGTTGAGGCATACAAGCGGTTGAAGCAGATTCTTGACAATGACCATTATGAGGTTGTGCACTGCAATACGCCAATGGGAGGCTTTGTAACTCGTTTGGCAGCTCGCAACGCTCGCAAGAAGGGTACAAAGGTGTTCTATACGGCTCATGGTTTTCACTTCTATGATGGTGCTCCTAAAAAGAATTGGTTAATATACTATCCGATAGAGCGCTTCTTTAGCCGTATGACAGATACGTTGATAACCATTACACGTGAGGATTACAAATTGGCTTCAGAGAAGTTTCACTGCCATATAGAGCACATGCATGGAGTTGGTGTTGATGGCAAGCGCTACTTTAAGGCATCGGCAGAAGAGAAGATGGCCATGCGAAAGAAAATGGGCTATTCTGTTACTCAGAAATTGATTCTGTGTATTGGTGAGCTGAATCAGAACAAAAATCAAACGATGGCAATAAAGGCAATGCATAAGGTGGTGGAGCAATTTCCTGATGCTCTATTGATTTTGGCTGGTAATGGTCCGCGCGAGGAATTTTTGAAAGAATTTATTCGCCAAGAGGGTTTGGAGAAAAATATTCAGATGATAGGATATGTAACTAATCTACAAGACTATCAGCACATAGTTGATGTACAAGTATGTTGCTCGAAGCGTGAGGGCTTACCGTTGAATGTTGTTGAATCTATGTTGAGTGGCAATCCTGTAGTGGCAAGTTTAAACCGTGGACATCGCGAGTTGATAGAGAATGGTAAAACCGGATATATTGTTGCTGTAGATGATAGCGAAAAAATGGCAGAGAAGGTGTTGCTAATGTTACAAGACGAAAAACAGAAACAATATATAGAAACAAACGCTATGATGTTCGCTCAACAGTACACTTTCGACAATGTGAAAAAGGAACTAAAAGCAATATACGGACTAACTTAAATGACAGATAGAAACACATTTTTCGAACTTCTTCAAGCTGGCGTGTGGGGACGAAAAGCAAAGTTGGATTCACCTCCGATGAGTTGGCAGACTGTGTTTGATATGGTTGTACAGCAATCTGTTGTAGGTGTTACATTAGATGCTTTACAAACATTACCCAAGGAATATATGCCAGAACAAAAATTACTATTTAAATGGATAAGTAATGCATACGTTATTGAGAAGTTGAATAAACAGGTTAATGAAGCGTTGTCTCAGCTAGTGTCATATCTGGATGTTCATAGTGTACCTAGTCGCTTAATGAAGGGACAGGGTTGTGCTTCGCTCTATACCCATCCACTTTACAGGCAGAGTGGTGATATCGACTTATTTGTAGGTGCGGAGCAATATGAACGTGCTAAAAATCTGATTCGTTTCTGTGGTATCAATATTGAACATGAAAGTGTGTATGATGCTCATTTCACTTGGGGTCAAGTGAAGGTTGAAATGCACCGATTTGAAACAAAACTGTATTGGCCGAGTCTAAATAGGCGTTTTCAACTGATATGCCGACAGGAAGAGTGGCGCGAGCCTCTAACATTTGAGATGGATGGTCAGAGAGTAGCGATGTTCAATGCTACGTTTAATGCCTTCTATGTATTTGTACATTTTTATCATCACTTTTTGCAAGCAGGCGTTGGCTTACGCCAAGTATGTGATTGGATGTTAATAATGAAACATTATGAACATGTAATAGACTGGAAACGATTACATGACTATGTGACAGCTATTGGAGTACAGCGAGCTTGGAATGTTTTCTATGGGCTGACAGTAGAGTATTTGGGGGTACAGCTTGAAACTGTTCCAGAATGGATGCGTGAATATAAGGCTGCAGATGTACAGTTTGTTATAGAGGATATACTTAAAGTTGGTAACTTTGGCAAGTTTGGCAAGTCAATGCAGAAACGTTCGTTTGGTGGTGGTTTTATAGCAAATATAGAATCGTTTATAGCTTTGTTCATTAGACTCCTACGTGTAAGCAAATTCGGTCGTAGAGAAGTATTGGCCTACCCACTATGGAAGGTGTTCTGTGATAGAAGTATGTTTAACCGATATAAATCTAAACATTAATAAATATGTATAAGTATTTTAAGAGAATTGTTGATTTCTTTATTGCATTAGTTGCATTAGTCATTCTGTTTATTCCTTTGATGATTGTGGCTATTATCATCAAGTTAGACTCTAGAGGTCCTGTAATCTTCAAACAAGAACGTTTGGGAAAGAACGGTGTACCATTTAAAATTTGGAAGTTCCGATCTATGTGTGTTGGTGCAGAAAAAAAAGGTTCTGGTGTGTATTCGTTCAAGGGTGACGCACGTATTACCCGTGTGGGTAAAATAATCCGCGCTACTTCGATTGACGAATTACCTCAGTTAGTGAATATTCTCTGTGGAGATATGGCACTGATAGGACCTCGTCCTGCATTAACTTATCACCCTTGGCCTTACGAACAGTATGACGAGCATCAAAAGCATATGTTCGATGTTCTCCCAGGCGTGACGGGATGGGCACAGGTAAATGGTCGTAAAGAAGTGCCTTGGCCAGAGCGTATAGAACTTAACGTATGGTATGCGCAGAATATGAGTCTTTTTCTCGACCTGAAGATTTTCTTCATGACAATCTTTAAAGTAGTGACAAATGCCAATAATGAAAACGTGGGTGAAACTGGTATGAAGAAGTAACCTATATGATTCAGTTAAGGGTGGTTCAATTTATAATATCAGAACCACCCTTTTGTAATATAAGGACATGCAATATGAAAAAGTTTTTTAGAGCGTTTTGGAAGGGAATATCATTTCTCTTCTGGCCTCAGAAGAGTGAAAAGAATAGATATTATAATTAAACTTAATAACGAATAGTAATATGATACAAATAGATAAGAAACTGATATCAAACCTTTTTGAAAAGGCATTAACAAACCCTCGCCTTCGCTATAGTTTCGATCTTCGAAATCCAATAGATGGAGGGCAAAGAATGCTTAATGCATTATTACCAGGAACAGTTGTTCCTATCCACAGGCATCCACAGAGTACGGAGAATGTTTTTCTCCTGTGCGGTAAGATTGTGGAGGTTATCTGTGATGAAAACGGAAACGAGATAGAGCGTATTCATCTTGATCCTACCGTAGGTAATTATGGTTGTGTTGTTCCACAAGGTACATGGCATACTGTAGAAGTACTGAAGCCATCGGTTATATACGAGGCAAAGGATGGAAAGTATGGAGAGGATGGAAGTGAAACATTTGTTGCTTTTAAGTCAAAGGAAGTAGAAAACAAGGAACAGGCTTCAGCTACATTTTCCAACAGTCTTGGCGATTTGAAAAAGAATATTGAGTATCTGATTGGCATGGAACGCCAGTCAGGAAGCATGGATGTCATTACTCCGCTCTATGTATCTCGGATGCTGAATGTACCTTTGGAAGAGGTGGAGAAAGTTATGCGCGAAGCGCAGTTTTGAATTTTGAATGTTGAGTTGTCGCCTTTGGCGATGTTGAATTATGCGCTGTGCGCAATGTTGAGTGTTGTAATCGGCTTTGCCTTAGGCTTCAATTAATGTTCAATTAACGGTAATTAATGTTCAAATATACAGCTCGACACTCAACCTTGCGCACAGCGCAAGGTAAATCAGTAATAACATTCAAACAAGCTTGATGTTCTGCTCTCGGTTTGCACTATAATACATGTGTCACGCATTGTAAAAGCATTAATAGAAGATAATCGAATAGAAGCTTTTGGTGCACCAAGACTTCGAAAATATAAACTGACAAAGGCATGAGAATAATACATTTTTCTGAAGTCTATTTCGATACTGATGAAGTTTTGTTCAATAGTGAATATCGAAAAATATAGTAAAAAATTGGAGAGCTTTTACTCTGACTCTCCAATACACCTAATGAGCAATATTTATTAAGTTACATCCCAATGCGGTTTGAATGCGAGCAATGGTTTGTGTGGTGAAGTTGTGGCGACCAGTGAGCCATTTGGAAATCTCAGAGTCTCGCTTATGGAGCATTCTGGCAAAGTCTTTTTGGCTGAGCCCCTTTTCTTTCAGAATCTCACTCAGTCGCTCTGCTATTCCAAACGACAAGTCAAACTCAGCTTTCTGTTCGGCTGGAATTGCTGCAAGGCAATCACGGAAAAGTTTATTCTGTACCATAATTACTAATTTTCAAAGGTTGCACTTTCTATATCGGTTATCATATTCTTCTCAATGGTAATAACACCATTCTTTTGCGCAAAAATACATAAAGAAATTAAAGACTGTTCACTTTTAAGTGAATATTTTGAATAGTTTAACAATGGGAACATTGTATGAACACAAATACAGATTTTGATAAGATAGATAAGGTACTCTCGAAGATTACGGGTAAGGAGCTGAAAAGCTTTGTGAGGGTGTATTCCTATACCCATGATGACTTTGCCACTGCCTTGGTGGAGAAATATTGGAAGCCTGAGCGAGGAAACTATATGGAAATGGTGGAGGCTTGCTCCCAGTATGGAAACCGTGCCATTTTGTGTGGAGGATGGTGAAGGGATATGTGTAGGGAAAGATATTGCTGAGAATATTTGCAAGTGTAGGGGAAATGATGTAAATTTGCGGTAAAGCAATATATTCATAAAAATATAAGGAAATGAAGAAATTGACAATTCATCATATAGGTCCAATTAAACATGTGACACTGATGCTGAAACGCATTAATGTGGTTATAGGTCCTCAGAGTGCTGGCAAGAGCTGCATTCTAAAGATTGCATGCTTTTGTGCTTGGGCTGAAAAAAGGATCCAGTTGGAGCAGGGAAAGAATGACTTTGCTGATTTTGAATATGTAAAAGAAAATTTGCTTGTGTTTCATAAGTTGAGTGGTTTTTTACATGAAGACAGTAGAATTGAATATAAGAGTGATTTCTTGAGTTTTGCTATTGATTTTGCACAAGAGTCTTTTAATTTGCGATGGGGCAATGTGCAAAAGAGGTTTAACTATAAACGTCCACGCGTTTCGTATATTCCTGCCGAGAGAAATTTGGTTTCTTCTATTCCTAACTGGTTTGATGTTAAAATGGATTCCACCAACTTGAAGAGCTTTATAGCAGATTGGGCTTATGCTCATAAACTGTGTGGTGATGACGCTACGTTGCCTGTTTTGAATTTGAACGTAAGTTTCTTTTATGACAAGCAGACTGACAATGATTATATATTGTTAGATGACGGCAAGAAGATGAAGTTGACTGATGCTTCGAGTGGTCTACAGTCTGTTATACCGATGTGGGTGTACTTAGATTATCTTTTCCGCAAACAGTATAGCCCTAATGAAATGTTAAGTTCGAAAACTGAAACTGAAAACGAAGAGATAGCCCAACACATTTATGAAAGCAAGTTTAAAAATACCGCTAAACAAGTTGGAGAAAATGGAGAAGTTTTTATAGGCAAGTTTGGTTTAACAAAGCGTATGTTTGCATCGAAAGAGGATTTTGAGGAATTCAAACAACTTGTTTCTGCTTATACACAAACGTCCCACTCTGACATATATTTGGAGGAGCCTGAGCAGAATCTATTCCCGTTGACACAGGTGGAATTGGTGTATGAGTTGCTGAAAAATACAGCTTTGCATAATGACAATTTGTTTATAGCAACACATAGCCCTTATATACTTTATGCTCTTAACAACTGCATGTTAGGGTATAAGGTTAAGGATAAGATTCCTGCTGATGTTTCAGAGTTGAGAGATAATGAAAGCAGTTGGGTGAACCCTAAGGATGTGGCTGTTTGGGAAATACAGGACGGAGAGTTCTCGTCGATGGTTGACAAAAAGAATATGACACTTCAGGATGCTGACGGACTTATTCGTGGCAACTATTTCGACCGTGTGATGAAACTTATAATGACCGATTTCTCAAATTATTCAACATTTTATGACTAAGATTGAAAGTACATTCAATGACGTGATGGTCTGTAATGGAGATATTTGGGTGGCAGACTATAGAAGTTTAGAAGGAAATATAAACTACATCTATTAGGTATTAACAGTGTACTTGCTGTGAATTCAGGCATTCTTTTAGCTGTAAGACCTAATATTTAATCTTTTGCCTCATCCGAGTGGCGGCGTAGTGCAGAGCGATACTGCAATGGGGTTCTAATCTTTAATTTTTTTACTCATTATATAGGCACTTGCATGGGTAGGTGTCTATAAGGTTGGTGTTCCCTAATTTGAACACTAACTGTTTAAAGTCTTAAGATTTTAAATCATTAAAATCAATTATATGAAGTACTTATTAGTAGTTCATCTTGATCCCACCATTGGTAATTATGGTTGTGTTGTGCCACAAGGTGCATGCTATACCATTACTCCGCTTAATGTGTCGTGTATGCTGAATGTACCTGTGGAAGAGGTGGAGAAAGTTATGCGCTGTGCGCAATGTTGAGTTTTGAGTGTTCAATTTTGAATTATTATGGCTTGAATAAAATATGTCTCGCAAATAATGTAGATAAGGCTGCATCTCGGCATAATATTCAAGCAAGCTTGATTCTCGTTATAAACAAAGCAAGTTTGTTTATAACGAGAAAATGGATGAAATAGAAATTCATGTAGGATTCTGCAAATGAGAAAAGGAATACAGTTGTTCGAATACCAACTTGATATGATTAGACGGATTGATGAGGCTTTTAGTGCCCATCAATCTGTTATGGTTCAAATGCCTACTGGTACGGGAAAAACAATGCTCCTGGCGGAGCAAGTGAAAAGTGAAGAACGAAGAGTGAAAAATCCTGATGGAGTGAAGATTCCTGATGGAGTGAAGATTCCTGATGGAGGGAAAAGGGAAAAGGGAAAAGGGAAAAATCCATGTGTGTGGATTGTGGCGCATAGAAGGGAACTTGTAGAGCAGATCAAGGAAACACTTGAGGCTTCGCTTAATGTGAAATGTGAAATGCTTAATGCTACGCATAATGTTAAATGTGAAATGTTAAATGTTAAGCGTGGAAAGCCATTGGATTCTTCACTCTTCACTTTTCACTCTTCACTTATCAAAGTTTTCTCGATACAGTGGTTGTCGAAGCACTATCATGAATTGGAGGAGAGACCTTCGCTTATTATCATTGATGAGGCGCATCATGCTGTGGCGAAGACATATAAGGAGGTGATGGATGCATATCCCGAAGCGAAAAAGTTAGGACTAACAGCCACGCCTTGCAGATTAAACCGACGAGGGTTCACCGACTTGTTTGATGTGCTGCTGCAGTCGTGGTCGTATAATAAATTTATTGCGGATGGGTGGCTATCGCTGTACGATTATATGTCTATCAAGGAGGATAGCGAGGACTGGCGCTTGGTGAACTCGCTGAAGAAAAGAGGTGCTGATGGAGACTTCTCGCTGAAAGAGATGAGTGAGAAGCTGAATGTGCAGCCAAGTATCGAGAGGCTTTGTGATACCATATTGCGCTATGCGCCAAACAAGAAAGGCATAGTTTATGCGATTGATATTAAGCATGCGGAACATATAGCTGAATATTATAGGGAGCATGGACTGAATGCGGTGGCGATAAGCTCGAAGACTCCGCTGGAAGAACGGAAAGCTATAATTGAAAGGTTTAAGGGCACGAATGACTCTTTAAAGGACACGAATTGTCATGAATTGTCCATGAATTTAGCCAATAATAACTCTTTAAAGAACACGAATTGCCATGAATTCAAAATTCAAAATTCAAAAATTCAAAATCGGCTTTGCCGACAATTCAAAACTCAAAATTCAAAACTCAAAATTCTTATAACCGTTGATTTGTTCGGTGAGGGCTTTGACTGTCCCGATGTAGAGTTTATACAGTTGGCAAGACCCACACTTTCGTTGGCTAAGTATCTGCAACAGGTGGGACGTGGCATGCGTGTGTTTGAAGGCAAGAAGTATTGTCTGATATTGGATAATGTGGGATTGTACCGCTTGTTTGGTCTGCCATCGGATGACAGAGACTGGCAAGCTATGTTTGAGGGACGTGTAGCAGGAAAAGGCATTCTGAACGAAGATGCAGAAGGAATGTATAATATTGCCTATTCCATTCGCAACGAAAAAGAAAGAATCACGTCGGACGCACGAACAGAACTTATCACCGTGATGACACATGAGGGACAACGTATGGACTTGGAAGAAGCATACGGCTACGAGATAGTCAGCAACAAGGATGGGCTGTCGGGTGTTATGGATAAGGACGGCAAGGAAGTGCTGGCATGTGAATATAATAAGGTAGAACTGAAAGCATACGGAATAGCCAAGCTGTATTCCAGACGGAAGATAGACAGAGAACGTCCCTGGATGGACTTGCGCAATGGCGTGCGATACGTCAAGCGACCGAGAATCGAAAAGCACGGTTTTCTGGAATTTTCCACTACAGACGGACAGCGCCTCTATCCGAGAGTAAGGACACGGCAGATGGACGAGAACAGTTTCGTGTTGCGGAATGCGTTGGACAATGGGACAGACGAAGGACTGCGATTCAGTAATTTCTTTGTGCAGCCATCAGAGCCAGACAGACTATACAGATTCAAGGAGAAAATAGAAGACCTGTCGATTTGGGAAGATGAGCAAGGATGTCTGGCATGGCGCAAGACTTGGGATAGCATGGTGCACCCCATGACCGCTGAGGAATTAGCGGAAAGGAGAAACACATGGGAAAGAGATGTCAAGCAGTTTGAAGAGGAAAAGAAACAATACATAAGGTTTTTCAAACCAGCAATAGAGATTGACCACATCGATGGCAAGACACTGTTGGCTGATTATAAGGAACCTGCCAATCTGAGAATCACAAGCGATACAAGGAACAATTATCAGGTATACTATCGCAGAAATCGGCTGGAAAAATGGGAATCATTGGGCAGTTATGCCAAGATATACCCCCAGGCGTACGGCATAAGAGTGGTGCAAAACAGAGAAGGCAAATACCTTATGCGTACTGAACTGTACAAACCAATGGAAAAGCCTGAACAGACGTATGAGTTTGCAGAACTGCAGGATAACGCTTTGCTGCACTTTACAGAGCACGGCAAGGACTACTGGGTATATCTGGAGAATATGACATGCTTCACCCGTAAGCCTGAATTTGTCACCATCGGTTTCATGGATTTCTTGAAGATTGGTGGAGTGTATATGAGGCGTGGAAGAAACAATGGTGAAACCTACAGAAGAGCAGAGATAAGGATGTACGATGACATCTGCTTCTTAGGACTAAGAGAAGTATTCGTCAAGACGGAATATAGACTACACCATTATTATATACAGCAACGGTCATTGGACGGCAAGCGTTTTGTGCTGAGTGACAGTATGAAACCAAAGGAATCATCAACATGGTTTGACATGTACTATGACGGGAAAAATACACCGGTAGTAGAAAGACGGAAGAAGGACTATGAAGTGTACGGAGTGAAGAAGTAGCACTTTTTCAAATACAATATTTGTATTTTTTATCGCTCAATACTATGAGTTGAACGCACGAAGTAATCTTTAGCTCGAAATTCGCGAGTTTTGAGCAATCCAAGTTAAAGTCCTTACATACAGAAGGTTACACGATTTGCAACTAAGAAGAGGGAAAAATAGAAATGCACAAATCCTCCATTTGATTGTAAAACGACTACTTTTACACTACAACTGTAGTCCTTTTGCATTGCA
Source organism: Leyella stercorea (assembly GCF_021531355.1). Classification (GTDB taxonomy): domain Bacteria; phylum Bacteroidota; class Bacteroidia; order Bacteroidales; family Bacteroidaceae; genus Prevotella. The sequence continues at coordinate 1,240 of NZ_JADYTS010000035.1, read as the reverse complement.
ATTGGGCTTCATTTGCATTGCAAAAGGAGTACAGTTGCAAGGCAAAGATGGCTTGATTGATAAATATCGAGGCTCAACCGCTGTTAAAACCATGAAAAACAGCTTTCAAAATCTCTAAAATCGATTTTTTATTTGTAACACTTTTTTACTGCATGTACTATATTTGCATGCAACATCTATCCACAAAATTATACATTGTCATCGGTTTGCACTATCTCTTGATAAGACAGGCTTATAATTCAGATTTTTTATCTAAATTTGCAGATATGAAATAAAATCGTGCTAATATGGACAAGAGAATTACGGAGCAGCCATCGCACTACGACCATCTGGAACAGATGAGCGTGGAGCAGATTACTGCCAATATCAACCGCGAGAACATGTCGGTGCCCGTGGCGGTGGACAAGGCGCTGCCTGCCATCAACCGGCTGATTGATGCCGTGGAGCATAAGCTGCGCTGCGGCGGACGACTGTTTTATGTGGGATGCGGTACAGGCGGACGACTCGCCACTCTCGACACCATTGAGGTGCAGAACACTTACGGCATCGACGGACGGCAGATTCAAGCCATTTTCCCTGGCGGCATAGAGTGTCTGACGCAGACGCGAGAGTCGCGCGAGGACGACACCGACGACAGTTGGACGCAGCTCACGGCAAGGGGTGTCTGCCAGGAGGACATCGTGGTGGGCATTTCGGCAAGTGGCACCACGCCTTTTGTGCTGGCTGCGCTACGACACGCACGTGCCGAGGGCATTGCCACGGGATGCATCGTGAACAACCCCAACTCACCCATTGCCGCTCAAGCCGACTATCGGGTGGAGGTGCTAACGGGTCCGGAATTCGTGACGGGCAGCACACGCATGAAGGCGGGCACTTCGCAGAAGCTCATATTCGACATGATAAGCACTACGGTGCAGATACGACTGGGACGCGTGGAGGGCAACAAGATGGTGAACGCCAAGCTTATCAACCACAAACTCATCGACCGCGCCGTGAGAATATTCATGGAACGCAACCCGCAATTCACCGACTACGACGAAGTGAGGGCCTTGATAATGAAGGCTGGTAGCGTGAAAAAAGCGGAAAAAGAATTGTGAACAATTCACGATAATTCGTGACTAAACACCACGCAGCAAGCATAAAGTTCTTTTTGTCACGAATTACCACGAATTATTCATGAATTCAGATAACGCACGCAACATTCGTGTGATTAGTGGAATTCGTGGTGAAAAGAATAATT